>JAYPQA010000104.1:0-2119 GCA_038131695.1 Alphaproteobacteria bacterium | reverse complement strand
CCGCCATGCAGCGTTATCCGCGTGATATGCACGGCTACGGGCCGCAAACGCAGCCGGATTGCTGGCCTGACAAGGCCGCCATTGCGGTGCAATTTGTCCTCAATTATGAAGAGGGGGGCGAGAATTGCCTGCTGCATGGCGATCCGGCCTCCGAAGCCTTTTTGTCGGAAATTGTCGGGGCCCAGCCCTGGCCGGATCAGCGCCATTGGAATATGGAATCCTTGTATGAATATGGCGCGCGTTCCGGCTTCTGGCGGCTTCACCGGCTCTTTACAGAATGTCAGCTTCCGGTCACTGTCTTTGGCGTCTCCACCGCCCTCGCGCGCAGCCCGGCGCAGCTGGCCGCGATGCAGGAGGCGGGCTGGGAAATCGCCTGCCACGGCTATAAATGGATTGAACATAAGGATATGGAGCCGGAGGAGGAGCGCGCCCAGATACGCGCCGCCCTGCAGCTGCATGAGGCTTTGACCGGCCAGCCGCCGGCAGGCTGGTATACCGGGCGCTGTTCGGTCAATACGATAGAGCTGGTCGCCGAGCAGGCCAGCTGCCTCTACCAGTCCGATTCCTATGCTGATGATGTGCCCTATTGGGTGCAGACGGCCAGCGGGCCGCAGCTGATCCTGCCCTATACGCTGGATGCCAATGATATGCGTTTTGCCACGCCGCAGGGCTTTAATTCCGGTGACCAGTTCTATGCCTATCTCAAGGACAGTTTCGACACGCTCTATCAAGAGGGGCTGGCGGGGGCGCCAAAGATGATGAATATCGGCCTGCATTGCCGTCTGGCCGGGCGGCCTGGCCGCACGGCTGCCCTGCGCCGCTTTGTTGATTATGTTCAGGGCCATGACCGGGTTTGGCTGGCCCGGCGGGTGGATATTGCCCGCCATTGGGCTGAACATTATCCGCCGCCCCGCCCGCAGCTGTGCCCCAGCCAGATGAGCAAACCAGATTTTGTCGCAGCCTTTGGCGGGGTGTTTGAACATTCCGCCTGGATTGCCGAGACGGCGTTTGAGCGCGAGCTGGGCCCGGCCCATGATACGCCGGATGGTCTGCATTCCGCGCTGTGCTGTATTTTCCGCGAGGCACCCGATGACCAAAAGCTGGGCGTTTTGCAGGCGCATCCCGATCTGGCTGGCAAGCTGGCCGCTGCCGGTCGGCTGACGGCTGAATCCGCCTCGGAACAGGCCAGTGCCGGGCTGGATATGCTGACCGATGAGGAACGCAGCCACTTCACCCAGCTCAATGACAGCTACAAGGCCAAATTCGGGCACCCTTTCATTATCGCGGTGCGTGGGCTGAACAAGGCCGATATTCTGGCCGCCTTTACCCGCCGCATGGAAAATGATCAGGCGGCTGAATTGACCGCCGCCTGCCGGGAAGTGGAAAAAATTGCCCGCTTGCGCCTTTTTGATTTATTGTAGGGTGGAGCCGTGATCAGCCGGCACAGGCCAACCATCACGCAGGCCATCACGCCAGCCATCACACAGGCAAAAGGGCCAGCCAGAGGAGAGCCGGGACTTGGCAGCTGAGAAAAAATCACCCTATTACAGACCGGCTGGCGGTCTGCCGCCGCAGGACAGGCTGGTGACCGGAAAATCACGCTTTACCGAAGCCTATGCGGTGATCGGCAAGGATGCCCAGCAGGATATTACCGCCAGCTATCTGCCAGGCTGGCAGGCCACCCGGCTGTGGGTTCTGGCCCGGCCGATGACCGGTTTTGCCGAGACTTTTTCCCATTATCTGATGGAGGTTGGGCCACAGGGCGGGTCCAGCACCCCGGAAGAGGAGGCTGCTGGCGAAGCGGTGCTGTTTGTGGTGGGCGGGACAGCTGAGCTGATATTGGAGGGCCAGACACACCAGCTGGAACCCGGCTCTTATGTCTATATCGCGCCGGGAGCTGGCTGGTCACTGCAAAACAAATCCGCCGCGCCCTGCTGCTTTCACTGGATCCGCAAAATCTGGCAACCGGCAGAGGGGCTGGACAAGCCGCAGAGCTTTGTCACCTCGGACAGCGCGACCGAGCCGCTGGCGATGCCGGATACGGATGGCTGCTGGTCCACCAGCCGCTTTGTCGATCCGGCCGATTTGCGCCATGATATGCATGTCAATATCGTGAATT
>JAYPQA010000103.1:0-2256 GCA_038131695.1 Alphaproteobacteria bacterium | reverse complement strand
TCTTTATTGGCTGCGGGGTGGCCGGGGCGATCGCGGCCGGCTTCACCGCCCCGATTGCCGGGCTGATATTTGCCCATGAGGCGATTTTGCGGCATTTTTCGCTGCGCGCCATGACCCCGATTGCCATTTCCTCTATCACGGCTGCCGGGGTCAGCCATTGGGCCTTTGGTGACAGCCATGCCTTTTCCATTGGTGCGGCGGTTACAGATACGGGCAGCCTGATAGCCTCTGCCCTGATCATCGGGCCGGCTTTCGGGCTGGTTGCGATCCTGTTCATGACCTCCATTCGCTTCAGTGCCGGTCTGGCGGCGAAATCCGGGGCGAGCCCGGCGTGGCTGATTTTCACCGCAGCGGTGCTGACCGGCCTTGTCGGGATGGTGTTGCCAGAGGTGCTGGGGCTGGGCAGCTCGGGCATTCTGGCCATTCTGGATGGGCAGTTTGATCTTGTATTCCTTGTCCTTTTGCTGGTTGGAAAGATTGTTGCGACAGCCTTATGTATCGGTTTTGGCCTGTTTGGCGGGATTTTCTCCCCGGCGCTTTTTGTTGGGGCAGCCGCTGGTGGTCTGGCCGGGCTGATTCTGGGCAAGCTGGGCCTGCTGGCTGGCGGGCCGGGGCTGGTAATTTGCGGCATGGCAGCGGTGGCCAGCGCGGTGATCGGCGCGCCGGTGACAGCCATCCTGATTATGCTGGAAATGACGCAATCCTACAGCTATGCGGTGGCCAGCATGATGGCCGTCGCCAGTGCAACGCTGGTCAGCTATCTGTTGTTTGGCAATTCCTTTTTTGACCGCCAGCTGCGCGATCGCGGCATTGATATATCCCAGGGCCGCGGTCATCTGGCGATGATGGAGCTGGCCGTTGCGGAACTGGCCAGTGATGATTTTGTTGCGCTGAAAGCCAGCCAGAGCCCGGCCGAGGCGATCCGCAAAATGGCAGATGCCGGGGCCAGCGAGGGCTATATTATCGGGCCGGAAAACCGCTTTGACGGCAAGGTGACCCTCTATCACCTGCTACAGGCCAAAGAGGGGGAGGGGCTGGCGGCCCTGGCCCTGGAGGCGCCGGTCTCCATCAAGCATGATGCATCCTTGCAGCAGGCAATTGAGGTGGCCAGCCAGTTTGTCGGTGAGAGTATCCCGCTGATCAACCGGGAGACTGGCCTTATGCTGGGGGTGGTAACAGAGGCGGATCTGTTCCAGCTATATCTGAAGACGCAAAACCGGGGCACTGATCTGGAACGCGCCTGAGGGCCCTTCAACAGAACAGCCGGGCAGGCGATCAGGCCAAAATATCTATCTGGCTGCGAAAGCGCGGCATATCCTGATACATATCCGAAGTGCGCGCGATTTTGGTTTGCTGGGCATTATGGGCATAGCCCGGGCCGAAAGCCTGTCTGGCCAGCAAAAACTGTTCCGAGGAAATGGCAGACGGGGCCAGCCTTGGATGATGGATCACCGGTGTCGGACGGCGCTGGTAATCCGGCAGTTGCCTGTCCATCTGATCAATTTCTGTCATCAGGCCGGCGCGCTGCATCTGGCTTGGCATAATCCTTGCAGCTTGAGCCGGTGAATCAGCAAGGCTGCCTGGCTCAAGCGCAGGCCGGATCGGATTCACAGATGGAGAATAAACACCAATCATAATGCCCCAAATTAGCATAAATTCAGGGGCTTTATCAAGAGAAGACAGACACTTCATGAAATATGCCAAGGTTATAGATGCTTACAGCAATTCGGAAAAGCACGCAGCTGTTGAATCCAATGATCCGCATCTGGTGATTCTGGTGCTGTTTGAGGAATTGCTGAAATCTATGCGCGGCTTTGATGAGATGATACGGGCCGCGGAGTCGGACAAGAAGGAATGTGCCAGCTATTTCAGCCGCAGCCTGACCATTTTATATGCGCTGCAATCCAGCCTTGATTTTGAAAAGGGCGGGGAAATTGCCAATAACCTGTTCCGGCTTTATGAATATGCCCGCCAGCAATTGCTCTCAGCCAAGCATGGCAAGGAGCTGGAGGGGTTGCAGACCGCTATCTGGTCACTGACCGAAATTCAGGGGGCCTGGGAGCAGATTGGCGGCCAGAAATGACCGGGCTGCCTCCCAAAATCGAACTGGATGCCCGCACAGAAGACAGCAAGGCTGTCGGCGGGGCCCGGCTGATCGCCCAAATGTCTGAGCTGAATGACCTGATTCTGCAGGCGGTGGAAAACCGGGATTATGAGCAGGTTGCCCAACTGGATGGTATTCGCCAATTTCTGCTG
>JAYPQA010000102.1:0-2312 GCA_038131695.1 Alphaproteobacteria bacterium | reverse complement strand
TCAATGAGGCCGCTGGCAAGGAGGACAGCAAAAAACTGTTCTGTATCTATGTGGCGGTGGGCCAGAAACGCTCAACCGTGGCCCAGATTGTGCGCACGCTTGAGGAAAATGGCGCGATGGAATATTCCATTGTGGTGGCCGCGACCGCGTCTGATCCGGCCCCGATGCAGTTCCTTGCCCCCTATACCGCTGCGGCGATGGGTGAGTTTTTCCGCGATAACGGGATGCACGCGCTGGTCGTCTATGATGATTTGTCCAAGCAGGCTGTGGCCTATCGCCAGATGAGCCTTTTGCTGCGCCGCCCGCCGGGCCGCGAAGCTTATCCGGGCGATGTGTTCTATCTGCATTCCCGCCTGCTGGAGCGGTCTGCCAAGCTGAACAAGGATAACGGGTCTGGCTCGCTGACCGCCCTGCCGGTGATTGAAACCCAGGCTGGCGATGTGTCTGCCTATATCCCGACCAATGTGATCTCCATTACCGATGGCCAGATTTTCCTGGAAACAGACCTGTTTTATAAGGGTATCCGCCCGGCGGTGAATGTTGGCCTGTCTGTGTCGCGGGTGGGCTCTGCTGCCCAGATCAAGGCGATGAAACAGGTGGCCGGAACCATCAAGCTGGAGCTGGCCCAATATCGCGAAATGGCCGCCTTTGCCCAGTTCGCCTCGGATATGGATGCCTCTACCCGGCAGCTGCTGGAACGCGGCGCGCGCCTGACCGAGCTTTTGAAACAGCCGCAATATGATCCGATGCTGGTGGAAGAGCAGGTTGCGGTTATTTTCTCTGGTGTGAAAGGCTATCTGGACGCGATTGCCTTGACAGATATTGGCCGCTATGAGGCGGGCTTGCTGGATATGCTGCGCGGCTCAGGCTCTGATATTCTGGATGCCATCCGTGAGGAACAGGCGATTTCTGACAAGACTGAGGCCAAGCTGCACAAGGCGATTGAAGCCTATACCAAGAGTTTTGCCTGATCGGGCCGGCCAGACAGACAAAGCCAAAGGCAAGGATAAAGGCAGATGCCCAACCTGAAAGACCTTAAACTCCGCATCAACAGCGTGAAATCCACGCAGAAGATCACCTCTGCCATGAAGATGGTCGCGGCGGCCAAGCTGCGCCGTGCCCAGGAATCTGCGGAATCTGCCCGCCCCTATTCGAGCCGCATGACCGAAGTGATTGCCGGGCTGGCGGCCGGGGCGAACCCGCAATCTGCACCGGCCTTGCTGGTCGGGCGGGCTGAGGTGAAGACGCATCTGCTGATCATTGTCTCAGCTGATCGCGGGCTGTGCGGCGGGTTTAACGGGGCCATCACGCGGGCGGCCAGGGAAGAAATCGCGCGCCTGGAGGCGGCAGGCAAAAAGGTGCTGATCTATATTGTGGGCCGCAAATCCGGTGATGCGCTGGCTGGCGAGATGGCTAACGGCCTGTTTGAGAGGGTTGAGCAGGTGCAAGGCTCTGATGTCGCCTATTCCAGCGCCGCCGATATCGCAGCGCGCGTTCTCGAAGGTTTTGAGGCGGGCCAGTTTGATTCGGTCTCCATGTTCTATAACCGTTTTGTCAATGCGATCACCCAGACAGTGACGCATCAATCGCTGGTGCCGGTTGAGGTGGCAGAGGCGCAGGGCGAAGAGCCCGCCTCACAGGCTGCCTATGATTATGAGCCGGAGGAAACAGAATTGCTGGCGGCCCTGCTGCCGCGCAATATCGCCACCCAGATTTTCAGCGCCTTGCTGGAATCCTCAGCAGCCGAGCTGGCGGCCCGGATGACGGCGATGGATAATGCAACCCGCAATGCCGGTGATATGATTGATCGTCTCACCCTTGTTTATAACCGCACCCGTCAGGCCAACATCACCAAGGAGCTGATTGAAATCATCTCCGGTGCAGAAGCGTTGTAACTGTCGGAAACCAAAAAACCATTTGTCAAAAAGCCGGAGTAAATCCCATGGCCAAAAATGTAACAGGAAAAATCAGCCAGGTTATCGGCGCGGTCGTCGATGTGGAATTTGACGGGGCTATCCCGGATATTCTGAACGCCCTGGAGGTAGATAATAACGGCCAGCGGCTGGTGCTGGAAGTCGCCCAGCATCTGGGCGAATCAACGGTTCGGACAATCGCCATGGATTCCACCGAAGGGCTGGTGCGCGGCGCCGAGGCCAAGGATACAGGCGGCCCGATTACTGTGCCGGTCGGCCCGGAAACGCTGGGCCGCATCCTGAATGTTATTGGCGAGCCGGTGGATGAGGGCCCGGTGGTCAAGGCCAAGAAAGCCTATCCTATCCACCGCCCGGCCCCGGAATATGTGGATCAGTCCA
>JAYPQA010000101.1:0-2404 GCA_038131695.1 Alphaproteobacteria bacterium | reverse complement strand
TCAGCTGCGCGCTTAGCTCCTCTTCGCGCTCGCGGTGATAGGGGGCCAGACCATAGGGGCCGCTATATTTCATTTTCTGCAAATGCCGCTCCAGCCAGGCAAAAATCTGGTAATCCGGATCCGGTTCCAGAAGGGCACGGATGTCAGCCAGCTGAAGCGGCTGGCCGGTGCGGCCCGCCTGGTCCCGGCATTTTTCCTGCAGCTGCGGATACAGCCCGGTTGTCCATCTTTTTTTCAGGGCCAGCAAAAAAGCCTGTCCGGCCAGAAAATCCTGTTCTTGCATCCTATCCTCCCTAACTTTCACCGCTTCCTGCTCAGGAAAATCTCTTCAGAATATCGGCTTCGGCCCCGCGCGAGGCTTGCCGGTCATTCAAGGCGGCTATCAGCGCATCTGCAAAATTATCCAGCGCGGCTTGCTGATCGGCGCCGGGCCCGCTTGTCGCCAGCTCCTCAGCCTTGATAAGCTGTTTTTCTGCCAGCAGGGTTTCCAGTGTCATTAACCGGCTGCGGGTCACCCATAATTCATTGGCCAGCGTCATGCAGACCGCCATCAGCCGGTCCTGCACCGGGTCTTTGAAAAAATGCTGCTCGGTCTGCCCGTCCTGCGCCTTTTGACCATCCTGTCCAGCCTGTGCCATGCTGCGCCCCTTTCCCTTCTCAAACCTGTTCTGATCCCTGCTTGTCGATTTTTCTCATTATCCGGCTTTTCTGCAAGTCTTATTCTGATGATCCGGCAGATAGGCTGTCGATTTCCCCGGTTTCCGGCGCATCGGCCCCGCCAGCATCCGGCAGGTCTGCAAGGGCCCTGATCAGCTGGTTCAGCAAATCTGCCTGCCGATCCTCGGAAAGCCCGGCCAAATCCGGCAGGCCCAGCGCGTCACGTGCCTGCACCAGCCCCAGAAAAACAGCAAAAATCAGGGCCACACCCTGCGGGCTGACGGTGCCGCTCAACCGGCCTATCAGCGGCTCACTGACCCGTGCTGCAAAGCCGGAGCGCAGCGCGGCCCCCACCTCTGGATCACGCGCATTGGCCAGCAGCATCAGCCCCAGCCGCGGCGGCCCGTCTGCTGCGGCAGGTTGGCTGAACTCGGCAATCAGCACTGAGAGCGGGTCAGAATGGCTGACAATCACCGTCTCATGCCATTCCAGCAGCGCATCAAGGACAGCGGCAAACAGGCCAGGCTTGTTGCCAAAATAATGGGAGATCAGCGCGACATCGACACCGGCCTCGCCCGCAATATCCCGCAGCGCGCTGGCCGAATAGCCGGTTTGCTGGAAATGGCGGCCAGCTGTCTCCAGCAGCAGCTGGCGGGTGCGCTCAGATTTCTTCATCAAAGCGAGTCTGGGCCGTTTCCGGTATTTTTGTCAATGGCTGTTGAATTTTTTATATCTGTTTCTTTGATGTCTTCATGGCGATGTCGGAGCAGGGCCAGCAGGCCAAGACGCGGGCGCAGGCCGGTATCCGGCCGCCAGGTGATATTGGAGAGCACCGGCTTCAGGGTCAGTTTTTTCTGCCATTCGCGCTGGACTATATAGAGCCCGCTGGCAATGATCACCGCCGCCCCGGCCAGCGTGGTCTTGTCCAGCTGCTCGCCAAACAGGATATAGCCGTAAAACCCGGCCCATAAAATCTGGGAATATTGCATCGGGGCCACCATCACCGCCTCGGCGCGCTTGAAGGCGGAGACCATGCAGATCATCGCTGCAAAGCCGAGCAGGGCGATCATCCCGGCGGCCCCCAGATGCAGCAGCGGCATCGGCTTGTAGAAAAAGGGCAGGCAGGCCCCCATAATCAGAAAATTGCCCAGCATCGGATAAAGCAGCATGACCGAGGTTTTTTCGCGCTGGCCAATCTTGCGCATGATAACGGCAGCCAGCGCCCCGCCAAACGCCCCGGCCAGCCCGGCCAGATGGCCGCCGTGAAAGGCTGTTGTCCCGGACTGCAAAACAATCAGCACCCCGGCAAAACCAGCCAGCACTGCCAGCATCCGGCGCGCGCCCACCTGCTCTCCCAGCAACGGTATCGACAGCAGGGTGATCAGAAGCGGGGTGGAAAATAACAGCGCATAGGTCTGGGCCAGCGGCAGCACCGAAAAGGCATAAAAGGCGGAGATTCCGACCAGCGAGCTGGTCAGCACGCGCAGCAGCATCCAGAATGGGTGATGCGGCCACAGACTGCCGGTTTTGGGATTGCGCACCAGAAACAGCGCCACCAGCGGAAAGCCGAGCAGAACCGAGAAAAACAGAATCTGCACCGGCGCATAAAACCCGCCCAGATATTTTACCAGCAGATCATGGGTGGAAAAAAGCCCATATCCCAGCAAGGCCAGACCGGCCCCGGCGACAGGTGCTGGCTTGGTCGGCTGCATGGCAAACCCTCCTTGGTTTTTGGATCGTTACTGTC
>JAYPQA010000100.1:0-2548 GCA_038131695.1 Alphaproteobacteria bacterium | reverse complement strand
GCTTGCGAGAAAAGGCATTTTTTTCTTCTACCAGCCGCCGCGCAATCGCCACATCATCAGCTATGAGCAAATTACTGGCGAGCGCCAGATTGGAAAGGATACGGTCATGCATGCTCTGCAGCTCAGCCAGACCTTCAGGCGAAAAACGGATAGTGTCCTTGTCACGCTGCGCGGCCAGAGGCAGCAAATTTTTCGAGACAATATCGCCTGCTGCTTCAATAGAAATAGCATATTCCATCATATGGCGCAGCTGGCGGCGATCACTGGCCCGGGTCATAAGCGGGGCAAGATCACCCGCATAAAGCCGGATATCATTCAGGGCCTTGTTGATATGGTGATCAGTTCTGATAATCTTTTGCACCCGCTCTCGATCGAACTGGCCCAGCAAATCCATAAAGGGCAGAATCATCTCTTCAACAATCAGCAACATCCGCTGAATTTCACGCTGGATACAGGTCAGGGCCAATACCGGGCTGTCTGTAACCGGGCTGTCGGGAGCCGGGCTGTCCAGAACTGAGCGATCCAGCACCGAGCGATAATGCGCGGGCAGCCCGACATCTGCAGCGTTGGGTTCCGGCAACAAGAATTCCGCCCATTTGCCGAACAGCGCGCTGAATGGCACCGCCAGAAGCAAGAGAGCATTAAAAAGAATATGGGCAAGAATGATCATCTGCCCAGGCCCGACATCCGGCAGCAGGCGCAGCAACGGCAGGTAATGCAACACAACCAGCATTATCAGCGCTGCCCCGCCCCTTATCAGGCTGTTCATTACCGGCACTTGCCGGGCCTTTGGTGACATCGCCCGGGTCATCCATACGGGAAGCAGTGACGCCCCCAGATTGGCCCCCAGCATCAGCGATATCCCAACCATCAGAGGCAAGGCACCAACTGTCGCCAGCGCCACAAATATCAGCACCGCAGCAACTGAGGAATGCATCAAGAAAGTCAGCAAAGCCCCCAAAATAAAGGCGGTCACAAAATCGCGTTCCAGAATGAATATAATCTCAGGTAAAAACGGGCTTTCCCTTATCGGGGTCACCGTCGAGCGTATCAGATCCAGCGCGATCAGGATGAGAGCAATGCCTAACAATACCCTACCCATCTGCCGGAGCAAAAGCCGATCGCTCTTTAAAAATAACAGCCCGCCTGTCAGCAACAGCAACGGCACCAGCCAGATAATTTCAAGACTTAAAAACTGAACCACCAGCGCTGAGCCCAGATCAGCCCCCAGCAGAGCCGGCAGGCCCAATTCAAAAGACAGCGTCGCCGCCCCGACAAAGCCGGATACCAGCATCGCCACCGCCAGTGAGCTCTGCATAATCGCAGCAAGCCCGGCCCCCAGCAAGGCCGCCTGGGCCAGCATTCTGGTTCCCGTCATTACCCGCCTGAACACACTGCCAAAAGCCCGTTCAATCCCCGTGCGAACCATACGAACTGCAAATAGCAAAAGCACCGTCGCGCCTGCCAAATTCAACAGAAATTCAACGATCAGCATTGTGTCTGCTCCGCTCTGTCCAAGCCAGATAAGCAGGCCTGTCAGAGTTTCAATGTCAGGGCCACCGGCTGGTGGTCTGAGGCGTTTGTCTGGCTTTGAACCACTATCGTATCCAGTTCAGGCACCAGGGCAGAGGATACGAAAAAATAATCCCGGCAATGCGCGCCTTCTGGCCATTGCTGATGGTCAAAAATACCACAGGTGGCCGCATGTTCCTTAATGCCATGCACCTTCGGCCAGGCATCTATATAATGGTCAGTGCTGCCTTTCAGCGGGGCTGTGAGGGCGCGATGCTCCTCATCTCCGGGCACCGCGTTAAAATCGCCGCACAGGATGCTCGCGGCAGGTCGCATCACCGCAGCATAGGGATCATCCGGCAAGCTGTCTGCCTGATAATCCTGATTATACACAACATCCTTGAACAAGTCACGCAAGTGCCGCATCTGGGCAAGGCGCTGGGTGATACTGTGAAATTCCAAATGTGTCGTGGTAATCCGTAACGGGCGGCGGGATGTTTCTATGATGATTTCGGTTGCCTGGCGCGGCATATGTTTGGCTGGTGCTTCCGGGGCAGGCTGCGGTAACTGATGGCGGAATATCTGAACTGCCGGTGCTTTGGTAAAAATGGCATTGCCAAATTGCCATCTCTTTCCCGTCTTTGAATGCTGCCTGTCTATTGCGGCCCCGAAAACTGGCTGATAATCCGGCAAGAGAGCAGCCAGTTCGGCCAGCTGATCCTGCCCGGCCCCGCCATCCAAATCCGGATTGCCGCGCACAACTTCTTGCAGGCAAATGACATCTGCAGAGCCCATCTCCTGCATGATTTTGACGATGCGGTGCAGGTCAAGCTGACCGTCAACCCCCTGCCCACATTGAATATTCCAGGAAATGATTTGCATTGGTCAAGCCGCATTCTTGCGCAAAGTGACGAGCAAACTGGCCAGTTCAGCAAATCCCTCACCCCCGTGACCCTTTGCGATAAATTTTGGCAAAATATCAATTTGATCTGCAAAATCACGAATATTTTGCACGCCGACAGAATTTGAAAAATAG
>JAYPQA010000099.1:0-2764 GCA_038131695.1 Alphaproteobacteria bacterium | reverse complement strand
CATCATCATGACAGATGCGGATGTGGACGGGGCGCATATTGCCGCGCTTTTGATGACTTTTTTCTATTCTGAAATGCCGCAGATGATTGAGGCGGGCCGCCTGTTTTTGGCGCAGCCGCCCCTCTACAGGATGACCCAGGGCAGCCAGACCCTCTATGCCCAGGATGATCTGCAAAAGGATCAGCTGATGGAAAGCGGCTTTTCCAGCCGTGCCAAGGTGGATATATCCCGCTTCAAGGGGCTGGGGGAAATGCCGCCTGCCCAGCTGAAAGAGACCACCATGGACCCGGCGACAAGGCGGCTGTTGCAGGTGGGTCTGCCGGGCCGTGATGCCGAGGGGGCAGATGCGCGGCGCGCCGTGGATCAGCTGGTTACCACACTGATGGGCAAAAAGCCGGAATTGCGCTTTAACTATATCCGCGATCACGCGGCCAGCGTGCTGGCGGAGCTGGATCTCTAGACCGGTTCACAGGCTGATTTAAGGGCCTGTTCAGGCCGCCGCCCGGTCCAGCAAATCCGACAGCGCTGCCGAAACCGCCTGCGGGGCCTCCATCGAAGAGAGATGCCCCACCCCGTCCAGCAGGCGCAACTCACAATCCGGCAGCAAGCCTGCCATTTCCCGGGATTGCTCTGGCGGGGTCAGACTATCCTCGGTGCCGCACAGAACAAGCGACGGCATGGCCAAATGCGGCAAATCCCCCCGCCGATCAGCCCGTCCCATAATCGCTTCTTGCTGGCTGGTAAAATTCGCGTGTCCGACAGCCTCTGCCATGGCCAGCACACGGGCGACCAGCTGGTCATCCTGCTGGGCTTTCTGGCTGAGCAGACGCGGCAAGAGGCGCGGCGTCACCCCTTTGAATTTGCCCATTTTTGACAGGGCAATCAAATCCCGGCGCTGCTGTTTTTTGGCGGCTGAATCGGCCACCGAATTGGTTGAAAGCAAGCCCAGCGCACGCACCCGCTGCGGGGCCATCTGAGCCAGCGCGAGAGCGACATAGCCGCCCATCGACAGGCCAACAGCGACAAGCGGGCCGTCACGTTCCTGCAAGACCTTCTCGGCCATCTGCTGAACCGATCCCATCCCCATCGTATCCGCGATATGGATATCGGCACGGCCAGACAGGGCGGCTATCTGATCGCGAAACAAATCGGCCGTGCAGAGCAGACCCGGCGCGAGCACCAGCTGAAGGCGGTTTTTGGTTTTCCCGGTCATTTTTCCCTATCCCTGCCCGTTTTCGGTCGCGCTAAAAAAACTGGTTTTTCCAGCCAGCGGCTGTTTCCTTGCAATTTGACCCTGTTTCATGTATCAAAAATCTGTTCGTGGAAAAAGGGTTGTCTGTTAAGTGCAATATTGCCCGACACCCGCCTCAGCAGAGATAAGGACAACAGAAACATTTCTTCCTCATTTTCAGACCTCGGTCTCAGTGACGGGTTGCTGCGCGCGGTCGCAGAACTTGGCTATGAAACCCCCACCCCAATTCAGGAAAAATCCATTCCTGTTGTGTTGATGGGACGGGATATTCTGGGCTCGGCACAGACCGGCACCGGCAAGACAGCCTCTTTTACCCTGCCGATGATTGATATTCTGGCCAGCGGGCGGGCCAAGGCGCGGATGCCGCGCTCGCTGATTCTGGCCCCGACCAGAGAGCTGGCCGCCCAGGTCGCCGAGAGTTTTGAGAAATTTGCCATCAATCATGAGCTGTCCATGGCCCTGTTGATAGGCGGGGTCAGCTTTGCCGATCAGGATGCGGCACTGGATCGCGGTGTTGATGTGCTGATCGCCACCCCCGGCCGCCTGCTCGATCATTTTGAGCGCGGCAAGGTCTTGTTGCAGGATGTCAAGATTCTGGTGATTGACGAGGCAGACCGGATGCTGGATATGGGCTTTATCCCGGATGTTGAGCGGATTGTTGGAACGCTGCCGAAAATGCGCCAGACGCTGTTTTTCTCGGCAACCCTGTCTGAGGAAATACACAAAATCGGGGCGCGTTTTGTGCTGAACCCGAAAATCATTGAAGTGGCACGGCCCGCCGAAACCGCCTCAACCATCGCCCAGCATCTGGTCTGGACAAAGCCGCGCGAGAAACGCGCTGTTTTGCGCGTTTTGCTGCGCTCGGAAGAAATCAATAATGCAGTGATATTCTGCAATCGCAAGCGCGATATTTCCACCCTGCTCACCTCTTTGAAGCGGCATGATTTTGATGTGGCGGCCCTGCATGGGGATATGACACAATCTGCCCGGCTAG
The DNA here is from genome assembly GCA_038131695.1 of Alphaproteobacteria bacterium. Classification (GTDB taxonomy): domain Bacteria; phylum Pseudomonadota; class Alphaproteobacteria; order Puniceispirillales; family Puniceispirillaceae; genus JADHLK01. The sequence goes on along the minus strand of JAYPQA010000099.1, from coordinate 518 downwards.
CCGCCCTAAAGGCCTTTCGGGATGGGGAGACAAAATTGCTGCTGGCCTCGGATGTGGCGGCGCGCGGGCTCGATATTCCAAGCGTTAGCCATGTGTTTAATTTTGATGTGCCCTCCAGTGCCGAGGATTATGTGCATCGCATTGGCCGCACCGGACGGGCCGGGCGCACCGGGCGGGCCTTTACCATCGCAGCTTCTGAGGATGACAAGAAATATGTCGCCGCCATTGTCAAGCTGACCGGCAATGACATCCCGCTGATTGGCGATACGGCTGGCGCGCCCCTAAAAGAGGATAGCCCCACCGAAAGCACGGCCGAAAACAAGACGGGGGCCAAAGCCCGCAAAACCCGGTCTGATAAATCGAAGGCGGATAAGGGCCAGTCCGAACAGAAATCAGAGCAAAAATCTGGCCAGAGATCCCGCCGCAAATCAGATGCCATCCCGGCAGATGAAAAACGGCCTGAGGCCTGGACAGGCGGCAATTCTTTTGAAGAGGATACGCTGCCAGCCTTTTTGCGC
>JAYPQA010000098.1:0-3197 GCA_038131695.1 Alphaproteobacteria bacterium | reverse complement strand
CCGGCCCAGATATTGAGCACCTTGACCGCCTCTTTATCCAGCCCGTTAAAGCCCCATTGTTCATAGGCATGGACGGCCAGCGCCTCATCCCCGTCGCGCAAGGCCCGCCACAAATCAATCACACCGCCGACAAACTCCGGCCGGAACACCCGGATAGAGCCAAAATCCAGCAGATTGATGGACAGATCATTGCCCAGCGAATAATTGCCCAGATGCGGGTCGCCATGAATCACCCCGTAATAATAGAAGGGCACATACCAGGCCCGGAACATATTGATCGCAACCTGATTGCGCTGGTCCTGATCCGGCCCGGTCTCCAGCCAGCCCATCAGCTTTTGCCCGTCCAGCCAATCCATCGCCAGCATCCGGCTGGTGGACAGATCGCTCAGCGGTTGCGGCACATGAACCTGCTTCTCATCCGCCAGCATCAGCTGATAGAGTTTCATATTCAGCGCTTCACGCTGATAATCCAGCTCTTCGCGCAGGCGGGCCGACAGTTCTTTGTGAATATCGGCGGTGGAAATCGCCTTGTCGAAGCGCTCATAAATCTGGAAGACCAGCCCCAGCTGGCGCAAATCGGCATCAATCGCTGAGGCCATATCCGGATATTGGAGCTTGACCGCCAGCTGGCGCGCGCCAATTTGGGCGCGATGCACCTGCCCCAGCGAGGCCGCAGAGACAGCGCGGCGATCAAAGGCATCAAATTTCTGTTGCCAGTCCGGGCCCAGCTCGGTGGCCATGCGGCGCTTGACAAACAGCCAGCCCATCGGCGGGGCGTCGGCTTGCAGGCTGGCCAGCTCCTCAGCATATTCTTTTGGCAGCGCATCAGGAATGGTGGACAGGATTTGTGCCACCTTCATCAGCGGGCCCTTCAGCCCGCCCAGGGCTGCGGCCAGCTCGGCAGCGTGCTTGGTGCGATCCACCTCCATGCCCAGCCAGCGCTCACCCGCCAGCCGCGCGGCCAGACCGGACATGGTGCCGGTCACCTGGGCATAGCGGCGCAACCGGCCGCCAGCAGCTGAGCGATCAGAGAGCGGCTTTGCATCACTGGCCATCAGCTGATCTCCTCCAGCTCGTCAATCAGCCCGGCAATCATATCCAGCCCGCGATGCCAGAAGGCCGGGTCTGCCGGGTCCAGCCCGAACGGGGCGAGGGCGGCATCATAGCGCTGGCTGCCGCCGGCTTTCAGCAAATCCAGATAATCGGCGACAAATTGATCTCGCGCCGGGCCCGCGGCTTCTTGGCCAGTCTGCCAGAGCGCATTGACCAAACAATCACCAAAAGCATAGGCATAGACATAAAAAGGCGTATGGATGAAATGCGGAATATAGGCCCAGACAGGCCGGTAGCTCTCGCCCAGCCGGATAGCCGGGCCAAGCGCCTGTTCCTGGGTTTCCATCCAGAGATCGCAAATCTCTTCAGAAGACAGCTCAGCCGTGCGGCGCGCATCATGCAGGCGGGTCTCAAAATTGTGAAAGGCGATTTGCCGGACCACCGTATTCAGCATATCCTCCACCTTGCCAGCCAGCAGGAATTTGCGGGCGCTGGCCGGGCTGTTATCCAGCAAATGGCGAAAGACCAGCATTTCGGCAAAAACCGAGGCGGTTTCGGCCAGCGTCAGCGGCGTTTGCGACATCAACAGCCCCTTGTCAGCTGCCAGCAGCTGGTGAATGCCGTGGCCCAGCTCATGGGCCAGCGTCATCACATCACGCGCCTTGCCGTCATAATTCAGCAGGATATAGGGATGCACCTGCGGGACAGTCGGATGGGCAAAGGCCCCGGAGGCCTTGCCGCTGCGGATCGGGGCATCAATCCAGCCCTGTTCAAAAAAGCGGCTGGCCAGCTCTGCCATTTGCGGGGAAAAACCGGCAAAGGCATCCAGCACAATTTTCTGGGCCTCTTGCCAGCTATAGCGGCGGTCATCATCACCTGGCAGTGGGGCGTTGCGATCCCACCAATCCAGCTGATCCAGTCCGGCCCAGCCTGCTTTCAGCTGATAATAGCGATGTGCCAGGTCTGGCATCCGCCCGGTCACCGCCGCGGCCAGCGCATCCACCACCGGGTCATCCACATCATTGGCCAGATTGCGCGAGGAGACTGGCCGCTCAAATTTGCGCCAGCGATCCTCCACCTCCTTATCCTTGGCAATGGTGTTGATGATCAGGCTGAACAGGCGCTGGTTTGCCTGCATGATTTGTGAGAGGGACTGGCCCGCCTTGCGCCGTGTTTCGCTGTCCGAGCTGGTCAGCAAATTCAGGATTTCCGCCTCGCTCAGCTGCTGGTCGTCAAAATCAAATTTCAGCTGTGTGGCGGTTTCATCAAACAGCCGCACCCAGGCCGCCCGCCCGGCCGGGCCGCGCTCAACCAGCATCTGCTCCAGCCGTGCCTCCAGAATATGCGGGGCTGAGGCGCGGAGCTGGCGCAGCCAGGGCTGGTAATGGAAAAAATCCGGGTCGGCCAGCGCCGCCTGATAAGCGGCCTCATCCAGTGCCGCCAGCTCCAGCTCAACAAATAGCAATTTTGCCTCTATGTCAGAGGCTTTTTCCCGCATGGTTTGGCTGTGTTTGGCAATCGCCGGGTCGGTCATATCCGCGGCAAACATCTAATCAGCATGGCTGAGGATGCGGCCCAGCTGCTGGCTCACTGTCTCATAATTTGCTACCAGCCCGGCCAGCTCAGCCCCGCTGGCGCTGGCCAGCTTTCCCTGCCAATCCTCAGCCAGCTGCGCGGCCTGTCCGGCCAGTTCAGCCAAATTCTGGCTGATCAGCGGGTCCGCGCTCCCCTGATAGAGATCGGCCAAATTCCAAATGGGCAAACTGTCTGGCATGGGGGTCCTCTCAGCATGGGCTGGTTTTGTCTGATATCTTGATATAGGGGGATTGTGGCAAAACTTCACCCCGCCGGGGACAGATTTTTTTGAAAGCGCCTTTTGTGTCCCGAAACGGGCCATAAAACAATACCGAACGCGGCTGCGGGGGCTTGTCATCTGCCCCCCCTATCCTGCATCATGGAAAGACAGGGTTCAGGCTTTCGGATTCGCGATGGGCAGATTTTTTCACCATGCCAAAAATTGAGGGATTGGGGCCGGCGGAGCAATACCTGCCGGAGATGTTTTTCAACCGCGCCGAAAAGATGGCAGAGGTGCCGTTTGTCTGGCACCGGCATCGCGGGCGCTGGGCTGCGGTCAGCTGGAAGCG
>JAYPQA010000097.1:0-3200 GCA_038131695.1 Alphaproteobacteria bacterium | reverse complement strand
CAGCCGGGTCTTTCTGCACAGCCTGACGGTGCTCTCGCGTCCGGACAGGCGCGCCCTGCAGGCAGAAATGCAGACGCTTTTGCCGGATTTTGTGGATCAGCTGGCACAGGAGATGACTTGCCAGCCGCAACAGGGCCGGATGCAGCTGCTGGACGGCCAGCTTCGGGTCAGCCTGCCTGAGCATCACGGCTTGAAACAGAACCAGCTGGCCCGGGTCAGCGGCGATCACACGCTCTGGACCTTGCTGCGCGTGACCGAGGCTGGCAAAACAGAAGTCAGGCTGAGCCCGCTGGACAATGCCCGCGATCTGGCCCGGCTGGATGGCAGAATTGTTGAATTTATGGAGATGAAGTAATGGCCTATCCTGGAAAAAAACAGCTGGTTGCAGGCCTTTTTTGCCTCGCCGCCGCCTTGCCCGGGCTGGCACTGGCACAGAATATACCGATTGTCGTGCTGGAATATCCGGGCCTCAGCAGCGGGCCGGTCTCAGACAGCGATAATGAATTTATCCGCAATCCTGATTATACCACCCGTCATAAGGTGGCCCCGGATGAGACGCTGAGCCATGTCATGCAGCGCCATTATGGCGGCAGCGGGCTGAATATGCAATTTGTCCAGATGGCGATTGTGGCGGCAAATAAACACGCCTTTGTCCGCAATAACCCCAATTTCCTGTATGCGGGCAAGACCCTGCAGCTGCCATCGGTCAATCAGATGCAGGCGATGGTGCTGGGCCGGGCAGCCCAGACAGACAGCCCGCAGGCAGGGGATAGCCGCAGCGACCAGATCTATTTTATCGGGGGCTAGAATGCAGCTGGCGCGGTCTTTCCAGATTGCCTGTTTGGCGTTTTTGCTGGCCGGGTGCCTGCCGGGACCGGCCGCTGCCAGCTTTATCACCGGGGCAGAGATCAACCAGCTGGTTGCGGATCATCTGGCCGGGCAGGGATTGCAGGCCGAGCCGCGTCTCAGTGCCGGGCGTAAATTCCCCGCCTGCAGTGACCCTATTGATATAAAACAGAAATTTGGCGGGTGGCGCACAGTCCAGGTCAGCTGTCCGGTCAAAGGGGGCTGGCAGCTGATGGTGCGCACCAATCTGGCGCATCTGGCCCCGGCCAAACCGGCTGGCCCCCGCAAAACCACCCAAGCCGGGAGCCGCAAGCCAGCCACCCGGGAGGGGCAGCCGGACAAGCTGGTCAGGGCGGTGTTTTTTGAGCGTCCGCTGCGCCGCGGTGAGCGGATCCGCCCGCAAGATATTTATGTCGCCAGCCTGTCCAGCCGCCAGGCCGCTGGCAGTTTTCCAGACAGTCAGGCGGTAATTGGCCGCGAGGTAAAAACCGCCGTTAATGCCGGAAAGCCGGTCTTTGCCCGCCAGCTGAAGTGTACCGGTCTGGCTGGTCGGAAAAGCAGTGCTGATTTCTGTTACTATTGGCGGGATTTTGGTTGAAACTCAGGGCAAGGCACGATGGACAGGGCTTGGATAAAGGTGAAAAACAACCGCAGTGGCAAGATTCACAACAGCCCGCGTCATGGCTGAAAAAAGTTTCAGTTAATGCTAAAATAAACAACCTGCCTGTCGTTAAATAGTTTGAGGAGTATGAATCGATGGTCAGATCTATAAAAAATAACAGCCAATCGGGCCGAGCTTCTGAAAAGCCGTGACCATGATATCGACAACAGGCTGCGACAGGCAAAGCTGCAGCTGCCACTGCTGTATCCAAGGATACAGTTGAAATTGGCAGCGCTGTAGCTGCGCAAAAAGTTGCCCAGCTGGCCGACAATCCGCCGGTCAATATGGAAGCTGTTAACCGGATCAAGGATGCGATTGCCTCTGGCAAATATCCCATTGATCTGGATCAGATTTCAGACGCTCTGATGGATGCATACAGGGAATTGAAAAGCTAAACGAAAACCTGTTAAGGTTTTGTTATGGAAGCCTCTGATATGCTCGCCGAATTGACAGGCACTTTCGGGCAATTGCTCGAAAGCGCCTTTGCGCGTGCGCAGGATCCGGCTGCGCTGCAAGCAGCCCTGGAAGAGCTGCAAAAATTCCAGACAGATAATCAAGAGCAGATGTCCCAGCTGGTAGCGGCGGCCGGAGCGGCAGGCGGCGTGCCCGCAGACTTGCAGGATCAGCTGGCCGGGCTGGCGGCCCGCATGGCCGAGCTGGAGAGTGTAATCCGGGCGCGGCTGGCCTGGTCCGAGGATTTGGACAGGTTCATCCGGGCCGGGTTGAAATCTGCAGAAGAGGGAGAAGTCTATGGAAACGGCGCCTGATATTTTCATGTTTTTGGCGGCCCAAATGGCTGGGCTGGCCCTGTTGCTGGCAGCGCTGGTGATTTTGATCCTCTCTTCCAACCGGCATTACAGCAAATCCGGTGAACAGCAACGCCAGCAAGCCCAGCAGCTGGCTGATTTGGCCTGCCAGCAGGATAATCTGGAAGGCAGGCAGGCCGCCCTGCTGGATCAGCTAGGCGAGCTGGCCAAAACCAGCCAGCAGCAAACAAGGCAGCTGGCCCAGCTGCAACAGGATATCACGGCGCTGGCCGGCGGTATTCAGGCTGAGTCTGTCTCCGGCCGAGCGATTGAGCTGGCCAGGGAAGGGATGTCTGCTGAAAAGCTGGCCGAGGCGACTGGCCTCAGCCTGGCGGAAGCCGAAATGATCACCGCCTCACACGGGCCGGGCGGGACGGCCAGCTAGGCCGGGCGCGCCCTTTGCAGCAGGCCCAAAAACCCCGATAACCCGCGCCCTGAAACCCTCACATGGTAAAAACAGATCGGGTGCAGGAGAGCCGGAAAAAACGGGTGCCTTCGGTCAGGATGATTTCGCCTGTCTGCCGGTCAATCTGCATCCTCAGCCCGCCCTCTTGCAAGATAAAGAACTGGTCGCTGGTCTCAATCAGGCGCAGGGTTTGGGAGCCGGACAGCCATGCCAGCTGAGCCATGCTGCCCTCTTTCTGGCTGTTGAAAACAATTTCGGTCAGGCCGGCCCTATTTTGATCACAGCTGTATTTTTCATGCCGGAAACGGGTCATTTCATCACAGGCTGACAGCACCAGCAGCCCAAGACTCAAAGCGGCCGGCAAGAGGGTGGCAGCGCGGCCCGGCCTCATTCCCTGGCCTCATCTGAGGATTCTTCTTCTCCCGCCTCTTCTTTTTTGGGCGTTTCTTCCGGCGTTTCTTCCGGGGTTTCCTCTGCTACT
>JAYPQA010000096.1:0-3353 GCA_038131695.1 Alphaproteobacteria bacterium | reverse complement strand
GGATTCTTTGCATGGTGTGAGGACCGGCCCGCGCGGCTGACACCCGCATAGGGAATACCGGCCAGCGCGGCCATTTCATTTTTCCAAGTTGAAAGATCTGACAGGTTGAACTCCGACAGGCTCTGATGCCCGCAAGCCCGTGCCAGCACCCGCATCAACTCCGTGCTGGCCTCGAAGAAGCGGGCCAGCCTCTCGGCCCCGACCTGAACATCCAGCCGGTTGCGCAGTTCCTGTTTCTGGGTAGCAATGCCGACCGGGCAATTATTCGAATCACACATTCTTGCAGCAATGCAGCCCACTGCCTGCATAGCCGAATTCGATACCGCAACCGCATCTGCGCCCAATGCCAGCGCCTTGACAAAATCTTCAGCGACGCGCAGGCCGCCGGTAATGACCAGGCTGACCTCCCGCCCGGCTCCGGCATCAAGATGACGGCGCGCCCGGGCCAGTGCCGGTATGGTTGGCACGGAGATATGATCCCGGAAAATCAGCGGTGCTGCTCCGGTCCCGCCGCCGAGTCCATCCAGAATGATATAGTCCGCGCCGACCGCAAGGGCAAAATCAATATCATCCTCAATGTGATTTGCCGAGATTTTGAAGCCGATCGGAATCCCCCCGGATCGCTCCCTGACAGCCTCTGCGATACGCCGGAAATCACCTGTTGTTTCCAGATCCGGAAAGCTGGCCGGAGAGACGGCACTTTGCCCGGGCTGAAGGCCGCGCACTTCGGCTATCTTGCCCTGTATCTTGTTACCCGGCAGATGGCCGCCGGTGCCTGTCTTGGCACCTTGCCCACCCTTAAAATGGAACGCCTGGACAGTCTCAGCAAGGGCCAGGTCCCAGCCAAATCTGGCTGAAGCCAACTCATAGAAATAGCGCGAATTCTCGGCCCGCTCCTCAGGCAGCATTCCACCTTCTCCGGAACAGATTGCGGTCCCTGCCATTTCAGCCCCGCGCGCCAGAGCGACCTTTGCCTCTTCAGACAGGGCGCCAAAGCTCATGTCAGAGACAAATAGCGGGATATTGAGCTGAACGGGTCTGGCCGCGCGCGGGCCGATGATAACAGAACTGTCTATCTTGGCCTCATCCATTAGCGGCTTTCGTGCCAGCTGGGCGGGCAGGATCTGGATGTCGTCCCAATGGGGCAAATCCTTGCGCGGAACCCCCATGGCAGCCATCTCACCATGCCGCCCCAGCTTTGCCAGACCCTCACGGGCCAGCTGGTGAATGCGCGCGACAGTTGGCTCCTCGGCGGTGGCGGTTGCTGCTGGAATCTCAGCCTTGGCTGCCGGAGCAGGATCGCCCACTGACAATGTGGAAAGGCTGCTATGGGTGCCGTCGCAAAAGGGCGAATTGGCGCTGGATTTGCACTGGCACAGGGCAGCTGGCCCGTCTTTTTCGGCAGTGAATTTCATCGGCGAGAGGCCCGTGCCGCTATGTGAGCCATCACAAAATGGCTGGGAGTTGGACCGCCCGCAACGGCACCATAAATAGCTCTGGCCCTTTTCAAGATCGACCCGCGCGGGTGATTTGCCAGCGATAACCGGGACAGTCTTCGCCATGGTCTAGCCCAGCCTTGCCCGGTCATGTGCCAGCCTATAGTCACACTCCGGCCCCAGCGGGATGATTCGTGTCGGGTTCACCGTCTCGTGGCTGGCATAATAGTGATTCTTGATGTGCTGCATATTGACGCTCGCTGCTATACCGGGGTGCTGATACAGATCACGCACATAGTTGGACAGATTGTGATAGTCGGCGATCCGGCGCAGGTTACATTTGAAATGCCCGACATAGACCGGATCGAATCTCACCAATGTTGTGAAAAGGCGCCAATCTGCCTCGGTAATTTGCCGGCCTGTAAGATAGCGCTGGCGGGAGAGCCTGTCCTCAAGCCAGTCGAGAGTCTCAAAAAGCGGGATAACGGCCTCTTCATAGGCTTTTTGCGTGGTGGCAAAGCCTGATTTGTAAACGCCGTTATTCAGCGTCCGATAGATTCTGGTATTTAGGTCGTCAATTTCTGGCCGCAAGGCCTCAGGATAGTAATCGCCCGGTCTGGCCCCGACGCCGTCAAAGGCGCTGTTGAACATCCGGATGATTTCCGAGGATTCGTTCGAGACAATGGTGCTGTTCTGCTTGTCCCACAGCACCGGCACAGTGACCCGGCCGGAATAGGCGGGATCAGCAGCCGTATAGACCTGATGCAGAAACTCGGCCCGGTTCACACTATCCGGCAGACCGCCCTTGGTCGGGGCAAAGGTCCAGCCATCCCCGGCCATATACCAGTGAACGACAGAGAGCGAAATCATCTCCTCCAAACCCTTCAGGCTGCGGAAAATCAGCGTGCGATGCGCCCACGGGCAGGCCAGCGAGACATAGAGGTGATAGCGTCCTGGCGCGGCCTCAAAACCTCCGCTGCCAGCTGGCCCGGCTGAGCCATCAGCGGTGATCCAGTTTCTGAATTGTGCGGCCCGGCGGACAAAACGGCCACCGGACTCCTTGGTTTCATACCAGCGATCAACCCAGCGCCCTTCCTGAAGAAGCCCCATAAGTCAGGACTCCCGCCGCGGCAGGCGAAAGGCCATGCGCTTCCAAACGCCATATTTGTCGCCGGCGATAAAGCGATGATAGAGACCGGCCGCAACATGCAGTGCGGTCAGGGCCAGCAACAGCACAGCTGACTGGTAATGGAACGTCACAAAGGTCGGATACATCTGCTTGTTTTCTGCAATCAGGGCCGGCAGTTTGACCATCCCCACCAGATAGACATCAAAGCCGCCTGCCCAGGTCATCAAGGATCCCTGAATCGGCAGCCAGAGGCACAGCAGGTAAAGCAATATCTGGACAATCCGGGACACCCATTTATGCAGCGGCGGCAGCGTTTGCTCAAATTTTGGCCGGTTGTAGAAACGCCAGATTAACCGCAGGGCGATGAGACAGAATAACAGCGTCCCGGTGATCTGGTGGAACCAGATGAACTGTCCCTTTTGTGGTGAGAACTCCATATTGTGAAGATTGATGCCGGTAAATAACTGCCAAAAAATCACCAACACCAGAAGCCAGTGAAACAGCTTTGCAATCAATCCATAATCCTGGGAATTGGCCCTTAACATACCCGCCTCCTTTTTTTCAGCCTGAAACACCCCTCGATTGAGAGCCTATATTGTTTCGTCTAATAAAGTAATAAGACAGATTGCATAAGACTATTGATATATATGTATCAATCAGGCCAGAAATCAGGCGCCTCATCAGGGGAAAATGGCTGAAAATCATCCGCCGGACCCGGCCGCCCGGCTGCCCGGCTAGTCTGCCAGCAGGCTGTGTCCGCTTTGCCGGTCGAACAGATGCAAGGCGTC
>JAYPQA010000095.1:0-3480 GCA_038131695.1 Alphaproteobacteria bacterium | reverse complement strand
GGGGATATGGTCCTGCTGGACCGCGAGGATACGGATCTGGATAGGCCCGGCCTGTTTTATATGGATGACACAATTACCCGTGGGCCGAAAAGGCTGGAACTGGCCGCGGACAGCGCGCCGCCCATGGTGCGCATTCTCTCCGGCAATCCGCTTTATGCCAATTATCGCCGCCCCGTGTCAGAGATTCGCCTGCTGGGGCGCATTTTATGGTATGCACGCCAGATAGAATAGCCTAACAGGACAGCAAGAGCTGTGTTGCACTATTGGGGAAACGGCCAGATGACAGCTGCCGACCAGCCCGCCCGCCGCCGCGGGCGCGCAAAAAACCGCCGCCAGACCGGCAAATTGCCGCGTAACCAGCCTGATAGCGAGCTGACCATAGACAGGCTGGGCGGGCGCGGTGATGGCATTGGCCGGGCACTGGTCAAAACCGGGCCGGTTGCGGCAGAGGAAACCCTTATCGTGCCGGCTGCCCTGCCGGGTGAGCGGGTGCGGGTGCGTCCGCTGCAGCGCGGGCCCAGCGGCCTCCGCGCCGAATTGCTGGAATTGCTGGACAGCTCAGCTGACCGGGTTGAGCCTGATTGCCCGCATTTTCCCGATTGTGGCGGCTGCCAGCTGCGCCATATGACAGAAGCTGCCTATCAGGCCTGGAAAATCGGCCAGCTGGACAGGTTGCTGGCGAAAGCCGGGCTGGAAGCGCGGCAGACCCGCCCGCCCTTTTTTGCCGGACCGCAAAGCAGGCGGCGCGTGCGCCTCGCCGCCAGGCAGCTGGCCAGAGGTCTGGTGCTGGGGTTTCAGCAGCGCTTTTCCAATCATATTATAGAGCCGGTTTCCTGCCGCATCCTGCACCCGCAGCTGGCCCGCCTGCTGAGCCCGCTGGCCGGTATGGCCGCCGCCATTCTCGATATTGGCCAGCAGGCCGAAATTCAGGTCAATCTGCTGCAGGAGGGGGCAGATGTGCTGTTGCTGGCAGAACAAGGCGTGCCGGCAAAACAGCTGGCCGCCTTGCCGGAGATGGCCGCAGCCGCCGGGCTGGCCCGCCTGTCCATCGCCCATCCGGCCAGCAATGGTCAGGACCAGCTCCCCACCACCCTCTATGCCCCGCAGCCGCCAAGCCTGTGCTGGGCTGGCGCGGCCGGCAGCCCGCTCTGTGTCACCCCGCCCGCCGGGGCCTTTTTGCAAGCCAGTCTGGAGGCTGAACAGATGATGCAAAAAGAGATTGCCGGCTGGCTGGACGGGGCGGACAATATCGCAGATTTATTCAGCGGATGCGGCGCACTCAGCCTGCCCATGCTGGCCAGCGGGCGCCGCATTCTGGCGGTGGATTTGCCCGGGCCCTCTCTGCAGGCCCTGCAACAGGCGGCCAATCAGGCGGGGCTGGGCACGCAGCTGCAAACCAAGGCCCGCGATCTGGAGGCGGCCCCGCTACAGGCAGATGAGCTGGCCGGTTTTCAGGCGGTAATTATGGACCCGCCGCGCAGCGGGGCTGGCAAGCAGGCAGCCGAGCTGGCCCGATCAGCTGTGCCAAAAATCATGATGGTCTCCTGTAATCCGCACAGTTTTGTGCGCGATGCCGGGCTGCTGGCCGATGCTGGCTATGTCTTTGACTGGGTCAAACTGATTGATCAATTTGACCGTGCCAGCCATAGTGAGGTGCTGGCTGGCTTCAGCTGGCCTGAACAGCTGGCTGGCAGCAGGAAAAGCGGAATTCTGATTTGATGGAAAAACATTCTGTTACCATCAATGGCCATGCGACTTCGGTCTCTCTGGAAGCCGAATTCTGGGCTGAATTGAAAAGGCTGGCTGAGCAAGACAGGCTGGCTCTGGCGGCCCTGATCAGCCAGATTGACACCAACCGCAGCAGCGGCCTGTCCGGGGCCTTGCGGGTCTTTGTGCTGGAACGGCTGAAACAGGAAGCAGGCAGATGACCGCAAAAGCCCGTATCGCGATCTTGCAAACTGGCCGCAACAACCCGCATCTGCGCCCGGATCAGCCAGACTATCCGGCCCTGTTCCGGGATCTGCTGGGCAAGGCTGATGAAAAGGCCCGCCTTGATATGATATCGGTGCCGGTTCTGGAAAATATTTTCCCCGCCAGCGCGGCAGATTTTGACGGCTATCTTCTCACCGGCTCAGCCGCCGGGGTCTATGAGGATCATGACTGGCTGGCCCCGCTGGGTGATTTTGTCCGGCAAGCCCATGCGCTGGGCAAGCCGCTGGTCGGTGTCTGTTTCGGACATCAGTTTTTGGCAAAAGCGCTGGGCGGGGTAGCAGAAAAATCAACCAAGGGCTGGGGCTATGGTATTCGCCAGACCCCGCTGCTGGCTCCGGCCGAGAGCTTGTCGCCAGAGCTGCGCGTCGCCGGCCTGTCTGATCTCAGCCTGATTTACAGCCATCAGGATCAGGTAACCCGCCTGCCCCCCGGTGCCAAGACTATGTCCGGAGATGAATTCTGCCCCCATGCGGCCTTTACCATGGGCGATCAGCTGCTTTCCATTCAGGGGCATCCGGAATTCACCCCTGCCTATGCTGATAATCTGTATGAGGTGATGGCAGGGCGGGTCGGCCAGGCTGTGTCCGATCAGGCCCGCGCCTCGCTCAGCGCCCGCAATGATGGCCAGCTGATGGCCAGCTGGATGGTGCGTGTGCTGTTGCAGGACCAAGCCTGAAAAGGGGGTGCAGATGGGTGTTGTTCTGGGGCTTGATACAGGGGGAACCTATACTGATGCAGCCTTGCTGGATCGGGAAAGCCGCCAGCTGCTGGCCAAGGCCAAGGCGCTGACCAGCCGGGAGGATCTGGCCCGCGGGCTGGGTGAGGCGATGGGCCAGATACTGGACAGCCATGACAGCGAAAAACAGCCGGTGGAAATGGTCTGCCTTTCCACCACGCTGGCCACCAATGCGGTTGTCGAAGGGGCTGGCGAGCGGGCTGGTCTGATCCTGATCGGCTTTGATGAGGGCGTTTTGTCGCGCGCCGGGCTGGACCGGATTATTCAGCCGCGCTCGGTTCTGTTTCTGGCAGGCGGGCATCACACCGATGGCCGCCAGCAAGCCACGCTGGATGAGGCCGGTCTAGGGAGCTGGCTGGAAAAAAGGGGGCCGGAATTTTCGGCCTTTGCCATTGCCAGCCATTTTGCCACCCGCAACCCGGCCCATGAACAGCGCGCTGCTGAACTGGTGCGGGCCAAAACCGCCAGGCCGGTGACCTCCAGCCATGAGCTGGCAGATGCGCTGGGCGGGCCGCGGCGGGCGCTGACTGCCTTGTTGAATGCGCGGCTGATCGGCCTGCTGGACAGGCTGATAGAGGCAACTCTGGCAGAGATGAAAGCCCGCCAGCTGAGCTGTCCTTTGATGGTGGTCAGGGGAGATGGCTCTCTACTGGGGGCGGATTTCGCCCGCGCCCGTCCGATTGAGACTATCCTGTCCGGCCCGGCGGCCAGCCTGGCCGGGGCTGCCCTGCTGGCAGGCGGGAAAACCGCCC
>JAYPQA010000094.1:0-5072 GCA_038131695.1 Alphaproteobacteria bacterium | reverse complement strand
TCAGCAGGCCCGCCACGGAACCGGCATTCTGCAGGGCAGAACGCACCACCTTGGTCGGGTCAATCACGCCAGCCTTGATCAGGTCGGTGAATTCACCGCTCTGGGCATCATAGCCGATTGTTGCTGACTTTTCTTCCAGCAGCTTGCCAACGATAACCGAGCCATCTGCCCCGGCATTATTGGCAATCTGGCGGGCCGGAGCTTCCAGCGCGCGGCGAATGATCCGCACACCGACTTCCTGATCGCCATTGGCCGGCTTCAGCTTGTCCAGCGCAGCCACAGCCTTGACCAGAGCGACACCGCCGCCCGGCACAATGCCTTCCTGGACCGCAGCGCGGGTTGCATGCATTGCATCATCCACCCGGTCCTTGCGCTCTTTCACTTCGACTTCCGTCGCCCCGCCAACCCGGATAACGGCAACACCGCCTGCCAGCTTGGCCAGACGCTCCTGCAGCTTTTCCCGGTCATAGTCAGAGGTGGTTTCCTCTACCTGAGCGCGGATCTGGTTGCAGCGGCCCTCAATGCGATCCTTCTCGCCAGACCCGTCCACAATGGTGGTCTCATCCTTGGTGATTTCCACCCGCTTGGCCGTGCCCAGCATATCCAGCGTGACACTGTCCAGCTTGATACCGACTTCTTCGGAAATCACGGTGCCATTGGTCAGAATGGCGATATCCTCAAGCATGGCCTTGCGACGGTCGCCAAAGCCCGGAGCCTTGACAGCAGCCACTTTCAGCCCGCCACGCAGACGGTTCACCACCAGAGTGGCCAGCGCCTCGCCTTCAATATCCTCAGCGATAATCAGCAGCGGACGGCCAGACTGAACCACCTTTTCCAGAATCGGCAGCATATCCTGCAGGCTGGAGAGTTTCTTCTCATGCAGCAAGATATAGGGCTCTTCCAGGGTGGCGCGCATCTTCTCGCCATCGGTCACGAAATAGGGGGACAGGTAACCGCGGTCAAACTGCATCCCTTCCACGACATCCAGCTCGGTTTCCAGCGACTTGGCTTCCTCAACCGTGATCACGCCTTCATTGCCGACTCTTTCCATGGCTTCAGCGATCATCGCGCCGATATCCGCCTCGCCATTGGCAGAGATAGTGCCAACCTGGGCCACCTCATCAGAGGTGGTGATTTTCTTAGACTGGCTTTCCAGAGAGGCCACAACCGCCTCTACCGCCATATCAATGCCGCGCTTCAAATCCATCAGTTCATGCCAGCCGCCACAGCCTTAAGGAGCCTTCCTGGGCAATGGACTGGGCCAGCACGGTGGCGGTTGTGGTGCCGTCACCGGCAACATCATTGGCCTTGAAGCAACTTCCGACCATCTGGGCCCCCATATTCCCTGGAACTTGTTCTTCAGCTCAATATCCTTGGCAACGGTGACGCCATCCTTGGTGATGCGCGGCGCGCCAAATGATTTTTCCAGAACCACATTACGGCCTTTCGGGCCCAGGGTTACCTTCACTGCATTGGCCAGAATATCCACACCTTCCATCATCATCGTGCGGGCATCAGAGCCGAATTTGACATCTTTAGCAGCCATTTTTTCCTCTTTTTCTCTCGATAATTACAAATTTGCCAGACGCGGGAGGGTTCAGACCGATCAGTCCAGAATTCCCATAATATCTGATTCCTTCATGATCAGATATTCCGTGCCATCCAGCTTGACTTCGGTGCCGGACCATTTGCCAAACAGGATTGTATCGCCTGCCTTGACATCCAGGGCCTGAATCTTGCCCTGCTCATCGCGCACACCATTGCCGACAGCGACGACCTTGCCTTGCTGCGGCTTTTCCTTGGCTGTTTCCGGGATGATGATCCCGCCAGCTGACTTTTCCTCTGATTCCAAGCGCTCTACCAGAACGCGGTCGTGAAGTGGCCGGAATTTCATGCCTGTCTCTCCAACTTAATTCTCTAGGGTTTTCCTCACTCTTGCCAGGTGATTGGCACTCTCAATCTGAGACTGCCAATTCCTGACAGGGGACAGGTGGGGCCTAACGCTCTCAGAGTCAAGAGCCGGGACGAAAAAAATCACTCTCTGGAGCAAAATACGGCACAAAACAGGGCGCCCCATTCAGGGTGTAAAGAGAGGCGGTAGCCTTTTCGGCCCTTGTCCGGTTCTGCTTAACAGCGGTAATCAGGATCAGGCTGGTTTCCCGGCCCGCTGCGCGCCACCCAAACAGAAAGCCCTGATTTTGCAAGCAAGCTCGCCCCCGCCCCCGCCTATTGCACCCTCAGCCGGTATGATGAACAGACTGTTCTGCCGCTTGCCCGCGCTCTTGTCAGGCTGGCCGGGCTGGCCAGGCTGGCCGGTCTGGATGCTGGGGCTGGCGGCCTGTGCCCCGGAGCTGACCTTGCGCGGGCGTCAAAGCCTGCTTCTGGAGGAGGGGATCGGCCAGAACAGCCGCACCACCGGCTGGCTGCTGGTTGTGAATGATGCGGATACGCCGCCGGATCAGCTTGTCTGGTCGGTGTCTGACAGCCGCTTCGTGCTGGCGGGCAGCGGGGCAGAACGGCAGCTGGTGATAAAATCGGGGGCAAAATTCGACTTTGAAAGCGAGGGCCAGCTGATTGAGGTGGCAATCACCGATATTCCAGAGATTGCCTGAACAGATGACCTTGACGCGATCAGCTTTGAAGAGGCCCCTTTGATTTCCGCCAGCTGGCAAAGATTGCCGCAGCCGGTTTTCAGCGCAATCCCGCTTATGCTAGAGACAGGCTGAAATCACTTCCTATTTGAGCAAAAAGCAGATGCCCGACTTTTCATATCCAGACCGGCCGGACCAGGCCAAGGCCCTTTCCTGGTGGCTGTTGATCATGGCTGGGGCCGTCGCGCTGATGGTCATTATCGGCGGCATTACCCGGCTGACCGGCTCTGGCCTGTCGATGGTGGAATGGCGACCGCTGATAGGGGCCCTGCCGCCGCTGAGCGAGGCGGAATGGCAGCGGGTCTTTGCCCTTTATCAGCAATCGCCAGAATATCAGCAAATCAATTACGGTATGGGGCTGGCGGCGTTCAAGCAGATTTTCTTCTGGGAATGGTTTCACCGTCTCTGGGGGCGCTTTTTGGGGCTGCTCTTTATCCTGCCGCTCCTCTGGTTCTGGTGGCGCGGGCAGATACCGGCCGGCTACAAGCCGGGGCTGGTCGGGCTGGCGCTGCTGGGCGGGCTGCAGGGCGTTATCGGCTGGTGGATGGTGGTCTCCGGCCTGGCGGATGAGCCTGCCGTATCGCAATATCGGCTGGCCACACACCTGTCCATGGCCTTGCTGATTTACGGGCTTTTGATCTGGGCCGGGCTGAATTTGCGGGACGGGCCAGCGCGCCTGCCGGGCGGGCATGGGGCGGGCACGCTGGGGCTGGTTGTGCTGACTATTCTGGCCGGGGCCTTTGTGGCCGGCATGGATGCCGGGCTGCTCTATAATGAATATCCGCTGATGGGAAACGGGCTTCTGCCGGTGGAATATGGGGAGGCCGGGCTGG
The DNA here is from genome assembly GCA_038131695.1 of Alphaproteobacteria bacterium. Classification (GTDB taxonomy): domain Bacteria; phylum Pseudomonadota; class Alphaproteobacteria; order Puniceispirillales; family Puniceispirillaceae; genus JADHLK01. The sequence continues at coordinate 1,588 of JAYPQA010000094.1, read as the reverse complement.
CCGACCCGTTTGAAAACCCGGCCTCTGCCCAGTTTCACCATCGCTGGATAGCGGTGCTGGCGGCCCTGGCCGTGCTGAGTCTCTGGTGGCGGTTGCGGAACGACACACAGCTGGCACGGCGCGCCGGTTTGATGGCGGCCATGGTGCTGGTGCAATTTGCACTGGGGATTGTGACCCTGTTGAACGGGGTGCCTGTCTGGCTGGGGGCCGCCCATCAGGCCGGGGCGGTTGTGCTGCTGGGGCTGGTGCTGGCCTGCCTGCACGCCAGCGCGCGCCAGAAAACAGGCGCCAGGACCGGCCCGCAAGCGGGGTAAACCACCTAAGGTTTCAGAAAACCCCGCAAAAACGGGGAAATTCCGGGCCCCGCTTCCTGATCTGCAGGTGATTTTCAAAAATAGATTGCAAATCAGCCCGTTGGCGGAGCATAATCAGCGCATGAGCGAAATGCTGGCCATGGATACGCACCGGTTTGTCAAAAACCTGACCAAAAGCGGCTTTACCGAGGCGCAGGCGGAAGCCTTGGCTGAGGAGCAGGTACGCCTGTTCACCGGCCAGCTGGTGACCCGTGACTATTTTGATTCCGAGATGGCGCGCTTTCGGGCGGAACTGACAGCCTATGTTAACAAGAAGCTGGGCGAGCAAAAGGCCCATTCAGACAAAGAGATGGCCAATTTGCGGGCCTATATCAACACCGAGCTGGCCGGTCTCAAGCATGAAATGCTGAAATGGCTGATCGGGTTGATGGTGGCACAGGCCGGGCTGATTCTGGCCATTACCCAGCTGGGATAAGCGTTTGGGGCAAGCCTGCGGCGGCCCTCTGGCCGGTCAGGTCTTTTTCGCAGGCAGGGCGCGGCGGATGGATAATTCTGCCAGCTGGCGATCCTCCACTTGCGAAGGCGCGGCCATCATCAAATCCTCGGCCTTGCCATTCATCGGGAACAGAATCACTTCGCGGATATTGGGCTCATCCGCTATCAGCATCACCATCCGGTCAATGCCCGGGGCAATACCGCCATGCGGCGGGGCCCCATAGCGAAAGGCGTTGATCATGCCCGGAAATTTGCCGTCAACCACTTCCGGCCCATAGCCGGCCAGCTCAAAAGCCTTATACATCACTTCCGGCAAATGGTTTCGGATCGCCCCGCTGGACAGCTCCACCCCATTGCAGACCAGATCATACTGATAGGCCTTAATCTGCAGCGGGTCTTCATTTTCCAGCGCTGCCATCCCGCCTTGCGGCATGGAAAACGGATTATGGGAAAATTCAACCTGGCCGGTCTGCTCATCCAGCTCAAACATCGGAAAATCAACAATCCAGCAGAACCGGAACACGCCCTGCTCAACCAGCCCCTGATCCGTGCCAATCTTGACCCGCGCCCGGCCAGCCAGACTGGCGGCCTCGGCCTCAGCAGCGCAGGCAAAAAAGACCGCATCGCCATCTGCTGCGCCCAGCCTGGCTTTGATCTCAGCCGATTTTTCCGGCCCCAGCGCCTTGGCAACCGGCCCTCTGGCCTCTCCTTCGGCATAGATGATATAGCCCATGCCCGGCGCGCCCTCACCCTGGGCCCAGCTATTCATGCGATCTGCA
>JAYPQA010000093.1:0-5359 GCA_038131695.1 Alphaproteobacteria bacterium | reverse complement strand
TGATGGTGGAAAAATTTGGCTTTGCCGTGCATGAGCTGACTTTTCTGTTTCTGATCAATTACATTGCCAATATCATCTTTGCCCCGATGATGGGCTGGCTGGTTGGCCGTATTGGTGAGAAATGGTCGCTGAGCATTGAATATATCGGGCTGATTGGCGTCTTCATGGCCTATGGCGGTGTTTACTGGTTTGGCTGGGGGGCGATGCTGGCCGCCCTGCTCTATGTGCTGGATCACCTGTTTTTTGCCATGGCCTTTGCCCAGAAAACCTATTTCCAGAAAATTGCCGACCCGGCGGATATTGCCCCAACCTCAGCTGTCGCCTTTACCATCAATCATATAGCGGCTGTCTTCCTGCCTGCCGGGCTCGGCTATTTGTGGGTGGTCTCGCAAGCCTCGGTCTTTGTGCTGGCCGCGTTGATGGCCTGTGCCTCGTTGCTGCTGGCTTTGATGATACCGCGCCATCCGGAACCCGGGCGGGAGACGATTTTCAGCCGCCCGGCCCGGGCCGGCTGGCCTGACAAGGCGCTGTAATTTTGCTAGTCTGGCGAAAGCCTCGCCAAACCGAAAAAAGGGAGCCGTCTGATGCCTGATGTTTTTATCCTGTCTGCCCGCCGTTCAGCCATTGGCAGTTTTGGCGGCAGCCTGAAAGATACGCCGCCGATTGAGCTGGCGATTCCGGTTGCCAAATCGGCGATTGCCGCCTCTGGCCTGGCAGCTGATCAGATAGGCCATGCGGCCTATGGCCATGTCATCCATACCGAAACCCGCGATATGTATTCACCGCGCGTGATCTCGGTCGGGGCCGGGCTGCCGGAGAGTGCGCCGGCTTTTCTGGTTAACCGGCTCTGCGGTTCCGGCTTGCAGGCCGTGGTCAGCGCAACACAGCTGATCCAGCTGGGCGATGCTGAGGCCGTGCTGGCTGGCGGGGTGGAGGTGATGAGCCGGGCCGGCTATCTCACCCCGGGCCTGCGCTGGGGCGCACGCCTTGGCCATGCTGAGGTGACCGATATGCTGCTGGGGGCGCTGAGTGATCCGTTTGGGCTGGGCCATATGGGCATCACGGCAGAAAATGTCGCAGCTGATTTTGAAATCACCCGGGAGGAGATGGATGAATTCGCCGCCGAATCACAGGCGCGCGCGGCCAAAGCCTCAGAAAATGGCTGGTTCGCAGGACAGGTTGAACCGGTTGAAGTGCGCGTCAAACGCCAGACCCGCGCCTTTGCAGAAGATGAATTCATCCGCCCGGATACCAAGGCTGGGGATCTGGCCGGCCTGCGCCCGGCCTTTCAAAAGGATGGGCTGGTCACGGCGGGCAATTCCTCCGGCATCAATGATGGCACCGCCTCGCTGGTGCTGGCCAATGCCGGGCTGGCGGAGAAATCCGGCCAGACCCCGCTGGCTCGCATTATAGCCTACGGGTTTGGCGGCGTGCCAGCGCGCATCATGGGGATGGGCCCGGTTCCGGCCAGCAAAATGGCACTGGAACGGGCCGGCCTCAGCATCTCTGATCTGGCGGTGGTGGAAAGCAATGAAGCCTTTGCCGCACAAGCCTGTGCGGTCTCCAAACAGCTGGGCTTGCCGTCCGATATCGTCAATCCGAATGGCGGGGCCATTGCGCTGGGACACCCGGTTGGGGCCACCGGGGCAATTATCCTGACCAAGCTGGTGCATGAGCTGCACCGGATTGGCGGGCGCTATGGGCTGGCCACCATGTGCATCGGCGGCGGCCAGGGTATCGCGGTGATTGTGGATACCAAAATCTGATCAGCCAGCTGCAAAAGAAAACAGGCCCAAAAAAGACTAAGGCAAAAAAACAGGACAGGCTTTTATGCCTGCCCTGTTTTGGGTTCTGGAGAAAATCTAAATTAGATTTAATTACAGTTTATTGGCTGGCCGGTTTTTGACAAATCACAATCGCGTGAGGCCAGGATTCTGATTGCAATAGTCTGTTTTTATTGGCTTTTTTTGCTGGCTTTTTTTTGCTGGCTTTTTTTGCTCAGCTTTCGATCAGCCTGGCTAAATCCTGTTCCGGTCTGGCTCCGATATGGCAAATAATCTCACCGGCACATACAGCCGCCAGACGCCCACGCTCCGCCAGCGAGGCCCCGCGCAACCGGCCATGCAAATAGCCGGTGGCGAACAGGTCCCCGGCTCCGGTGCTGTCCAGAACCCGGCCGGTGGGCCGGGCTTCGGCAAAGGCGGTCTCGCCCGCCGCATAGAGATGCGCGCCAGCCGCCCCATGCGTGATGATGAGCTCAGCCATCCGGCCCTGCCAGACGGCAATATCCGCCTCTGACAGGCTGCCAGCCAGGGCAATAAATTCCTGTTCATTGCAAAACAGGATATCAACGCTCTGCTCAACAAAGCGGGACAGGGCAGCATGGTGGCGTTCCACGCACCAGCTGTCAGACAGGGACAGGGCCAGCTGCGCCCCGCAATGGCGGGCCTGGCGGGCTGCGGCCTCAAACAGGGCCGGGCCATCCGGGGCATCAAACAAATAGCCTTCCAGATAGAAAATATCTGCCGCCAGATCAGCTGTGATATGCTGCGGCCCCATCAGCACAGAACTGCCCAGATAGGTATTCATCGACCGAGCCGTATCGGGGGTTACCAGAATGATAGAGCGGGCTGTCGCCGGGCCCTGTTCTGCTATCTGGCCGCAAAACTGCACTTGATTGGTGGCCAGATCGCGCACAAAGGACTGGCCCAGCCGGTCATCACGCACCTGTCCGACAAAGCCGGAGCCCGGGCCGCCAAGGCAGGCCAGGCCCCCATTTGCAGGCTGTTGGGCCGCGCTGAGCCGCCCAAGATCATTTGCGGGCTGTCCAGCGCCTCGGTCGGGCATCAGGGTGCACGCGCCTCATCAATCGTGGTTCATCCCCTCTTTAGGTCGGCATGGCTGGACAAAACCCTCAACTGGGCCATCACATCCATGATTGTGATTCAAACAGATGATGTCCAGGCCTGGTCAGTACTTTCCACCTCGTGGTTCTGGCCTTGCTTATGTGCGCCGCAGTATAGCCATTGGTTGGGCCAAGCATGTAAGCCCTTCTACGGCACAGCAGCTCTCGCCCGCAGCCGCTGCGCAGCATCATATTGCTGGCCGCCACCAGACTCAAATTCTCCAGCACGGTCAGCTGACCAGTCATAGCCTCTTCAAAAAGGGCAGAGAGAAACAGCGCAAAAACCGGAAACACCACTGTCGCATAACCGGCCCGCCCGGGCCCGATACGGCCAACCAGCGTCAGATAGGTGGAAAAGGCCACAACCGAGGCAAAAACCGCCAGCCAGACCAGACCCGCCAGCCAGGCCAGGCTGGTCGGCGGGGTAAAATCCTGTCCCTGAGAAAGGCCAAACAGGCCCAGCCAGACGACCCCCCACGCCATCCCCCAGCAATTCGCGGTCAGCACGGAAACCGAGCGGCGCTGCAATTCCGCAGACACCATATTGCCGGAACAGAAAAACAGCGTGCCAGCCAGACAGGCCAAAAGGCTAAGCATGGCCGCCTGGCCGATCTGGATTTCCGGCCAGTAGAGCAGGCCGACCCCCAGCGCACCCACCAAAGCCGCCAGAACCAGCAGCGGGCGCGGCGCGGTGCGGGTGCGCAGCGCATCCAGCCCCAAATTGATCAGCGAGGCGGTGGAAAACACCACTGCCAGCAAGCCGGACGCCACGCCCAGCGAGCCATAATAGAACAGGGTGAAATTGGCACTGAACAGGCACAAGCCCAGCCCGGCAAACCAGATTTGCTGATTTAAGGCCACCCGCAGCCGGGCCTTTTGATGCCAGGCGAACAGCCACATCAGCGGCGCGGCCAGCACAAACCGCCAGAAAACAGCGATCTCCGGGGCCACCGCTTCAACCTGCCAGGACAGCGGCAGCCAACTGGTTGACCAGACAACCAGAATCACCAAATAGAGAAAAATGGTTGAGCGCGCCACAGCAGGCTAGCGCCCGGCCAGAAAACGGCACATCAGACTGTCCGGGTCGGCCAGCCCGTCAATCACATCAAAATGATGCAGCCCGGCCAGCTCCACCGCACGGCCATCTATCCCCAGCCCGGCCCAGACCGGGGCCAGCATCGCATTCTGGCGCAGGAACTCCGGCCGCTCATCCGCGCCCACCACACAGAGCAGGTCAAAATCACCCTGCGGGGCCAGCAAGAGCGGGCTCAGCGCGGCAGCACTGGCCGCTGTCATTTTCAGATCATCATTGCGCGCTGTCTGTAAGAGCGGGCGCAAGTCAAACAGCCCGCTGATCGGCATCACCCGTGCCAGCCGCTCCCTCAGCGGGGCCGCCAGCAGCCCGGAGCTGGCCATCAGCGCGGTCAGATGCCCGCCTGCTGAATGACCGGTCAGCACAATCGGCCCGGCCACCTGTTTGCCTGCCAGCGCGATCGCCGCCGCGACATCGCCTGCCAGCTCTTCCATCGAAACCTGAATAGCCAGCCGGTAATTGGTCAACGCCACCGCCCAGCCATGTGCCAGCATTCCGGCGGCCAGATGCGACCACCAGCTATTGTCAAACGCCACCCAATAGCCGCCATGGGTAAAGACCATCAGCCCTTGCGGCTCACCTTCTGGCAGGAACAGATCAATCTTCTGGCGCGGATCATCCCCATAGGCCAGGCCCAGCTTGCTGTGCGGCCAGCTTTTGCGGAACTGCTCGGCCTGCGGGGCCCAGCCCTCGGTAATAGCCTCGGTTTCCGGCACATAAGACCGAATTTCAAAGGCGTCATCCATATCGCTGGCAGCTGTCCAGCTGGTCTTTGTCATCTGTGTCATTTCCTGTCTGCTCCTCTGCTTCTGGCTATCCTAGCGCGCGGCGTTCGGAAAAAACAACTGCGTATTCAGCTTGCGATAAGCTGCTATCGCTCTCTGGCCAGCCTCTGACAAGAGCCAATCCTGCAGTTTCCGGGCCGCTTTGTAATTCCCGGATTTGCATTTTTCCGGATTGACCAGAATCACCCCATATTGATTGAACAAATCCGGGTGTTGCTCGGTGAACAGCACCAGATTCTGTTTATTGCCAAAGCTGATCCAGCTGGCCCGATCCACCAGCAGATAGCCATCCTTGCCAGCCGCCACATTCAGGGTTGGCCCCATGCCGCTGCCGGTCTCCAGATACCAGCTGCCAGAGGCGGCGCGCGGATCAATCCCGGCAGATTGCCACAGCGCCAGCTCTTTTATATGGGTGCCTGAATCATCCCCGCGTGAGAGGAACGGGCCACCTGCCGCCGCTATCTTCTGCAAGGCCAGGGCCGGATCAGACAAGCCGGCAATGCGGGCCGGGTCCTGCTGCGGGCCAACCAGCACAAAATCATTATACATCAGGTCAAACCGCTCTATCCCATAGCC
>JAYPQA010000092.1:0-5371 GCA_038131695.1 Alphaproteobacteria bacterium | reverse complement strand
CTGAATTTCCGCCAACAGTCCGGGTTGAAACCCGTCCAGCCCGCCCGCCTTGATGATCTCGGTCAGCTCCAGCCCGGTCTGCTGGCTTAGCATCCGGGCCGCCTCCAGATCAGCAAAGGTCAGCGTTTCAATGCCGGTCACATTCTGCACCACCCGATCTCCGATTCGGGTCTTGACCGTGCCATCGGTCAGCCCCTGAATTTCGGCGAGTGGCAAAAAGGTGATGGTCTCCCCGACCACAACATAGACGCTGTTGTTGGTGACCCCGGCAATTTCGCCGCCCTTATGCACCTTGTTAATCAGCTGCTGGCGCGTTTCCGGGCTGGCTCCCTGATAGACTTGCCCGTCACTGCCCAGCACCTGACCGGTCTTCAGCGTGAGCGCCTCAGCCGCGCCTGCCAGCAATATCGTGGCCATGATTGCTATAGAATATTTCATCCTGTCTGCTCCTTTTGGTTCTGGTTTTGCAGATCGTTAAGCTTATCGATTCGGTGAAGTTTAGTTTGAATTAATATTTTGGAACCAGACCCCATTGGACTATCCTGAAGCATTAATTTAGATTATTGTAATATAATGATTTTTTAGTTTCCCTTGACCTGTCCGGCGGTGAGTTGCACCTTTCGATCAGCTGGGGAAGTGAACTGGAAGGATATGCAAAATGGCCCAAATCACGCTTTCTTTGGAGGCCATCGAACAGCTGGCAGCTGACTGTTTGATGGCCAATGGCATGGATGCGCTGAATGCCGGGTTGCTTGCCCGCATCATGCAAATGGCTGAGCGGGACGGATCGCTCTCGCATGGGCTGTTTCGCCTGCCTGCCTTTGTGGCGGGTCTGCGGTCCGGCAAAATCAATGGCCAGGCCCGCCCGCGGGCTGAGGCGGCCAGCTCCTCGCTGACCCGGCTGGATGGCGATCTGGGTGTTGCCCCGCACGCCCATCATGTCGGGATACCGCTGCTGGCTGAGGCGGCCCGCAAGACCGGCGTTGCGGTGCTGGCTATCCGGCGCAGTTTCCATATGTCCGCGCTCTGGCCAGAGGTGGAGGCGATTGCCGAGGCGGGTTTGGTCGGGCTGGCCTGCACCAGCTATATGCCGTCTGTTGCGCCGGCCGGGGCGACAAAGGCCTTGTTTGGCACAGACCCGATTGCCTTTGCCTGGCCGCGCCGCGATGCCCCGCCGCTGGTCTATGACATGGCCACCGCAGCGATGGCAATGGGCGAGGTGCAGGTTGCCGCAAGGGATGGCCACAGCCTGCCCGAAGGCACTGGCCTTGACCGGCATGGCCAGCCCAGCACGGATCCCAAGGCGATTGTGGATGGCGGGGTCCTGCTGCCCTTTGGCGGGGTGAAGGGTTCTGCGATTGCGCTGATGGTGGAGCTGCTGAGCGGGCCGCTGGTGGGCGCGCATTTTTCCGATGAAACCAAGGCAGCTGACACGGCAGATGGCGGCCCGCCAGTTGGCGGACAATTTCTGCTCGCGCTCAATCCTGATTTGATCAGCGCGGGGGCAGACTGGCAGGAACAGGCGGACAGTTTTTTTGCAAGGCTGACCGGCTTGCCGGGCCCCGGGGTGCGCCTGCCCGGTGCGCGGCGGCATAAAAACCGGCTGGATAGCGGCCCGCGCCAGATCAATGAAGCGCTGATTGAAAAGATAAACGCCCTGCTGTGAGCCAGTATTGCCGGGCCGTGCTTCAACCTCAGGGCTGGACAGGCGGGCTGGCGCGCCATAGATAGTAGGGCAGTTACCTGTAGCCAGAAGATTTTTTACATGATCGATACACGCCGTTTTCGCCAGACGCTGGGCTGTTTCCCGACCGGGGTTGCCATTGCCACAACAAAAGCCGCAGATGGCCAGCCGGTTGGGCTGACCGTCAGCTCTTTTAATTCAGTTTCGCTGAACCCACCCCTGATTCTCTGGTCGCTGGCTGAGGGTTCAGACAGCTGGGACAGTTTCAATGCGGCCACTCATTTTGCCATTAATATTTTGAGTGCCGAGCAGGCGGAACTCTGCAACCGCTTTTCGGCAACGCTGGATGACCGGTTTGAAGGGCAGGGCTGGCAGGCCGGCGCGGGCGGGGTGCCGGTGCTGGATGACGTGCTGGCGGTGCTGGAATGCCGCGTCTGGGCGCGCTATCCTGGCGGCGATCATGTGATTTTGGTCGGTGAAGTGCTGGCCCATTCCAGCGACCCGGAAAAAAGCCCGCTGGTTTATGCTGGCGGTCAGCTGACCGGGCTGCGATAGGCTCGGCCGGCAGCAAAAATCCCGGATATGATCCGGGATGTGATAATGTGACGTCAGCAGAGCTGATAAAAAGGAGGAAAAAATGGCAGAGATGGTTACCCTGACCGCATCGGACGGGAATGAATTTGCGGCCTGGCGCGCGGAACCTGAGGGCCGCCCGCGCGGCGGAGTTGTTATTTTGCAAGAAATTTTTGGCCTCAACCAGCATATCCGCGAGGTAACAGAAAAATTTGCTGCAGCAGGCTGGCTGGCGGTGGCTCCGGCCTTGTTCGACCGGGCTGAAAAGGGCGTTGAGCTGGCCTATGATGGGGACGGCGTCGCCAAGGGCCGGGAGCTGAAAACAGCAACCGATGAGAAAGCCTTGCTGGATGTGTCGGCAGCGCTGGATTCGCTGGCCGGGGCTGGCAGGCTGGGCGTGGTTGGCTATTGCTGGGGCGGCTCACTGGCCTGGCGGGCGGCTGCTGAGATAAAGGGTCTGGCGGCCTGTGTGGCCTATTATGGCGGCGATTTGCCGGGTCTGAAAGAATTGCAGCCACATTGTCCTGTGCTGGCCCATTTTGGGGCCGAGGACAGCGCGATTCCTTTGGATGGGGTTGAGGCGTTCAAGGCGGCCCAGCCAGATGTGCCGGTGCATATCTGGCCAGCCGGGCATGGCTTTAACTGTGATCACCGCGCCAGCTTTATGCCCAAAGTGCCGCAGAGGCCGGCCAGATGACACAGGATTTTCTTAGCCAGAACATGGCCGGATAAAGCCTAAAAGGCGTCAGGCGCATCGGCAATCTGGTATAGCCGCGAAACCGGATGCGCGGGGAAATCTCGGCCTGGCCAGCCAGCTCCCATTTGCGGAACCGGTCTAAAAGCGCGCGACAGCGATGCGCCCTTCCAGCCGGGCGAGGCTGAAGCCAACGCACAGATGCGGCCCGCCAGCAAAGGCCAGATGCTTGTTGGGCTTGCGATCCAGCAGTAGCCGGTCCGGCTGGTCAAATTTTGACGGGTCGCGATTGGCCGCCCCCATGCACAGATGGATATTGGTGCCTTTCGGGATCAGATGGCTATCCAGCTCAACCGCCTCGGCTGTTTCCGGTTGCCAAACTGGTTTGGCGAGGCATAGCGCAAAACTCATCCACCGCGGTTGTGATCATATCCGGCCTGTCGCGCAAGCGCTGCAATTCACCGGCCATTCCAGCAAGGCCATAATCGCATTGCCGATCAGATTGGTGGTGGTTTCATGCCCGGCATTGAGGATGAAAATACAATTTTGCAACAATTCACCTCAGACAGCTGGCCCTCCTCACTCTCTATCAGGCGGGTCAGCACATCAACAGCCGGGTCGCCCGGCTTTTTGCGCCGGTCTGCGACCAGCCCTTTCAGATAGGCTTTGAATTCCTCTACCGCCTGATGCCCGGTGGCCAGCTGGGCCTCAGTCAGGCTGGGTTCCAGCGCGCCCAGAATAGCCAGCGACCAGTCGCGCAGCGGGCCGCGCTCTTCTACCGGAATGGCAAACAGATTGCCGATAATCTGAATTGGTATGCGCGAGGCAAAATCCTCCACCAAATCAACCTCTCCCGCTGCGGCCATGTTATCAAGCAGCTGGTCAACCACCTCTATCAGTCCGGGTTCCATCGCCTGTATCGCCCGCGCATTGAGCGCAGCGGCTATGATCTTGCGCACCCGGGTATGCAGCGGCGGATCATTGAAGACCAGAGAGGTTGTGTGATGTTCAAACAGCGGCGAGGGCACCCCGTATTTCGGCCCGAACTGGCGCTTTTTATCAGACAGATACAGGCTGGTATCGCGGTAAATCCTGTCCAGATCATCATAGCGGCTTAGCAAGACTGACCCATCCGGCTGCCAGCAGACCGGGGCTTTTTCCAGAAAGGCATGATACCAGGGAAACGGATTATCCACAAAACCGGCAGGCAGGTTCTGCAAATCAAAATTGGTGATATCCAGATCCGTCATGTTGCTGTGCCCCATCCGGTTTAATCAGCATTTTGGCGAGCCCCTGATCCGGCCTGCTTGCCAACCGGATGATACTAGCCCCGCGCCGCTGCTTTTGCCAAGGCGGATTCCACCCCGGTCTTTGGCCCGGCATAGGCAATGAATTCATCCGGCCTGACCAGCACGGTCTCCGCCTCAAAAATACCGGCAGCTGGGTCATGCGGGCTGGCAACATGGCAGAGCGGCAGGCTGGTTTCCAGCTGTCTCTGCTCAGCTGAGAAATCCAGCAGGGTAAAGCCGCTGCCCAGCCTTTCATAGACATTCTCGCCGCTGGCCAGCTCTACTGGCGAGAGATGATAGCCGGGCTTTGCCTGCATCTGGTGGCTGCCGCGCGCCGAGGGTCTGGCCCCAGCCGCAGAGCCGCTGATAATTGGTGAGCCGTCATAATTGGGCGCAAAGCTGTGCACCTCACTGGCCCCTTTGTTGCGGGCCTGCCAGGCGGCCTCAAAAGCGGGTTTGTCAGCTTGCGGATTATAGCGTTGCAAAAAGAGGCGATCCTCAGAGATGAAATTTTCGATAAAATCAGTTGCGGTAGAGGCAAAGACAGGCCGTCTCTCGGCTTCATAGCTGTCCAGCAGCCCCTCATTTCCCCAGCCAGACAGGCAGGCCGACAATTTCCAGCCCAGATTGCGCGCATCCTCAAAGCCCGTATTAATCCCATAGCCGCCATAGGGCGGGTGCGAATGGGCGGCATCTCCGGCTATGAAAACGCGGCCCTGGCGATAGCTGTCAGCCAGTGCAATCCGCAAATCCCAAAACCCAACATAAGTCAGTTCCAGATCAAAAGGCTGGCCAACTGCCCGGTGCAGATAGGCGTGGAAATCATAATTCTCAGCTGTGGTGTCGGCGGGTACCGGGGCATGAAAAAACCATTCCGAGCCCAGATCAACGCGCCCCAGAAATTGCCAATAGCCATTCAGGTCTGGGTGCAATGTATTATAAAAGGATCGTTCCGGCAGGCGGGATAACAGCTCATGCAGCTGCGTGGATTTGAATACCAGCAGCACCATTTTGCGATCATGGTCTGAGCGCGTCTGGGTAATGCCGGCCGCCTGTCTGATGAGGGAATGGCTGCCATCACAGCCGATCAGATACTGGCCGGTTGTCTGCTGCTCCGGCCCATCCTTTGCG
>JAYPQA010000091.1:0-6214 GCA_038131695.1 Alphaproteobacteria bacterium | reverse complement strand
CCAGCGGCAACATGAAGGCGATGGAGGTCACTTGAAAGGAAATCGCCGAGGCGGCCAGCGCGGCGGTCCCGAACACCCCCAGCATCAAGGAGACAACCGCAAACATACTGGTCTCGCTCAGCACGATGAAGCCGGTCGGCGTGCCGAGCCGCAAAATTCCCTTGACCGAGGGGCGGTCCAGCCGCCACCAATTCCGGAAAATATCCCATTTTTTCAGCTCTTCATGCCGCCGGACAATGGAAATCATAACCATCACCGTTATCGCATAGCTGAGCGTGGTCGCCGCCGCGATTCCGCCCAGCCCCATTTCCGGCAGCGGGCCGAGGCCAAGGGCCAAAAGCTCATTCAGGACAAGATTGGCAACCAGCCCAATGACCGAGGCCAGAAGCTGCATAGAGGGCGTGCCCATGGAAACGGAAAAAAAGCGCAACATCTGAAAGACAAAGATGATCGGCAGGCCAATAGCCGTCCAGATGAAGAAATCACCGGCATAGGCCGCCAGAGCCGGGTCCTGGCCCAAATAGGGCAGCAGCCACGGGCCGGCCCAGACTGGCAGCGCAAAAAGCACGCCGAAAAAACTGGCCAGCAATACGCCAGACCGAAAAGCCCGCCGCACCCGGCTGGCATCTCCGGCCCCCAGCCCCTGGGCCATCAGCGCGGTGGTCACCGACAGCATCCCCAGCGTCCAGAAATAAAAGGGCTGGTAAGCCCGCATCGCCAGCGAGCCAGAGGCCAGTTCCAGCGTCCCAATCCGGCCCATCATCCAAATATCAGAGGTGCTGATGCCAATCCAGACCAGCTGCGAGAGGGCCAGCGGCAGGGCGAGATGCAAAATCGCCCGGATTTCGCCCGTCAGGCTGGTTTTGGCAGCTGCCTTATTCTTGACATTTTCTTCGTTCAACTGTAGGCGACTTTCACAAGGATTAAGGGGCCTCTAGAGCAAACCAGAGCCGGTTTATTGCGTATAGAGTAACGAGCCGGGCATGGTGTCTGGCATGAAGCGCATCAGCGGCCTTGGCAAGCCTTCTACGCAGCCACAGCTGTCAGGAAATGATAAATGCTCTCTTTTTTGTTAAAACTGCTTGTTCGCGGTGTGCCAGCCTTGCTGGTGCTGGCCCTGTTTGTCTGGGGGTTCAACTGGCTTATGGCCACCCGCCCGGTGGTAGAGCCGGAACCCGGCCAGCCGCAAATCTGGCCGGTTACGACTGTGGTGGCTGCCGCGCGTGATGCGGCCCCGTCCCAGACTGTCTATGGCACAGTCCGGGCCGCGAGGGAAGCAGATTTGCGTTTTGGGGTTGCTGGCGAGGTCAGCTTTGTAGCCAAAGAGATGCGCGATGGCGTGCGGATTAAAAAAGGGGCCGAACTGGCTCGGCTGGACACGGTGCGCTACCGGCTGGCCCTGGAAGAGGTGACCGCCCAAATCAAGGGCGCGATGATGAATATCGCGGCGCTGGAGAGGCAGACCGAATTGCGCTGGCGAACGCTAGAGCGGACCCGCAAAATGGTGGCCCGCAAGGTGGCCAGCGATGCCGCGCTGGATGAGGCAGAGCTGGGCCTGTCGGTGACGGCCAACCAGCTGGATCAGGCCCGCGCCCGGCTGGCGCAGCTGAAAGTTGCCGAGCGCAGCCGCAAGCAGGATTTGGCAGATGCCCGGCTGACCGCCCCGTTTGAGGGGGTGCTGGCCGGGGTCGGTGTCGCGCTGGGCCAGCGTGTGTCCAACGCCGCGCCGGTTGCCCGGCTGGTTGATATGGGATCGCTGGAAGTTTCTTTCGTGGTTGAAGCCCAGACCTATGCCCGCGCAGCAGAGATGATCGGCAGGCCGGTTGATTTGAACTGGCGCTCTGGCCAGGAAATCATTGCCGGCAGCAGTGCGACAATCACCCGGTCTGAGGCGCTGGTGGATAAATCCGAAGGGGGCGGGCGCCTCTATGCGGAACTGGCAGCCGACAGCCCGATACCTCCCGGCGCCTTTGTTGAGGTGATCTATGTCGGCCAGGTTTTCGAGAGCGTCTTTGAATTGCCGGAAGAGGCGCTGAACGGGACAGATCAAGTCTTTGCCGTGATTGATGGCAAGGCGGCCCCGCGCCAGGTCCAGCTGATTGCCCGCCGCGACGGGCGCATCTTTGTGCGCGGGGAAGTGCAGGAGGGTGAGCAGATTATCGCAACCAGACTGCCCGGCCTCGGTGAGGGCACCTTTGTGCAGAGCATCAGCAATCAGGAGCCCTCATAATGTTTGGCGAGATAATCCGGTTTTTTGCCCGCCATCGCACGGCTGCCAATTTGCTGATGGTTCTGATGATCGCGATAGGGGGGCTGTCTGCGGCGCGGCTGAACAAACAGTTCTTTCCCGATGTTGATATCGAAATTGTGGCGGTATCGGTGGAATGGTCCGGGGCAACAGCTGAGGATGTGGATGCCAATATCGTGCGCACGCTGGAGCCGGAATTGCGCACGCTGGCCAATGTCAAAACGGTGGCTTCCACCTCTTTTGAAGGGCTGGCCCGCATCAATGTGGAATTTGAATTCGGCGCGGATATGCAAAAAGCTCTGGCCGATGTAGAGGCGGCGGTCGGACGGGTGCGTCTGCCGGTTGAGGCCAAGGCCCCGAATATCGTCAAGGGTGAATTCTATGATGTGATCACCCGCGCAACGCTTTATGGCTCGCTTGATCTGGAGGCGTTGCGCTGGCACGCCAAGGGCATCAAGGAAGATTTGCTGCAGCGCGGGGCCGACCGGGTGCAGATAATCGGCCTGCCAGCGCCGGAAATTCTGATTGAGGTGGCAGAGGCAGACCTCACCCGGCTGGGGCTTAGCCTGACTGATATTCAAGCGGCTATCTCAGCTGCGGCGGTGGATGTGCCGGCTGGCCGCTTCGCTGACGGGGCCTTGCGGGTGCGCTCGCTGGGCAAGCGCGAGACAGCAGCTGAATTTGCCGATATTGAAATTCTGGTGAGGCCGGATGGCAGTTCAGTGCGTCTGGGAGAGGTGGCCAGGCTGACAGATGCTGTTGAAGAGCCGGCCCTGCTTTGTCGCATCGCGGCCAGCCTGCGGTAGAATTACTTATCGAGCGCGGCAAGACCAGCGATTCCCTGGCGACCCATGCGGTGGTGCAGGCCTATCTGGACGAAAAGGCGGAAAAGCTGCCGGACGGCCTGTCTCTGGCCCAGCATGAGGTGGCCGCCCTGCTGATCCTTGACCGGATTATGCTGATGGTCAAAAACGGGCTGGGTGGTCTGGTCCTGGTCTGTTTGGTGCTGTTCCTGTTTTTGCCCGGGCGGGTGGCTTTCTGGGTTGCGGTTGGGATTCCGGTTGCCTTTCTGGCGACTTTCGGGGTGATGCTGGTATCCGGCCAGTCGATTAATATGATCTCGCTCTTTGGCCTGATTATGGCGCTGGGGATCGTGGTGGATGATGCGATTGTGATTGGGGAGCACGCCGATCATCTGCGCGAGCGCCGAAAATTGCCGATTGAAGAAGCTGCCGTGCTGGCGGCGGCCCGCATGGGCCCGCCAGTTGTCTCGGCCATGCTGACCACGGTGGCGGCCTTTTTGCCGCTGTTTATAATCAAGGGAATCATCGGGGTGATTATCGCGGCGATCCCGGCGGTGGTCTGTGCGGTGCTGGTGGCCAGCCTGATCGAATGTTTCTTTATCCTTCCGGCGCATCTCTCGCATAGCGGCATTGGCAAGCAAGGCTACAAGGTGTCTGCCTTCCGGCGCGGGTTTGACAGGGGCTTCGGGTTCCTGCGAGACCGGCTCTTTGCCCCGGCGGTGCGGGCGGCTTTTCGCTTTCGCTATGTGACTTTGGCCTTTGCCTTTGGCCTGCTGATTTTCTCGGTCGGGATGATCGCTGGCGGGCGGGTGCCGTTTGTGTTTTTCTCCTCGCCTGAGGCGGACCGGCTTTATGCCAATGTGGTGATGGCTTCCGGCTCGACCCGCCAGCAGACCGAAAATATGGTCGCTGAGATGGAGCGCGCGCTGGATGTGGTGCATGATGAGATGACCGATGGCCAGCGTGATCTGCTGGTCTTTGCCTATAGCCAGATTGGCCGCAATATCGGGGCCGGGGATGCGGGCGAGGCGGTCTCCAAGGCAGATGATTTGCGTGCCGGCCTGTTGGTTGAGCTGGTCACCGCAGATCAGCGCCAGATCCGCTCGGCTGATTTCGTGGATGCCCTGCGCGCTGAGATACGCCCGCTGCCCGGGCTGGAGCGGCTGTTGGTGCGCGCGCCGGAAGGCGGGCCGCCGGGCCGCGATCTGGATTTGCGGGTGATGGGCGATAATCTGGCGCAGCTGAAACGCGTGGCTGGTGAGATGATGCAGATGATCGATGCCATACCGGGTACCAGCGATTTGGAAGAAAACCTGAATTACGGGGCTGAGGAGCGGATTATCCGGCTGACTCCGCTGGGCCACTCGCTGGCTTTACCGTCCAGTTCTGTTGGGCGCAGCCGCGTGCGCCGCCCTTGATGGGGCAGTGGTTCAGCGCTTTGCCAGAGTGATGATGAGGTCACCGTCCGGCTGACCCGCCCGGATAGTGAGCTGGGCGATGACCAGGCTGAGCAGCCTGCGCCTGATCACCCCGACCGGCAGCTTTGTTGAGCTGGCCGAGATTGCGACCATAGAGCAGCGGCTGGGCTTTTCCGTGGTGCGCCGCAGGATGGCTTCGCGAGGTGGCGTGCAAGAGCGAGCTGGATGAGAATGTTATCAATACCGCCCAGCTGACCGAAATATTGCAAGCAGGCGAGATGCCCGGGGCAGCTGGCCGGTGAAGCTGCGCTACCGGTTTGACGGGCGCGATCAAGAACAGGGTGAGGCTTTTTGCCGATATGCAGACCAGGGCGATCCTGGCTCTGCTCTCCATCTATGTCATTCTGGCTTGGGTATTTTCCAGCTGGATGCGTCCCTTTGCGGTGATGATTATGATCCCGTTCGGCCTGATAGGGGCGGTGTTCGGTGCATTTTTCATGGGGCTCAGCCTGTCGATCCTCTCATGTTTGCGCTGATCGCCCTGGCCGGGATTGTGGTGAACAACTCAATTATTCTGGTCGCCACGATTGACCGGCGGCTGGTTGATTTGGGCGGCGGTGATGAACATCTTGAAGAGGCGATTGTGCAGGGATCAGCCGATCGGCTGCGGCCTGTTCTGCTGACCTCTATGACCACCATAGGCGGCCTGTCCACGCTGATGTTTGAAACCTCGCTACAGGCCCAATTCCTGATCCCAATGGCCGCGACCATCACATTCGGGCTGGGGGTTACCACCTGTCTGGTGCTGTTTGTCGTGCCGGCAACGCTGGGGGCCGGGCGCGATATAGGCCAGCTGGTGGCCGGGCTGTTCCGGCTGATTTCCAGACCCTTTATCTGGCTGTTCTCTATCGGCAGCCGGGCGGGCTGATCCTGAAAAAAGGGGCGGGCCATGACATCATCAAAAGGGGCGGGCGGCGGCGGCAAGACGCGCGCGAAAGGCAGCTCGGGCCGCTCCTACCGGGGCAAGGCCGGGCTGACCCGCCAGCCAAAGAAGATGCGCGGGCGCAAGCCCTCCTCCCAGCGCTGGCTGACCCGCCAGCTGAATGACCCGTTTGTGGCTGAGGCGAAAAAGCGCGGCTTTCGCTCGCGTGCGGCCCTGAAGTTGGAGCAGATAGAGGCGAAATTTCCCTTTCTGGCCCCGCATCAGCGGGTGGTGGATTTGGGCTGTGCGCCAGGCGGCTGGCTGCAGCTGGTGGCGCGCCGCTGCCAGATAGGGGACGGGCCGGGCAAGCTGGTCGGTATTGATCTGCTGGCTGTGGACCCGGTGCCGGGGGCGGCGATTGTCGAAGGCGATATTACTGAGCCTGGGATGCTGGAAGAGGTGCGCCGCCTGCTGGATGGCCCGGCGGATTTGGTGCTCTCAGACATGGCGGCCGCGACCACCGGCCACCGGGCGACGGATCATCTGCGGACCATGGGCCTTTTGGAAATCGCGCTGGATTTTGCGGTTGAGGTTTTGAGCCCCGGCGGGGGGTTTCTGGCCAAGGCGTTTCGCGGCGGCACGGACAAGGCGCTGCTGGATGCGCTGAACCGGCATTTTGAAAAGGTCCGCCATGTGAAACCATATGCCAGCCGCGCGGAATCAGTCGAAACCTACCTGCTCGCCACCGGCTTCAAAGGGTAAGGGTCGGCGGGCCCGCAGATTCTTTTATGTACGCCCTCTTTTCATTATGGGCGGGGCGTGG
>JAYPQA010000090.1:0-6778 GCA_038131695.1 Alphaproteobacteria bacterium | reverse complement strand
CTTCCTTGGCCATGCAGTGTTACCCTTATACGGTTGGATCAGTCCCAGAAGATGGGCAAATTGCCGGGAAAGTCAAGGGTTTTCGCCCTGTTCTGCTGCCAATTCAGCCAGATGCGTGGCAATTGCCTCACAGACTTGCCGGTAGCCGGCCAGAATCTGTTCCCGGCTGCTCTCGCCGCCGCCCGGCTCGCCCACTGTCCAATGGCGCAATTCCGTGCCTTTTTCAGCCCAGTCTGCGGCGGCCAGCCTGGCCTCCTCAGACATGGTGATCACCAGATCATAGCCGGCCGGATCAAGGCTGGCAAAATCACAGCTTTCATGATCAGAAATATCCAGCCCTTTTTCTGCCAGAATGGCGGCAGCAAACCCATCAGGCGGGCCCGCCATGACGCCGCAGGATTGGGCAAACTGGCCGGTCCGGGCCTGCCAGAGCCGGGCGGCCATCACTGAGCGCACCGCGTTCAGCGTGCAGGCGAAAAGCAGTATGCGGGCAGGGGCGTGCGACATCTTTTTGCTATCTCCTCGTCATCACACAAATCAGCGTGAACAGCCGTCTGGCCGTCATCTCATCGGTCTCCAGAAAGCCGCCCAGCCTCTCACTCAAAAGAGAGGCTCCTTCATCATGGGCTGCGCGCCGCCCCATATCAATCGCTTGAATCTGGGTCGGGGATTTGGTGCGGATCGCCTCATAATAGGTATCACAAATCTGAAAATAATCGCGCATGATGCGGCGCAGCGGGCCGAGGGCCATGATAAACCCATTCAGCCGCGTGCCATCCTCGGCGCGCACATCAAAATGCACATGGCGCATATCGGTGCTCAGATAAAGGTGAAAGGGGCCCTGATGCCCCAGCAGAATAAACAGATTCTGATCCAGAATATCATAGATGGCGACCGCCTGCTCATGCTGATATTCTGGCGAGATGCGTATATCATCGCGCTGCAGAACCTCTATATGGCTGAGGCTGCTGGTTTTCTGTCCAAGACTGTCATTGCTCCCGTCACTCATCAGGGTCAATGGCTCCTTGTTTTCCCGTGTTTCCAGGGTCTTCAGGCGGCCTTGGCCGCAACCGCCTGGCGGATTCTCTCAACAATCATGCCAATCCGGTCAGGATAGGTCTTCCAGGCTGCCCGGTTCACCGCCAGACGCGAGGAGATTTCGGCAATCTGTTCCACTTCCACCAGCCCGTTGGCCTTCAGCGTGGAGCCGGTCTCAACCAAATCAACAATGCGGCGGCACAGACCCATGGATGGGGCCAATTCCATCGCCCCGTGCAGCTTGATACATTCTGCCCGCACGCCGCGCGCAGCAAAATAGCGCGAGGTCACATTCGGATATTTGGTTGCCACGCGCAAATGCGACCAGCTGCGCGGATCCTCGCGCCCGGCCTCAGCCGCCTCTGAGGCCACCACCATGCGGCAATGCCCGATCTGAAGGTCAACCGGCGCATAAATTTCCGGATGGCTGAATTCCATCAGCACATCAGAGCCGGCCACCCTATCTGGGCCGCCCCCAGACAGAAAAAGTGGCCACATCAAGCTGCGCACCGCACAATATCCAGATCAGGCAGCGAGCTGGCAAAGCGCAGCCGCCGGTCATCCGGTGCAAAAAAGGCGGCTTCCGGCTCAATACCGGCGGCGGCCAGCAGCGGCAGCACCTGCTCCAGAATACGGCCCTTTGGCAAGGCCAAAATCAGTTTTTTCTCAGATCCGGGATTTCCCATCTCATTTCGCCTGTCATTTCTTTTGCCGATAAAAGCCTGTTTGCCAGGCGGCGGCCCGTTTTATCCGGCTGTGTTCTATCCAGTTTCGGTCGGGCTGTCATGCCCCGGCTTGGCAAAGGCCGGATGGTCCGGGCCCAAATCCGCCAGCACGATTTCCAGCCTGTCTATCTGCATTTGCAATCTGGCCGACCCGGAAAAGACCCAATCCAGCCTGCCTGCGCTGTTCTCATAGCTGATTGACAGCAAATTGTAAAATCCGGCAGCCTTTTGACGGCTGGCAAAGCCTTTCGTGCGCGCTTGCGTAACCGTGCCTATCCGAACGCCGCACAAGGCCCGCGCCCAGCTCTCGGCCGGCTGCGCGCTGGCCGCTTCTTTGGGCAGTTTTTCCCAGCAGAAGCGGTTGCAGATCACGAAAAACTCCTTGCTGGCCGGATCAAAATGCATATCAGATGCGGCGATCAGCGCATCCTGCAAGAGGCTGGACAGGATTTGCAAATCATCTGCATCGCGCACTTGCAGCTTCAGCCCGCCGGTTTCTTGTGGCTCACCCATCGCAGCCCCCCTTCAGGATCGGCGCGCCAGCCGGGCCCCGCAGGCCCCCAGCTTCGCCTCCAAATCCGCATAGCCCCGATCCAGATGATAGATGCGGCTGACAGCGGTTTTTCCTGGGCTGGCCAGCCCGGCCAGAACCAGCGAGATAGAGGCGCGCAAATCAGTGGCCATCACCGGGGCGGCCAGCAAGCTCGGTTTGCCGGTTACCAGCGCGGTATTGCCGTCAATCCGTATATCCGCCCCCATCCGCATCAATTCCGGGACATGCATGAAGCGGTTTTCAAAAATCGTTTCGGTGATCCGTGCCTGCCCGTCTGCCAGACACATCATCGCCATATATTGGGCCTGCAGGTCGGTGGGAAAGCCGGGGTAGGGGGCGGTTGCAACATCCACCGCCTGCACCCGCTCCGGCCCGATAATCTGCACCTCATCTGCGGTCGTGGTGACGGTAATCCCGCAGTCGCGCATCACCGCAAACAGGGCTTCCAAATGGGCGGGCTGCAAATTTTCCAGCGTCAAATCGCCTGCTGTCATGGCGGCTGCTATGGCAAAGCTGCCAGCCTCGATCCGGTCTGCCATGACGCTGTGGTGGCCTCCGGACAGGCTGTCAGTGCCGGCAATCTCTATGCGGCTGGTTCCCTGGCCGGAAATGCGCGCCCCCATCTTTACCAGACAATCAGCCAGATCGATAATTTCCGGTTCCTGGGCGGCATTGACCAGCAGGGTGTCACCCTTGGCCAGGCTGGCAGCCATCAGCGCATTTTCGGTTGCGCCAACCGAAACAAAGGGAAATTCAATCTTTGCCCCGGTCAGGCCGCGGCTGGCCCGCGCCTGAATATAGCCATCTGCCAGCTCTACCACCGCGCCCAGCTTTTGCATCACCCGAATATGCAAATCCACCGGCCTGGTGCCAATCGCACAGCCGCCGGGCAGGGAGACCCGCGCCTGGCCATAACGGGCCAATAACGGCCCCAGCACCAGAATAGAGGCGCGCATCTTGCGAACCAGATCATAGGGCGCATCCATCTGGCTGGCGCTGCCGGATAGGGTCACCGCACCCGGCTGGCGGTCAATCTGCAAGCCGTGATGGGCCAGCAAATCCATCATTGAGACGGTATCGGCCAGCTGCGGCATATTGGCCAGCTGCAAGGGCGTTTCGGCCATCAATCCGGTGGCCAGCAGCGGCAGGGCGGCATTCTTGGCCCCGCTGACCGCAACCCGGCCGGTCAGCCGGGACGGGCCGGTAATCTCAAGCCTGTCCATCTTTTATCCGCTCCTTGCGCGCTGTTTCGGCCAGCTCTGTGCCAGCCCGTGCCCGCGCCTGTGCCTTGCGGCGGTGCAGATTGGCCCGCAACGCCTCTGCCAGCCGCTGCGCCCGCTCCTCAGCCGGCCGCGGCCGGTTCGCCGGGCTTTGGTTTGGGTTTTTGTTTTTGTCTGTATCGCTCAAGACAGCCCCCTTGCTGTGGCCAGCCTGTTCTCTTTATGCTTATAGTCTTTTTCCGGCTCCTGAATCCAGCCTGCTGGCAAGAAAAGGATAAGTCGGATAATGATAGCAGATTTTGTTGAAATTGCGGTAATCTGAAACAGTCGGCACCTGTCCGGCGAAACCGGGAGACTGGAAAATTGTTGCACGCATCAAGGCGACGCTGGCTGTTGCCGGCCCTCCTGATCGCTGGGCTGGCCCTGTTTTTTGCCTCGCCGCTCTGGCAGCTGGCCAGCTTTGAGGCGGTTGCCACCCATTACAGCCAGCTCAAACAGGCCGCTGCTGCGGCTCCGCTGCTCTTTGCGATAGGGTTTTTCCTTATCTACAGCCTGGCGGTTGCCTTTTCCCTGCCAATTGCCAGCCTGCTGACGCTGACCGGCGGGGCGCTGCTGGGGCTGGCAGCCCCGCTGGTGATTTCATGCGACAGCCGTGGGGCGGTTAGGTTTTTCTCGGTGCAGCGCGCGGGATTTTTGCCGATTTGCTGGCCCGCCGGCCGGCCCGTTTGCGCCAGCCGCCTGCAAGCCAGTTTCCGGCGTGACGGCTTTGTTCGGCTGCCTGGCCTTGCGGCTGTTTCCGGTTGCCCCTTTCTGGGCAGTGAATATTGTGCCGGCGCTGGCAGGCATGGCCCTGCGGCCCTATATTCTGGCAACCGCGCTCGGCATCACCCCGGCCAGCTGTGCCTATATCTGGGTGGCGCAGGGATTTGATTTGATTTTGGCACGCGGCGAGAGTCCCGATTTAAGCCTGTTGGCGGACGGGCGCATTATCGGCCCGCTGGCGGCGCTGGCGGGCCTGTCTGTGCTGGCGATTATCTGGCGGCGCTGGCAGGCCGGCAAGGGAGAGGCAGAATGACCGCAGATATTGCGATTATAGGGGCCGGGTCCGGCGGGCTGTCGGTGGCGGCGGCCGCAGCGCAGCTGGGTGCAAAAACGCTGCTGTTTGAGCGGCATTTGATGGGCGGGGATTGCCTGAATACAGGCTGTGTGCCGTCGAAATCCCTGCTGGCCGCCGCCCGCGCCGCCGCTGCCCGCCGCACCAGCCAGCCCTTTGGTATTCTGCCCGATGACCCGCAGATTGACTGGCAGGCCGTCCAGCATCATGTCCGGCAGGTCATAGAGGGGATCGCCCCGCATGATTCGGCGGCGCGGTTTCGCGCGCTGGGGGCTGAGGTTATCCAGCAGGAAGCCGTTTTTGCCAGCCCGCGCGAAATTCTGGCAGATGGCCAGCTTTACCGGTTCAAATATTGCGTGATCGCAACCGGATCGCGCCCGGTCATGCCGCCCGTGCCGGGTCTGGAGGCGTGCAACCCGCTGACCAATGAAACCCTCTTTGAGCTGGCTGAAAAGCCGGAAAGGCTGCTGATTCTGGGGGGCGGGCCTATCGGGGTGGAAATGGCACTGGCGCACCGGCGGCTGGGGGCGGCGGTGCAGCTGGTAGAGGCCGGGCATTTGCTGGCCAGAGAGGACAGGCAACTGGCCGATATACTGGCTGGCAGGCTGGCAGCAGAGGGGGTGGAAATCCGGCAGCAGGCACAGGTCATAAAAGCTGGCCGATCCGGCAACACGGTCTGGCTGGAACTGGCGGCTGGCCAGCGGCTGGCCGGATCGCATTTGCTGGTAGCTGCCGGGCGCGCAGCCGTCACAGACGGGCTGGGGCTGGAGCGGGCCGGGGTTGTGGCCAGCCCGGCCGGTATTCAGACTGATAGCAGGCTGCGCACCAGTAACCGGCGTATTTTTGCGATTGGCGATGTGGCAGGCCGCCAGCAATTCACCCATATCGCTGCCGCCCATGCCAGTATCGTTATCCGCAATATCCTGTTCCGGCTGCCAGCGAGGCTGGATGACCGGGCGGCGGTGCGGGTGACCTATACCGACCCGGAACTGGCCCAGATAGGGCTGACTGAAGCAGAGGCGCACGCGAAATTCGGAGCTGGCAAAATTCAGCTGGCCAGCTGGCCGCTGGCTGATAATGACCGGGCACGGGCAGACCGGCGCACCGAGGGTCTGGTCAAGCTGATAGCTGACCGGCGCGGGCGGCTGTTGGGTGCCTCTATTCTGGCCCCCTCTGCCGGAGAGATGATAGCGGTGATCGCGGCGGCGATGGCAGGTAATCTGAAACTGGCCCAGCTGGCCGGTCTCATTCTGCCCTATCCCAGCTATAGTGAGGCTATCAAGCGGGCAGCGGGCGATTCTTTTGCGGCCCGGCTGTTCAGCCCGCGCGTGCGCCAGCTGGTGCGCCTGTTGCTTCGTCTGTCCCGCTAGCCCTTTTGGATCATCCATAAGCAGGCCCGGACTATCCTTTTGGACAGTAACATCAAGTTGAAAAATCCTTTTACTAGGTAACAAATGACTGTGCTTATCCAGCAGTCAGGGGAGGATTTTTTGGCTATTTCGCTTGAGGAATTTCTGGCCCAGATCGGTCAGGCCGGGGTGCACGCCGCCCATCAATGCTCGGAAAGCGCAACCCAGCGCATCCAGCAATATTGTGATGTGGATGAAAACGGCGTTTTGACCCCGAAAATGCTGCAGCTGGTGATCAATGACCGGGTCGTTGAGGTGCCGCTGCTGACGCTGGTTCCGGTGGGCGGCCTCAGGATGCGCGACCTGACTGTTGAGCTGGACTCCACACTGGATTTGCGGGCGCTGGCCGGGCTTTCCGAAGATGAAAAGGTGCCGCCTGTCAGTCTCAGTTTGAAACGCAATTTGCTGGGCCGCACGGCAGATGTGAAGGTGCGCGCCCAGTTTCGCCTGGGGGACCCTCTGGAATCGGTGGAAAGTCTGCGCGATTCGATGGTTATGGCCCTGAAAAAGATGCTCGAGGATCCGGGCATTCCCGCAACCAACAACCCTGATGAAGGAGATTCAAATGATTGATATGCTAGCAGATCGAGAGGCTGCGTTTAACAAATCCATTGGCGGAACAATGGCCAATTTTGCGATGGCTGCGGTGATCGCGGATTCGGCTGCCAAGGATGCCAATATCGTGCGTATTCTGGAATTGCTGGAACGCCCGAATATTG
>JAYPQA010000089.1:0-6995 GCA_038131695.1 Alphaproteobacteria bacterium | reverse complement strand
GTGCCGGACGGCTTTGCCGATGCGGGCCGCAGCATTCTGGCTGAGGCCGAACAGGATTATGATGACTGATCGCCCGCCCGCAGAGGAAACAACCACCGATTATATTTTTGATCAGGCGGTGCAGCTGCGCCAGCCTGTCAAGGGCTATCGTTTTGGCACGGATGCGGTGTTTCTGGCCGCATCGGTTCCGGCCGGGCAGGGCCGGTTGCTGGATATGGGGGCCGGGGCCGGGGCGGTGGCTCTGGGGGTTAACTGGCGGCTGCCGGATTATCAGATAACGGCGGTCGAAAAAGACCCGGGTCTGGCTGAATTGCTGGCCAGCAATATTCAGGCCAATGGACGCGCCGGGAAAATCCGCGCGCTGGAGGCTGATATTACCAGCCTGCCGCCGGTTCTGGCTGGCAGTTTTGATCAGCTGGTCGCCAATCCCCCCTTTCACCAGCCGGGCGGCACGCGCCCGTCTGACCGCCGCCGGGCCCTCGCCCATCAGGGTGACGGCCCCTCGCTGGCAGATTGGGTGGCGGCTGGTCTCAACGCGCTCAAGCCAAAGGGGCGGCTCAGCTTTATTTGCCGGTCGGATCGCGCGGATGAGGTGCTGGCCGCGCTATATGGCAAGGCCGGAGAGATTGTGCAATTTCCGCTCTGGCCAGCCCGCACTGCCCCGGCCATTCGCACACTTATCACCGCCCGCAAGGGGGTGGCCGGGGGCGGGGCTTTGCTGCCCGGAATGGTGTTGCACAATCTGGATGGGTCTTTGACCAATGAGGCCCAGCAGGTTATGAAAGGACAGCCGCTTGATCTGGCGCATCCGGGCGTTCCGCGCCCGCGCCTGTCAGGCCGCACAAGGCAGGATTGATAACGGCCCCAAAAATAAAGGGAGCCAGAAAAAGGATACAGGAATGGCGCGTTGGCGTTTCAAATTCTGGCAGAAAAACCGCCCGAGGGTGGCGCTGGTGCGGCTGCATGGGGTGATCAGCCCGGCTGGCTCGCCCTTGCGCCGCGGCCTCAATCTGGAGGCGGTGGAGCCGATGCTGAAAAAAGCCTTTCGGATGAAAGGCGCAGAGGCGGTTGTGCTGTCGGTCAATTCGCCCGGCGGCTCGCCGGTGCAGTCTGCGCTGATCGGCACACGCATTCGCCAGCTGGCCCGAAAGCATGACCGGCCGGTGCTGGCTTTTTGCGAGGATGCGGCCGCCTCTGGCGGCTATTGGCTGGCTGCCTCGGCAGATGAGATTTATGCCCATGCCAGTTCCATCATCGGGTCTATAGGCGTTATTTCTGCCGGTTTTGGCTTTCCCGATGCGCTGGCCAAGATAGGGGTGGAGCGGCGCGTCTATACAGCCGGGGAGTCAAAATCGATTCTTGATCCGTTCCAGCCGGAAAAGCCCGAAGATGTGGCGCGGCTGAAAGCATTGCAAGAAGATATCCACCGCCAATTTATTGACTGGGTTCAGCAGCGGCGGGGCAGCAGGCTGGCACAGGATGGCCCGCCCCTGTTTGACGGCTCTTTCTGGACCGGGCGCCAGGCGGCAGAGCTGGGGCTGGTGGACAAGCTGGGGGCGATGCAC
Source organism: Alphaproteobacteria bacterium (assembly GCA_038131695.1). Lineage (GTDB taxonomy): Bacteria > Pseudomonadota > Alphaproteobacteria > Puniceispirillales > Puniceispirillaceae > JADHLK01. The sequence goes on along the minus strand of JAYPQA010000089.1, from coordinate 5,430 downwards.
AGCATTCTGGAAGAAAAATTCGGGGCGGAGCTTGATATTGTATCTGTCACGCCGCGCAAGCGTTTCGGCCTGCCCGGCATGGCCGCTGAAATGCGCGCTGATGCGGCCGGTCTGGCAGCCGAATCGCTGCTGGCCTCGGCCGAACAGAGATACTGGTGGGCCCGGCTGGGCCTCTAGGCAGAGAGGAGCAGGGGTTTAATGTTGTTTTCAGTAGGCAAGCTGTTTTGGCTGGCCGTGATTCTCTGGGCGGTCTGGATGGTTTTCCGGGTCATTGAAAAACGCCGCAATCAGGGGCCAGCCGCGCCAAAGGCGGAGCAGCAGCAGCCGCAGGATGAGCTGGAGATGACGCAATGCGATGCGTGCGGGGCCTTTGTCAGCCGGGCAGGCTGTAACAAGCCGGATTGCCCGGTCACCAAATGAGGGCGCCAAATGGGGTGCCAAATGATTGGGCAGAAGCGGAGGCGGTGTTGATTTTGGCCTCTTATTTGGCTACTGTCCGGCCATCTCAATTTTGCCGGATGCCTTTGATCTGATGCGCACGGATTTTCAGTCGATCATTCTCAATCTTCAGCGCTACTGGGCCGATCAGGGCTGCGTCATTCTTCAGCCCTATGATATGGAAGTGGGGGCCGGCACCTTTCATCGGCCACAACCTTGCGGGCGCTGGGCCCGGATGCTGTCTGGAACGCCGCCTATGTCCAGCCCTCGCGCCGTCCCACAGATGGCCGCTATGGGAAAACCCGAACCGTTTGCAGCATTATTACCAGTTCCAGACCATCATGAAGCCCTCGCCGCCGGACTCTCAGGATTTGTATCTGGGATCCTTGGCAGCGATTGGCCTGGATGTGGACCGGCATGATATCCGCTTTGTTGAGGATGACTGGGAATCGCCGACGCTGGGGCCTGGGGGCTGGGCTGGGAGGTGTGGTGCGACAGGATGGAAGTCTCGCAATTCACCTATTTTCAGCAAGTGGGCGGGATCGAATGTGATCCGGTGCCGCTGGAGCTGACCTACAGGCTGGAGCGGCTGGCCATGTTTATTCAAGGCATCGACAATGTCTATCAGCTGGATTGGGACGGCGTGCCAGCTGATCAGGGCGGCAAGCTCTATGGCGATATTTTCCTGCGCGCGGAACGCGAATTTCCAGCGTTTTGATCTGGCTGAGACGAAATGCTGTTTGCCCATTTCCGCGATGCCGAGGCGGAATGCGCCCGCTTGCTGGGACACAGCCCGCCCCTGGCCCTGCCGGCCTATGATCAATGTATGAAGGCCAGCCATCTGTTCAATCTGCTGGATGCCAGGGGGTGATTTCGGTCACCGAGCGGCAAGCCTATATCGGGCGGTGCGCCAGCTGGCAAGGGCTGTTGTGAGGCCTGGATTGGCAGCGAGGATAGCGCGTCATGACCCGGCTCTTTATCGAAGTGACACAAGAGGAAATTCCGGCCCGTATGCAGGCCGCGGCCGGGCGCGATCTGGAACGGCTTTTTATCGAAGCCTTGAGCGAGGCCCGCCTGTCTCCGGGGGCGGCGCGCCATCTGGCCGGGCCCTGTCATCTGGCCCTGGAAATTGACGGTCTGGCCGCCAGCCAGCCCGATATTGAAGAAGAAAGACGCGGGCCGCGCAGCGATGCCCCGGACAAGGCGATTGACGGTTTTTGTGCCAGTGCCGGGCTGGCGCGCGATCAGCTGGACTTGCGCGAGACGGAAAAGGGCAGCTTCTATTTTGCCCGCATCAGCCAGCCGGGCCAGACGCTGGCCGCCCTGCTGCCAGAGGTGGTGCAGGATATTCTGGGCCGGTTTCCCTGGCCAAAATCCCAGCGCTGGGGAACAGGCCGGATGGCCTGGGTGCGCCCGCTACACGCGGTTTCGGTGCTGCTGGATGGCCAGCCGGTGAAGGGCCGCCTTGATCTGGGCGGCGGAATGGAGCTGGCCTTCGGGGCGGCCAGCAGCGGCCATCGCTTCCATCATAAAAAACCGGTCCCGCTATCCGATATGGACAGCTATATCGCTGATATGAAGCAGGCTTATGTGCTGGTGGATGCCGCCGAACGCCGCCAGACGATTATGGAGCAGGCAGATAGCATCGCGGCGGGCAAGGGGCTGGCGGTGAAACCGGACAGCGCGCTGCTGGATGAGGTGGTGGGGCTGGCGGAATGGCCGAATGTCATTGCCGGGCGGATCGATTCTGAATTCATGGCCCTGCCGGGAGAGGTGCTGGTAACCTCCATGCGGGTGCATCAAAAATATTTCGCCACGCTGGACAAGGCCGGGGCGGTGGCCCCGATATTCCTGACAGTGGCCAATCGCCTCTCAGATGCGGACTCAGGGGCTGAAAATGACCAGCTGATAGCGGCCGGCAATGAACGCGTCCTGCGCGCCCGCCTGTCTGATGCGGCCTTTTTCTGGGAGCAGGATAAAAAGGCAGAGCTGGAGGAATGGGTCGCCCGGCTGGACAAGGTCACCTTTTATGAGGGGCTGGGCTCGGTGGGTGACAAGGCCCGCCGCCTGCCAGAGCTGGCCAGCGAGCTGGCGGCCCATATTCCGGGGATTGATGGCGAGGCGGCGGCAAAGGCGGCGCGGCTGGCCAAGGCCGATCTGGTTTCCGGCATGGTGGGCGAATTTCCTGAATTGCAGGGGATTATGGGCGGGCATTATGCCCGGCATCACGGGCTGGATGAGAAAATTGCCCTTGCCATTTCTGAACATTACCGCCCGCAAGGCCCGCAGGACCGCCTGCCCGCGACCCCGGAAGGTCTGGCGGTTTCCCTTGCTGACAAGATAGATACGCTGGTCGGTTTTTTCGGGATTGGCCAAAAGCCGACCGGATCACGCGATCCCTTTGCGCTGCGGCGGGCGGCGCTGGCTATCTTGCGGATATTGGATGAGGGGGAGCTGCGCCTCGATCTGGGCGCCCTGTTCCGCAAGGCCGCAAAGCTGCACGGCTTTGATCAGGCTGATGCGGATTTGCCCGGCTTTGTCACCGACCGGCTGGCGGTGCGCCTGCGCGAGGGCGGGCTGGCCCATGACCGGGTGGCCGCCGCGCTGCGCCCCGGAGATATTGGCGATATTGGCTTGCAGATCGCGCGAGCCAAGGCGCTGGACCAGGTACTGGACAGCCAGCAGGGCGCGGCGCTGATGGCCGGTTTCCGCCGGGCGGGCAATATTCTGGCCGCCGAGCTGAAAAAACAGGATCAGGCCCTGCCAGAGCCGGATGAAACGCTGTTTGAAACAGAGGCGGAAAAATCCTTGCTGGCGGCCGTGCTGGCCTTGCCGGATGGAATAGTCAGCGATACAGACGGGCTAGCGCGCCAGATGGATGCGTTGGCTGGTCTGGAAGGGCCTATCAACCAGTTTTTTGAGGCCGTCATCGTCAATGATGATCGCCTGGAGGTGCGGCAGAACAGGCTGGGCCTGTTACAGATGATCAACCAGCGCATGATGCAGATTGCGGATTTTTCAAAGGTGGAACGCTAGCGGCCAAGAACCGGTCAGATAAGAGGAGACAAGGTAGGCAATGACAAAATGGGTCTATTCTTTCGGCAGCAATGGCTGTGATGGCGATGCCTCCATGCGAAACCTGCTCGGCGGCAAGGGGGCCAATCTGGCCGAAATGTCCAGCATTGGCCTGCCGGTTCCGCCTGGCTTTACCATCACCACTGAGATGTGCAGCTGGTATTATGATCATGACAAAACCTATCCCGAAGAGCTGGCAGAACAGGTGGCGGCCGCGCTGGCAGCCATAGAAGCCGAGACGGGCCGCAAATTTGCCGACCCGAAAAACCCGCTCTTGCTCTCGGTGCGGTCCGGGGCGCGTGCCTCCATGCCGGGGATGATGGATACGGTGCTCAATCTTGGCCTCAATGATGAGGTGGCAGAAGGGCTGGCCAAATCATCGGGTGATGCCCGCTTTGCCTATGACAGCTATCGCCGCTTTGTGCAGATGTATTCAGATGTGGTGCTGGAGGTGGATCACGGCCTGTTTGAGGATGCGCTGGAAGATGCCAAGCTGGCCAAGGGGGTGCTGGCGGATACCGATCTGGATGCCACAGATTTGCAAGCGCTGGTCAAAACCTACAAGCAGCTGGTCGCTGAGGAAACCGGGGCCGGTTTCCCGCAGGACCCGATGGATCAGCTCTGGGGTGCGGTCGGGGCAGTCTTTACCAGCTGGATGAACCAGCGCGCCATTACCTATCGGCGGCTGAATGATATTCCGGCCAGCTGGGGCACGGCGGTGAATGTGCAGGCGATGGTGTTCGGCAATCTGGGTGAGGATTGCGCCACCGGCGGTGCCTGTACCCGTGACCCATCTGTTGGCACGAACCTGTTTTATGGCGAATATCTGATCAATGCCCAGGGTGAGGATGTCGTCGCCGGTATCCGCACGCCCGGCCCCCTGACCAAGGCGGCCAGGCTGGAAGCCGGGGCAGACGGGCTGTCAATGGAAGAGGTGATGCCGGAAGTCTATCAGCAGCTGGCCGAGGTGCGCGAAATTCTGGAAAAGCATTATACCGATATGCAGGATCTGGAATTCACCGTTCAGCAGAACAAGCTCTATATGCTGCAAACCCGCAATGGCAAGCGCACCGCAGAGGCGGCGCTGAAAATTGCGGTGGATATGGCCGAAGAAGGGCTGATCAGCCGCGAGGAGGCGATTTTGCGGGTGCAGCCTGAGGCGCTGGATCAGCTGTTGCATCCCACGCTTGATCCAAAGGCTGAGAAAAATATTCTGGTGCGCGGCCTGCCGGCCAGCCCGGGGGCGGCCTCCGGCATTATTGCGATGACAGCTGACAAGGCTGAGCAGCTGGCCGGGCAGGGAGAGCAGGTTATTCTGGTGCGGCTGGAAACCAGCCCGGAGGATATTCACGGGATGCACGCGGCCGCCGGTATCCTGACTGCGCGCGGCGGCATGACCAGCCATGCGGCGGTGGTTGCCCGCGGCATGGGCCGGCCTTGCGTATCCGGGGCCGGTGATCTGCGGATTGATGCCAAGGCGGGCAAGCTGATATTCGGGCAGACCGAGCTGGCTGAGGGCGATGTGATCACCCTTGATGGCGGCAATGGAGAGGTCTATCTGGGCGCGGTAGCGACGGTGGAGCCAAAATTATCTGACAGTTTTGCCACGCTGATGGGCTGGGCAGATGCCGCCCGCCGGATGCGTGTTCGCACCAATGCGGAAACCCCGGCTGATGCCAGAACCGCCCGCAATTTCGGGGCTGAGGGGATCGGCCTGTGCCGGACTGAGCATATGTTCTTTGACGCCGACCGGATCACCGCCATGCGCGAGATGATCATGGCTGACAGCACCGAGGGGCGCGAGGCGGCACTGGCCAAGCTGCTGCCCATGCAGCGCTCGGATTTTGCCGAATTATTTGAGATTATGGCCGGGCTGCCGGTGACCATCCGCCTGCTGGACCCGCCTTTGCATGAATT
>JAYPQA010000088.1:0-7720 GCA_038131695.1 Alphaproteobacteria bacterium | reverse complement strand
TGCCCGGCGGATTGTGGCCAGATAGCCCGGTTTGCAGGCCAGAATTCTGCCTCAAAAAAAATGAAAAAAAACCAGAATCAGGCTTTGAAATTTACCTTTTATTAACCTGTCAGGATTATACTGGCGGATTTGACAGCTATCGTCGCATCGTCTTCGCGTTCCAGGCGGCCAGATACGGGGCAGGCCGGGCATCGTGACCGTTTGCGGGAAAAATTATTCGAAAAAGGGACCGAGGCCTTCAGTGATCAAGAGCTGATTGAGATGGTTTTGTTTGCCGCCCATCCGCGCGGAGATGTCAAGCCTCTGGTCAAGCGGCTTTTCAAGGAATTTGAGACTGTTTCCGGCATTATTTATGCGGATCGCGCGGCGCTGGAGGATATTCCGGGCATTGGGCCCGCTGCGGTCGCCCAGCTGCATCTTCTGCAAGGTCTCAATCACCGTATCAGCAAGGATCTGGTCAAGGATCAGCCGATTCTGTCCAACTGGGAAGCGGTGCAGCGCTATTGCATTGACCGGCTGGGCCATTCCAAGATTGAGCAATTTCTGGTGCTGTTTCTGGATAGCCAGAACCGCTTTATTGATGACCGTATTCTGGCCACCGGCACAACTGATCAGGCGGCAGTCTATCCAAAGGAAATTGCCCGGGCGGCCCTGGAGAGGCACAGCCATGCGGTGATTCTGGTGCATAATCACCCCTCGCACAGCTGCCAGCCCAGCCAGCCCGATATTCACATCACCCGCCAGATTAAAGAGGCGTTGAAAGCACTCGATATCAGCCTGCATGATCATCTGATCGTTGCTGGCTAGACTTGCCAGAGTCTCAGGGCATTGGGATTGCTTTGAGCATGGCAGATACAGGTTTCCCCAATATCTTGGCGTAATAAACTGTGTTTAATCAACCGAGTAGAGGAGGACAAAATGGCGTCCGAATCAAAACAAAAAACAACTGGTTACAAACCGGGTGACCAGAATATACAGCCCTTTGGGCTGGATATTCACAATCCGGTCTTTGTGGTCTCAGGAATGACAGTCATTGTGTTCGTGCTGCTCACCCTGGCGTTTCAGGATGGGGCGGCTGATTTTTTTGGCGCGCTGCGCCCTTGGCTGACCGAGAAATTTGACTGGGTCTTTATGATTGCAGGCAATATCTTTGTGCTGTTTTGCCTGTTTCTGGCTTTTGGCCCGCTCAGCAAGGTGGGTATCGGCGGCAAGAATGCAAAACCCGATTACAGCTATGCAGGCTGGTTTGCCATGCTGTTCGCAGCTGGCATGGGAATCGGGCTGGTCTTTTTTGGGGTGCTGGAGCCTGTCTATCACACGCTCAACCCGCCTCTTGGCATGGCCGCAGATGCCGCGGATGCAGACCGGACAGGCCTCGCCGCAACCATTTTCCATTAGGGGCTGCATCGCCTGGGCGTCATGCGGTGGTGTGGCCTTGTCACTGGCCTTTTCTGCTACAATAAAGGCTTGCCGCTGACCATCCGCTCAGCCTTCTACCCGCTATTGGAGAGGAACAGATCTGGGGGCCGATTGGCCATTTGATTGATGTGCTGGCGGTTTTTGCGACCCTGTTTGGTCTGGCAACCTCGCTGGGCTTCGGGGCGCCCCAGGCAACCGCCGGTCTCAGCTATCTGTTCGGCATTGATGGCGGCAACACAACTCAGGTTACCCTGATTGTGCTGATCACCGCCGCGGCGCTGGTCTCGGTGCTGGCGGGTCTGGATAAGGGGGTGAAACGCCTGTCTGAGGCGAATATGGCCCTCGCGCTGCTCTTGTTGCTGTTTGTGCTGCTGGCCGGCCCAACAGCCGCGATCATCAGTGGCTTTTTCATCGGGCTGGCAGATTATGCCCGCTATCTGGTGCCGCTCTCCAACTGGATAGGCCGTGAGGATACCGGCTTTTTCCACGGCTGGACGACCTTTTACTGGGCCTGGTGGATCAGCTGGTCACCCTTTGTGGGGATGTTCATTGCCCGCATTTCCAAGGGCCGGACAGTGCGCGAATTTGTGCTCTGCGTGCTGATCATCCCGATGCTGGTTTGTGCCTTGTGGATGGCGGTCTTTGGCGGCACGGCGATTCACCAGATGGCCGGCGGCTATCAGGCGGTGGCGGATACGGTGACCAACTGAACGCCGGAGCTGTCCCTGTTCCGGATGCTTGACGGCTTGCCGATGACCAATATCGCCTCTTTTGGCGGGATTGTGCTGGTGATTGTGTTTTTCGTCACCTCGTCTGATACCGGCTCGCTGGTGATCGATACGATCACGGCCGGGGGCAAGATTGAGGCGCCGGTCCAGCAGCGGATCTTCTGGTGCAGCTTTGAGGGGCTGGTTGCGATTGCCTTACTACTTGACGGCGGGTTAACGGCCCTGCAGGCGGCAGCCATTTCAACCGGCTTCCCGTTTGCGATCTTGCTGCTGGTGATGTGTATCGGCCTCTATAAGGGGCTGAAAAGCGAGGCCTGACGGGCGGGTTTGAGCAAAACCTGCCTGTGTGCAAACAAGAGCGGGTCGGCAGGGTTCAGCCCTGCCGGCCTTTTTTGAAGGCTTGCTTGCCCTTGCGTATTTCCTCTTTGGCGGCACGGGTCATCTCGCCGGCCTTGCGGGCCCCTTTCAGCAGGCTGGGCCGGGCGGCTTCCAGCGACTGGCTGGCCATATCAGCTGCTTTTTTTCGCACCGCCGGATTATTGGCTGCCTGGCGGACAGCAAGGCGGGCAGCGGTGAGAAGTATTCTTTGAAAAATCATCTTTATTTATTCCAAATCCAGGCCAAAAATCCCCAAAAACCGGGCCAGCAAAGCCCAGCTTACTATAGCCACGGACAAGATAAAATGGTATAGCCATCTTGCGATTGCGCCAAGCCAAGGACTCCATAATCATGATAGAACGATATTCCCGGCCAGAAATGCGGGAAATCTGGTCGCCAACCTCAAAATTCCAGATTTGGTTTGAAATTGAGGCCCATGCCTGTGATGCCCAGGCGGCGCTGGGCGTTATTCCGAAAGAGGCCGCCAAGGCCGTCTGGGAGCGCGGCCAGTTCGATTGTGATCGCATTGATGAGATTGAGCGCGAAACCAAGCATGACGTCATTGCCTTCCTGACCAATCTGGCAGAATATGTCGGGCCGGAAGCCCGCTTTGTGCATCAGGGCATGACCAGCTCGGATGTGCTGGACACCACGCTGGCGGTGCAGCTGGCCCGGGCCAGTGACCTGTTGCTGGCGGATTTGGACCGGCTGCTGACAGCGCTGGTCAGCCGGGCTGAGGAATTCAAATATACGCCGACCATAGGCCGCTCGCACGGTATTCATGCTGAGCCGACCACCTTCGGCTTGAAGCTGGCCAGCCTCTATGCTGATTTTGCCCGCTGCCGGACGCGGCTGGAGGTCGCCCGCTCTGAGATAGCAACCTGTGCGATCTCCGGGGCGGTCGGCACCTTTGCCCATATTGATCCCGCTGTTGAGGCCCATGTGGCGGAAAAAATGGGGCTGGCGGTTGAGCCTGTCTCCACCCAGATCATCCCGCGCGACCGGCACGCTGCCTATTTCGCCTGTCTGGGGGTGATTGCCAGCTCGGTGGAACGCGCCGCAACCGAAATTCGCCATTTGCAGCGCACCGAAGTGCGCGAGGAGTTTTTCAGCGCTGTGGTTCCTCAGCCGCCTGCCTAAGCTCGGCAGTGACCGAAAATCTGACCGACCTGTACATGGTGCGCGCGGCTGTTGTTCCGGCCTGGAGAATGTGGCCCCTCTGGCGTGACGCGATATTTCCATTCCTCAGTGGAACCAGATGATCGGAGCCGGATGCAACGGTTACGCTGGATTTTGCTGAACAGGCTGGCCGGTGGTCAGCTGTTGGTATCAGGGCGATGCAGAGCCAATCTGGCTCAGCTGGGCGGGCTGGTGCATTCGCAGCAGGTGCTGCTGGCTGACCGAGGGGTCGGCGCAGGAATGCCTATCGGCTGGTTTACGGCACAATGCGATGGCTGTCTGGGCCGAGGGCAGCTATCTGAACGGCTGAAAGCAAGATCAGGATATCGCCGCCGCGCTGAGTGCCGGGAGAACCGACGCTGTTTGATCTGGACCAGCATTTCCGCCATGTTGATCGATTTTTGAGCGCGTTTTTAGCGGGCAGAAAGGCTGAGGCTGGCTGATGTGCGGCGCGTTGAAAGCCTCAAACTGTTCCCCTCTATGGTAGGCCAAAATTCTCTATCCGGGCCGGAAAGATGGCGTTTTGGTGCAATATTTCAAGGATGATGCCACCGCCTTCAATGCCCAAGAAAAAGCGGTCCCATCAGCGGCGGGGGTGCTGAATAATCGATCGGCGCCATTGATGCGAGCTGGCTGATATCGGCATACCGCATCATTTTTATTGAGCGGGGTCTCAGGCGCGAGCAGCCCCAGTTGGCAGTGGAAATTGTACCGATTGAGGTGATTCTTCGCAATATCGCGGCCGGTTCCATCTGCGCGCGCACCGGGCTGGCCGAGAGGAACAAGGCTACGGCACTGCTGAATTCGCGGGGATGATGCGCTGGAATCCGGTGGTGGCTGAGGACCGGCCTGCTGGTTCTGGGCAAGGCAACGGCTAGAATTGGCGATAATCCGCGATTCTAGCCTGCGTATCAATGGTGATTTCCCTGAGCAGCCTGTTTCGGCGTCAATATCAACGGTGGTTCAAGCAATTTGGCGCACTTCCTCAGGTGCGATAGTTTCGTGATGAAATCAGCGGATATTACCGCTTGCGGACCGCCAAGACCAAGGCGAGAAAATGGAACCGAGACCAGGAATTCGGCGTGATCTGGGCGGGCTGGTTGAGGCTTATGCGGAAATTGCCCGCCGTCTGGGGCTGACCGTGCCGGAGCTGGATGGCTGAACATCCCGTGGATGACAAAAAGACACAGAAAACGGATAAAAATATGCAGATTGTGATTAATATTTCGCTGAAAGAGGGCGTGCTGGACCCGGAAGGACGGGCTATTCAGCACGCGCTGGCAGCCCTTGGCTTTGATGAGGTAGCCGGGGTGCGCACCGGCAAGCGCATCACACTGGATATAGAGGCAGAGGATGTTGAACGCGCCCGCCAGCGCGCGGCCAAAATGTGCGAATCGCTGCTCGCCAATACAGTGATTGAGGATTATGAGATAGAGGTGGCGGACAGCTGATGCGGGTAGCAGTTATCGTATTTCCGGGCTCTAATTGTGACCGCGATATGATGGTTGCCATTGAGCAGATCACCGGGCGGCGGCCAGCCCTGGTCTGGCACAAGCAGGACAGTTTTGAGGCGGTTGATCTGGCCATTGTGCCGGGCGGCTTCAGCTTTGGTGATTATCTGCGATGCGGGGCGCTGGCGGCCCGCGCCCCGGCGATGGAGGCGGTGCAGGACCATGCCGCGCGCGGCGGGGCGGTGCTGGGTGTGTGCAATGGCTTTCAGATTTTGCTGGAAGCCGGAATGCTGCCCGGTGTTCTGGTGCGGAACCGCGATTTGCGTTTTGTCTGCCGCGAGACCTGCTTGCAGGTTGAGCAGAACAGCGCCTCTGTCTTTACCAGCCATTTGCCGGAGGGCACGAAGCTGCATATTCCGGTTGCCCATAATGAGGGCAATTATTTCGCTGAGCCGGATATGCTGGCGGAGCTGGAAGCAAATGGCCAGGTTGCGCTGCGCTATACAGAAGGCAGCCATCACGGCCCGGCCAACCCGAACGGGGCGGCCCATGATATTGCCGGTATAGTCTCCGCCAACGGGCGGGTGATGGGGATGATGCCGCACCCGGAACGGGCGATGGGGGCAGGCCATCATTCTGCTGACGGGCGGCTGTTTTTGAGCGCGGCTCTGGAGGCGCTGGCAGCATGAGCGGAACAGGCGAGATGCAGTTTGAGGATGCGGCCCGCATGGGCCTGTCAGAGGCAGAATGGGCACTGATTCAAAAAAGGCTGGGTCGGCGACCCAATTTGTGTGAGCTGGGTATTTTCTCAGCCATGTGGTCAGAGCATTGCTCTTACAAATCCTCCAAAAGATGGCTGAAAACGCTGCCCGTATCGGCCGATCATGTGATTCAGGGGCCGGGCGAGAATGCCGGGGTGATCGATATTGGTGATGGTCAGGCAGCTGTGTTCAAGATTGAGAGCCATAATCACCCTTCTTTTATCGAACCCTATCAGGGCGCGGCCACTGGCGTCGGCGGTATTTTGCGTGATGTGTTCACCATGGGCGCGCGGCCTGTTGCGCTGCTGAATGCGCTGCGCTTCGGGGCGGCTGACCATGAAAAGACCCGGCATCTGGTCTCCGGTGTTGTCGCTGGCATTGGCGGCTACGGAAACTGTATCGGCATTCCAACCGTTGGCGGTGAGGTGAATTTTGATGCCTCCTATAACGGCAATATTCTGGTCAATGCGATGGCGGTGGGGCTGGCTGCCTCAGACCGGATTTTCTATTCTGCTGCGACCGGCCCGGGTAATCCGGTTATCTATGTCGGGGCCAAGACAGGCCGCGACGGGATTCATGGGGCGACGATGGCCTCAGCTGAATTTTCCGATGAGACGGAATCCAAACGCCCCACCGTTCAGGTTGGGGATCCCTTTACCGGCAAGCTGTTGATGGAAGCCTGCCTTGAGTTGATGGCGGCGGGCGCGGTGCTGGCAATTCAGGATATGGGCGCGGCCGGGCTGACCTCTTCTTCGGTGGAAATGGCCTCCAAGGGCGGGCTGGGCATGGAGATGGACCTCGATCTGGTGCCGGTGCGCGAGGAAAATATGTCCGCCTATGAGATCATGCTCTCCGAGAGTCAGGAGCGGATGCTGATGGTCATTGACCCGGAGCAGGCCCAGACAGCGCGCATGATTTTTGAAAAATGGGACCTGGATTTCATGCCGATAGGCAAGGTCACCGACAGCGGGCGGCTGGTTCTGTTGAAAGATGGCCAGACGGCCTGTGATATTCCGCTGGACCCGCTGGTTGAGGATGCCCCGGAATATGACCGCCCGGTTGAGCCTGTTACCCCGCGCCCGGCGCAGGCCGCCGGGGATTTGGCTCGCCCGGCCCCGGCCGGAGAGATTTTGCTGGAAATGCTGGCCAGCCCGGACTTGTGTTCACGGCGCTGGATTTGGGAGCAGTATGACAGCCATGTGATGGCTGATACGATTGCCGGTTCTGGCGGGGATGCGGCGCTGGTGCGGGTGCATCGCACGGAAAAAGCACTGGCCATTACAACCGATTGCACCCCCCGCTATGTAGAGGCTGATCCGGTCACCGGCGGGATGCAGGCGGTTGCCGAAGCCTGGCGCAATATCACCGCCACCGGGGCGACACCGCTGGCGGTTACCAATAATCTGAATTTCGGCAACCCGGAAAAGCCGGAGATTATGGCCCAGCTGGCTGGCGCGGTTCAGGGAATGGGCGCGGCCTGTGAAGCCTTTGGCACGCCGGTCGTCTCTGGCAATGTCTCGCTCTATAATGAGACCGATGGCAAGGCCATTCGCCCGGCCCCGGTCATTGGCATGGTTGGGCTGATTGAAAATTGGCAGCAAGCGGCGGGAATCGCGGCGGTTGCGCCGGGCCAGACGCTGATCCTGCTGGGTGCGTCAGGCGATGACACTGGCGGCTGGCTGTCCTGTTCCAGCTATGCAAGGCTGATCAGCCGGGATGAGGCGGGGGCCCCGCCACCGGTGGATTTGGCAGCTGAAAAGGCGGTCGGGGATTTCCTGCGCCGCCAGATTCTGGACGGTCAGGT
>JAYPQA010000087.1:0-7761 GCA_038131695.1 Alphaproteobacteria bacterium | reverse complement strand
GGCCGAATAGCTGTCATTTTTTGCCTGCAAGGCCAGCTCATAGATACGGGTGACAATATTTTGCGTCTCGCTCAGCAGCGTATCCACCGTATTCAGCCGCACCTGGGCTTTTTCCAGGTTGGACACATAGCGCGAGACCAGCTGCTGCTGCTCCTTGGCAACTGAAATATTGGCAGCAGCGACCGGGTCCTGGGAGGCGCGGGTGATGCGCTTGCCGGTCGCGATTTTGATTTGTGCATCCTGAATATCAGCTGTCAGCCTATTAAACCGCTCAACTGATTGTGCATTATAGAGTTTTGTGCTGATCATGGCCTAACCCCTCACAGATTCTGGAACAGCGTGTCAAACAGCTCGCGGGCGGTGGCCAGAATGCGGGCTGAGGCCTGATAGGCCTGCTGCTGTTCAATAAGTTTGGATGCCTCAGTATCCAGATTCACCCCGGAATAGGCCGATTCTGCCTCAAGGCTGGCATCGCGCAAAGCAGAGGCTGCCTCATAGGTCAGCTCATTGGCCTGTAATTTTGTGCCCAGTTCCGACACCATCGCGCTGAACATTTCCTGAAAATTGCCGCGGTCGGCCCCGGCTGTCTGGCTGAGCTGTAAATCAATCATGGCCTGCACATTGCGCGCATCGCCGCGCCCGCCTTCATTGCTGGTGATATGAAACTTGTCATTTGTTTCCAGATCACCGCGCAGGCGCACATCATAACCAGCCCCGGAGGTGCGGCCATTGCTGTCCAGCGTGCGGGTCGCAATCGAAGTGCCGGTTTCGGTATCAATAAATTCCACCGTCCGGTTGCTGCTGTCGGTGATCTTGACCTGCAAGTCGCGGGGCAGCTGCACGCCGCCTTCCGGCCTCTGATCATAGGTCCTCGCCAGGCGCCTGGCCCCGCCGCCAGTGACCATGACCAGCAATTCCTCATCCGGCAAATCGGTCAGGGTTACCCGCTGGCCTGCCAGACTTTTTGCCGAGGTGGTAACCTGCATATCAGCGCTGCTGTCAGAATGGGTTACCACCAGCTGCGCGCCATTCAGGCTGATGTCAAAATCCACGCCAAGACCGGCAAAATTCACATCCTGAACCGTATTGGAAATAGTCGGCTGGGTTGTCCCGTCAATCAGCCCGAAGCGGCGGGCATTGCTGGAATTGCCAGCGATATCCGCATCACTGGCCAGCGCAGGCTGCCGCTACTGGACCGGATTTGCAGCCGGTAATCCGCATCAAAATAGGCAGAAAGCCGTCCTTCCTCACCGCCGGTAATCTCTATTTCATTGCCCTTGCGAGTCAGCTGATAAAAAGATCCTTCAAAGGATATCCAGACCGAATCCTCTTCCACCGGCAAATCCGGAACAACCGATTCTATACGCGCATTTGCAGCATCATAGGTCAGGGAAATCTGATCCTTTATACCGCTGGTAACCGTGTAGATGCTGTTGCTGGCGGTGATCTGATAGGTGACCCCGCCATCGCTCACACTCACCCGGCCATCAGCCGCCAGGCTGTTCTGCTGCTCCTGGCTGAGCGTGACGGTATCCGTGCGTTGCAAGGCGGCGGCCCCGGCCATGGTCGCAATCGGGGCAGAGGCCCGCAGCGCATCTACCATGGCCTGTGCAACCGCGGCCCCGTCCTGCCCGTCAATAGAGCTTGCGGTGATGCTGGCCTCAACCAGCCCGCCCAGAGAGACGGTATAGCTGACCGCCGCGGCGCTGGCCAATTCACCTTGCGGATGCGCCTCATCTGTATCGATGCCTTCCAGAAAATTAAAATCAAGTGTGCGCTGATGGCCGCTGCCGCTGCTGGCTATCAGAATATCAGACGCGCTGTCCGCCCGCACCAGCCCAACCCCCATATAACCATCCTGCCCGGTCTGGTTAAGCCGGTCGTTATTATAGGCGGCCTCTGCCAGAAAGCCGTTATCGGTGGTTATCAGATTGGCAATCTCGTCCGAGGACAGCGCGGTGCCGGCGATGTGCCGCCCCTCGCGGGTAAATATCTGGATATCGGAAATTGTATCTTCCCGGCTGCTGAGCAGCCCGGCCACGGTCTGGCCAGACCCGGTTCCCAGCAGGGCATTACCGGTAACATCCTTTTCAGCAAAGGAGAGCGTCAGCTGACCTGACGACCCCGCCGCATAGCCCCCCAATTCAGCCAGCGACTTGCCAGCTGCTGAGCGCAGCACGCCCGCATTCAGCAAATCAGCTATCTGGCCAAAATCCTGCCAGCTGGAATTGTCGGAAAATTGCGACGGGTTGAGGGTGAAGTTGTGGCTCTCATCCAGCTGATTATTATTGACGGTTGAGCGGGTAACAAAGCTCAGCGACTGGGCCGAGGACATTTCCGACTGGCTGGCATAAAAATCAATGCCTGCCTGGCTGGCCAGGCTAAACAGATCGATATTTTCAATATTTTTCGGGATAACCCCCACACTGCCATCGACCAGGAATTGCCGCGCCCCAACAGATGAGCTGGCATTGGCGAACAGCTTGTCGATCTCCGGCAAGCCGCTGGCGGCCAGCGGGTCCGCCTTGGCCGCTTCAATTTCTGCGGCGCTGATATTATCAACTTTATCGGCGAATATCTGAGTGGTGGCGGCGGCGGCCAGCTCCTGGGCGCGGGTGATATTCAAGGCCATCTCTCCAGCCATCCCGGCAGCCGGGCTGAAGGTGAACTGGTCCCCGTCCTTTGCCTGACCGGAGATCATAATATCAAGGCCGGGCAGCTGCACCTTTTCACGGCCCCGCGATATTTCCTGATTGAGACTGTTGCGGGCTATCCAGACCGAAGCGCTGGCATTATAGGTCAGCGTGATCTCATCGGCAGCGATCAGATCAAAATCCAGCACGCCGGCCTCGGCAATGGCACTGCCCATATTGGACAGGCTGGCCTGCAGAAGCGGGGCCTGGGTGCGAAATAAATCGCCGCCTGCATTGCCCTCCAGATCAATGCCCTGGCGATGGATGCGGTTGAAGGCCTGGGTAATGGAATAGGCCAGCGCATCCAAATCCTCCAGCGTTTTTGAAGCGGATGCAAAAGCCGAGGCCAGCCCCTTGAAACTGCCATTTGTCATCTGGTTGGTTGGCAGCAGCCCCTTGTTTGAGCCGACCAGAAACTGCATCAGCGCGCCGGTATTTTCAATCTCCAGGGCAAAGGCGCGATCCCCCTCAACCAGAGCCGGGCCGCGACCCGTGCTGCCCAGCGTCAGAGTGGCCGCGCCCTTGTCAGAGAGGGTGACACTCACCTCAGCCAGTTTTGAAATCCGGTCAATGATGTTGTCCCGATTATCGAGCAGCGCATTATTGGCCCCGCTGCTGCCGGATGAGGTGATTTGCCGGTTCACATTGGCCAGTTCCGAAAGCAGCGCGTTCAAATCACCCTGATCCTGCTTTGCCTTGGTATGCAGGCCGTCTTTCAAATCCTGGATAACCACATCCAGCTGGCGGAAAGTTTCCGCCAGATGCTTGCCCTGTTCTATAACCAGCACCCGCGGGGCCATATCCCCCGGCGAGGCAGAGACTTCCTGCAGCGCGTCAAAAAACCTGCCAATCACCGTGCCCAGATTGGAATTGCCGGGCAGCAAAATATCTTCCAGCTGCGCCAGCCCATTGACAAAAGCGGCAGAGGTCTCAGCATAGGCGGTAGCGTTACGCGCCTTGTTCAGCAAAAACTCATCAAAGGAACGGCGCACCTGATCAATGCGCACACCAAGACCGTTCTGGCTTGGCAAGCTGGTAATGCCGCCGCTGGAACCGGAAATTTCCGCCAGCGAGGCTTCCCGCCTCTTATAGCCTTCGGTATTGATATTGGCGATATTCTGGCCGGTAACCGACAGGGCCTGGCGATAGGATTGCAGGCCGGATTTGCCAATGTCGAAAATACTGGCCATCAGCTAGCTCGTATATTTGCCGAACTGGCGCAGCAAGGCTTCTGCCACGCCCAAATTCACCTCACCGGACAGCTGGCTGGCATATTCGGTATCGAGCATCTGCTCATACTGTTCCTTGGCCGGGTTGGAGAACAGATCGTCAGCCAATTTGGTCTTGCGGGCCTGTTGCAGCAGATGATTGAGAAACAGCGCTTCAAACTGATCAGCCACCTCAGCCAGCTCAGCCTGCTTGCCGGTCTGGTTAAGAGGCGTGAGGCTGCTGGAGACAGCAGCTGATTTTACCGTCATATCGCTCATCCCTGCCCCCTTAAATCACAATGATTTCTGCCCGCAGCGAGCCAGCCTCGCGCAGGGCTTCCAGAATCGCAACCAGATCAGCCGCGCTGGCCCCGACCGCATTGATCGCATCGACGATCTGGGCCAGCTCTGTGCCGGTATCAAAGACAAAGGCACGGGCCGGTTCTTCTTCAATGACAATTTCGCTATCCTGCGTGGCGACCGCCTGTCCGGGCGTGGTTGCGATACCGCCCTGATTGGCGACCAGATTCTGGGTCTGGGTGACCTGTTGCTGCTCATTCACCCGCACGGTCAGCGAGCCATGCGTCACAGCTGCCGGGGTTACCCGCACATCACCGCCAATAACAATGGTTCCGGTGCGCGAATTGACAATCACCTTGGCGGCGGGCGCGCCGGATCCACCTCTACATTTTCCAGCAGGCTGACAAAGGAGACTTTCTGGGCCGGGTCTTTTGGCGCGCGCACCCGGACCGAAGTGGCATCCAGCGGCACCGCAACAGCGGGGCCAAAAATTTCATTCACCGCCTCTGCAACGCGGGTCGCGGTGCTGAAATCGCCCTGATGCAGATTCAGGATCAGATTATCGCTGTCCAGAAACGGCGTTTCCACCATCTTTTCCACCATCGCCCCGCGCGGCACCCGCCCGACAGTTGGCACATTGACAATCACCGAGGAGCCATCACCTCCAGATACGCCCAGCCCGCCAACCACCAGATTGCCCTGGGCCACAGCATAGGTGTCGCCATCCGCGCCCAGCAGCGGCGTCATCAACAATGTGCCCCCGCGCAGCGACTTGGCCCCGCCGACAGTCGAAACTGTAATATCCAGGCGCTGGCCCGGCTTGACAAAAGGCGGCAATTCCGCGGTGACCATCACAGCTGCTGCATTCTTGCCATTCAGGCTGGCCGCATCGGTGACCAGACCGAATTGCGAGACCATGGATTGCATGGATTGCAGCGTCAGCCCGGTGTTGCCATCACCTGTGCCGGCCAGACCGATAACAATGCCATAGCCGACCAGCTGATTGGCCCGCACCCCGGCAATAGAGGTCATATCCTTCAGCCGGTCTGCAAAAGCCGCATGGGCCAGCAGCATCAGCATGGCAGCCAGCAGCCCAATTTTCTTCACCACACGCATCATCACGACCTCTTCTTGCATAATCCTAGAAGGGGGCAATGGCGCGCAAGGTGCGACTCAGCCAGCCCTGTTTGGAGGAATCTGCCACATCCCCGGCCCCGATATAGGTTATCTGGGCATCCGCAATACGGTTTGAGAGGATTATATTGCTGGCGGTAATATCCTGCGGGCGCACAATGCCGGTCAGCCGCACATATTCATCCCCATTATTCAAATTCAGCTGTTTCTGGCCCGCAATTTCCATATTGCCATTATCAAAGACCCGCATCACGGTGACAGACAGAAAACCGCTCACCGAATTGGACTGGGCAGCGGCCCCGGCCCCAGCAAGCTACGGGTGGTGCCGCTGGTCAGCTGGCCAGCTGTAAAGCCGCCAGTCAGCGCATTGGGCAGCCCTATCGGCATGGTCACATCAAAACTGTCATTCTTGCTGGAGGAGGCCGTCTGGTTCTTGGTCGCGCTGAACGCCTCAGACAGGGAGACCGTCAGAATATCGCCCACTGCCCTGGCCCGCCTGTCCACCGCAAACAGCCCGCCCTTGCCCGGCCGGTAAATCGCCCCATCCGGCACCGCTCTGGGCTGGACCGCCTCAGCTGTCACATGAATAGGGCGGAATTCCTCAGACGCCACTTTTTCAACATGGCGCGCACAGCCCGCCAGCATTATGGCAAGACCTGAAATCACGATAAGGGAGCTGGTCAGCTGGCGCATGATAGCCTCTCGCCTTGGTAAGATTTGCTTACAGATTATTGGACAGGAAGCGCAGCATCTCATCCACTGAGGAGATGGATTTGGAGCTGACCTCATAGGCGCGCTGGGTCTCGATCATATCCACCAGCTCCTGAACCACATTCACATTCGAGGCTTCCAGCGACCCTTGCACCAGCTTGCCAAATCCCTGTTCCAGCGGATTGGCAACAATCGCCGCGCCGCTGGCGGTGGTCTCTACCAAAAAGCTCTCACCGATAGGCTGCAGGCCGCGCCGGTTGGTAAAATCTGCCAGCGTGATCTGGCCGACTTCCTGCGGCTCAATATCCCCGGCAATGATCACAGATACGATGCCGTCGCCAGAGATATTGATCTGGCTGGCCCCGTCGGGAATAGCCAGCTCCGGCTGCAACACATAGCCAGACGCGGTGGTCAAAACGCCATCTGCATTGCGCGAGAAGGTGCCATTACGGGTATAGCCAACCCGGCCATCGGGAAGCAGAACCTGAAAGAACCCAGCCCCCTCAATCCCCAGATCAAGCGAGTTGTCGGTGCTGACCATGCTGCCCTGGGCGTAATTTTTCTGGGTATTGACGATGCGCGAACCGGTGCCGACCGCAAAGCCGGAAGTCAGGTTGGTTTCGGCAGAAGTTTGGTCACCGGCCATGCGGCGCACCTGATAGAGCAAGGTTTCAAAATTGGCGCGGTCGCGCTTGAAACCGGTGGTGTTCACATTGGCCAGATTGTTGGCAATGACCTGCATTCTGGTCTGTTGTGCGTTAAGGCCGGTCTTGGCGACATGCATGGAACTGGTTGACATTTTGGGTCCTCCTGCCAGAGAAAATTTCAGCGTTGCTGAAACCTTGCAAGCAGGATGCCAACCCGGCTATCAGCTCGGCATTTTCAGCAGGCTGGACCCGGATTCATCAAGCGATTTTGCGGTTTTGATCATTTTCACGCCAATCTCATACTGGCGCTGTTCCTCAATAGAGGAGACCAGCTCATCCACAATATTCACATTACTTTGTTCCAGATAATGCTGCATCACCGTCACCTGATCATCGGCAGGCGGCAGGGTGCCATCTTCGGCGCGGATTTTGCCATCTTCAAATTTTTTCAAGGTCAAACCTGCTGCAGATGTCATCCCCAGCTGGCCGATAAGCTGAAAAGTGCCAGCTGGCGCATTCAGCGGCTCAATCGTTATTTCACCCTGGCTGGATATGGTAATTCGCCGGTAGGGCGGGACTTCTATCTGGTTCTGGTTAACATCCAGCATGACGGCCTGATCGCCATTCTTCAAAAAACCGTTTTGATCGACGGACATATCCCCGCGGCGGCTGAGATAGGGGCCGTTGCTGCCCTCGACAAGAAAATAGCCCTCTCCCCGGATCGCCACATCCAGACTTTCCTCAGTATGTTTGAGCTCGGCCGGCTCAGCTGAGAAAGAGGTTATATCCGTGCGCAGGGAAAAAGCCCTGGTATCCAGCGTGTCCATGATATGAGCATAGACCGTGCCGCTGGTTTCGACCTGGAGGTCACGACGATAGCCCGGCACATTCATATTGGCCAGATTCTGCGACCTGATAGAGCGATTGTCATACAGATTGCTGATCGTGGTCTGGGTTGTATAAATCAGCTTGTCCATCTGTCATGCCTCCAAATCAAACAGCGATTGCCTACATCCGGATATTAATGATGGTTTGGGTCAACCCGGTGGTTGTCTCAATCGCCTTGGC
>JAYPQA010000086.1:0-8240 GCA_038131695.1 Alphaproteobacteria bacterium | reverse complement strand
GGCCTTGCCTTCCTCATCGCCGGTAATGATCAGGCTGATCCGGCCGCCAAAGCCGTCTGCAACAGCCTGTCTTGCGGCGGCCACAAAGGCAGCGATACCGCCTTTCATATCAGCGGCCCCGCGCCCATGCAGGATGCCTCCCTCTACAAGGCCGGAAAACGGGTCATGGGTCCAGCTGTCTGCCGCGCCGGGCGGCACGACATCGGTATGGCCGGCAAAGGCAAAATGCGGCTGGCCGCTGCCCCAGCTGGCATAAAGATTATCTATCTCAGCGCTGCCTTCGCCAAATGGCAGGCGCGTGCAGGCAAAGCCGATCCCCTCCAGCTCTGTCTGCAACAGATCCAGCGCCCCGCCTTCGGCGGGCGTGACAGACGGGCATTTAATCAGCCTGCTGGCCAGATCAACCGCATAGGACATGGATCACACCTTTAGCCAGTTCAGTCCCGCAACAGATCATTGATAGAGGTTTTCGAGCGGGTGCGTTCATCCACCTGCTTGATGATGATGGCACAGGCCAGCGAGGGCCCCGGGCTGCCATCTGCCAGCGGCTTGCCTGGCAGGCTGCCCGGCACAACCACGGACCAGGCCGGCACCCGCCCATAGCTGACATCTCCGGTCTGGCGGTCCACTATTTTGGTAGAAGCGCCGATAAATACGCCCATGGACAGCACCGCCCCCTGTTCGACGACCACCCCTTCAACCACTTCGGACCGCGCGCCGATGAAACAGTCATCCTCAATAATCACCGGTCCGGCCTGCAGCGGCTCCAGCACGCCGCCAATGCCAACCCCGCCGGAGAGATGCACATTCTTGCCAATCTGGGCGCAAGAGCCAACCGTCGCCCAGGTATCCACCATCGTTCCGGTATCGACAAAGGCCCCCAGATTGACAAAGCTGGGCATCAGCACTGCAGAGGCGGCAATATGGGCAGAATGGCGCACCACACAGCCCGGCACGGCGCGGAACCCGCCCTTGCGGAACCGCTCAGCATCCCAGCCGCTGAATTTGGACGGCACCTTGTCCCACCAGACAGCCTCTCCGGCACCGGGGCTGGTGGGTGCGCCGGTGATAATCTCCATATCATTGAGCCGGAAAGACAGCAGCACCGCCTTTTTCAGCCATTGATTCACCACCCATTGATGGTTGCCGGCCGGCTCAGCCACCCGCACCGCCCCGCTATCCAGCAGGTTGAGGGCTTCGGTCACCGCTTCGCGCACCGCCCCGCCTGTCTGTGCGTTGATTTCCTCGCGCGCCTCAAAGGCGGCATCAATGGTCGTCTCCAGTTCAGCATGGGACATGGTTTTTTCTCCTGCCTATTAAATACATTACTCTTGTTACCGGTTTTTGCTACCGGGTCCGGGGCAGCTGCAAGCTGGCCAGAAATTCTTTCAAGTCTGAGGCAATATAATGAACGAATGGCTCAGATGCACCCTGTTTTGCCCAGTCATGTTCCGAGACCAGCCAGACCGTCTGCATCCCCATTTCCGCAGCCGGTTCCAGATTGCGGGCCATATCCTCAATCATCACCGAGCGGGTCGGGTCCAGCCCGGTCAGCTCCAAAAACTGGCGATAGGGGCGCGGGTCCGGCTTGGGTGTCAGGTTGGAGGCCTTAATATCAAAAATTACCTCAAAATGATGGCGAATGCCAAAGGCCTCCAGAATCCGCTCTGCATGGCGGGTGGTGCCGTTGGTGTAGATATGCTTGGCGCCGGGCAGGCTGGCCAGCATCCTGTCCAACTCGGCATCCGGGGCCACATCAGACAGGTCAATCTCATGCACGAAAGCCAGGAAATCATCCGGCGGCAGGCCGAATTCATTGATCAGCCCATGCATGGTTGTGCCATGGTCACGAAACAGGCGCGCTTTCAGCTCGGCCGCCGGTTCCCGGTCCATTCCAAAATGATCGGCTATCCAGTCTGTCATCCGCTCAGCAACACGCGGGAACAGGCTGTTGGCCGCCGGATAGATGGTATTATCCAGATCAAAGACCCAGCCTGTCATGCGGGTGGCGTCCAGCGGCTGCTCTTGTTTGTGGCCCGACTCAGTCATTGCAGACCAGCGTGCCGATACCGTCTTCGGTAAACAGCTCAACCAAAATGGCGTGCGGGGCGCGCCCATCCATAATCACTGCCGCCTCAGCCCCGTCCGCAACCGCCTGAATACAGGTTTCCAGCTTTGGAATCATCCCATCCGAGACGGTGCCATCAGCAATCAGCGCCCGCGCTTCAGACAGGGTCAGCCGGGGGATGAGATTGCCGTCCCGGTCTTTCACGCCCGCCACATCCGAGAGCATCAGGAGCCGGGTTGCCCCCAGCGCCCGGCCACCGCCCCGGCAGCGTATCTGCATTGATATTATAGGTCTCACCATCCCGGCCCAAGCCCAGGGGGCTATCACCGGGATCATATCAGCCCAATCAGCGCGCCAATCACGGCCGGGTTTATTTCTGCGGGCGTGCCAACAAAACCCAGATCCACCATACCGCCGGATTTTGACTGGACACCGGCCAGTCGATCCGCCGTGATCAGCCGGGCATCCTTGCCGCTCAAGCCGACCGCCATCGCCCCGGCCGCATCAATCGCGGCGACAAGGGCCTTTGTTGATGCCGCCTGCCAGCACCATCTCCACCACTGAGACGGTTGCCGCATCGGTGATTCGCAAGCCATCCACAAAGCTGGATTCGATCTGCAGCCGCTCCAGCATCTGGCCAATTTGCGGGCCGCCCCATGCACCACGACAGGCTTGGCCCCCACCTGGCGCAACAGCACAATATCGGCGGCGAAGGAATCAACAAACGCCTTTTCGCCCATCGCATAGCCACCAAATTTAACCACAATGGACCGGCCGCTGTAACGCCGCATAAAGGGCAGCGCCTCAATCAGCGTGCCGGCCTTGCCCAGCGCGTTCACCAGGCTGCTGGAATTGTCATCCTGCATGGGATCAGCTGCTCCAAAATTCGTCTCTTGCTTTTCTGTTATGGGCCTTCTGGCGGGTCAGATCAAGCCCTGTATGTGAAGTGCGGGCCAGCCCGGCCAGATGGGCGCGCAATTCGGCAATGCCGGTCTGTTTGTGCGAGGAGGTCTGCCACAGGCCGGCCAGGCCGCAACATGGGAAGAGGCGGTTTTCAGGCTGGCCTCTGCCACGCTGTCACGCTCTGCCTGTTTCAGCTTGTCTGTCTTGGTCAGCACCACCGCCCAGCTCACCGCGGCCTCATCCAGCAAATCCATGATTTCGGCATCCGCTTTTTGGATACCGCGGCGCGCATCAATCAACAGCATGACCCGCCGCAGGCTGGCCCGGCCGGCCAGAAACTGGCGGGTCAGCCGGGTCCAGCTGCGGATATCGCCCTTTGAGGCCGCCGCATAGCCATAGCCCGGCAAATCCACCAGCTGCAGCCGGTCTGCCAGATTAAAGAAAATCAGCTGGCGGGTGCGGCCTGGTGTCTGGGATGTGCGGGCCAGCATCCGCCGCCCGGTCAGCGCATTGACCAGCGAGGATTTGCCCACATTTGACCGCCCGCAAAAGGCCACTTCCGGCAGGCTGTCCGGCGGCAGGGCAGACAGGTTGGCTGCTGCGGCAATGAACTTGCATTCCTGGGCAAACAGCCAGCGGCCCGCTTCCAGGGCTTGTGCATCCTCTGCGGTGTCTGTCATGCCAGTCAGACTCAGCCCTTTTTCATCGAGCGCGTTATCCACCATTGCTGGGCGATAGACAGGGTGTTGTTCCAGGTCCAGTAAATCACCAGCCCGGCCGGGAAGCCAGCTAGCAGGAAGGTGAAGAAAATGGGCATATACTGGAAGATTTTTGCCTGTATCGGGTCTGGCGGCGGCGGGTTCATCCGCATCTGCAAGAACATCGAAATGCCCATCAATATGGGCCAGATGCCGACATTCAGGAATTGCGGCAGGAAATCGGTGCTGTAGGGCAGCAGGCCGAACAGGTTGAACAGGGAAGTCGGGTCAATCGCGGACAGATCCTGAATCCAGCCAAAAAACGGCGCATGGCGCATTTCAATGGAGACATACAGAACCTTGTAGAGCGCAAAAAAGACCGGAATCTGGAGCAAGATGGGCAAACAGCCGGCAGCCGGATTCACCTTCTCGCGCTTGTAGAGGGCCATCATCTCCTGCTGCATCTTGGCACGGTCATCGCCGGCCTGTTCACGCAGCTGCTGGATTTTCGGGGCCAGCTCGCGCATCTTGCCCATGGAGCGATAGGATTTGCTGGCTAGCGGATAAAGCGCCAGACGCATCAGGACGGTAAAGCTCAAAATCGCCAGGCCAAAATTGCCCAGCAACCCATTCAGCCAGGTGATCGCATAGAAAAACGGCTTGGTCAGGAAATAGAACCAGCCAAAATCAATCGCCAGATCAAAATTGGCGATATTCAGCTCCTCTGCATATTTGTCCAGCAAGGCGACCTGCTTGGCCCCGGCGAACAGGTTGGCTGACCAGCTGACAGACCCGCCCGGGGCCAGCTGCACCGCCGCGCCCAGAAAATCTGTCTGATAGCGATCCTCACGCCCGCCCAGTGAGCGCATGGAATAATCCACTGTCTCGCTCTGGGTCGGGATCAGCGCGGCCAGCCAGTATTTGTCGGTAATGCCGATCCAGCCGCCGGGCTTTTGCGGGTCAATCTTGAGACTCCTCACTGCCAGCATCTTTCAGATCGCCGTAATCCTGTTCATCCAGCGTTTCATCAAATACCCCTAGCGGCCCTTCATGCAGGATATAAATCCCCAATGTGGACGGGGTGCCAAAGCGGCGCACCAAACCATAGGGGTTGAGAGTCACCGGCGCGGCCGCGCTTGAGGTCACCCGGTCGGTCACACTGATCAGATAATCATCATTGATAGTGATTTCCCGCTCAAATAACAGCCCGCTGCCATTATCCCAGCGCAGCCGCACTGGCTGGCCCGGGCTCAGCAGGCTGTCTGCAGATTGCCAGACCGTCTGGCCGGACGGGGCAGCCTGGCCTGCATCCGAGCTGATCCAGCCAAATTCAGCAAAATAGGGCAAATCGGCATCCTGTTTGCGGAACAGGGCCACATCCGGGGCGTCCGCATCCTGTGTGGTGCGATAGCCAAGCAAGGTCAAATCATCAAAGCGCCCCCCCTGCAAGGAGAGCGAGCCGGTCACCGCCGGCGCATCAATGGTAATCCGTCCGGCCGTGTCAGCTGGGCGGTCTGCTGCGAGGGTTCCGGGCATGGCCGCGTTCTGGCCAGAGGCAGACGGGCTGGGCAAATCCCCATTGGATTGCTGTTCGGCCAGCATTTCGGCCTGTTCTCTTTCCGCTTCCAGCTGCGGCTCGACAAAATATATCTGCCAGAATACCAAAATCGCCATGGAAAGGGCCATAGCGATGATCAGATTGCGATTATCCATATTCATTCCTGCGACAGGTCTGTTTTTGTCTTATGATTGCTGCTGGCTGGCCATAACGGCCTGCTTGGCAGGCTTGTAGCACAAAAATCAGCGTTTCGGAAATCCAGTTATCGGTTTTTTGCGATAAAACATCGCTGTGGATGCGGACGATCTGGGCCGAACGATCTGGGCCAAACAATCTGGGCCGAACAATTTCTTTAGGGTACCGGATCATAGCCGGACCCGCCAAAAGGATGGCAGCGGCCAATGCGGCGCACAGCCAGCCAGCTGCCCCTTATCGGGCCGTGGCGCGTGATCGCCTCTCTGGCATAGTCAGAACAGCTGGGCTGGAACCGGCAATTCACCCCCAATAAGGGCGACAGAAACAGCCGGTAGAACCAGATAAGCCCCAGCAAAAGCGCGGCAAGGGGTCTGGCGAGGAGCGGGCGGGCGCTCATGCTGGCGGGCCGTGTTTATCCAGCTGGCGGTGCAGCTTGCCGGTCAGCCGCACCAGCTCTTCCTGCAACTGCTGCCAGCTATGCCCGGCCAGCGCCTGGCGGGCGATGAAGATATAGGCCAGCTGCGGGCGGGCCAGTTCCGGCATAAATCCCCGCACCAGCGCCCGCAATCGCCGCTTGGCCCGGTTGCGGGCCACGGCATTGCCCACTTTTTTCGAGGCGGTCAGCCCGTAATGCCAGTCAGGGGCGGCTGCGTTTTCAGGCAGCCGGGCGGCCTGCAGCACAAAGCCGGCCCCGATGGCCTTGACCCCTTGTTTTTGAACAGCCAGAAACTGGGCGCGCTTGCGCAGACCCACACCGTCCGGCTGGCGGGTTTGATTCGTCTTTTGTGCAGATTTGGCCGTCATGCGGCAGGTCGGATCAGGCCGGGGGCCAGCGAAATCAGCTGGGCAGGCCAGATCATCCGGAAAGGCCCGTCAGGCAGACAGCCGCGCCCGGCCCTTCGCCCGGCGGGCATTGATAACCCGGCGCCCGCCAACAGTGGCCATGCGGGAGCGGAAGCCATGACGGCGCTTGCGAACCAGAACAGAAGGCTGATAGGTGCGTTTCATCTCACGCGCTCCTCTTTTTCAAACATTGTAAAATCCTGAGCCTCGCTCAATAGCGGTCTTTGCCGGAATTGTCAATCTTTTCGGGCCGTTTGACCCCTCTCAGAACCAAGCAGGCTTGTAACAAATCCTTACCTTGCCCAATATAGGGGCAAGTTTTCGGGTAAGTCATGCTTTTGGTTGGGCCTTTTTATGCATCTGTTAGCGGTCGTAAGGATAATCAAAACAGGCAGTTTTTGCCTTGCCGGTGCTTGTCGCGGCGCTGGTGCTGTTCTTGCCGCTGGCCAGCTTGCAAAAAGACAGGATTATCGCGGAGGCGGGCGAGGCGCTGCTGGCTGATCTGATCTCGGCACCAGTTACTGCTGGCGATGCAGGCTTGCCGCCCGGCCCGTTCCTGCGCCTGTCGGTGAAGCCAAGCCAAGGGCCGGCACGGATCTGGACCAGCCCGCAGATGCACACCCCGGACATACCAAAAACCCGCCCCATCCTGACCATCCGGCGCGGGCAGGACAGCACGCTCATCAGCCTGTCCCGGACAGCCCGGCTTTTATTTTCACAAGAGCCAATGCTGATCCAGATTCAGGCTCAGCAAGGGGCGATGCAGCAAAGCTATCTCATGCGCTCAGAATTCCTGCAAGCACCCTTGCAAAAGAGCGCCCTTGCCTATGCGGCCTGCAGCCTTTTTCTGTTTGCTGTTGCCGCGGTGCTTTTGGGGCTGGGCCTTTATCTGCGGGTCGAAAAGCCGGCCGAGGAGATTACCCGGTTTATCGATCAGATGGGTGAGGACCCGCAGCTGCTCCGGCAAATGCCCTCAATGGTTCGGGCTGTCCGGCAACTGCGCCGGATTTCGGTGCGCCTTGACCATTTGGCGGGCAATTCCCGCCGCGCCCTGCGGCAAAAGGAGAGGCTGGCTGATGCGGGCGAGGCGGTGGCAAAAATCAATCATGATCTGCGCAATATCCTGTCCACCGCAACGCTGGTATCTGAGGTGCTGGAAAAATCGGATGATCCAAAGATTGCCGAGATTGGCCCGATGATTAACAGGTCCTTGGAAAATGCCAGCCGCCTGTGCCAGAACATGCTGGATTTCATGGCGCATCTGCCGGAAGCCCAGCCGCGCTGGCTTGAGGTGGAAGACTTCGACCGATCTGGCCAGGGCCAGCCCGCTGGCGTTGCAGATAGAAGGCGCGCGCAAAATCTTTGTTGATCCGGTCTTGCTGAACCGGCTGCTGCTGAATCTGTTCCGCAACGCCCATCAGGCCGGAGCCAGCCGCGTGGAGATTGATATTTGGCAAGCTGGCAATCTGGCGGTGCTGGATATATCGGATAATGGCAAGGGCATTGCTGCAGCGCAGCGGCCCACTGTTTTTCAGGCCTTTCATTCCGGCCATCGCGGTGGCAGCGGGCTCGGCATGGCGATTGCCAAGGATATGGCGGTGGCAATGGGCGGGGATATCAAGCTGGCCAGAAGCGCTGAGGGCAAAGGCACGGCCTTTCGCCTGCAGCTGCCGGGAGAGGTGCTGGAAAATCCGGCGGGTGGCCGGGCGGCTAAAACCGGCTAGCGCTGGATGCCGATGATCGGCTGGGTGGGCTGTGGCTCCATGTCCCAGGGAAAGTAAATCCAGGTATCCTGAGACACTTCTGTAACAAAAGTATCCACCACCGGGCGGCCTTGCGGCTTGGCATAGACGGTGGCGAAATGGGCATCCGGCAACAGGCGGCGCAGCACCTTGCCGGTCTCGCCCGTATCGACCAGATCATCGATCACCAGCCAGCCAGCCCCGTTCTCTGCCATGGAAGGGGGTTTGAGAAT
>JAYPQA010000085.1:0-8257 GCA_038131695.1 Alphaproteobacteria bacterium | reverse complement strand
GAGGCCCGGGGTCCCGGCTTGCAGCCTGCCGATAATCGCTGCCCGGTCAAAACCGGCAGCCTGCAGCTGGATAACAGCCTGCCCGGCCTTCTCCGGCGGCAGCAAGGCCAGCACCCCGCCTGCGGTCTGTGGATCAAACAAAATCGGCAGCAGCGGGCTGTCCTGACCTGCCCCGTTCAGCAGCAGACCGGCGCGGTTTTGCGGGGAAAGAGAGGGGGCCGTCTCTGGGTCTGCCAGCACGGCCTCAACGCCCTCCAGCAGCGGCACCGCCTCCAGCGATAGGGCCAGCCCAGCTTCTTGTGATCCAGACTCTTGTGATCCGGCCTCTTGTGATCCGTCCAGCAGGCTGAGGCCATGGCGGGCCAGCCCAAAGCCGGTCACATCGGTCATCCGCACCGCCCCCTGTTCGCCCAGAATGCGGGCGGCCGCCTGATTGGATTGCAGCAGGGCCTCCAGCAAGCCGGCATAGGCCGGGGCCGGCAATTTGCCGCGCATCTGGGCCGCCAGCAGCAAGCCGCTGCCAATCGGCTTGCTCAGCACCAAAGCGGCGTGTTCTGGCAAAGGCGCTGGGTCAGCAGGGGGCTTCCAGCCGGTCACCGCGAGGCCAAAGCTGGTTTCTGCCCCTTCCATCGTATGCCCGCCCGCCAGCAGCACACCGGCCCTGGCCAGCTCAACCATCGCCCCGGCCAGCATCTGGACAAGCCGGTTTTCCTGCATCGGGCGGGCGGCAAAGGCAGATTGCAGCTGCGCCAGCGCATAGGCAGGCCGCGCCCCGGAGACAAACAGATCACTCAAGGCGTGTAAGGCAGCGATACGGCCAAACAGGAAGGCATCGGGAACCATCTGAATCAACGCATCCAACGATTGCACCAGCTGTTGGCCAGCAGGCGGGGCAGGCAGGCTGGCCGCATCTGAAAGCCTGTCCGGATCGGGCAGATAATCTGCATCCGCCCCCAGCTGGCGGGCCAGAAGCGTTGCCTGGGACAAGGCCGCCTGCAGCGTGCCAGGGCCGGCCTTGGCCCCGCATCCCACACAGCGCATCGCCTGCAAGACCGGGTCAGCCCGGTCTATCTGCCCGGCCAGCAGGCCCAGCGGTGCATGATCGCGCACCGGCATTTCCGGCAAATCTGCAAAACGCTGCATAAAGCGTTTATCAATCTGTTTTTTCCAGCGCCAGAACAGCGGGCTGGCCGCGGCAAGAGGCCCGCGCACGGCCAGGGCGCGCCCGTCCGCCAGCCCTATCAAAGCCAGCCAATGGCGTTGCGCGCGCCATTTTTGCATCCGCTTGCCAGCTATCAGCGCGCGGATATTGCGGGTCAGGACAGGCCCCGCCCGCACGGCAAAAACCCCGGCCTTCTCGCGTTTCTGTCCCACCAGCTCGGCGATATCCCCGGCCGCAAAAATCCGCTCATGCGACAGGCTTTGCAAGGTCGGGCCAACCGCCAGCCAGCCCCCGTCATCCAGCGCCACACCGCTGTCTTTTAACCAGTCAGGCGGGCCTGTTTCGGTAACCAGAAAACGATGCGCGGCCTCTATTTGCCGCCCATCTGCCAGCACCACACCAGAGCCGGTCACCGCCTCTGCCGGACAGTTCAGATAAAGGTGAATACCGGCCTTTTCCAGCGCCTTGGTGATAATCCTGCTGGCCCGCTTGGGCAGGGTCGGCAGCAGCCTTGGCGAGCGGCTGATCAGGTGAATCTGAGGCCGCACAGCCGCCCCTTCATAGCGCCGCGCCAGCGCAAGAGCCAGCTCAACCCCGGCAGAGCCGCCACCAATGACAGCGATAGCCCCGGCCAGTGTCTGCGGGTCTGGCAAATGCTGGATAAAATGGGCAATGGGCTTTACCGGAATCGCATGATCATCTGCTCCGGGCAGGCTGCCTGTCGCTTGAGCCGCCCCGCTATTGACCGACAGAATATCAAAACGCAAGGGCGGGCGGCCAGCAAGATGCAGCCGCCTTGCATCTGCCTCCAGCCTTATCGCGCGGGCCTCTATCAGCTCGGCCCCGGCGCGCGCGGCCAGCCGCACCAGATCAATGTGAATCTCCTCTGCCTGCCAGATCCCTTCGACAAAGCCGGGCAACATCCCGGAATAGGGGGTGGCCAGCACATCTGTGACCAGCTTCACCGTGACCCCGTCCAGCGGGCGCATGGCCAGCGATTTCAAAAGCTGAACCTGGGCATGGCCGCCGCCCAGCAAGACCAGATCAGCCTGTATTGGCACACGCGCTTGCATCAGACCGGCTTTCGCCGCAGCCAGCCAGAGGGCAGCACATCGGCCAGACACACCGCAATAAAAATCAGCCCGCAGCCGGTCAGCGCCATCCATCCCAGCTGCTGATGCAAGAATTGCCAGCCCGCCCAGGCGGCAAAAACGGATTCAAGAGACAGGATAAAAGCAGCTGTGGTAGGGTCTGAATATCTCTGCGCAACCAGCTGAATTGTATAGGCTATTCCAACCGATAAAATACCTGCATAAAGGATTTGCCAGCCGACTGGCGGGAAATCAGCCAGCGCAGGCCGCTCCAGCAGCAGCATCGGGGCCCCGGCCAGAATGACACAGACCAGCGATTGCAGCACGGCCAGCTGGAACGGGGCCTTGATTTTGGGCGTTACAAAACCGATCAGCAGAATATGACCGGCCCAGAACAGCGCCCCGATCATCACCAGAAAATCGCCCCATTGGGCCAGCAGGCTGGGCGAGGCCCCGGACAGGGCCCAGCTGCCCAGCAGGGAAAACAGCACCGCCAGCCAGATTCGCCCGCCAACCGGCTGGCGTATGAACAGCCAGGCCAACAGCGGCACAGCTGGCACATAAAGGGCGGTCAGGAAGGCGGCATTGGCCACCTTGGTATGCAAAAGGGCCGTCTGTTGCAGGGCAATGCCGCCAAACATCAGCACGCCCAGCCCCAGCGCCTGCCAGAACAGGCGGCTGTCTTTGCGCATGGCAGCCAGCAGCGAGGCCCGGCGCATCTCAAACAGGGCCAGCGGCAGGACAAACAGCGCCCCGACCAGATAGCGGGCCCAGGTAAAGCCCATCGGGCCTATTGTTTCCATGCCGGTAGTCTGGGCAACAAAGGTTGTTCCCCAGATGAAAGCAGCTATCAGCATCAGCCCGTCGGCGGTCATCCTGTTCATGCCGCCTGTTCTGTCTGTCTTTGGCGGGGCTGGCAAGGGTTTTTTTCTCTTCCGCCAGAGCTGTTGTAGCAGCGCAGCCCCCTTAATAAGCCATTGCCGCACGCGCATTTCAGGCTCTATAGTACCTGTCATGACCCGCCAGACCCTTAACGCCCGCCCGTTCCTGAAATGGGCCGGCGGCAAACGCCAGCTGTTGGAGCATATCCGCCCCCTGATACCGGCCAGCTATGACCGGTTGATCGAACCCTTTATGGGCGGGGCGGCGGTGTTCTTTGACCAGCAGCCAGACGCTGGCTGGCTGAATGACATCAATACTGAGCTGGTGAATTGCTATCAGATGGTGCGCGATGAGGTTGCAGCGTTGATAGAGGATTTGGGCCGCCATCCCTATGAACGCAGCTATTTTGAAGAAATCCGCGCCCTCGACCGCCAGCCGGGCGGCCTGTCTGCCTTGCCGGCCCTGACCCGTGCCAGCCGCTTTATCTATCTCAATAAAACCAGCTTTAACGGGCTTTACCGGGTGAACAGCAAGGGGTTTTACAATGTGCCTTTTGGCCGGTTCAAGAATCCGACTATTGTCAATGCGGATTTGCTGCGCGCCTGCTCCGGTGAGTGCCTTGCAGGGCTGCCGGATCACTAATCAGGACTGGCAAGAGGTGGTGCAATGCCTGGCCGGGGATTTTGTCTATCTGGACCCGCCCTATCTGCCGCTGGGAGCGAGACTTCCAACTTCACCCATTATGCGTGCGGATAGCGGTTTTGGTCTGGCTGATCAGCAAGCTCTGCCCGTGCGACCGCTGATCTCGCGCGCCGCGGCATTGGCTTTGTCGCTCAAATTCCTGGCATCCGGATATTCTGAATCTACTCTGTGATTTCACCATCAAGGAAGTCGCGGCGAGCCGGGCGATCAATGCCGGGCCAGCGGCGCAACCGATAGCTGAGGCGGCTGATCACCAATCTGATCTGAAAATAGCGGGATTTGAGGCCCGACCGAATTCGAACCGATGTCCACGGTTTTGCAAAACCGCTGCATAACCACTCTGCCACCGGCCTCACGACCGCCTTGCTAGACCAATAACCGGGCGCTGTCAATCACCCTGCAACCGGCTTGCGGGTTGCGATATAGACACCGGCACTGGCCAGCAGGAAGCCGATAATATCAACCCGGGTTAATTGCTCATCCAGCATCAGCCAGGCAATCAGGGCGGAGCAGGGCGGCACCAGAAAGAACAGTGAGGCTGTCTGGCTGGCTGAGCCTTTCTTGATCAGATAAAGCAGGATGGTAAAGGCCCCAAAGCTGACCGCGATAATCTGCCAGCCCATGGCCCAGACAAAGCGGGCGGTGAAATTGATAAAGGGCTCTGGCTCCAGAGCCAGCATGACCAGCAGGTGAAACAGGCAGGCACTGGCCGCCTGCCAGAAATTGGAGACCGGCAGGGGCAGGCTGCCGCCCTGTTTTTTCTGCCACAGGGTTGCGCCGGTAACGCCCAAAAGGGCAATCAGCGAGGCCACAAAACCGACCAGCGGCAGGCTGCCCCCCAGATCCAGCCCCAGAACCAGCCCGGCCCCGGCAAAGCCCAGCACAAGGCCGGCCCAGCGCTGGAATGTCACCTGCTCACCCAGCAGCGGGCCAGCCAGCGCGCCGGTCAAAATCGGCTGCAAGGAGACCAGCAACGCGGTCAGCCCGGTCGGAAAGCCAGCTGTCACCGCATAAAAGACCCCGCCCAAATACAGCCCGTGAAACAGCACCCCGCTCAGCGCCGCCGCCGACACATCGCGCAGCGGCGCGGCCAGCCTTTCGCGTTGCCAGAGGCAGACCAGGGCAAAACCGCCTGCCACCAGAACAAAGCGAAAAACCAGCGCGGCAAAGGGGGTGGCTTCCAGCACAATGAATTTTGACGAGATAAAGGCAGAAGACCAAAGCAGCACAAAGATAAGGGGAAAGAGCCGTTCCATGCGACAAGCCTGCCTTGTTGCAATTAGGCTGGCAAGGGCTAAAATAGAGCTTGGTTCTGCCAGCTGTTTGGCAGGCTGGACAGCGACGGGGGCAAGCCATGAGCCAGAGCGCGTTTGAACAAACAATGACAGAGATTGCAGACTTTATCGCCGCCGCTCCTCTGGATGCGGCCCTGGCGGAGGCGCTGGCGCAAAAATGGCCAGCTGACAGCGCCATGGTCAGCAAAATCCGGCAATATTGCGCAGCCGGGCTGGCCGAAGGCTGGCTGATGCAGCAGTGAGGGCGGGGCATCCGCTTTGGCCGGGCGATCAAAGCCGCGGCGGGGCCGCCGGGCCGTTCAGTGTCGATGTCGTGCAGATGGATAATCTGGCCGGCCCGCATCATATCCATGATACCGGAGAGATTGGCCTGATTATGCCGATCAGCGGGCCTGCCCGTTTGACGGGCTGGCGGCCGGCTGGTATGTCTATCCGCCCGGCTCGGATCATTTTCCGACTGCCGACAGGCGGGTCGGCCTTTATTCTCTATCTGCTGCCCGACGGCAAGATCAGCTTTACCGGTAAAAAGGCTGCCGAAAAAAGGCTTAAGACACAAACCAGTCTGTCCCGTCTGCATCTGTTTGCCGCGTCAGCTGGCCGGTTGTGACCAGATGGTTGAGATGGGCGCGCGCCTCACCAGAGGCAAAATACAGCCTATGATCCCCAAAGTCAGAATTACTAAACAGCACGGCCATGGCCGCGGCGGTGGAGAGCGGGGCCTTGCGGGCTGCCCCATACAACAATCCAGCCGGTGCTGGTGATGGGCAATCAGCTCGGCGGCCGCTCGTCTGCTTCGGAAAACGGCCAGTCATGGCCGGGGAAAACCTCCACCTCATCGGGCAGATCGCGCATCTCAGCCAGATAGGACAGATAGCCGGACAGCCGATCCGCATCCACCGCACGAATATCTGCTGAAATATTCGGGGTAATGCGCGGCAGCAGGAAATCTACCGACAGATACAAACCGCGGCTATGCTCCATCAGCGAAATATGCTGGTCAGAATGGCCCAGATCCATGCGCAGCTGCCAGCTGCCTGCGCGTGTCTTGATCTCTGTGCCAGGGGCCAGAATATCGAATTTCGGCGGCTCCCCGACTATCATCCGATAGCGGCTGCCGCCTTTCTGGGCAACGGCGATATGGCGCTCTTCCAGCCCGTATTGGCGATAGACCTGGCCCAGCAAATCAGCGAAAACCTGTTCATCAAGATGCCAGAAATGGGTGGCTTCCTCGGCCTCAATGTGACTGCTGGCAACCGGCGCGCCGGTCATCGCTGACAGGTTGCCGGCAAAGCCGACATGATCAGGATGATAATGCGAGACAAGTATCTGCTCGACCGGACGGCCTTTAAGCGGCCCGTCCAGCAAAGCCTGCCAATGCGCCCTGGTCGGCTCGTCATTGATGCCGGTATCCAGAATGATCCAGCCATCCAGCCCATCCAGAATATATAAATTTACATGGGTCAGCCGAAAGGGCAGGTCAAACCGGGCCCAGTAAAGATCATCGGCAAGCTGTTGAAGTTGGCCGGTGACCGGCGTTTGGTAGTCTAATTTTTTCATGATTATTCAGCCTTTAAGTGCTCTATTCTGCATCTGGCTGATTGCCCGGCAATGCCTTGTCAAAAGCATCATGGGCAAAACAAGCCAATCCTATCCGATGGATGGTTGGCCAGCTTTCCACATTCAATTCAAAACGCCGGTTATTGACCAGCTGTGCTGCCAGCGTAATATCGGCCATGCTCGGCTTGTTGCCGTGGCAAAAATCACCAGTATCCGGGCTGCCGGACAGCATCTCTTCAAGCGGGTCAAAACTGGCCCGCACCCAATGGCGGAACCAGCCTGCCTGGGCCTCGCTGTCCGCGCCAAATTCCTGTTCGATATGGCGCAGCACGCGCAGATTATTCAGCGGGTGAATCTCACAGCCGATCAGCTGGGTCAGCGCCCGCACACGCGCCCGGCCTGCCGGGTCAGCTGGCAGCAGCGCGGGTTCAGGCACGGCCTCATCCAGAAATTCCATAATCGCCATGGATTGGGTGATCACCGTGCCATCGCTCCAGACAAGGCTGGGCACCAGCCCTTGCGGGTTCACCGCCAGATAGGCGCTGCTGCGCTGTTTGTTTTCGCGCAAGTGCCAGGTTTCCTGAGCGTAGGCAATACCCTTCAGGTTCAGCGCGGCCCGCACCCGAAAGGAGGTGGAGGAGCGGAAATAATTATGCAGGATGACCATCTTGTCTGCCATGCTCGCCTGTTATCCCCCGCGCTCACTCAGCCCGTTCGCCAATGCTGACAGCAATCTCGCCAATCCCGTCAATACCGCCGGTGATTTGGTCGCCCGGCTCAATCGCGCCGACACCGGCCGGCGTGCCGGTATAGATCAGATCGCCCGGCATGATATGTATGGCCTTTGAAACCGCGCTGATAATCTCCGGCACATTCCAGATAAGCTCAGCCAGATCAGCTTCCTGGCGGCGCGTGCCATTTACATCCAGCCAGATTCGACCCTTGTCAAGCTGCCGGGCCTCCTCATCCAACTGCTGCAGCGGAACGATCTCGCCGATAGGGGCGGACTGGTCAAAGGATTTGCCCCAATCCCAGGGGCGGCCCTTGTCGCGTGCGGCCATCTGCAAATCCCGGCGGGTCAGGTCAATACCGACTGCCACGCCATAAATCACATCCATCGCGGCCGCGGCTGGCAGGTTTTTCGCCTCGCTGTCAATCGCCAGAACCAGCTCTATCTCATGATGCAGGTTTTCGGTCAGAATCGGATAGGGAATCTCCGCCCCGTCCAGAACCAGCGCATCCGCCGGCTTGGTGAAGAAAAAGGGCGGCTCGCGATCAGAAAAACCCATCTCGCGCGCGTGTGCTCCGTAATTGCGGCCTACACAGAAAATACGGCGCACCGGAAATTGTTGCTGGCTGCCCCTGATTGGCACCACAACAGGCGGGTAGGGGTCAAACAAATAAGCAGACATTCTGGTCTATTCCTTGTCCTGGCTATTGCCGCGCTGTTCGCGCCAGAAGCCCAGCTTTTCCTGCACCGGGCGATCTGAAAATGAAAACAGCACCGACTCTGTGTCGGCCTGATGTATCACCTCACGCCATGCCGGGACACCAAAAATATCCTGCGG
>JAYPQA010000084.1:0-8719 GCA_038131695.1 Alphaproteobacteria bacterium | reverse complement strand
CGCCTCTGCCCTGAACGGGCCGGATTGCTAGGAACGGGCCGGATTGTCAGGTTTTCAGCTGGTGCCCCAGAGCCAAGCTGCCCCGCGCACGCCGCTTGAATCACCGAATTGCGGGGCCACCAGCCTTGTATGGATGGCATCGGAAAACACATAGCCCGGCCATTTGCGCGGCACATTGGTATAGAGCCGGTCTATGTTGGACAGCCCGCCTCCCAGCACAATCACCTCCGGGTCAAAGAGGTTGATGACAGCGGCCAGCCCGCGCCCCATCCGGTCTTCCAGAACATCAAGGGCTGCTTCTGCCAGAATATCGCCACTGGTTGCGCCTGCGACAATATCCTTGCCGCTTTTTTTCTGGCCAGAGAGTTTTTCATATTCCTTTTCAAAGGCGGTGCCGGAAATAAAGGTTTCAAGACAGCCGGTGCGCCCGCACCAGCATTGATACCCGTCATATTCGCCATCCACTGGCCAGGGCAGGGGGTTGTGGCCCCATTCCCCGGCAATATGGTTGCGCCCTTCCAGCAGCTGGCCCCTGACCACCAGACCGCCGCCGCAGCCTGTGCCGGCAATCACGCCAAAGACGGTGTCTGCCCCCTTGCCAGCCCCGTCAATCGCCTCGGACAGGGCAAAACAATTTGCATCATTGGCAAGGCGCACCCCGCAGCCAAGCGCCGCCTGCATATCCCGGTCCAGATGCCGCCCGTTCAGCCAGGTGGTATTGGCCCCTTTTATCGCCCCGGTTTTGGCAGAAAGGCTGCCCGGCATACAGACCCCGACATTCCCGTCAAAGCCTGTCTCAGAACGGCATTTGGCAACCAAATCGGCCAGCGCAGTGATCAGGCTGTCATAATTTTTTGGGGTTGCGATCCGGTTGCGCGTAACAAAAGCCCCTGTTTCGTCCAAAACAGAGGCTTCTATCTTCGTCCCGCCCATATCAATGCCAAGGCGCATTTGTCGGGATCCCGGCTGATTTATTTGATTTTGGCTTCGCGAAACAGCACGTGTTTGCGGGCGCGCGGATCATATTTTTTCAGCTCCAGCTTCTCCGGCTTGGTCCGCGGATTCTTCTTGGTTACATAATAGTAACCCGTATCGGCTGTGCTCACCAGCTTGATTTGCAAGGTTGCAGGCTTGGCCATCTTCTCTCTCCAGAGGGTGCGGCGTTATCCGCACCGTTCAAAATAAGTCTTGAGTGCAGGCGCGATGTATGCGGTATCAGCGCTTTTTTGTCAAGGGCTGTTTGCGTTTGCCCGGCTTTCGGCCCCCCTTCTTGCGTGGCCTACGTAGGGGGCGTGCCGGCTCTTCCTGCCTGCCGCCGGACCGCCAGCTGAGCTCCACCCCCCCGCTGGCCTCGGAAACGGACAGTAACTTGGCCTGCAGCCTGTCTCCCAGGCGAAACTGCCAGCCGCTGTAAAGACCGGCCAGCACAAAGCCGCCCTGTTCCACCTGCCAGCGATCATCGGGCAGGGTTCTGCGGGAGATAAACCCTTCCACCAGCCCGCCTTCCAGCTGGACGAACAGCCCGGCTTTCAGCAGGCCCACCACCCGCACCTCAAAGACCTCGCCAGTCCGCTCGGTATAGAAGCGCGCGGCCAGCCGATCCAGCACCCGCCGCTCTGCCTTGGCGGCCCGCTGTTCGGTCTCGCTGATTTGGGCACAGATTTTTTTCATATCTGCGCGCGTTTCCTCAGACAGATTTTCCGTCCCCAGCTGGCAGCAGCCTATCAAGGCGCGATGCACCAGCAAGTCAGCATAGCGCCGTATCGGTGAGGTGAAATGCACATAACGCGCCAGGGAAAGCCCATAATGGCCTTGATTGACCGTGTCATAAACAGCCCGCGACTGGCAGCGCAGCACGGCCTCATGCACAATAGCTGCCTCTGGCTTGCCGGAAACGCTAGCCAGCAGGCGGTTGAAAATCGCCGGGCTGATCCGCTGGCCTTTGGACAGGGGCAGCTCCAGGGCCTTTGCCAGCTCATGCAAATCTTCCAGCTTTTCAGCATCCGGCGGTGGATGATTGCGAAAGGCCGTCGAGCTGCGCGTTTCCTCCAGCGTTTCAGCCGCGCAGACATTGGCCAGAATCATGAATTCCTCAATCAGCTGGTTGGCGGCTCGCTGGTGCGTAAAGCTGATCGATTGCAGCTGGTTTTTCGCATCAAAAACGGCTTTGCGCTCCGGCAATTCCAGATTGAGCGTGCCGCGCTTCTCGCGCGCG
Organism: Alphaproteobacteria bacterium; assembly: GCA_038131695.1. GTDB lineage: Bacteria > Pseudomonadota > Alphaproteobacteria > Puniceispirillales > Puniceispirillaceae > JADHLK01. Next base: position 6,504 of record JAYPQA010000084.1, on the reverse strand, counting down.
CTGAGTAAACAGCGATAAGCTCCGATAAGGTGGTGTAGGCTACCATCCGGCACCTCCAGATCTCGCTCAGCCAGCGTGCCGTCAATCACCGCCTGCACCTTGCTGTAGGTCAGCCGGGCGGCAGACCGGATCAACACCCGCACGAAATGGTGGGCTTTTTTCTGGCCCTTGCTGTCAATCTCTATTTCGGCTGCCAGACAGGCCCGATCCTCGCCCGGCACCAGAGAGCAGAGCCCATTTGACAGAGCCTCTGGCAGCATCGGAACCACCGTGCCGGGCAGATAGACAGAATTGCCGCGCTGGCGGGCCTGTTTGTCGAGGGCGGATCCCTCCGCCACAAAATGGCTGACATCGGCAATCGCCACGCGCAGCCGCCAGCCGCCCTCAATCGGCTCAGCCATCACCGCATCATCAAAATCGCGGGCATCCTCGCCATCAATGGTAACCAGCGGCAGGGCCCGCCAATCCACGCGCTGGCCCAGCGGCGGCGGGGTTTTGCGGCCCGCCTCGGCCAGCTCGGCTTCAGAAAAGTGGGAGGGCAGGTCAAATTCTGCTATCGCCAAGGCGGCCTGGGCGGCCGGGCTGCCAGCCGGGCCAATCAGTTTTTTCAGCTCAACCTGCGGGTCGCGCCGCCGGACAGCCCCGCTTATTTCCAGCTCCGCCAGACAGCCGGACAACTCAGCTGTCTCAGCTTGCATTTTTGGCGGGATAATCAGCCGCCAGGGCTGGCCCGGCCCTTTTTCCACCGGGGCGGCATACCATTGCTTGCCTTTTTTGAAAATCTGGCCAAACAGGCGGGCCGGGGCTGGACGAGCCTGGCGGATTGGTCTGCCGCGTCTCACTTATTGGCTGCTTTCCCTGAAGTTTTTTTGGCCCCTTTTTTCGCTGCTTTTTTGGCAGGTTTCTTTGCCGGACGGGCCGCCTTTGCTGCCAGCCAGACCAGCGCGTCTTCCAGCGTTATATCTGCCATTTCGGTGCCGCGTGGAACCGGCGCGCGCAGCTTGTTATGCTCAACATACGGGCCAAACCGGCCTTTTTTCAACTCGACCTGGCCGCCTTCCGGATGCGCGCCCAATGTGCGGCCTGCTTTTTTCTGTGCCTCGGCCAGCAAATCCACCGCCCGGTTGATGCCCACCTCCAGCACATCATCTTCGGTCAGGCTGGTAAAGCGGCCCTGATATTTCAGATAGGGTCCGTAGCGGCCCAGCCCGGCCTCGATCAAATCGCCGGTCTGCGGATGCGCGCCCACCGCGCGCGGCAGGCTGAGCAGTCCCAGCGCATAGGTAAGATCAATCTCGTCCAGCTGCCTGATTTGGGGCAGGAGGATCGTTTTGGCTTTTGGTCTCCGCATCACCCAGCTGCACATGTGCCCATAAGGTCCCTTGCGCAGCAAACCCGGCAAGTCACTCGTCAGGTCTGTGCCCAGAAGGCGATCCTCATCCAGCGTATCTGCCTGGCTGTCCGCGTCATTATCATTGCTGATCTGGCGGGTATATCGGTATTCCGGATAATTATTGCAGCTGATGAACGGGCCAGCGGTCACAGCTTCAGCTCCAGCTTGCCGCTGCCGCATTTGGTGCAGACCTGGTTAATCTGCCCGTCCGGCCCGGCATGAAAAACAGCTGTTCGAGCTGGCTGTCCAGCGGGGCTTCCATGACGGCCGGGTTGCTCAATTCGGCGGTGGCATCCACCGCGATCTTGAAATCTGTCCAGAAGCGGCGCAGCACTGATTTCCAGTCCAGCTTAAGCGTCCGAGACTCTCTATATCCAGCTGCTTTTCCAGATCAGGGCGGTAAAGCCATATTCAATATAGCGGGTGAAGAAATCTTCAGAAAGCTGATACGATGCGACCGCGATATTCCGGGGAAAGCGGCGCTGATCCTTGAGCACATAGGCGCGCTTTTGCAAGATGGAGGCATAGGTAGAGGGCCGGCCAATCCCAGCTCTTTCCATTTCCTTGACTAGAGAGGCATCAGAATAGCGCGGCGGCGGCTGGGTAAAATGCTGCTGCGGGTCAATTTCATCAGCGGTGACCGCCTCGCCTCAACCAGCGGCGGATCAGCCGGTCATCCTCTTCTGCCGGGCGGCCTGCACCATTGCGATCCGGCGCGCTGCTCTCATCAAACCCTCGCAGACTTGCCGGAACCCGTCAAAGACCAATACTGGAGCCAGTCGCCCGCAGCGGTGATGTCCTCCCCTGTGCTGAGAGGTCAACAGCCGTCTGATCCATCTGGGCTGCTTCCCATCTGGCTGGCCAGCGCGCGTTTCCAGATCAGATCATAGAGGCGGAACTGGTCATGATCGAGATAGCGGCGCAGCTCTTCTGGATGCGCGGCCAGCCTTGTCGGGCGCACCGCCTCATGGGCTTCCTGGGCGTTGGCTGCCTTGGTTTTGTAGATGCGCGGCTTTTCCGGCAGATAGGCCTCGCCATAGCGGTCTGCGATCACCGCACGGGCGGCTTGACGGCCTGTCGTCATCTGCACGCCATCGGTTCGCATATAGGTAATCAGGCCCGTGGTCTCCGCGCGATATTGATGCCCCCATAGAGTTTTTGGGCAATCTGCATGGTGCGGCTGGCTGAGAAGCCGAGCTTGCGAGAGGCTTCTTGCCGCAGGGTAGAGGTGGTGAAGGGGCTGCCGGATTGCGGCGCACCCGCTTGGTCTCAACCGCGCCAACCTGCCAGCTGGCGGCCTTGATGCGGGCGGCAATGGCTTCTGGCTCGTTGCTGGCTGGAAATGACAGTTTTTCCATTTTCGCCCATCCAGACGGGTCAGCCGGGCCAGCAGGCGGCGGCCATCCTCTTGGCAAACCAGCTGTCAACAGACCAGTATTCCTGTTCGCGAAACGCTCCTATTTCTGCTTCCTGGCACAGATCAGCCGCAAGGCGACCGATTGCACCCGCCCGGCCGAGCGTGAGCCGGGCAGCTTGCGCCACAGCACCGGCGAGATGAAAAGCCGACCAGATAATCCAGTGCCCGCCGTGCCAGATAGGCATTGACCAGATTGTCATCCAGCGCGCGCGGATGCTGCATGGCTTCCAGAATGGCTGTCTTGGTGATTTCATTGAACACCACCCGCTCGGTCGGCAGGCTGGCCAGCGATTTCTTTTCCTTGAGCAGCTGCTGGACATGCCAGCTGATCGCCTCTCCCTCGCGATCCGGGTCCGTCGCCAGAATGAGACCGTCCGCCCCCTTCAGGGCTTTGGTAAGCGCAACCATCTGCTTGGAAGAGGCAGCATCGGCCTGCCAGATCATCTCAAAATCAGCATCCGGATTGACCGACCCATCCTTGGAAGGCAGGTCGCGCACATGGCAATAAGAGGCCAAAACCTGATAATTGTCGCCCAGATAGCGATTGATGGTTTTGGCTTTGGCCGGAGATTCAACAAGCACAACTTTCATAAATCAAACCAAAAAAACAAGGGTAAACAGGGTGTTATTCAAAATCGATTATCAGCGAAACGCGGCCGCCATGATGTCTTTGAACGCGTCCGGCCAGCTCCAGTTCCAGCAGCGCGGCGGCCATCGCCATGGCAGAGACATGACACCAGCGAATCAATTCGTCAACTGATATTGGGTCATGGGACAGATTTTCAAGCAGGCATTTGCGGGCTTTTTCCACCTCGCCGTCATCTTGCGGGCCCGCCTCAGAGACCGAGGTAAAAAGGCTGAGCGGCCGGTCCGGTTCATAGCCGCTATTCTCTTGCAGAATGGTCAGAATATCGTCAGCTGTTTGCACCAGATGGGCGGTGCCCTGGCTGATCAGGCTGTTGCATCCCTTGGCGCGCGGATCCATGGGAGAGCCGGGGATGGCCATGACTTCCGCGCCTCTGCCAAGGGCCTCGCGGGCGGTGATAAGAGAGCCGAAGCGTTCCGCCGCCTCCATCACCAGACAGCCTTTGGCCAGCGAGGCGATAATCCGGTTGCGCACCGGAAACAGGCGCGGGGCCGGCTTGGTTGCCAGCGGCATCTCACTGATCACACAGCCCGATTGCGTCAGCTTTTCGTAAATATCCTTGTTTTCCGGCGGATAGATAACATCCACCCCGCCTGCCAGCACCGCCACCGTGCCGCTGGCCAGCCCGCCCTGATGCGCGGCCCTGTCAATGCCCCGTGCCATGCCGGAGACAATGACAAAATCAGCCATGCCCAGCTCGGCTGCGAATTTCTCCGTCATCTTGCAGGCATTCAGCGAGGCGTTGCGCGCCCCGACAATCGCCAGCATCTTTTGCTGCAACAGGGCCGGATGACCCTGCACGGACAGCGCGGGCGGGGCATCATCAAAATGGGTCAGCAAGTCTGGATAGTCATCACTGCCAAGACAGAGCAGCTGGCCGCCCATCTCCTCAAGCTGATCCAGCTCATCTGTGGCGCGCTGGCGATCAGCTGGTTGCAGTGCCCGTCCGCCGCGGCGGGATAATTCCGGGATGGCGGCCAGCGCTTTGGCCGCGCTGCCATAGCGTTGCAGCATAAGCCGACAGGTTATCGGGCCTATATTTGTGGTGCGGAACAGCTGCAGCAAATCAATTTTGGCATCGCGCTTCATGCGGCTGAGCATAAAGCAGTTTGCTTAACAAAAAATGAACAGGGCTGGGGAAATTTCAGTCTTTTTTGCGGCGGCCCATTTTGGCTTCCGTGCCGGCCAGCAGGCGGCGGATATTCTGGTGATGGCGGGCCCAGGAAAGCAGGGCCATCAACGCCACCGGTAGAACCAGCCCGTCCGGCCCCTGCCAGAAAAGCCAGAGCGGGGCGGCCAGCCAACCGGTGAGGGCGGCTGCTGAGGAAATGCGGAACAAGGCGGCCATCCCCAGCCAGACCAATGCCATCACCAGCCCGGCAGGCCAGCTGACCGCCGCCAGCGCGGCCAGCCCGGTCGCCACTCCCTTGCCACCGGAAAAACGCAGCCAGACCGGAAAGCAATGGCCCAGCATCGCTGCCAGCCTGGCCCAGCCTGCCAGCAAAGCTGATCTGTCACCCCGGCGAATTACCAGACGGTACAGTGCGCCCTTGCCGCCATCCAGAACCAGCGTTGCCAGAGCCAGCCCCCGCGAGCCTGTCTCGCAAGACATTGGTCGCCCTGATATTGCCTGAGCTGGGCCATCCCGGATATCCCCTTGCCGGCCCATTTTGTCAGCAGCAGGCCAAAGGGCACTGAGCCCAGAAGATAGGCAAGCCCGACAGGGATCAGCAAGCCAGCTTCGATCATCTTTGCGGCCCGTTTTGATAGGAGAAAATCTGCGCGCCGCCGACCCAGCTGGCCAGCACGCGGCCCTGCACAGGCTGGCCTTCAAACGGGGTGCTGAGCGAGGGGGTAACAAAATCAGCCGACCGGATGACCCAGCCTGTCTGGCTGTCCAGCACTATCATATCGGCAGGCTTGCCAACCGCCAGCTGGCCTGTTTCCAGCCCGAGGATCGCGGCTGGCCCGGCGGTCAGGCACTGAACTATCCGTTCCAGTGACAATGCCCCTGCAGATACCAGCGCCAGGCTGAGCGGCAACAGGGTTTCAATGCCCGCCGCCCCGGGGCTGGCCATGCCAAAGGGCTGTTTCTTGTGGTCCGGGTTAATCGCCCGGTGGTCAGAGGCAATCGCATCAATCGTCCCGTCAGCCAGCCCGTCAATCACGGCCAGCCGGTCCTGCTCAGTGCGCAGGGGCGGATCCAGCCGAAATGCTGTATCAAAGCCCGGCACCGCCATCTCATTCAGCAAAAACCAGGGCGGGGCGGTATCAGCCGTGACCTTCAGCCCCTCCTGTTTCGCCCGCCGCAACGCCGCAACAGACCCGGCAGTGGAAATATGGCCAGCATGGTAAGCCGCCCCGGTCAGCCGCACGAGGGCCAGATCGCGCTCCAGAATAATTGTCTCGGCCGCTGCCGGAATACCGATAAGGCCCAGCCGGGTTGCCGTCTCGCCTTCCTGCATCTCGCCCTCGGCAGACAGCGCCGGGTCAGCACAATGATGGATAACCGGCCGCTCCAGCATGGCGGCATAGGTCATAATCCGGCGCATCAGCTGGCTGTCAGCCACGCTGGTCAAATGGCTGGCAAAGCCGCGCGCGCCAGCCTCAGCCATCATGCCCAGCTCGGCCATGCGCTGGCCTCCCAGCCCCTGCGTCATCGCGCCCAGACAGAACAGGCGCGGCCCGCCCAGACGGCTGGCGCGCAGGCTGATCGAATCAATCATTGCCGAATTGTCAATCACCGGCAGCGTATCGGGCAGGGTGGCCAGGCTGGTGATGCCGCCTGCGGCTGCCGCCTGTAACAGCGCCTCCAGACTTTCCAGATGCTCGGCCCCGGGATCGCTGGCTTGCACGCGCATATCCACCAGCCCCGGCAACAGCAGCTGGCCGCCGCCATTAAAGATCTGGGCTGCTTTTAGCTGCTTGTCCGGCTGGCCTGCGCCCAAACCGGCAATGCGCCCATCTGAGACGGCCAGCCAACCCAGCTTGTCAAGCTGGCTGGCCGGGCAAAACAGCCTTGCATTGGTGATCAGCAAATCTGCCTTT
>JAYPQA010000083.1:0-17750 GCA_038131695.1 Alphaproteobacteria bacterium | reverse complement strand
AGGCGATTGCCGATGGCTCCTACAAGGCCTCCCGGGCCCTGTATTTCTACATCAAGCACGCCCATATCAGTGTGGTTCCGGGCCTGAAAGAATATATGGCTGAGTGGACCAAGAATTGGGGTGATGATGGTGTGCTGGCTGATGCAGGCATGATTCCGATGCCGAGCGCTGAGCGGAATGCCAACCAAAAGGCCATGGCTGACCTGCCGGCCCTGACAGCTGATATGCTGAAGTAATTTGGCATAATAGGGAAAAATAACGGGCAGCCCTTGACAGTCAGGGGCTGCCCCTTGATTAAGAGCATAGTTTTTAGGCAGGCTGGGCCTTTGTGAAAACCAGCCTTGGACCAGGACCGGAAAACAGCGATGCCAACACCGATCACCGGAATTATTGTCCTGCTGCTGGCTGCTGTGTTTTTCTGGCTGGGCCGCCGACAGGCATTGCACGCCCGCCAGACCGGGCTCCCGCTTCACTCCCTGCCGCATTTTTATGGCAGTTTTGCTGCGCTCGCCGCCGGGCTGCCTGCTCTTTTGCTGCTCGCGGTGATGGCTATTGGGGATGATATTCTGTTCCGCCAGATGGTAACAGCCTTCTATCCGGCTGATCTGGCCACGCGGCCGGGCTTTAACGAACAGATTGTGCTGGCCCAGATTGAGAATCTGGTGGCCGGTGTTGATTTTGGGGCGGCTGAATCCTGGGCAAGGGAGGCGGCAGCGGCCTGGCAGGGCTGGCTGGCGATCTCGGCCCAGCTGACCAGCCTGTGCTGCCTGACGCTGGCGCTGGCAGGCGGCTTTTTCGCCCTCTGGCGCATTCATCCTGAATTGCGGGCGCGCAATCTGGTTGAGCGCACGGTGGTCTGGCTGCTCGCCGCCAGCTCAGTCATCGCGATTTTGACCACCATCGGCATTGTTTTTTCCGTTATTTTTGAAAGCCTGCGCTTTTTCGCGCTGGTTCCGGTTACCGATTTCCTGTTCGGCCTGACCTGGAACCCGCAATTTGAAGGGGCAGAGCGGGCCGGGTCCGGTGGCGGAGAGGCTGGCTATGGCTCCGTGCCCCTGTTTGTCGGCACTTTTTTGATTTCCGTCATCGCCTTGTGTGTGGCGGTTCCGGTCGGGCTGTTCAGCGCGATTTACCTCTCTGAATATGCCAGCCTGCGCAACCGCGCGCTGATCAAGCCGCTGATGGAGATTCTGGCCGGTGTGCCAACCGTTGTTTATGGCTTTTTTGCCGCCCTCACCGTGGCCCCGCTGATTCGCCAGACCGGCCTGTCTGTCGGGCTGGATGTGGCCAGCGAATCGGCGCTCGCTGCCGGGCTGGTGATGGGGATTATGATTATCCCGTTCGTGTCCTCCTTATCTGATGATGTGATCAATGCGGTGCCGCAATCGCTGCGGGATGCGGCCCTCGGGCTGGGCTCCACTCGCGCTGAGATGGTGCGTCAGGTGGTGCTGCCAGCCGCCCTGCCGGGTGTTGTCGCCGCCATTTTGCTGGCAGTCAGCCGCGCGGTGGGCGAGACGATGATTGTGGTGATGGCGGCCGGGCTGGCGGCCAATCTCTCGCTCAATCCGCTGGATGCGGTCACCACGGTCACCAGCCAGATTGTGACCATTCTGGTGGGCGATCAGGAATTTGAATCAGCCAAGACGCTGTCTGCCTTTGCGCTGGCGCTGACCTTGATTGTGATCACTCTGGGGCTGAATTTCTTTGCCCTGCAAATTGTGAAGAAATACCGTGAGCAATATGACTGAGCAAACAAAAACCATGCTGCCCCCGGATGAGGCGGCCCGCCGGGTTGAAGCCAGCCTTGCCAGACGGCGCCGGGCAGAGCGGCGCTTTCACCGGATGGGGCTGGCCGGGGTGCTGATTGCGCTGACCTTTTTGGTGATTTTATTTGCCTCTATCTTCTCTCGCGGGATTCCCGGCTTTTTCCAATATTATGTTGAGCTGGAGGTGCAGCTGGATGCCGCGCGGCTGGACCCGCAAGGCGATGCCAGCGTTGAATCCCTGTATGCCGGAGATGCTAGAGGCGTGGTGCGCGCCGCCCTGTTTGACATTCTTCAGCCCGCTGGCCGCTCAGCCCGCCGCGATGCAGGCAAAACCCTGTCCGCCGGGGCAGAACAGCGCCTGCGCAAGATGATTGTGGCAGACCCGGCCCTGCTGGGCACCACGCAAACCATTCTGTTTGCGGTGGATGATGATATTGATTCCTTCCTGCGCGGCTTTATCCTGCGCGACACCCCAGAGGCGGATCGCCGCATCAATGACCGGCTGATAGGGTTTGTTGATCAGCTACAGGCTGAAGGGCGAATTCATTATCGGCTGTCCGACTATCTGTTTTTCGGCTCGGCCTCGCGCAATGCTGAGATGGCCGGCATTTTGGGGGCGCTGACCGGCTCCATTCTGACCTTGTTTATCTGTCTTGTGGTCAGCTTTCCTATCGGCGTGGCCAGTGCCATCTATCTGGAGGAGATCGCCCCGAAAAACCGGATAACTGAGCTGATTGAGATCAATATCAACAATCTGGCGGCGGTGCCCTCTGTGGTGTTCGGGATTCTGGGCCTGGCGATTTTCATCAATCTGTTCGGCCTGCCGCGCTCTATTCCGCTGATTGGCGGGCTGGTGCTGGCCTTGATGACCTTGCCGACGATTATTATTTCCTCCCGCGCGGCGATCCGGGCGGTTCCGCCTTCTATCAAGGATGCGGCGCTCGGTATCGGGGCGTCGCGTATGCAGGTGATTTTTCACCATGTCCTGCCGCTGGCGATGCCGGGGATGCTGACCGGGACGATTATCGGCATGGCCCAGGCTCTGGGCGAGACCGCGCCGCTGTTGATGATCGGCATGGTCGCCTTTATTGTGGATATACCGGGTTCGGTTACCGATCCCGGGACGGTTCTGCCGGTGCAGATTTTCATGTGGGCAGATTTTGCCGAACGGATGTTTATCCAGAAAACCAGCGCGGCGATTATCGTGCTGCTGGCTTTTCTGGTGGTGATGAACGCTGCGGCTGTCTGGCTGCGCAAGAAACTGGAACGCCGCTGGTAAAGGGGTATTTTTAGATCATGCAGGAAAACATACCGGCCATTGCCGAACCTCTGTCTGCTGACCGGCAGGCCCCGGACAAGACAATTGGCGAGCTGTTTGTGGACAATCCGCGCATGACCGCGCGCCATGTCAATATCTGGTACGGGGACAAGCAGGCGATTGATGATGTCTCGCTGGATATCGGGGCCAGCCAGGTGATCGCCTTTATCGGCCCGTCCGGCTGTGGCAAATCGACCTTTTTGCGCTGTCTGAACCGGATGAATGACGGGATAGATATCTGCCGCACCGAGGGCGATATCCGCCTGGATGGCCAGGATATCTATGACAGTTCGATTGATGTGGTGCGTGCGCGCGCGCGTTGGCATGGTGTTTCAAAAACCCAACCTGTTCCCGAAATCCATCTATGACAATATCGCCTATGGCCCGCGCATCCACGGCATGGCCAGCAACCGGGCCGGAGCTGGATGAGATTGTCGAAGCCTCGCTCAGCCGCGCCGGGCTTGGGAGGAGGTGCGCGACCGGCTGGATCAGCCCGGCACTGGCCTCTCCGGTGGCCAGCAGCAGCGGCTCTGTATTGCCCGGGCTATCGCGGTCAGCCCGGAAGTGATCCTGATGGATGAGCCCTGCTCCGCCCTCGATCCGATTGCCACGGCCCGCATTGAAGAGCTGATCCATGAGCTGCGCGAAAGCTATACCATCGTGATCGTAACCCATTCCATGCAGCAAGCCGCCCGCGTGTCTGACCGCACCGCCTATTTCCATCTCGGCAAGCTGGTAGAGGTGGGAGAGACCCGCCAGATATTCACCAATCCCAGTCATGAACTGACCAAGGATTACATTACCGGGCGCTTTGGATAGCCCCTGACAGGACAAGACAGATGCAGGAAAACAGTCATATAAGCAGCATTTTTGAAGAGGAGTTGACCAGCCTGACCCGCATGACGCTGGAGCTGGGCCAGCTGGCCGCCGAGAGGCTGGACCAGATTTTGCGCGCGCTGGCTGATTTGAACAGCGTTGATCTGCAGGCGCTGGTTGAAAGTGATGACCAGCTGGACGCGCTGGAAGCAGCCATCCATGAAAAAGGCTTTGAGGTGATCGCCCTGCGCGGCCCGCAGGCAGATGATCTGCGCCGTGTGCTGGTTACGCTGAAAAACGCCTCTGCCCTGGAAAGAGTTGGCGATCATATCCGCAACACGGCTAACCGGATGCTGGCGGTGGGCGAGATTGATACCAACCTGCTGCCCTTTGACCAGCTGGGCCGGATGGGCGGCAAGGTGGCCGATATGCTGGCTGAGGCGATGCGCGCGCTGGAGCATCAGGATGGCAGTGCCGCCCTGTCCCTGCGCAATCAGGATGTGGAGGTGGATGCCTGGCACACGGTGATTTACCGGGAAATGATCACCGCCATGTCAGAACAGGATGATATTCTGGCCGCCTGTGTGCATTATCTGTTCATCGCCAAGAATATAGAGCGGATAGGCGATCACATCACCGGCATTGCCGAACAGATTTATTTTCTGGATACCGGCCAGATGCCGGATGATGAGAGGCCAAAGGCAGATAAATCCAGCCAGCTGGCGGATCTGGATTAAGGGCCGGCCGCGCCCCTCAGGCTTTGTCCAGCGTATTCTCACCCGCCATATAGACCGCCACACTGTCAAACAGCCCGGCTTCATCCAGGGTGAAGAAATTGCAGTTGGATTTGAAAACCTGTGTGCCATCCGGCAGCTGGTTGGTAACCTGGAACTGCACCGCGACCCGGCCTGCTGAGGCATCGGTAACAAACCGGAACTGGTCATGGCGCACCCAATCATGATGCGCCCAGAGCCGCCGGAACATCCCGGAAATCTCTGCCGCCCCGCTGAGCCGCACCTGATGCGTCGCAACCGTGAACAGGCAGTCTGGCGAGAGCAGTGCCAAAAGCGCGTCCAAATTTTCCTCATCCACAGCGCGGAAATAGGCCAGCACCTGCGCTTCTGTCTGCTGGCGGTCGGGCATTTTTTTACCTGCTTGCATGATGTTACCTCTGAGTTTTTTTTGTGCCTGGCTGTTACCTGAACTCGTTGTCGGCCCCCGGTCTAGCCGGTCGTGCGGGCCTGATAATCCAGCGTGATGCGGGGTGCGGTTCCCTTTGGGGCCACACCGCCCAGCCATTGCTTTGAATAAGGGGTGCGCGGCATGAAATCCTCCACCTGCAGCCACAGCCGCCAGAGGGTGCGCCGCCGGGCCGGATCCGGCCAATCCTCAAAGGCGGTGCGGGTATGCAGCACCTTGTAATTATTGACCAGCTGAATATCGCCGCGCTGCAGCCGCATGGCATAATGCAGCTCATCTGCAAGCGCCCAGGCCACCTCTATCGCTTCTTTCTGGGCCGTCGTCATATCCGGGGCGTCCGCCAGCTGATGTCCCTTGAAGATATGGGTCGGCCCGAATGAGGTGGACAGAATCCCGTCGGTAAAATTAAAGACCGGACTTTCATAATAGGGTTTTTCCTGGCTCCCTGTCTCAGCGTGTTTGGTCCAGCAAAAGGGCTGGCACAGAACCGCGACCAAATCCGGGCGGCGATCCTGCAAAATGTGATAGAGCAGGCGCGAGCTGGTAATCTTGGACAGGCCGCCGGATTTCGCTTCGTGAATACAGAGCAGGCCTACCAAATCGGTCTGGTCACAATGATAATCCATCTCCACCGCTGTTTGATAGCCGCGCTGGTTCGGCTGTTTGTAATCCGCCCCGATATTCACCACATGGCCGATCATATCGCCTTCTGGATTATTGGATTGCGGTGTGCCCAGATGCACCCCCAACGCCCAATAGAGACTGGCCGTGCCCAGCGGGGACAGGGCATCCAGGGGCAAGCCCCGATACAGCACCACGCCGCTGCCCGCGCGGATTTCTTGCATCATCGCATCCAGCCGGCCTGCCAGCGGGCCCAGATCAAAATCTGCCTGCCCCATCTGCAAAAGCCGGTTCGGATCGCCGCCAATCTGTGCCTCTGTCTGGCGGGCCAGCTCAATCAGCGCCTGCTGCTCTTGCGGTGTGGCGGTGAACAGCCATCCGGCATGGTCTGCCAGCTCCGCCGCGCTCCAGCCCCTGTCAAAATCAACTGTCATTTTATCCCGCTTTTTCAGCACCTCCGGCTGGCATCATTTCACTGGCCATCATTTCACTGGCCGGCAACCCTGTCAATATTTCCCCCACCCGGCGGGATCTTTTAAAAATTTTTAGGGAAATGGTGGGCGCGACAGGATTGGACCTGTGACCCCTGCCGTGTGAAGGCAGTGCTCTCCGCTGAGCTACGCCCCTCAAGGTAGGGGTGGGTTGAGGGAGAGAGCCTCGCCGATTGCTTGTCAAGCCGCCAGCGGTTATGCTGGGCGCCAGCGCAAGCAGGCCCCGCAAAAAGATGGGAGAAAAACCATGCCCCGACTGGCTGACGAACTTGTATCGGCTCTCAAATTTGACCAAAACGGGCTGATCCCGGCGATTGCCCAGCAATGGGACAGTGGCGAGGTGTTGATGATGGCCTGGATGTCTGCTGAGAGTCTGGCCGAGACGCTGGCCTCCGGGCGCGCCTGCTATTGGTCCAGATCGCGCCAGCAGCTCTGGCGCAAGGGCGACACATCCGGCCATATCCAGAAGCTGCGCGAAATCCGCGCTGATTGTGATGGCGATACGCTGCTCTTGCTGGTGGAGCAGACCGGGGCCGCCTGTCATACCGGCACGCGCAGCTGCTTTATGACCCGGCTGGAGGAGGGGGCCGCCCGCCCGGCCAGCGCGACCGCCCACCCGGCTGGCCTGTGAGACGGCCCGCGCCCCTGATTGATTTGGCTGGCTGATAAACCAGCCCCCCATCCCCACCCTGTTTGCCAGCGATTGAACTGGCTAAAATGGCGGGATTTTTGCGCCTGATATGGTTTTTATCCAGACCTTAACCTTTCATTAATCTGCCTCTGCTAGACTGATCTGCTGATGTGATTCAGCCATCGGAACCAGCGGGTTACGCAAGGATTGAATAAAGACCCTGCCAAGTGGGGTGTAACTCACCCCCCCGCTATTTGCTGGCTTTACAAAGCCGGGCGGATTGCGTCTAATGGCGCGGGGGCTGGCAGCGCGGATACATACCTGCCCGCGCGGCGGTTTTGTTCTTCACCTTGTAACCCGGAGAGTTGACCCATGTTACGCGGCCTGATTGCCCCGATTTTGACCCCGTTCAAGTCCCATTTTGAAATTGACCAGCCGCTCTATAACCAGCTGGCGCATCAGCTGCTGGAGCGCGGCTGTGCCGGGCTGGCCCCGTTCGGCACCACTGGCGAGGCGCTGTCCGTCAGCCTGCCGGAGCGCAAGCAGGCGCTGGACGGGCTGGTCGCAGATGGTATTGACCCGGCCGTGCTGGTGCCGGGCACCGGGCTGACCAACCTGCCTGATACGATCGCGCTGAGCCGCCATGCGCTGGAGCTGGGCTGTGCCGGGGTGATGGTGTTGCCGCCCTTTTATTACAAGGGGGTGGCCGAACAGGGGCTGTATGACTATTTTACCGGGCTGATAGCGGGGCTGGACGGGCTGCACCCGAAAATCTGGCTCTATCATATTCCGCAGGTGGCCGGGGTTGGCCTGCCGGTCGGGCTGGTCGCCCGGCTGCGCGCTGATTTTCCTGAGGCGATTGTCGCGATCAAGGACAGTTCCGGCGATTGGGCCAATACCGAGGCCCTGCTCGGCATTGACGGGCTGGCGGTCTGGCCGGGGGCTGAATTGCCGGTGATAGAAGCGATCCGGCTGGGGGCGCCGGGCTGTATCTCGGCCACTGCCAATCTGAATACGGCAGAAATTGCCGAGGTGATCCGGCTGTGCCATGCCGGGGAGTGGGACCAGGCTGAACAGCGCCATCAGCCGGTCCGGGAAGTGCGCCTGCTGTTTCAGGATTACGCCCCGATACCGGCCCAGAAAGCCCTGTTGGCTCGCATGACCGGTCAGGCAAACTGGAATAATCTGCGCCCGCCCTTCCTGCCTCTGGACGAGGAAAAAATCGCCAGCCTGGCCAGCAAGCTGACCACCGATTACGGATTTGCGATCTAGCCTCTTTTAGAAAGAGCGGGGGCCGCCGGGCCGCAAAGGACTAGCCGCCTGTCACATTCATATGCCGGGCGACGGCCTGTTCGGGCTGATGGCGCGAGATGACAAAATCATGGCCCTTTGGCTTGCGCGAAATGGCTTCCACAATGGCGGCGCGCAACGCCTCTGGCCCGCCGGAGCGCAGAGCTGAGGCCAAATCCGCCTTGTCATCCTGGCCAAGGCACATATAGAGCTGGCCGGTGCAGGTCAGCCGCACCCGGTTGCAACTCTCGCAAAAATTATGCGTCATCGGGGTGATAAAACCCAGCCGCCCGCCAGTCTCCCCTACCGTCACATAACGGGCCGGCCCGCCGGTGCGATAGGGGCTGTCTGTCAGGGTCAGCTGCTTTGCCAGCCGCGCACGAACCACCGAGAGCGGCAGATATTGATCCAGCCGGCTCCCCTCTCCCAGCGCGCCCATCGGCATCACCTCTATCAGCGTGATGTCATGGCCCTGATCACCAGCCCAGAGCACCATATCCAGCAGCTCATCCTCATTCACCCCTTTCAGGGCCACCACATTCAGCTTCAGCTTGAGGCCAGCCGCGCTGGCCGCGCGCATCCCGGCCAGCACCTGATCCAAATCGCCCCAGCGGGTGATCTGGCGGAATCTGTCCGGGTCCAGACTGTCAATCGACAGGTTCAGCCGCCGCACCCCGGCTGCGGCCAAATCTTCTGCCATTTTTTCCAGCTGGCTGCCATTTGTGGTGATGGTCAGCTCCTCCAGCTGGCCTGTCTTGACCAGACCGCCCAGATTGCGGATGAGAGAGAGAATATTGCGCCGGACCAGCGGCTCGCCGCCGGTCAACCGGATACGCCTGGTGCCCATATCAGCAAAGGCGCGGCAGACCTCTTCCAGCTCCTCCAGCGTCAGCAGCTCTTTTTCGGCAGAAAGCTCATCTGTTCGGCCATGCAATAGACGCAGCGAAAATCACATCTGTCTGTTACGGACAGGCGGATATAATCCACCGACCGGCCAAAGGGATCCACCAGCTGCGCGGGGAGGCTGTTTCCAGCTGCTCTGTTATCATGTCATTGGGCATCGCCCGTTGCCTATTCTTTCTAAAGTTCTTCCAGCCGCCTATCATTTGCCCGGCCGCCCATCATTTGCAAATTATAGCGCTGGCCAATGATAAAACAAGTCAGGCCAGCCCTGCTGAAACCTGCCTTTATCTGAGTTTGCTACCGGCTGGCAAACCAGCCGGACAGGCAGCCAGACAGATAGGATGTTTCCTGCTTGGTAATTTTGCCAGCAACAGTTTATAATCTGGATATGTCGCAAATGCCGGGAAAGGCCCGGCTTTCTAGAGGAGTCTTTGCATTATGAACGCCAATCGCCCGCTTTTTCGTGCTGACCATGTTGGTAGCTTGTTGCGGCCTGACCTAGTCAAACAGGCCCGCACCCGCCATTTGAAGATCAATCCCTGCCTGCTGAGGCGCTGGCGGAAATTGAGGATGCGGCAATTATTGAACTGATCAAGATGTGCAGGAAAATACGGGTCTTGCAAGTGGTAACAGATGGAGAGGCCCGCCGCTCATTCTGGCATTATGATTTTATGGGCGGGCTGACGGGCTGGATTTGGTTGAGCGCGATGAAGGGGTGCAATTTGCCGGGGTCAAGCTGCGTCCCATCTTCCCGACCATTAGCAGCAAGCTGGATTTTCCGGCAGATCATCCCATGCTGGCGCATTTCCGCTTTGTGGCAGACCATACTGGCGTGATGCCGAAAATTTCCATTCCGGGCCCTCTTGTGTGCATTTCCGCACCGCCGTTGAGGATATTCACCCGGCTGAATATAGCGATATTGACCATCTGGCGCTGATATTTCGCAAACCTATAAAAAGGCGGTAGATGCCTTTATCAGGCAGGTTGCCGCTATTTGCAGATGGATGATATTTTCTTTGCCTATCTGTGCGATCCAAAACACCGGGCAGACAAGGCCGCTCAGGGTCAGACCGGATTATCTGATCCGCCTTTATGGCAAGATGATGCAGGATGCGATCAAAGACAGGCCGGATGATATGGTGATCGGCATGCATATGTGCCGCGGTAATTTCCGCTCTACCCATGCTGCTGAAGGGGCCTATGATGCGGTGGCCGATACCGTCTTTAATGAGACCGGCGTAGATGTGTTTTTCATGGAATATGATTCCGAACGGGCGGGCGGGCTGGAGCCGCTGAAATTTCTGGCCAAGGGCCGCAGCGGGTGATGGCCGGGTTCATCACGACCAAAACAGGCGAGCTGGAAGAGATGGACTGGTTGCGCCGCCAATTTGACGAGGCGGCCAAATATGCAGATATGGACCAGCTGGGAATCGCCCCGCAATGCGGCTTTGCCTCTACCGAAGAAGGCAATGCGGTCAGCTTTGATGACCAGCGCAGAAAGCTCGATCTGGTGGTGGAAACAGCTGAGAAAATCTGGCAGGGGCGCTAGACGCAGCTGCAGCGCCACCCAGGTTAGCCGGGTGTTAGAGCTGGGGTTAGGGTTGGCCCTGCCAAAAGGCGGGAGCCGCCTGTCTGGCGCGCATCAAGGCGGTGACCACCCGGTTATTCGGCAGGTCGAGACCCAGCTGATCTGCGGTTGCCAGCAAGGCCCCGTTCAGCTGATCGATTTCCGATTGCCGACCAGCCCGAATATCCTGAAGCATGGATGCGATATGATAGCGATGGCCAGTGCAGGACAGGTCAATCAAATCAACCACCTTCTGGCGATTGAGGCTGATGCCCTGTTTTTCGGCAACCAAAATTGCCTCATCCATCAAATCATAGACCAGCTGACGCAGCCCCGTCGAATCATAGACCAGGCCCGGCCCTGAATCGGTCAGCGTATTGACCGCGTTCATCGCAATATTGAAACAGGCCTTTTGCCATATCACCGGGCGCACATCCTCTTGCACATTAAGAACAGCCCCTACCCCGGCGAGGTCTGCGGCCAGCTGGGACAGGGGGCGGGTATCGCTGCCAGTCACAGGGCCTAGCCAGTTCTCATTACGGTCCTTTGCCTCTACCAGCCCCGGTCGCAGCACCGCAGCTGGCAGCATGGAAGCCCCGTGAAAAATCTGATTCTGCGGACAGAGGCGGGCGAGCAGCTCGCCATTACCCAGCCCGTTTTGTAGCGTCACCAATAATGTTTCCTTTTTGATCAGCGGGCGAATTCCCTCTATCGCGGCTTCTGTATCGAAGCTTTTGGTCAGCACCAAAATCATCTCTGCCGGACGGGCCTCTTGCGGCTGGCAAGCCTCTGGATGCACCAGCAATCGTTGGCGGGCAGCCGCAGCCGCAGCCCGTCTCTGGCCACCGCCTCCCAGCTGGGCCGAGCGTAACCAGCTGCACAGATCGGCCTGCATAACAGCATACCGCCAAATGTCACGCGCCGACCGCCCCGGCCCCTAAAATCATAATCTGTCATAACATCCCTGCCCTGCCGAAAATGTAACCACAAAACCGCGCGCCTGTAAAGAAATTGCTTGTTATGCAATCTGCACTTTGACGAATGAACAAGTCCAGTTTAATCTTTAGCGACAGGGGGCATCTCTGTATGGCTTGCCCCGGACGATTGGCAAAGGGGGGATATGAGGATGCTGATCAGCAGGACACCGACAGCGGCTTGATGGGAACCTCGCTTCCGGTTCCCAAAACACCCAAGGGCATGGATAAAGAAGAATGGCTGGCACGCCTGGAGCTGGCCGCCTGTTACCGGCTGGTTGATTGTTATGGCTGGACTTCGATTGTCTATAATCACATCACCTTGCGGGTGCCGGGCACCAATGATTTTCTGATCAACCCGTTCGGTCTGCGCTATGATGAGATCACCGCCTCTGATCTGATCCGCATTGATATTGATGGCAAGAAAATCTCCGACAGCCCCTGGCCGGTCAATGAGGCGGGCTATCAAATCCATTCCACCATTCACAAGAACCGGCCTGACCTGCATTGTGTGCTGCATACCCATGAGCCGATCTCACAGGGGCTGGGGGCCACAGATGCCGAATATGTCCCGCTGACCCAGGAAGGCTGCCAGCTTTATGAGCGGGTGGGCTATCATGCGTTTGAAGGAATTGTCCTGGATGGATCAGAAGGCCCACGCATTGTTGCCGCCCTTGGCCAACGCAACCACACGCTGTTGCGGCAATCACGGCTGATAACAGCCGGACCAAATGCGGTCTGGGCCTTGTGCGTCATCTGGCCTTTATCCGTACGCAGAGGCAGCTGGCAGCGATACAACAAGTGGATGAATCTATCAGCCCACAGATTATGGAAAAGACCAAAGCCTAGTTTGAAGGCGGCTCAGCACAGGCGAACGCGCTGGTGCGGCATCCGGAATGGCCGGCCCTGATTCGCATGATTGACAAGCATAATCCGGACTGGAAACAGTGAGTCTGCCACAATTCGGGCGCGATTTTCGCCTCGCCATGGTGATTTTGCTGTGCGGGGCGATTATCGGTTTGAATATTGCCAAGCTGGCCCCCTCTATGGCCCGGCTGATAGAAGTCTTTTCACTGACTATCTCTGAGGCCGGGATACTGGCTTCTGCCTTTACGCTGATCGCTGTTTTCGTCGGTATTTTTGCAGGCGGGCTGATGGCTGCTGCCGGGGCCAGGCGGGTGATGCTGACAGCTATTCTGCTGGCTGTTATCGGCTCGCTCGTCTCCCTGGTCGGCTCCAGCTTTGCCATGCTTTTGGCCGGGCGCACGCTCGAAGGGCTCAGTTTGATTTCCATTGCCGTGGCAGGCCCGACCCTGCTGATTGAACATACCCATAGCGCCAATCGCGGCTGGGTGATGGGTATCTGGGGCGGCTTTATGCCGCTGGGCAATTTGCTGGGGGTGATGGCCGGCCCGTTGCTGCTGGGCAATTTTGACTGGCAGGGGGTCTGGCTGGCCAGCACGATCTTTGCCGGGCTGGTAGGTTTTTTGGCCTTTTGGATGATACCGGCAGATGCCAACCCGCCCAGGCTGCGCTTTGACAAGGAGGCGATTGGCGCGGCCCTGCGCCTGCCGGTGCTGGTTGGTATCGGTATTTGTTTTGGCTGCCATTCGCTGATATTTCAGGTGGTGCTGCAATTCACCCCGTTCTTTGTCCAGCAACAGGGCGGCAGCCTGTTACTGGGAGCGTTGCTGGTTGCCGGTTTTTGTCTGATAAATTTCTTTGGCAACAGCGAATCCGGGCGCCTGATCCAGCGTGGCTTCAAGCCGATCAATCTCATTCTCTTCACTTTTTTGACCATTCCAGCCTATATTGTAATGATTTTCCTGCCCGATAGCCCGGCCTGGCTGATGCTGCTGGGACTTTTGGGTCTGGCAATTCATACCGGCCTGACCCCGCCCAGCTTTTTCTATCTGGTGGGCCAGATTATCCGCCAGCCCAGCCAGACCCCGGTTTTCATGGCCTATATGATGCAGATACAGGGGCTGGGGACGCTGGTTGGGCCGGCCATGCTTGGCTGGAGCGTGGACAGGCTGGGCGGCTGGGAAGGCGGGTTTTTTGTGCTGGGAATTCCCTGCCTGCTTGCCTCGGTGCTGATCTATGGGCCGGTGCGCGGCTGGTTTATCCGCTTTCAGGACAATAAAACTCAGACCCATTGATCCGGCCTGCCCCTCTGCTCTAGACTGCACCCCGGGAACCGCCATTTTTTGGAGAAAGCCTGAACCATGTCTTCTATGCTGGATGATATCCTGTTTTGCATGACCCCGATTGGCCGGGCCGAACAGGCAGAAGGGTTTGATCGGGACGAGGCGGCGGCCCTGCTGGACCATTATTTTCAATTCATCGAAGCTGAAATCGCGCCGCTGAACGGCCCGGGCGATGCGACCGGCGCGCGCCTTGAAAATGGCCGGGTGAGTGTGCCGGATGGATTTGGCCCGGCCTACCGGCAATTTGCCGAACAGGGCTGGATGGGACTTGGCCTGCCTGAAGCCTGGGGCGGCCAGCCCCTGCCTGCCCCGCTTCTGGCGGGTTTTTCGGAAATCCTGTCCGGGGCCAACCAATCCTTTCAGATGATTGTCGGGCTGGTGCCGGGAGCCGCCCGGATAGTTGATATATGGGGAACGGATGAACAAAAACAGGCCTGGCTGGAAAAGCTGGCCAGCGGGGACTGGCTGGCGACCATGAACCTGACTGAGCCGCAAGCCGGATCAGACCTGGCCCGCATTCGCACACAAGCCTGCAAATCAGAGCAGCCGATAGCGGGCAGCCCGTCCCTCGATTGGGAGATAAGCGGGCAGAAAATCTTTATCTCCGGCGGCGATCAGAATATGAGCAGCGGCATCCTGCACATGGTTCTGGCCCGCACCGGCACAGCCGAGGAAGGGGTGCGCGGGCTCAGCCTGTTTGCCGTGCCCTCACTGCTCCCCGATGGCAGCCGCAATAGCCTGTCTGCAACCCGGCTGGAAGAAAAAATGGGAATTCACGCCTCCCCGACTTGCGAGATGCTATTTGACCGGGCCAAGGCCAGCCTGCTCGGCGCGCCCGGAGACGGGCTGAAGCTGATGTTTGTGCTGATGAACCATGCCAGGCTGGATGTCGGGCTGCAAGGGGTTGCCCATGCCGCGCGCAGCCATCTGCTGGCCGCTGCCTATGCAGCAGAGCGGGTGCAGGGCCGCCAGGCAGATGGCCGCGATGCCCGTCTGGCTGACCATCCCGATATCCAGCGGATGCTGGAAGAGATGCAGATTCTGGCCCTTGGGGCGCGGGCCTTGTGCCAGTGTGCCGCCAGCCTGATGGAGACCAGCCCTGAGCAAGCCAGCCCCACCCTGCTGCCCATGCTGACCTCGCTGGCCAAGGTTTGCGGGTCCGAGGCCGGTATTCAGGCTGCTGATCTGGGCATTCAGGTGCTGGGTGGCTATGGCTATTTGCGCGAATATCAGCTCGAACAGCATTACCGCGATGCCCGCATCACCTCTATCTATGAGGGGGCAAACGGGATTCATGCGCGCACGCTGGCCTTGCGGCTGAACCGGACGCAGTGGGCGGCCGCAGAATTTGCCGGATTTCTGATCAGCCTGTGCGACAACCCGCCCACCCAGCCTGTCCAGAACTGGCAGGAAATGAGCGCGAAGCTGGCCCGGGCGGATGCGAGCCTGATCGCCGCGCTGGCTGATGATTTTACCAGAGCGACCAGCCAGATTGTGATGCTGTGCCTGTGGCAGCGGATGGCAGAGCAGGCCGCTGCCCATCCAGACCCGGGCCGTATCCGCCAGCTGGCAGCCCGGGTCGCCTACACCCTGCCCTTTCAGCTGCAGGCAAGCCTTGCCATTCTGGAGGCCCGGCTGGCCTAGCCAGCGGCCCGAATATCTGCTGCATCCTGATAGATTTTGGCCACTTCTTCGGGCCGGTTGGCGATCACCGCCCGCTGATTGACTGATCCCTTATCGGTCAGCTCGCCGCTATCCAGCACGGGCGGGCTGCGTAGCAGGCTCAGCGCCATCACCCGATTGGAGGAACCCGACGCCGCCTTGCCATGATGGGCCAGCAACTCTGCCAGCCTGTCCCGCAGGCCCGGATGCTCTGCCGCTTCCGCCAGGCTGGCCCCGGCCAGCTGCGGGAATTGGGCGGCCACCTCCTGCAGGCTGAGCAGGCCGAGCGCACCCAGCCAAGGCTTGTTTTCCCCAACAATCACCACATCCTGCAACAAGCCGCCAAACTGGTTGACCAGCTGGGCCCGCAACGCGCCCACCGCAACCCAGGTGCCGGTTTGCAGCTTGAAATTCTCAGCCACCCGCCCGTCAAAGAAAAAACCGACCGTCAAATCATCAGGATCGACAGGCCGCAGCGCATCCCCCATCCGATAGAAGCCCTCTTCATCAAAACTGTCTTTTGTCGCGGCCTCTGCCAGCCAGTAGCCGGGGGTGATGGACGGGCCTTTCAGACGCGCCTCCAGCTTGCCCTGATTGGGCACCAGTTTTAGCTGCAACCCGCGCACCGGCACACCAATATTGCCTGAGGCTTTGGACCGGGTTGTGCACATCAGCGCAAAAGGGGCCGTTTCGGTGCTGCCCAGACCAGAGGCCAGCAGCACATCATGGCCGGTTGTCTGGCGGGCGATTTCCTGCAACCTGTCCCAGACTGGCTGCGGCATGGCCGCCCCGGCATACATCATGATTTTCAGATTGCTGAGCATGGAGCGGCACAAATCTGCATCCTTTTCCATGGCCTCAACCAGCATTTCCCAGCCAACCGGCACATTGAAATAATAATGCGGTGAGATTTCCTTCAGATTGGCAATGGTCTCGCCGATTTTTGCCCCGCTTGGCTTGCCTTCATCAATATAGAAAGACCCGCCATTAAACAGCACCATATTAAAGACCTTGTTGCCAGCTGCCGTATGGTGCCAGGGGCACCAATCCAGCACAATGGGCGGTTGCTGCTGCAAAAAGGTAAAACATTCGCGGATCATCTGCTGGTTGGAGACCATCATCTCTTGTGTGATGATGACTGCCTTGGGGCTGCCGGTTGAGCCGGAAGTGAACATGAATTTGCCGATTGATTGCGGGCCCAGCCCGTTGATGGAGGCGTCTATTCCGGCGCGGGCCGGGCCGTCCAGCGGTGCGGAAAGCCAATCTGCCAGAGCCACCGCCTCCAGCTTGTCTGCCTTTGGATCGCTGGCCAGAACCAGCGGCGGCGGGGCTCCGGCTGCAGCCACCGCTTCCAGCACCGCGCGCACCGCCCCGGCAAACGCGGCCAGCTTGTCACAATAGACCACCCCCGGCGTCAACAGCCCGGCCAGATCCCGCAGCTTGCCATGATCATCTGACAGCAGCGAATAGCCCGGCGAAACAGCTGCCCCCGGCACCGCCGCCATCTGGCTGGCCAGCATGACCAGCGCGTGATCAATCGAATTGCCGGAGAGGATCATCACAGGCCGCTCTGGCCCCAGCCCTTGCCCGTCTCTTTGCCAGCTCAGAAACTGATGCGAGATGCGGCTGGCTCGCTCAAAGGCTTCGCCATAGCCCAGCCGCACCCAATCTGCCGCGGGCTGCGGGCGCTGGGCCAGCCAGACCCGATCCGGGGCTACCTCTGCCCAATGGCGCAAACAGGCCGGCATACTGGGCAGATAGCTGGCCAGCTCGGAAGTCTCGCGCATATAGATTGTGCCGTCCGGGCGGTTTTCAATATCGAATTGCGGCTGCCAGAAATCAGACTGAGCTGCAATATCTGTCATAATCTTTATCCCCGCCAGAGTCTATACAGTGCTTTTCTTGACAAGGCACGCTGGCCAGTCTTCTATTGTTAGACCAGAAGTTCCGGAAACTCAAAGGCCAAAAATGATCGATTTGAGCCAAATAAAAGCGATTGATATTCACACCCATGCCGAAGAACCCTGCGGCACGCACGGGGATGATGGCTATGATGAATTTCTGGCTGGCATGGCCAAATATTTCAAGGCGGACTATACCCATCCGCCAACCATAGAGGAAACCGCCGATTATTTCCGCGCCCGCCAGATCGCCTGCGTCATTTTTGGCGTTGATTCAGAGCGCGAGACCGGCTTTCGCCGCTATTCCAATTTTGAAATTGCCGAAGCCGCCCATAAAAACAGCGATATTATGATCCCCTTTGCCTCTATCGATCCGGCAAAGGGCAAGACCGGGGCTAGAGAG
>JAYPQA010000082.1:0-21775 GCA_038131695.1 Alphaproteobacteria bacterium | reverse complement strand
CGCCATCTGGAAATTAACGGGGTGGGTTACCGGGCCGCGATGCAGGGCACCAAACTACAGCTGAGCCTTGGCTATAGCCACCCGGTGGTGATGGATGTGCCGCAGGGGCTGTCTGTTACGCTGGACGGCAATACCAAAATCGCCATTAGCGGGGCTGACAAGCAGCTGCTGGGCCAATTTGCGGCTGAGGTGCGCGCCAAGCGTCCGCCGGAACCTTTCAAGGGCAAGGGCGTGAAATATGCGGATGAGCAAATTGTCCGCAAAGAAGGCAAGAAGAAGTAAGGAGCGTTAACGATGCTGAGTTCAAAACAAATGTTTGAGCGCCGTCGTCGGCGCAACCGGACAGACCTGAAGAAAAAATCATCCGGCCTGCCTCGGCTGGCGGTGCATCGCACATCTCGCCATATCTATGCCCAGCTGATTGATGATGCGGCCGGCCATACGCTGGCTGCGGCCTCGACGCTGGATACGGATTTCAAAAAATCCGGCAAGACCGGGGCAGATAGCGAGGCGGCCAGCCAGATCGGTGCCTCCATTGCCAAGAAAGCCCTGGCTAACGGGGTTGAGGCGGTGGTGTTTGACCGTGGCGGCTATATTTTTCATGGCCGGGTCAAGGCCCTGGCTGATGCGGCGCGTGAAGCCGGCCTGAAATTCTGAGGAGCGAGAAGATGGCACGCAATAATGATCGCGGGGATCGCAATGAGCAGGGGCGCGAAGAGAGCGACCTGATTGAAAAGCTGGTCGGCATCAACCGGGTGGCCAAGGTGGTCAAGGGCGGACGCCGGTTCGGCTTTGCCGCGCTGGTCGTTGTCGGCGATGGCCGCGGCAAGGCCGGGTTCGGCACTGGCAAGGCCAAGGAAGTGCCGGAAGCTATCCGCAAGGCAACCGAAAGTGCGCGCCGCAATATGGTGCGCGTGCCGCTGCGTGATGGCCGCACCCTGCATCATGATATTCAGGGCAATTACGGGGCCGGCAATGTGCTGCTGCGCTCAGCCCCTCCTGGCACCGGCATTATCGCCGGTGGCCCGATGCGTGCGGTTTTTGAGGCCCTCGGCGTGCAGGATGTGGTGGCCAAGTCAATCGGCTCCTCCAACCCGCATAACATGATCAAGGCGACTTTCAAGGCGCTGGGCCTGATTCAGGCACCGCGTTCGGTCGCGGCCAAGCGGGGCAAGAAAGTGGCAGAGATTCTGGGCCGCAAGGCTGAGCAGGCGGAAGCCTCCTGATCAGGCGGCAAGAGGAGAGCAGAAAAATGGCAAAACAGACTGTGACCGTGACCCAGACACGCAGCCCTATCGGGCGCGAGGGGAGCCAGCGTGAGACTCTGAAAGGTCTGGGGCTGAACAAGATTGGCCGCACGCGTCAGCTGGAAGATACGCCGTCCGTGCGCGGGATGATTCGCAAGGTGGCACATTTGCTGCGCGTGGAAGACGCCAGCTAACTGTTTGGAAATGTGGGCCGCCAGCGGCTCCGGAGGATAAGATGAAGCTGAATGAGATCAGAGACAATAAAGGGGCGACCCGCAAGGCACTGCGCGTAGGGCGGGGCACCGGCTCCGGCCGCGGCAAGACCTCCGGGGCTGGCCATAAGGGCCAGAAATCGCGTTCAGGTGTGTCTATCAAGGGGTTTGAGGGCGGCCAGATGCCGATCCATCGCCGCCTGCCGAAGCGTGGCTTCACCAATATTTTCCGCAAGAAATA
Source organism: Alphaproteobacteria bacterium (assembly GCA_038131695.1). Lineage (GTDB taxonomy): Bacteria > Pseudomonadota > Alphaproteobacteria > Puniceispirillales > Puniceispirillaceae > JADHLK01. Next base: position 20,075 of record JAYPQA010000082.1, on the reverse strand, counting down.
TGTTGAGGTGAATCTGGACCGGCTGCAGCGTGCTGTTGATGCGGGCAAGCTGGATGTGAAAAAGCCGGTGGATGGGGATGCGCTGGTCGCGGCCGGGGTTATTCGCCGCAAAAAGGACGGCGTGCGGATTCTGGCCAGCGGGGCGCTGAAAGCCAAGCTGGAAATCCACGCTGCAGGGGCCTCCAAGGCCGCAGCTAAGGCGGTTGAGGCCGCTGGCGGCAAGATTGTCCTGCCGGTTGTTGCGGTTGCTGAGGCGGCTGCAGAAGCCACAGCAGAATAGCGCGGGGCATCTGGTTTTTCGGAGTTTTGAACGGTAATGGCACGCACACCCCAAGCTCAACCCGGTTTCGGACTCGGCGCTTTTGCCAAGGCAGATGATCTGAAAAAGCGCATCCTGTTCACGCTGGGTGCGCTGATCATCTACCGGCTGGGTACCTTCATTCCGCTGCCCGGCATTGATCCGGTGGCTCTGGCTGAGGTGTTCTCTCGCCAGTCTGGCGGGATTCTGGGGATGTTTGATATGTTCTCCGGCGGGGCGCTGGGGCGGATGACGATTTTTGCGCTCAATATCATGCCCTATATTACCGCCTCTATCATCATGCAGCTGATGACCGCGATTGTGCCGTCTCTGGAAGCGATGAAAAAGGATGGCGAGGCGGGCCGTAAGCAGATCAACCAATATACCCGCTATCTGACCGTTTTACTGGCTGCTGTTCAGGGCTATGGCATTGCCGCCGCGCTGGAAAGCTCAGCCGGGGTGGTCACAGATGCCGGCCTGTTTTTCCGCCTGACAACAGTGATTACGCTGGTAGGCGGCACGCTGTTTTTGATGTGGCTGGGTGAGCAAATAACCAGCCGCGGGATCGGCAATGGCATTTCGCTGATTATCTTCTCCGGCATTATTGCTGAGGTGCCCTCGGCGCTGGCGGGGACGCTGGAGCTGGGGCGGACCGGCGCGCTGTCTGCTTTCCTGATTGTGGTGCTGTTTGCGATGGCGGTGGCGGTGATTGCCTTTATCGTCTTTATGGAACGCTCGCTGCGCAAGATTTTGATCCAATATCCCAAGCGCCAGCAGGGTAACCGGGTGTTTGGCGGCCAGGCCCAGCATCTGCCGCTGAAGCTGAATGTATCAGGCGTTATCCCGCCAATCTTCGCCTCGTCCCTGCTGTTGATGCCGGTCTCCATTATCAACCTGTCCGGCGGGCAGGGCGGGCCGGACTGGCTGGTGACGCTGAATGCGTTGCTGGGCCGTGGCCAGCCGCTCTATCTGCTTATTTATGTCAGCCTGATCGTGTTCTTTGCCTTTTTCTATACCGCGATTGTGTTCAACCCGACTGATACGGCAGAAAATCTGCGCCGCAATGGCGGCTATGTGCCGGGTATCCGTCCGGGCCAGCCGACTGCGGATTATCTGGATTTCGTGCTGACCCGACTGACCGTGCTGGGCGCGGCCTATCTGGCAGCTGTGTGTATCCTGCCGGAAATCCTGATCAGCCAGTATGCGGTACCGTTTTATTTTGGCGGAACTTCGCTGCTGATTGTGGTGACGGTGACGCTCGATACGGTGGGGCAGGTGCAATCGCATATGCTGGCCCATCAATATGAGGGGCTTATTCGCAAATCCCAGCTGCGCGGGAGACGCGGATGAATATTATTCTGTTTGGGCCGCCGGGGGCTGGCAAGGGCACGCAGGCTGAAAAGCTGGTCGCCGAGCGCGGCATGGTTCAGCTCTCTACCGGCAATATGTTGCGCGCGGCCATCGCGGCCGGAACGCCGCTTGGCAAGGAAGCCAAACAAATCATTGATGCTGGTAAGCTGGTGCCTGATAGCGTCATGATCCAGATGATTGATGAGGCTATGGATAGCGATACCGTGGCCAAAGGGGTTATTCTAGACGGCTTCCCGCGCACGCTGGCCCAGGCAGAAGCGCTGGATGAGATGCTGGCGGGGCGCGGGCTGGCGCTGGATACTGTGATTGAAATTAAGGTGGATGAAACGGTCCTGTTTGGCCGGATTGAAAGCCGCGCTGAACAGACTGGCGGCAGCCGCTCGGACGACAATGCAGAGGTGCTAAAACAGCGGCTGAAGGTCTATCATGACAACACCGCCCCGTTGCTGCCCTATTACCGGGAAAAACAGATTTTGAAACAGGTGGATGGCATGCAGCAGATAGAGGCTGTCAGCCGCCAGATTAATGAGGTGTTGGATAGCTGAAAACTTGACTGTCAGGCGCAAATTCCTATAATGCGCGCCTGGTGCTGGCTCAGCTATAAAATGCAGATTTTGTTACCGAACCGGCAGGCCGGACAGGCCGGACTGCCCAACCAGAGGAGAAGCCAGTGGCGCGCATAGCTGGTGTGAATATTCCGACCAAGAAACGGGTAGAGATTGCCTGACCTATATTCATGGGATCGGGTCAACAAGTGCCAGGCAGATTTGCGGCAAGGCCGGTATCACCGCCGAACGCCGGATTAATGACCTGACTGAGGATGAGCTGGACAAGCTGCGCGATATTATCGATGCAGATTTTCTGGTTGAGGGCGATTTGCGCCGCAAAACCTCGATGGATATCAAGCGCTATCTGGATCTGGGCTGTCTGCGCGGTTTGCGTCACCGCCGCAATCTGCCGGTCCAGGGCCAGCGCACCCATACCAATGCACGCACCCGCAAGGGCCCGGCCAAAGCCATTGCCGGCAAGAAGAAATAAGCAGGAGAGACCGTCATGGCAAAGCAACCAACCCAAGGCCGGGTGCGTCGCCGCGAGCGCAAGAATATCGCTTCCGGCGTGGCGCATGTGAATCGACGTTTAACAATACCATGATCACCATCTCAGATGTGCAGGGTAATACCATTGCCTGGTCCTCTGCTGGCACGCTTGGTTTCAAGGGGTCACGCAAATCCACGCCCTTTGCCGCCCAGATGGCCGCAGAGGATGCCGGCAAAAAAGCAGCTGAGCATGGGATGAAGTCGCTGGATGTAGAGGTGCGCGGGCCGGGGTCCGGGCGGGAATCCGCGCTGCGGGCCTTGCAGGCAGTCGGCTTCACCGTTACCTCAATTCGGGATGTGACACCGATTCCGCATAATGGCTGCCGTCCGCGCAAGCGGCGCCGGGTCTGATTTCGGGGGATGCGCGCTGCCCGGCATAGCGTGTTGCTGGCGGGCAGACAGACAGAATAGTGCAAAAGGGCAGCCAGGGACAGGCTGCCCGGGCCGAACCAATCACAAGGGATGACGCCATGATTGAAAAGAACTGGCAGGAATTGCAAAAGCCCGACCAGATAGAAATCAAACCTTCTGAATATAATCCCCGTCAGGCGGTTATTTCAGTGGGCCCGCTTGAGCGTGGCTTTGGTATCACGCTGGGTAATGCGTTGCGCCGGATTCTGCTTTCCTCCTTGCAGGGGGCGGCTGTTACAGCTGTCCAGATTCAGGGGTGGTGCATGAATTTTCCTCTATTCCCGGGGTGCGCGAGGATGTGACCGATCTGGTGCTCAACATTAAGGGTATCGCGGTGGCTATGGGGGCCGAAGGGTCCAAGCGGTTGCGCCTGCAGGCTGACGGGCCCAGCGAGGTAACGGCTGGCATGATCGCTGAATCCGCAGGTATTGAGATTATGAACCCGGATCATGTCATTTGCCATCTGGACAAGGGTGCCAGCCTGTCTATGGAGCTGACCGTTGAGTCCGGCAAGGGCTATGTGCCGGCCAGCCAGAATCGGGCAGAGGATTCCCCCATTGGCCTGATTCCGGTGGATGCGATTTTCAGCCCTATCCGCCAGGTCGCCTACAAGGTGGAGAATGAGCGGGTTGGCCAGATCACCGATTATGACCGGCTGCTTTTGACCATTGAAACAGATGGCTCGGTCACGCCCGAAGATGCGATTGCCTTTGCGGCCCGCATCATGCAGGACCAGCTCCAGCCCTTCATCAATTTTGAGGAGCCGAAGCTGGAGGCAGCTGAGGAAGATACGGACAGCCTGCCCTTCAACCGCAATCTGCTGCGCAAGGTGGATGAGCTGGAACTGTCTGTGCGCTCGGCTAATTGTCTGAAAAATGACAATATTGTCTATATTGGCGATCTGGTTCAAAAGACCGAGAATGAAATGCTGCGCACACCGAATTTCGGGCGCAAATCGCTGAATGAGATAAAAGAAGTGCTCAAGGTGATGAATCTGGAGCTGGGCATGGATATTGAAAACTGGCCGCCTGAGAATATCGAAGAGCTGGCCAGACGGATTGATGAGCCCTTTTAGGGTGGCATAACAGGCGGGCCGGACAGACCGGCCGCCGAGGAAAAGGAATAGGGAAATGCGCCATCGTATCGCCGGACGGAAATTGAACCGCACCTCGCAACATCGCCAGATGCTGTTCCGTAATATGTCGCAAGCTCTGATCAAGCATGAGCAGATCATCACCACCCTGCCCAAGGCGAAAGCCCTGCGTCCGGTGGTGGAAAAGCTGATCACGCTGGGCAAGAAGGGCGGTCTGCACGCCCGCCGCCAGGCCTATGCCCAGCTGCGCGATGACGCGATGACCAAGAAGCTGTTTGAGGTGCTGGGCCCGCGCTATGCGGAACGGCCGGGTGGCTATACACGGGTGCTGAAGGCTGGCTATCGCTATGGGGATTCCGCCCCGATGGCGGTGATAGAGCTGGTGGACCGGGATGAAAGCGCCCGCGGTCAGGATTCAGGCCCGACCATGGATAAAGACGAGGTTGAAGAAACCGCACCCGCCGCAGCAGCAGCTGGCTGAGGCAACAGGCCGCAAAAATTGGCTGTAGAGAGCCGCATTGACAAGAGCCGGGCAGACCGGCTCTTTTTTTTGGCTTTTGGTGCTGGGTAGGCGGGCCGGTTGGGTGCGGCTGTTTTGTTTTGATATGGCAGGCGAACTGCCGCATAATCAGCCCCATGACGCAGGATAAACCGATACCGCTGGCAGAAAGGCTGCGCCCGACCAGTCTGGCTGGGGTGGTTGGCCAGCCGCAGCTGACCGGACAGGGGGCCGGGTTTCTGGAGACCGGCTCGCTGATCCTCTGGGGCCCGCCCGGCAGCGGCAAGACCACCATCGCCCGTATTTTGGGAGAGGCGGCGGGGCAGGATTTTACCGCCCTGTCTGCTGTGTTTGATGGGGTGGCCGATTTGCGCCGGGTTTTCAAACAGGCGGAGACGCGCTTTGCGGCAGGTATCAGCACGCTGTTATTTGTCGATGAGATTCACCGCTTTAACAAGGCCCAGCAGGACGCGCTGTTACCGGCGATAGAACAGGGGATTGTCCGGCTGATCGGCGCGACAACGGAAAACCCGTCCTTTGCGCTGAACAGTGCGCTTCTCTCGCGCTGTCAGGTGATTGTTCTCAATCCGCTGGATGAGGCGGCGCTGGCTGTTATTCTGGGCCGGGCTGAGGCGCATCTGGGCCGCAAATTGCCGCTGGATGAGGGGGCGCGGGCGGCGCTGCTGGTGATGGCAGACCGGGATGGGCGCTATTTGCTGAATCTGGTTGAAAGGCTGGCTGGCCGGCCGCAATCAGAGGGGCTGCTGGATGCCGATGGTTTGGCTGAATTCCTGTCGCGGCGGGCGCTGAATTATGACCGCGCCGGAGATGAGCATTACAATCTGATTTCTGCCTTGCATAAGTCGCTGCGCGCTTCGGATTGTGATGCTGGGCTTTACTGGCTGGCGCGGATGCTGGGGGCGGGTGAGGACCCGCATTATATTCTGCGCCGCCTGACCCGCTTTGCCACAGAGGATATAGGTCTGGCTGAGCCGGAAGCCGAGGCCCGTGCGATAGCCGCCTGGCAGGCCTATGAGCGGCTGGGCAGCCCGGAGGGCGATTTGGCGATTGCCCGGCTGGTGATTTATTTGGCGACGGCCCCGAAATCCAATGCCAGCTATATAGCCTGGAAAAAGGCCAGCCGTGCAGCCCGCGATGGCGGGGCGCTGATGCCGCCGGAACATATTTTGAACGCGCCGACCGCGCTGATGAAGGATTTGGGCTATGGCAAGGGCTATGCCTATGACCATGAGGACCCGGACGGGTTTTCCGGCCAGAATTGCTTTCCCGATGCGCTCGGCAGGCCGGTTTTCTATCAGCCGGTGGAACGCGGCTTTGAGCGCGAGATCGCCAAGCGGCTGGCCTGGTGGAACAAGCTGCGCGCCCGCAAGGGTGAGACCGGCGCATGACCAGCTCTGGATTTGACTGGTTTGCCGGCATTGACTGGTCCGGGGCCAAGGGCCGGGCCCATGCCGGCATCCGTATTGCGCTGGCCGAGGCGGGCAGCTCAGCCCCGCCGCAGCTGGTCGCGCCGCCCAGCGGTCGGGCCTGGTCACGGGCAGCTGTGCTGGACTGGCTGCTGCGGTTTTCAGAACAGGGGCGGTTGCTGGCCGGGGTGGATTTTGCCTTTGCCTTCGCTTTTGCTGATACCGGGGCCTATTTTCCCGGCTGGCCGGACAGCCCGCCCCGCCCGCAAGAGCTCTGGGCCCTGATAGACAGGCTGGGGCAGGCCTCTCCGGATTATTATGGCGGGGCTATTTGGCAACATCCTGAGCTGGGCCGCTATTTCAATGCACCGGGCCAGCGCGGCGATTTATTTGCCTCACGCAGGCGGGAAACCGAACGGGCCGCCCGCCAGTTTCGCAGCCCCAGCCCGGTCTTTAACTGTGTCGGCCCGGCCGGAGTTGGCACCGGCTCGCTGGCTGGGATGCGGCTCTTGCACCATCTGGCCGGGCGGGCGGCGCGCTGGCCCTTTGAAGACCCGCACCGGGCGCCGCTGATGCTGACCGAGATTTTCCCCGGTTGGTATTTTGCCCGCGCCGGGCTGAAACCGGCCTCTGATACCGGCACCCTGAACAAGGCTTTGGGATTTTACAACAGCCAGCCGGTTGCTGGTGACTTTATCGCCAAAGGGCCGGACGGGGATGAGGCGGATGCGCTGGTTTCGGCTGCGGCCTTGCGCTGGCTGGCAGATCGCCCGGCAGTCTGGCAGCTGCCGCAGGCGGCACAGGCAGAAGGCTGGATATTTGGCGTTGAATCGTCTAATCAGAACGCATGAGAAACAGTTTTTGACAGTGTGATGGCAGAGTTGCAAGTCCCAGAGGGTGAGGAGGGCACGCGCCTTGATCGGTTTTTGCGCCGCTCGCATCCGCATTTGCGCCAGGCGCAGATTGAAAAGAGCTTGCGTTCCGGCCAGATCAGGCTGGATGGGGCCAAAGCGAGGTCCAATACCCGTCTGATACCGGGCCAGCTGCTCAGCCTGCCGGACTGGCTGCTTGCTGCTGCACAGGCAGAGGCACGCGGCAGCCCGTCCCCCTCTGGCCACCGCCCGGCCCCCTGCCAGCAGAGTGGAAGCCCGCGCCCTGATTGCCGATATGCAGATAGAAGAGGGCAGCGCTGGCTCGCCCTGAACAAGCCCGGGCCGGTCTCGCCTGTCAGGGCGGCAGCCGCACCAGCCGCCATATCGACGGAATGTTGCAGGCCGGATTGGCGCGGACAGGGCCGCTTTTGGTGCATCGGCTGGATCGCGATACCAGCGGGCTGTTGCTGTTGGCCAAGGCGCGCGTCGCCCGCGATCTGAGGGCTGATTTAAGGGAACGCCGGATGGAAAAATGCTATCTGGCACTCAGCATCGGGGATCCGGGCCCGGCTGGCCGGATCACCGCCGCCTTGGCCAAAAGCGGGCCGGTGGGCGGCGAAAAAATGCGCCCTGATGCATCTGGCCAGCCTGCCTTGACCCTGTTTCGGAAATTGGGTCAGGCCGGTGCGATCTGTTTGCTGGCCTTGCGGCCTGTCACCGGGCGCACGCATCAGCTGCGGGTGCATTTGGCCAGCCTTGGGGCCCCGATTCTGGGAGATGGCAAATATGCCGGGGCCGCCGCCCATCCGATAGCGGAGCTGGCCAGACAGCTGCATCTGCACAGCGCTTTTATGACCCTGCCCGATGGCACCCGGCTGGCCGCCCCGCTGCCTGAGCCGTTCCGCATGGCGCTGGATTTTCTGGGGCTGGCAGAGGCCGTGCCTAGGGAAATGCCCGACTTTATATAGAGTTTTTTTAACAAGGATATTTTGAGAGATGACCCCTTTGCGCGCTGCCCTGTTTGACTTTGACGGCACCTTGTGTGACAGCATTGCCACGATTATCCGGCTGGTCCAGCTGGCTTGTGAGGAAATCGGCGTGCCGGTGCCGACCACTAGCACTATCCGCGGCAATATCGGGCGCGGTTTTGAAAATCTGGCAGAGGATTATACTGGCGGGGATGACCAGCTGGCTGCCCAGCTGTTTCAAACCTATCGCCAGATCAACAGCCGCGAAATCGCTGCTGGGCAACGCCAGCCTGAACCGCTCTATGACGGGGCCAGAGAGGCACTGGCCAGCTTGCAGGCAGAAGGCTGGTTGACCGGTATTGTGACCAATAAGGGGCGGGCCGGCCTGGATTATCTGCTGGAAGCCCATAATCTGAAGCCGCTGCTCGATGTCAGCCTTACAGTCGATGAAGTGACCCCAAAACCGGCCCCGGATATGGCTTTGGAGGCAATGCGGCGGCTGGGCAGCGAGAAGATGGATACGCTCTTGATCGGGGATACCGAAATTGATGCAGGTTGCGCCGCCAATGCGGGCATAGGCTTTGTCGGTGTCGGCTGGGGCTGTCATGGCAGCGCTGTTCTGGAAACGGCCGGGGCGCGGGCTATTCTGCCAGATTTTGACCAGCTGTCGGTGCGTTTGGAACAGGCGCTGGGGGCCAGATAATGCGCCGCTTCTGGAAACAGGCGGATTACCGGCCCTCGGCCACTGGCTGGCAGATTTTTCTGGATACAAGAGAGCTGAAAACCCCGATGGGCCAGCCGCTTGAGCTGCCTTCGGAGGGGTTGGCCAGTGCGATAGCCGGGGAATGGCAGCAGGCAGGCGAGGAGATACAGCCAGACCGGATGCCACAATTCAGCCTGGCCGCCACGGTGCTGGACCGGGTGCGTCCGCAACGCGGCAGCCTGCAAGAGGAGATGACCCGCTACGGGCTGAATGATTTGCTCTGCTACCGCACGGATACAGATGCCGGCCTTGCCGCCCGCCAGCGCGAAAACTGGGATCCCTGGCTGGATTGGCTGGCCAGCCGTCACCGGCTGCAGCTGGCGGTAACAGACGGGGTGATGCCGCTGCAGCAATCCGCAGAAGCGGCGGCGCGCTGGCCGCAGCTTCTCGAGGTTCTGGATGATTGGCGCCTTGGTATGCTGGTCAGGGCGGCGCAGCTGGGCGGCTCAGCCGTGCTGGGGCTGGCCTTTGTTGAGGGCGCGATAGAGGCTGCGGATTTGCACAGCCTCGCCTTTCTGGATGAAATTTGGCAGGCGGAAAAATGGGGCCAGGATGGTGAGGCTGAGGAGCGCCGCAAGGCCATTGCCGCAGAGTTGGCAGAGGCGGGCCGGCTATTATCCTTGCTGGAGGCAGGCTGATGGCAGGCAAAGCAGGGCTTGTCGGTATTCTGGGACAGCTGGAGACCGGCGGCCTCGGCCCGCATGGCCAGCTATTGCTGGAGGAGGCAAAGCGGGCAGCTGGTGCTGGCCTGTCGCTCTCGATTGTTGTTCTGCTGGCGGCGCTGGCCGATGTCGCGGTGCAGGAGCCGACGGATCTGCCGGGGGATCTATCGGGGGATGGGCCAGACAGGCTGGGAACAGGCTATCTGTCCGCAGATGAGGTGCGCGAGCTGAATTGGCTGCGCCGCCGCCGCAACCAGATTCTGCATCATGACAGCCCCGATGAGGCCCGCCCCTTTGCCCTTGATGCGGCCCAGCTGGAGGGGGATGCCGTCCGCGCCGCCCACGCCATCGCCCCGCTGCTGGACTGGCTGGGGCGGGGGTAGTTCCCCTATCTCAAACCCAGCGGCCTGTCCGGGCCAAACCAGTGGCGGGCGGTGTCCCTAATCGCAATGTCCAGCTCAGCCATTGAGACCAGCAGCCCCAAATCAGCCAGCGAGGTCACGCCGCCAGCCTCTGCTGAAACGCCGCAAGGCACAATCCCTTCATAGGCGGTCAAATCCGGCTCCAGATTAACCGCGATCCCGTGCTGGCTGACCCAGCCAGACACCCGGATTCCCAGCGCGGCTATCTTGTCCAGCCGATCCGGCAGGCCGATATCGGACCTGGCCACCCACACGCCGGGCAGCCCGTCCCGCCGCACGCCCTCAACCGCAAAACAGGCCAGCATATCGATTATCCAGCCTTCCAACCCGCGCACAAAAGCCCGCACATCGCCGCCGCGCCTGTCCAAACGCAGGATCGGCCAGATAATACGTTGGCCCGGCCCGTGCCAGGTCCATTGCCCGCCGCGCCCTGTCCGCACCAGCTCTGCTGTCCCGCTATCCAGCAATTCCTCATCCCGTGCTGAGGAGCCGGCGGTATAGACCGGCGGATGCTCGGTCAGGATAATTTGCTCTGGCCCGGTCCCGGCGCGCAGCCGGGCGGCCCGGTCCTGCATACGGGCCAGCGCGTCCGGATAGGCGGTCAGCCCCGGCCAATGGTCAAAAACCGGCAGGCTGGGCGCGGCGGTGGGTGAGGGCGGCCTGTTCATGCCCCTTGATAGCAAAAACCACCCGCATTTGGCACCCCGCCATTTGCACCCTTGCTAAAAAAGGCGCGGTATGGGATAGAGGGATGGCCTGCCCCCCCCGGCCCCTGCCATGCTGTGCAGCCGGGCGCATAGCATCGGCAGGCTGGGCGGCTGTGGCGGAATTGGTAGACGCGCAGCGTTGAGGTCGCTGTGGGATAAAACCCGTGGAAGTTCTGAGTCTTCTCAGCCGCACCATTTCTCAAAAAAACAAATCTCGAAATGCCTGATCTTCCTAAATGCCGGTCTCTGGCAGGGTTCTGTAAGGGGAAAGAAGACCTCTTTGTTGGGGTAAATTAAAAAATTGACATAAAGTTGAGAACATAAAACACTATTAAGTCTATTAGTGATATCTGACTGTGATTTTGATTGGGCGGGAAATCTGCTCTGGTGAGCGTGTCCGGCTGGTCATTAGGGTATTGTGGGATTCTTTATGGCAGGTGCTTATCAAGCAAGCGATGACAGGCTAGCCTGTGATGTTCTTATCATTGGCGCAGGCACGGCAGGGATCCCGGCAGCCCTGTTTGCCGCCCGCCGCGGGGCGCGGGTTATTCTGGCAGAAAGCGGAACAAGGCCCGGCGGCACATTGTGGCGGGCAGCCGGCCATGTCAGCGCTGGCGGAACCCGTCTGCAGCAAAAAATAGGCATTGATGACAGCCCGCAAGCCCATGCTGATGATGTCATGCGCATTACCGGCGGCACGGCTGATGCGCAGATGGTAAAACTGGCCTGTGAGCTGGCCCCGCAGATCATCGCCTGGCTTGACCAGCTGGGCATGGATTGGGATCCGCAATGCCCGGCGATATTGCATGAGCTAGAGGCCTATCAGACCCCCCGCACCTATTGGGGATTAAAGCGCGGCCAATCCATTGCAGAACTGATCGTTCCAGAGCTGGGACGCGAAATAGAGGCAGGCCACATCCAGTTTCTGGCAGAACATCATCTCCAGACAATTAAAATGGAAGGAGGTCTGGTAACCGGGGCCCATTTGCAGCGCGCCGATGGCTCTGGATGTGATATAGCGGCTTCGCAAACGGTTCTGACCAGCGGCGGCTATTCAGCGAATCCGGCCCTGTTTGCCGAAATGACAGATGGCCTGTCGCTTTATGGCGGGGCTAACCCGGCCAATACCGGCGGCGGGCTGATGGCGGCGCGGGCAATTGGCGCGGCCACAAGACAGGCAAAATATTTTCTCCCCCATGTGGGCGGAATTGAAGACCCGCCGGGCAGCCGGCAAACAGCTCGGGGCGATAATCCGCTGCTGATGCCTGCAAGGCTGCCTTGGGAAATTTATGTTGACCGGACCGGTGCACGCTGTCTGCGCGAGGATGAGCCAGAAAGGTTCGTTCAGCAACAGGCCATGCTCAAAGTTCCGGAGATGACTTTCTGGATTGTCTGGGATGCCGCCATCGCCGGGCAAGCTCCGCCGCTGCTGCCCAGCTGGCAGGCAAGGGGGCTGGATAAATTATGGAACAGCCATCCAGCCTTTTCCAAGGCTCAAAGCCTTGAGGAGCTTGGCGCACAGGCGGGTATCGATCCTGCCGGGCTGGCTGCCAGCCTATCTGCCTATAATCAGGCGCTGGCCAGCAAGGCACCCGACCCGCTAGGCCGCCAGCATCGCCCGATGGAAATCAAAAAGCCGCCTTTTTTTGCCGTCCGCAATCACGGCACCACAGCCACCTCCAGCGGAGGGCTGGTTGTCGATTGTGATTGCCGGGTTCTCAATCAAAAAGGCGCGGTGATTCCCGGTCTCTATGCGGCCGGTGAAGTGCTTGGACGAGAATTGCTGTCTGGAAATGCCTTTGTGGGTGGTATGTCTATCACACCGGCCCTGGCATTTGGCAGGATGCTGGGCGAGTCTAAGCTGTTATGGTAGCATAAGAAGACAAAATTGAGCAAAAAGGAGGAAAAAATATGCTGAAATTCATGAAATCAATCATGCTCGCAGGGACGGCAAGCCTTGTCTTGACGCTCAGCCCGGCGTTGGCTGAAACGCTGCGGGTAGGCGTTTGGGATTTGCCGCCCGGCAAGGGCAACCCGTTCACAGGCCGGTCTGTGCCATCTGTCTTTGTATGGGATGCGGTTTTTGATCCGCTGGTGCGGATTAGCGCGACAGGCGGACCAGAGGCTGTATTGGCCAAAAGCTGGGAATCAGTCGAGCCTACCCGCTGGCGGTTTGTTCTAAAGGAGGGGGTTACCTTTTCCAATGGCGCGGCACTGACCGCAGATGCCGTAGTGGCCACAATCGGATATTTGCTGACTGAGGAAGGTCGCGCTTCTTCTGTTGGCGGCGAGGTGCGCAATATCAGTGCTGTTGAAAAAGTCAATGATTTGACAGTTGATATTATAACCTCGGGCCGGACCCGGTATTGCCGAACAAGCTGGGGCTGGTCTTTATTGTTGAGCCCGTGCCTGGGCTGAGCTTGGAGCCAGAAGGGTTTGCTGAAACACCAGTTGGCACTGGGGCCTTCAAGGTTGATAAGCTGGGGCAATAATAGAGGCGAATCTGGTGGCTAACACAGCCAGCTGGCGCAAAATTGACGGGATAACCATTGTTGAACTGCCGGACCGGGCGGCTCGCCTGCAGGCGCTTTTATCAAACCAAATTCATGTTGGCTTTGGCTTTTCGCCTGACAACATCTCGCAAATTAGGGGGCAGGCATGAAAGTGATGGCCAGCCCGGCCCACAGGTGATGTCTTGCCTTTGCACCAACGAGGCCAATCCGGACAGCCCGTTCAATAATGTGAAGGTTCGCAAGGCTGCCAATCTGGCGGTGAACCGGGATCTGATTGCTGAGTGCTGCTGGCCGGTCTGGGCAAGGGCCAGCCAGCCTGGCACCGAAACAGCCTTTGGCTATGATCCCTCTCTGTCATCCTATCCTTATGATCCAGAGCAGGCCAAAAAGCTGCTGGCTGAGGCGGGATATCCGGACGGCTTTTCAGCGACTGCTCATGTGGTGGTTGGCTCCTTCCCGGCAGACAGCGAAATTTACCAGCAGGCGGCCATCGATCTCGCAGCGGTGGGTATCAAGCTTGAACTGCAGCAGATTCGGTTCCCCGAATGGCTGGGTTTCTTTTTGAAAAATACCTGGCCTGGTGAGATGTTTGGATCATCCTGGAACACCGCCCCCTACATGGACACAATCCGGCCATATACCTATATGACCTGTGCCAAGAAGGTGCCGCATTTCTGTGATGAGAGCATGACCCCCTTATTCAAGGCAACCTTTGAAGAATTCAATCCAGAGGCACGCCGGGGCCTGTTGCAGAAATTGCACGCCAAAACAATGGATGTGTTGCCTGCCCTGTTTTTGGTAGAGCAGGTTGATGTAACTGGCCTCGCAGCCGGTGTCAGCGGCCTTAGCTACACAAACAGAAATGTCAATTATGACAATGTAATGATCAGCAAATAATAGGCTGCTCTCAACCAAATAAATGCCCGGCGCATCCAATGTGCCGGGTTTTTTTTGCCGGGCGTTTTTTATCAGCCAATCTGTCTAGCCAGTAACCCGTTCCACCAGCTTTGCGACATGGGCCTGAATTTCCTGCAGGTCATGCGGGGCCATTTCAGGCTTGCCTTCCAGCTTGGCTTCAATTTGGGCCAGCCGAACAGACAGCCCGGCCACCTCTTCCAAAAGGCCGTGCAAGGATGTTGCAAGCCGGTCAATATCAGCTGTGCCCAGCAGCTTCCCGACGGAAATATCAGGGCTCTCTGGTATCTGTGTATCCCGGAGTTGGGCTGGATAAGTCATCATGCTTCTCCCTTTTCGGCTATCAGCTGGCCCCAGGGTGTGCACCAGCGGCGGGGGTCTGCTTCTGCTGCCGGGCCGTCTGTGCCCGCAATATACCATTTCTCAAGGCGGTTTTTGGCAAAGCCAACTTCCTGCGCCATATCGGTCAGCGCAATATGTCTATAAGGCTCCCAATAAGGCTCATCAATCAGCTCGCTATACCATTTCAACAGCGTGTCACGAAACGGATCGCCAATCAGCCTGTTCTCCAGGGTGACAAGCGTGCCGCCCGGGCGCAACACCCGACAGGCTTCGGCAAAGTTCTGCTTAATCGCCGCCTCTGGCATTTCATGCAGCACCATGGTGATTACTGCCAAATCCACACTGTTATCCTCAACAGGCAGATGTTCCATATCAGCATGGCGCCAGCTGATAGATTGCCCTCTGGCGGTCGCCATCTTGCGGGCCAACTTCAAACAGGGAATAGACAGATCAAGCCCCTCAACCTCAGCATCCGGCCAGCGCCTTTTGAGCGAAAATGTCGTTTTGCCAAAGCCGCATCCCAGATCAAGAATCCGCTTTTGGTTCCCGACCCAGCTCAATCTCATCAACAAATTGATCATGCAGCTGAAAGTCTGAATTGCGGCCCACATGAACAATTCTGGCCCCCAACAGATAAATCGCCGCCCCGATATCCTCGCGCCAGATGCCACCTGCCTGGCGGTGATAGTCAAAGGTGTAATAAGCTGGATAGGCCAGTGCGCTGTCCTCTTGCAAATCACCCAAATCGGACTTGTCCGGTTGCAGGGCTAAGACAATCTCCTCCTCGCGGGTTTCAACTATCTGCTCACACAGCCGCCAGGTGCGATCCTGAATATGCCGGTGCATGAATTGGAAAGAAGCCGCCGCGGGCAGGGATTGGACCAATGCTTCAGCCTCAGCCTGGGTTGCCGGTGCCTGCTGGCCGGCTATTCTGGCCTCATATTGCTGTCTCAGCTCGGTGAAATCATGCGCCATCCATCGTCGGCGCAAAGCCAATAAGGTTGTCAGGACAGGCAAGCTGTCATCTGGCCAGGCTAGCAACCCATCAATCGATTGTGATCTGTTTGCTTTTCCGCCTGATTGTGACATCTCCGCCTCCCTAAACCCTGTTCCATGCTGGTATTTTATTTTTGCCTGTCATTTTGGCCCTCGTTATTACTGGTCTGCCTGCGCCTTTATCCGGCAGGCGGCCCGCCTTGACAGCGTATCAGCCCAGTGTCAATGATGATAACTATATATTGGAATCAAATCTTTGTTCAATGGATGAATCATTGCAGAGTCCTGTTCCCAGACCCTGTGGCCCGATTTGCTGGGTAACCATGGCCACGCCAGATTTGAACCGGTCTGCCAAAGCCTGGGAGGCCGGGCTCAATCTGGCCCCGGTCATGCAAGGCAGGCTGGAGGAGGAGCTGGCACAATCCTATGATGCGCCCGGCCTTGCTGGTGCAAGATGGGTGTTGCTGGGCGGGCGGCGAGGCGGTGTGCGCCTGATAGAAATAGACACAGAATCAGGGCCGGATCGCCCGCTAGCCTCGCTGGGCTGGGCGGCGGTTGAATTATCTGTAACGGATCTAGATTTGGTGATCGAAAAGGCCTGTTCAGCCGGTTTTGAAATTCTTGGCGCGCCAAGGGCCCTAGGCAGCAATCCTTCCATCCGGGCGGCACAAATGTTGGTGCCGGGGGGCGGGGTCGCCTATCTGACAGATATTCGGGCCTATAAGGGGCCGCTTGATCTTCACCGGGCCAGCCAGCTGGTGGATCGCGCTTTCATTGCGGTTCTGGCCAGCGGTGATCTGGAACAGGACAGGGGCTGGCTTGCCGCAGAGGGGATCGCCCAGATCGTCACCGACCGTCAGGTCAAGGTGCCGGTGCTAGAAAAGAGCCTGGGTCTGGAGGAGGGGCAGGAAATCCGGATTTCCTCTCTGCAGCTGGGCGATGGCTGCCTGATTGAGATAGATGCCTATCCAGCTGAGACCGGTTCACGCACAGATAAGAGCCAGTGGCACCCCGGCATGGTTATGCTGACCCTTGCCAGCCCGGCCCCTCTGGCACGGGGGCAAAAATGTACCTCTGCGCTCTATCAGGGAAGCTCAATACAGGTCGATCGCCTGCCCGGCGGGGCCTTGCTTGAACGGATTGTGTTATGACAAGGGGCCATGCCATTTTACAAGCCCTGTCCCGCCGCGGGCTGGAGCTGTTGGTCTTGCTGCTATCGATCAGCACGCTGTTGTTTTTCCTGTTGCGACTTTCTGGCGATCCGGCTGCTGTTCTGGCTGGCGAGGAGGCGGATGCGGAAACAGTGGCCCTTATCAGCGCCCGCTACGGCTTTGATGAGCCGCTTTTCATTCAGTATTTGCGCTATCTGTCGGCTATGGTTTCCTTGGATTTTGGTAACAGCCTGATAGGACAGATTAATGCTCAGACGATGGTTATGGAAAGGCTTGGCTCTACGCTGCTGCTGGCGCTGCTGGCTTTGCTGATCACCGCGCTGATGTCGGTTCCGCTGGGGGCCTGGCTGGGGTTCAGGCCGACCGCCCAATCACGCAAATGGTCAAATGCTGTAGTGTTCATATTGCAGGGCATTCCCGGCTTCATTGTTGGGCTTTTACTGATTCAGTTTTTCGTGGTGGAATTGCGCTGGCTGACCTCAATCGGCAATCAGGGGCCGTCCAGCTGGATTTTGCCCGCCCTGACATTAGCCTCTTTTCTGATGCCAAAAATGGTGCGCATTATCGCTGCCAATACCTCTGAGGCCATGGCCGAGGATTATATCCGAACTGCCCGGGCCAGCGGGGCCAGCGACGGTGACTTGCTGATGCGCCATGCCTTGCCCAACGCCCTGTTGGGCGCGACCGCGCTGATCGGCACGCAATTCGCCTTTTTGATGTCAGGATCACTGATTACTGAGGTGATATTTGCCTGGCCGGGGTTTGGCGCGCTTTTGGTCAGCAGTGTTGAGCGGCTTGATTTTCCGGTTGTTCAGGCCGCGGTATTTGTCATTGCCATTCTGGTCTCCTTGGTCAATGCCGTCACCGACATTGCCTTTTCCCTGATCGATCCGCGGCTTCGGACAACGGAGCCAGCCAAATGACCCGCAAATATGGCTATGGGCTGATACGCCGCCATCTTTTCAGCCGGGCAAACCCGCGGCGGGCTGATTCCATGCTGGTAACCGGCCTGGTGATGGCGGCCCTGCTGGTTCTGCTGACCATCTATTTCAGCTTTTATCCGCCGGAATCAGCCAATACGGGCAGTTTGATGTCCAGATTCAAAGCCCCGTCGATTGATGGCTATCTGTTTGGAACAGACCAGCTGGGCCGGTCCCTGGCCGGGCGGGTGGCCGCCGGTATGCCCTGGGCCTTGGGTGTCGCGCTGGTCGCGACCAGCATTTCCCTTTTTGTTGGAACCGTCATTGGCCTGATTGCCGCGTCGATGGAGGGATGGCCAAGGCGGATTATCAGAATGCTTATTGATACGGTTATCGCCTTTCCCAGCCTGGTGATTGCGGTCACTGTGATTGCCCTGCTTGGCCGTGGTTTCTGGCCGCTGGCCCTGACGCTTGGCTTGGCCACCTGGCCTATTTCAGCGCGGGTTATTTTTGCCGAAGCGATGAGCATTATAAAGCGTGATTATGTTCTGGCAGCTGATCTGGCTGGCGTATCCTGGCTTAAAATCATGCTGTTTCATGTGTTGCCGGCGCTGCGGCCAACGATGCTGACCATGTTTGCCTTTACCTTTGCAGATATGCTGATAGCTGAAAGTGCTTTAAGCTTTCTTGGTCTTGGTGTGCCGCTTTCTGCCCCGTCCTGGGGCAATATCCTGTCTGAGAGCCGTGAAAATCTGGCAGTTGCGCCGTGGATGATGCTGGCCCCGGCAGGGGCGATTATCTTTTCAGTGGTGGCCTTGAACCTCATCGGTGATGGCATTTCTGCCATATCGAGGCGCAGCAGCGGACGCCAGTCATGAGCCATTTGCTGGAGATAAAAGGGCTGAAGATAGGGCTTTCCAACCCGCGCGAGGACCCGACCTTGATCGTTGACAGAGTTGATTTGAGCGTGCGCAAGGGCGAGATTCTCTGTCTGGTTGGCGAAAGCGGCTCCGGCAAATCCATGACCGCCCTCAGCATCATGGGCTTGTTGCCGCCCGGGGTTGCGGCCCTGTCAGGCTCGGTGCGCCTCAATGGTCAGGAATTGCTCGGCCTATCGGATAAAAAATGGCGGGCGATCCGGGGCAATGCGGTGGGCATGGTGTTTCAGGACCCGATGACCGGCCTCAATCCGGTTCGCAGCATTGGCGGGCAGTTATCCGAAACAATCCGCCGCCATCAAAAGTTGGGCAAGGGCGAGGCTTTGGACATCGCTGAGGCGGTGCTGGCCTCTTTGGGCGTGCCAGCTGCCAGAGAGAGATTATCCGTTTTCCCGCATCAACTCTCCGGCGGATTGCGCCAGCGCGTTATGATCGCCCTGGCTTTGGTAAAACCGACCAGAGCTGATCATCGCTGACGAGCCGACCACTGCCCTTGATGCAACCATTCAGGCCCAGATATTGGAGCTGTTGCGGGGTCGGCTGGTTGAGGCTGGCGGGCTGATGATCACCCATGATCTGGGCGTGGCGGCCGAGATAGCAGACCGGATTTCAGTTATCTATCATGGCCGCATCATTGAAGAGGGGCCAACCGGCTCAGTGCTGGCAGACCCGCGCCATCCCTACACGGCAGGGCTGATAAAGGCGGTGCCTGATTTTGGCCGCAAGGGCCAGCGTCTGGTTCCTATCCCGGGCCAGCCGCCGCCGCCTGCTGCCCAGCGGACCGCCTGTTCCTTTCGCGAACGCTGCCCTTTTGCTGAACGGGCTTGTGCAAAAATGTCGCCCTTGCTGGCTGCCGGCACAGGCCGCAAGGCCGCCTGTCATCACGCCTTGCATGGAGGACAACCAAAATGACCCTCTTGCTGGAAGCTAAAAACCTATCTGTTACATTTGAGACAAAAAACGGACGCTTGCACGCGCTGGACAATGTCACTTTGCAACTGAACAAGGGCGAGACGCTGGGGCTGGTCGGCGAAAGCGGTTCTGGCAAATCAACCCTGGCGCTGGCGCTGATGCGCGCTGTTACGCCGTCTCAAGGCAGCATCACGCTGAAAGACACAGAGATCAGCCATCTCTCGCGCCGTGCATTGCGCCCGTTCCGGCAGGTCATGCAGATGATCTTTCAGGACCCCTATGCCAGCCTTGATCCGCGCATGACTGTGCGCCGGATTATTGCAGAACCGCTGACAGCGCTGCAAAATCTCAAATCAGATGAGATAGAGGAGCGGCTGCAGGGCTTATTGGCAGCGGTCGGATTGCCAGCTGAGGCAGCTGATCGGCGGCCAGCCCAATTTTCCGGCGGGCAAAGACAGCGCATCGCCATTGCCCGGGCCATGTCGGTAAAGCCGGAAATCATCATCGCAGATGAGCCGGTCTCGGCTCTGGATGTATCCATTCAGGCGCAGATTATCAATCTGCTTCAGGATATTCAGCAGCAATGGCAGATGGCCTATATTGTTATTGCCCATGATCTGCCACTCATGCATCAGATCGCGGATCGGATTATGGTCTTGTATCTTGGCCAGCTGGTTGAGGAGGGGCCGGCAGAAGATGTCATCACCCGCCCCCAGCACCCCTATACAGCTGCCCTGCTGGCGGCCTCTCCGCGCATTGGCCAGAAGAAAGAAAAAA
>JAYPQA010000081.1:0-23489 GCA_038131695.1 Alphaproteobacteria bacterium | reverse complement strand
AAACAGTTTTTATTGGGGCAGGTCAGATGCTGCTTGATACACCGGTTTGTGATTTCGGCTGGCAGGCCGCGGCCTTTGATTTGGCAACGCCTGATGGTGAACGCCATTCACTGGCCTCTTCTATGGGAGAAAACGGGCTGCTGATCGCCTTTATCTGCAATCACTGCCCTTATGTCAAAGCGGTGATCGGCCGACTGGTAGCGGATAGTCTGCGGCTGCAAGAGCTTGGCATCGCCACCATTGCCATCTCAGCCAATGATTATGTGGCCTATCCTGAGGATAGCCCGCAGCACATGGCCGAATTTGCCCGCCAGCACAGCTTCCCCTTCCCCTATCTGGTGGATGAGACACAGGCGGTCGCGCGCGCCTATGGGGCAGTTTGCACACCGGATTTCTTTGGCCTGAACAGGCAGGGGCAGCTCCAATATCGGGGGCGGCTGGATGATGCAAAGATGGGCGCAGCCTCAGGACGGCGGGCAGAATTGCTGGAGGCGATGCAGCAAATCGCAACAACCGGCAGCGGGCCAGCTGAACAAATCCCCTCCATGGGCTGTTCAATTAAATGGCGGGGTTAGGTTGAACACGCTGGCCAGCTGGCCTTGATTTTTGTCGAGCATTGATTTTTCTGGCCTTGAGTTTTCTGGCTTTGATTTTTGCCGGGCATTGATTTTTGCCGGGCATTGCTGTTCAGTTGCCTCTCCAGAAATGCCAGCAAAGCAAAAACCATTATGCAAACACTCTACATCACCGGAGCCGGGGTCAGCGCCGAGAGCGGCATTCCCACCTTTCGCGGCACAGATGGCTATTGGACAATCGGCAGTGCGAACTACACGCCCCAGGAAATGGCCACCCGCCAGATGTATCTGCACAAGCCGGATGAATTCCTGCTCTGGTATTATCAGCGCTTTGCCAGCTACCGGGATATTCAGCCCAATCCGGTGCATCACTGGCTGGCCGACAAGCAGCTGATCACGCAAAATATAGACGGTCTGGATGGCAAGGCGGGCAATTCGGGCTATATCCCCATTCATGGACGGCTGGATCAGGTTTTGCTGCTGGATGATCAAGACCAGCTGCAAGAGCCCCGGCCCGCCCCCGGGCAGAGATTGCAGCCGCCGCTGAGGGCTGGGGGACGCGGCTGTGAAGCGGATTTTGCTTGAGGCATTCAAAATCGGGGCTGGCGGGCCGGAAAACTCTGTCTCGCTGAAACCTTTTGTGCTGTTATTTGATGAATATTACACTGAGCAATATCGAATTTCAGAGGCGGAAGGCTGGATGCGGTCGGCAGAAAAAATGGTCTTCATCGGCACATCCTTCAGCGTCAATATCACCAATATCGCCCTGCACCATGCGCTGCAAAGCGGGGCTGAGATAGAGATTGTGGACCCGCAGCCGGTGCAGCTGGAAGGGGTGGCGGCGCGCTATCATGCCATGACAGCTGCCGATTATATCGAACAAGTCGCGCCGGGGCAGGCCCGGCATGGGCCGCTTTCAGATGGGTAAGCCAGCTGCCATCATCCTGCATCCGGAGATTAAAAGCCGCCCGCTGCCGCGCAGCCCGCAAGAAATGCTGGAGGAGGCCGCCGGTCTGGCGGAGGCGATTGGGCTGGCGGTTGTCCTGCAGCGTGTCATCACCTTGAAAGCGCCGCGCGCGGCCAGCTATATCGGGCTTGGCAGCATTGAATTTATCGCTGAATTTATCGACCAGCTGGAGAGTGAAGCGGTGGTCATTGTCAATACCGCCCTCACCCCGGTGCAGCAGCGCAATCTGGAACAGGCCCTGCAGGCCAAGGTGATTGACCGCACCGCGCTTATTCTGGAAATTTTTGGGGCCCGCGCCCAGAGCCATGCCGGCCGGCTGCAAGTAGAGCTGGCGCATCTGGGCTATCAGCGCTCCAGGCTGGTGCGCAGCTGGACGCATCTGGAACGCCAGCGCGGCGGCGGCGGTTTTCTGGGCGGGCCGGGTGAGCGCCAGATTGAGCTGGACAGGCGGATGCTGACAGACCGGATGGTGCGCCTGCGCGCTGAGCTGGCAGAGGTGGTGCGCACGCGCCGCCTGCAACAGGCCAATCGCAGCCGCAATGCGGTGCCGGGTATCGCGCTGGTCGGCTATACCAATGCCGGCAAATCGACGCTGTTCAACCAGCTGACCAAGGCCGGGGTGCTGGCCAAGGATATGCTGTTTGCAACGCTGGACCCGACTTTGCGGGGGCTGAAACTGCCCTCTGGCAGACAGGCGGTGCTGGCGGATACGGTTGGTTTTATTACCCAGCTGCCCACCGAATTGATCGCCGCCTTCAAGAGCACACTGGAAGAAGCGGTAGAGGCGGATATTATTTTGCATATTCAGGATGCCGCCTCGCCGATGCGCGCAGCAGAGGCAGGGGATGTAACTGCAATTCTGGACCAGCTGGGCCTGGATGAGGAAGCCCGGCACGCGCGGATCATCCCGGTGCTGAACAAGGCGGATTTGCTGACCGGGGACCAGCTGGCAGAGCTGCAGGAGAGCGACCCGAACGCCCATCTTGTGTCGGCCAGCACTGCTGATGGTCTTGCAAAGCTGCTGGCGGCGATAGATCAGAGGCTGGCCGGACAGGAGCGCATTATCAGCCTGACCTTTCGCCCGCAAGATGGGGCCGCACGGGCCTTTGCCTATGAAAAGGGGCAGATTCTGGAAAGCCAATTTGATGAGACCGGGTGCGAATCTGTGCGGGTCAGCCTGAAACCAGCTGATCTGGCCAGGCTGGAAGCCAGGCTGTCCGGCCCAAAACCCGGCTAGGCCAGCCGATCATTTGCGGGTATTTCTTAATCCGGCTATGGTTACCAGTCCAGAATGGCAAACAGCCTGTCAGGAGGATGAAGCCATGAGTTTGACAGAAAAACTGGCCGAGCGGCCTTGTATTACCATCGCAGATACAGCCAGCATTGCTGAGGCTGTCGGGATGCTGGAAGCCCATAAAATAGGGCCTTGCCGGTTGTCTCTGCCACAGCTGGGCTGGTCGGCATCCTGTCCGAGCGGGATATTGTGCGGGCGCTGGCAAAACCAGAACTGGCCAGCCAGCTGGCCCGGCTGCCGGTCACCGATCTGATGACCAGAAAAGTGTTGACCTGCATTGTCGGGGAAAGCGCCTCTGATCTGATGGCCGAAATGAGCAGCAAACGCATTCGCCATTTGCCGATTATGCGCTCTGGCCAGCTGGTTGGCATGGTGTCTATCGGGGATGTGGTCAATCGGATGATCGAAAAATATCAGGCCGAGACCGAAATGATGCGGGCCTATATCAATTCGTGATCAGAAAATCGGGCGATCCGTCTGGTGCTGGCCTGCGAATAAAGGGCAAGGGTTAGCATGACAGCGATGCGAGGATGGGGCTATGCGATCACTTTTCTGGTTTCGGCAGGATTTGCGTCTGGCGGATAATCCTGGCCTTGTTGCGGCCGCTGCCGACGGGGCGGTGCTGCCGATTTATATTCTTGATGATGAGAATGCCGGTGAGCACAAGATGGGCGCGGCCAGCCGGGTCTGGCTGCATCACGCGCTGGATAGCCTGAACAGCGCGCTGGATGGCAAGCTGGTGATCCTGTCTGGCCGGGCTGAAGAGATTTTGCCGGAGCTGATGGCCGCAGGCGATATTAGCTCAATCCATTGGAATCGCTGTTATGAGCCCTGGCGCATGGCCCGCGACAGCAAGATAAAGGCGGCCTTGCGCGACCGGGGCGTAAAGGCACAGTCGCACGCCGCCTCGCTGCTCTGGGAGCCGATGGAGATAGCCAAGCCGGATGGCACCCCTACAAAGTTTTCACCTTTTGTCGTGGATGTCTGGCGGCCCAGCCGCCGCGCCGCCCCCTGCCCGCCCCGCATTTAACGCTGGCCAATGCGCCGCCGGGCTGGCAATCCGGCAGGCTGGACAAGCTCGATCTGTTGCCGCATACCGGCTGGGATGGCCCGATGATTGGCCATTGGCAGGTCGGTGAGGATGGCGCCGCAGCAGCCTTGCAGAAATTCATCTCCAAAGGGCTGGTCAATTACAAGGAGGGGCGCAATTTTCCCGGCCGCCCCTTTGTCTCGCGCCTGTCGCCGCATTTGCATTTCGGCAGCCTGTCGCCCAATCAGGCCTGGCACGCCGCCCGCGACAGCAGCACCACCGCCAACCCGTTCGATGACAAGAATAGTGACCATTTCTGTTCTGAGCTGGGCTGGCGGGAATTTTCCTATCACCTGCTAACGCATTTTCCGCAGCTGCCGACCCGCCCGCTGCAGCCGCGCTTTGATGCGTTTGACTGGCGTGAGGACAGCACGGCCCTGCAACCCTGGACCAGCAGCCAGGCCAGCTATCGATAGTTGATGCCGGAATGCGCGAGCTTTACAGCACTGGCTATATGCATAACCGGGTGCGGATGATTGTCGGCTCATTTCTGGTGAAGAATCTGCGCTGCACTGGCATCTGGGAGAGGCCTGGTTCTGGGATCACTGGTGGATTGGTTTGGCCAATAACGCGGCCAGCTGGCAGTGGATTGCCGGTTGCAGGGCGGATGCCGCCCCTATTTCGTATTTTCAACCCGGTCATGCAGGGTGGGGGTGATCCCGAAGGGTCTATACCCATATTGGGTGCCAGAACTGGCAGAATTGCTACCAGCAATTCCTGTTCCTAGGAGGCTGGAGCTGGTTCTGCAGAGAGGCGGGCGTGCGGCTGGATCGCACCTATCGGCGCCGATTGTGCCGATGAAAGCCAGCCGGGATGCCGCGCTGGAAGCCTTTGCAGCCCTGCCCAAAGCCAGCTGATGGGGGCTTTGCTCTGATAACCGGCGACCAGTTGAGTGCGCAGCTGGCCAGCCTGAAGGCAGCTGACCGTCATACAGACATGGTATTGATGGTAGAGGTGGCCGCAGAAGCGCGCGGCATCCATCACCCCAAAAAGCTGGTCTTTATTTTTTCAGCCATGCGCCATTTTGCCAAACAGCTGCAAGAGGATGGCTGGCAGCTGGATTATGTGCAGCTGGATAGTCGATAACAGC
The DNA here is from genome assembly GCA_038131695.1 of Alphaproteobacteria bacterium. Taxonomy (GTDB): domain Bacteria; phylum Pseudomonadota; class Alphaproteobacteria; order Puniceispirillales; family Puniceispirillaceae; genus JADHLK01. Next base: position 18,473 of record JAYPQA010000081.1, on the reverse strand, counting down.
CAGAGTTTGACGGCGAAATCAGCGCGCCGTCGCCCGCCATCGTCCCGACCGGCTGCTTGTGACCGCGGCCAGCGAATGGCGGGTGCTGGAGAAAATGCTGCATTGGCGCGATGAGCTGGATATTCCGTTTGAAATTCTGGAAGATGACCGGTTTTTGTGCAGCACCGCCCGCTTTGAAAGCTGGGCCAGCGGGCGCAAACAGCTGCGGATGGAATATTTCTACCGCGAGATGCGCCGCGACTGGCAAATCATGCTGGAGGGGACAAGCCAGCAGGCGGCAAATGGAATTATGACAGCGAAAACCGCAAGCCGCCGCGCGGCGGGCTGGATATTCCACCTGTGCCGGAAATCGCGCCGGATGCGATCACGGCTGAGGTGATCGCGATGGTGGCCGCCCGCTTTGCCGACCATCCGGGCCAGCTTGACGGGTTTTGCTTTGCCACCACCCATGCCGAGGCAGAACGGCATCTGGCGCATTTCATCACCCACCGGCTGGCAGATTTCGGCGATTGGCAAGATGCGATGCTGGCCGATCAGCCTTTTATGTTTCATGCGCTGATTGGCCTTTATCTCAATATTGGCCTGCTGGCCCCGCTCGATTGCATCAAACAGGCTGAACAGGCCTGGCAGGAGGGCCGGGTTGCGATCAACGCAGCAGAAGGCTTTATCCGCCGAATTCTGGAGCTGGCGCGAATATGTGCGCAGCCTCTATTGGCTGTCGATGCCGGGCTATGCCGATTTTGAACCATCTGGGGCCGACGGCCGCTGCCGGATTTTTCTGGACTGGCCAAACGGATATGCGCACACTGTCGGTGACCATCCGCCAAACGCTGGAAAATACCTATGCCCATCATATCCAGCGGCTGATGGTAACAGGTAATTTTACCCTGCTGGCCAGACTGGCCCCGCCGGGTGATAAACTGGTATCTGGCGGTTTATGCCGATGCGTTTGAATGGGTGGAATTGCCGAATGTGAGCGGCGCTTGGCCCGCAACTGTGCAGATGGCGGCATCCTGGCCTCCAAACCCTATGCGGCGAGTGGAGCCTATATCAACCGTATGTCGGATTATTGCCGCGGATGCGCTGCCAACCCGGCTGAGAAACTGGCTGAAAATGCATGTCCCTTCAATTATTTATACTGGGATTTTATTGCCCGTCATGAGGATAAATGGCAGGGAAATGCGCGCATGGGGCTGATCGCACGAAGCTGGCAGAAGATGGACGCAGACACGCAAAAAGCCCTGCGCGGCAAGGCGGCTGAATTTCTGGCTGGCCTCAGCTAACAAAGCGGGATAAATCAACTTGCCAGCACCCTTCTGACAGGCGTAGGGTTTGCCGTTCGCTTCCACCCTTTTCAAACGCGGACTTCGCATGACACCAACCTGGCACCGATGGACAGAACGCCCCGGCTTTGGGCTGCTTTTGGGGCTGGCAGGTGCGCTGGCCATTACGCCCGATACGCTGTTTATGCGCCTGTCCGGAATGGAAGGCTGGGCGATGCTGGCCTGGCGCGGGGTTTTGTGCGGTCTGGTGCTGGGCAGCCTGTGGCTGGTTTTTGCCAAAAACCGCCAGCAAGATTGCCGTATTCTGATCAGCCGCTATGGTATTGGGGCCTGTCTGGCAGGCGGGCTGGGGGGGATGTTTTTACCCTTGCGGTGGCTGAGACTTCGGTGGTTCTGGTGCTGGTCTGTCTGGCGGTCTCGCCCTGTCTTTGCACCCGCGCTTATTTCGCGCCTGCTGCTGGGCGAGCAGACCTACCTGACGGCGAAGCCTGGCTGAATCAGTACGGTGGCCTTTGGCGGGGTTGCGCTGGCGGTATTGGATGCTGAGGCGGTCAGATGGTCACCCGCCAGGGCGGCTTGTCAGTTCTGCTGGGGGCGGGGTTTGCGCTGATGGCAGCTGTTGCAGTTGGGAGCGAATTTTGTCTGTTTGCGGGCTGATCCGCGCATCAAGTATAATTCCTGGCGAGCCGCAGCCGGGGACGCTGTTTCCAGTCTGGTTGGGCTGGCCCTTGCCGCCCCGGCCAGCCTGTGGGAGAGCGACCCGCTGATGATCCAGCATCTCCGGGGCACTTATCCTGCCCTTGTCCTTTCTGCCTGACCTCACGCCACCCGCTATACCCAGGCCGCCAATATCCAACCTGCTGATGATTCTGGAAACGTATGGGGCCGGTCTGGGTTGGCGCTGTTGTCGAGCGGCCGGGCAACCGGGCCCTGCTGGGCGGGCTGATTGTGGTCAGCGCGTTGATTTTTATATCCGCTATATGGTGCGCAAGAGGCCAGGCCAGAGCGCATGGTTGAACAAGCGGGCCTTTGCCAAGCCTCCTGCTAGAACAGAATGCCCCGCCTCGCCCTCCTGCGAGCAGAATTTTATGATGGCAGCCAACTCTGCACTGAGGCAGAGAAAAATTGCCCAGCCAGCTGGCCAAATGCAGCCAGTCCTGCGCGTCAAACCAGTCTGGGTCAGCGATACGGAACTGGCGCATAAAGGGCAGGCTGGCATAATCAGCAACCCGGCCCCGCGCGCCGGACAAGGCCCCTGCCCGGCGACATAATGCAAGCCCCTAGCGATTTCGGCGGCGGCGCTGAAATGCTCCGCCGCCTCTGCTACCACCAGCGGCTGTATGTTATACCGGTCCAGATGATATTTGAACGGCCCATCCAGCTGATCAAAATGCTGGTCAATCTGCGCGCTGCTGAGCCCGGCCAGCCAGCCAAGCAGATCTGCCCTTCAGCGCCCGAAGCATAATATCCGGCTTTCAGCTATCACCGGCCTGTCAGGTGGCGCATCCAGCAGAACCAGAACCGGCACCGTGCCGTCTGGCAGCCGCCAAAAGGCAGCTGGCTTGTCCCACCAAGCAGGATTTCGCGCAACAAGACCTGCTGGCCAGCTGCTTTCAGGGCGAGGCGTGCCCGCATCGCATAGGGGCAACGCCGGAAAGACCAGAAAACAGGCAACTCCCCCTCAGCCATTGCAATCTGCCCCTGCATCTCAAATTGCGGGCCGGAAACGGCAAAAGCCGCCGCAAAGCCGGTAGCCGGCCCTCAGTCGGGGTGATTTTCAACAGATGCTGAAATCTTAAAAGCGATCACCTCCATAACCGGCCCGTGGCGCTGCCAATCTCAGCACAAATCGGGTCAAAATCCGGGTCCCAGGCGGCTGATTCCTCTATGTCAGCGCAAAAGGGAAAGGCGCTGGCGGGCCCAGATATTCTGGCTGTCCTGCTCATCTGCCAGCAGCGCCAGACTGGCTCTCCGCTCCCTTTAATATCGTTTTAATATGTTCTGACAAATCACTGGAAAATATATAAAAATGATCGTTAATTCTGACAAAGGGTGCAGTACCCCATTTTGGGGCTGGCCAGCCGCATCCACAGCAGTGAGGATCAGCGTTCTGGCGGTGTCGAGCAGCCATTTTTGGCCTGTTCAGCGTGTCACCTTTGTGATTTGGCCATCTGCCCTGTCAGATGTTCTGTTCTGTTTTGGCTGTCTTGCCCTTGCTTTGCGCATAAGCGGGCCCGGCAGGCAAAGCCGGGACAATTGCACTGGACGGCCACTTTGCGCCATGATACAAGCAGGGAACTAGACGGGCGGCCGAGGTTGCTGTGATGCAGATTGAGATTTTTGCCGATATTATTGTGTCCTTGGTGCTGGATCGGGCGGCGGCGGCTGGATCAGGCGCTGGCCATGCGCCAACCCCACAGATCAAGGCCCGGATAATCTGGCGGGCTTTTTTGCTGAACCCGTCCCTGCCGGATGAGGGGATGGACAAGCAGAAGCTATCTCAATGCCAAATTCAGCCCGCGTACTTCCACTGGCGATTTACGGGCGGATACAGGCAACCGGAGAGGAAAGCGGGCTCAACTAATTTGACCGGATAAAGACAGCCCGGACTCCCGCCGATGCGCGCCAGCTGATATTGGCCGCCCGCGCTGAAGGAATAGGATGTGACGAGAAGCCTTTTACAAGGCCTATTTCCGCGACGGGCTGGATGTCGCCGATAGCAGCGTGCGCCAGGATCTGTGCAGCGGCCGGCCTGCCCCATCTGGCCAGCGACCCAGCCATGCAGCTGGCCGCCGAGCAGCTGCGCTCAGACTTAAGCGAGGCCAAGAACCGCCGGATTGAAGGGGTGCCGTTTTTGTAGTAATGGCAAGCTGGCCCTGTCCGGGGCGCATCCGCCAGAGGTGTTGCTGTGAATGCTGGATGCGGCGCAGCGCCGCCCAAGGCCTGACTTTCAAGACTGGCTTTCCAGGACTGGCTTTCAGGACTGGTTTGGCGCGGGCTGGCTGGCCATTTCCGCCAGCTGGGCAGAACCGGGCGCAGCTGATCGAACGCTGGGCCGGGCGGCTGAAATCCACCGCATCACCAGCCGGTGATCCAGCATCTGCAGGCTGCCGGGCTGGCGCGATCAACCAACCATCCGGCCAGGCAGAATTGATTTTCCGAAAGCTGAAACCATGCCCATATTGCCGACCTCAGCCCGCTCAATATTGGCCAGCCGACACAGATTTTCCAGCTCCACCACAGCCAGCAGATTGTGCTTGGCTCCGGCAGCAGACGAAACCGGTCAATCAGCTCCACCTCCCAAAGCGGCGCGCGCCGCCTGCATCCGCCAGACCGGCAATGCGCCCGGTAAATGGCCAACCGCACCGTCAAATCTCTATATAATCGGCCGGGATCCAGAACCGGCGGAGGCCCCAGATAAGCTGCGGGGCAAAATCCTGCGGCTCTTTCCCCTCCGCCATCCTGCTTGCCGGGCGGGCCCGAAAGCGCCGCCGCCTGGCGCAGCATATCCTGATAGAGTTCTACCCCGACACTGGACACCGGCCGGACTGCTCCTCACCCAGCAAGTGCCCGCCCCCTTATATCCATATCGCAAGAAGCAAAGGGAAAAACCGGCCCCCAGCTGATCCAGCGTCTGCATCACCTCCAGCCGGCGGCGGGCGGTCTGGGTGATCAGCCGGTCCGGCTCAGTGGTCAGATAGGCATAAACCCAGTTACGAGCGCCCAACCCGCCCGCGCAGCTGATGGGAAAGGACGGGCCGAAGCGATCGGACCGCCAGACGATCAGCGTATTGGCGGTGGGGAATATCAATACATGAATTCAACAATATTGGTAGAGCAGAATATCCGCGCACTAGCCGCGAAATCGGTCATCCACCCTGATCAGCTCAGCGGCCGGCAGGCAGCCATGCGCGACCAGGATACGAGGCTTCGGGGACCAGCTGGACCAGCTTTTCCTGCACCGTCAGATCCCGGATACGCGGGCAGACAACGAAAATCTGGCCGCCGCGGAAGTTCTCGCGCTATCGCCTCTTTGAGAACCAGCCTGTCCCAGGGCCCGACAAAGGTCCGCACGGCCAGACGATCCGCAGGCGGCGTTGTGATCAGCGACATCTGGCGCACCCCGGACAGCGCCATTTGCAGGGTGCGCGGGATCGGCGTGGCTGACAGGGTCAGCACATGAACAGCGCCGCGCAGGCTTTTCAGCCGCTCTTTCTGGGCAACGCCGAAATGCTGCTCCTCATCAATGATCAGCAGGCCCAGATTGTTAAAGGACAGGGATTTCGACAAGAGCGCATGGGTGCCAATCACCAGCTGGCATTGGCCGCTGGCCAAATCCTGTTTCAGCTGGCGGGCGGCGGCCGGGCTGGTCATGCGCGACAGAGTGCCGACCTCTATACGAAAGCCGGTAAATCGCTCGGTAAAGACGCGGCCATGCTGGCGGGCCAGCAAGGTTGTCGGGGTGACCAGCGCGACCTGATAGCCCGCCATCACCGCCACAAAGGCCGCCCGCAAGGCCACTTCGGTCTTGCCAAATCCCACATCGCCGCAAATCAGCCGGTCCGCAGGCTGGCCAGAAGCCAAATCAGACAGCACCGCCTCAATCGCTTCCAGCTGATCCTCGGTTTCCTCAAAGCCGAAACGGGCGCAGAATTCATCATAGCTGCCAGCCGGAACCGCCAGCTTTTCCGAACTGGCCAGAGAACGGCGCGCGGCAATCTGCATCAGCTGGTCAGCCATTTCCTTGATCCGGCCCTTGATGCGGGCCTTGCGCGCTTGCCAGCCTGCCCCGCCCAGGCGATCCAGCACCGCCTCTGCCGACTCCCGGCCATAGCGCGAGAGCAGGTCAATATTTTCCACCGGCAAAAACAGCCGGTCTCCATCCGCATAGACCAGCCGCAGGCAATCATGATCCGCCCCGCCGCTTTCAATCGTCTCCAGCCCTTCATAGCGGCCAATGCCATGCTCTATATGCACGACCAGCTCGCCTGCCTCCAGCGAGGAGACTTCACGCAGGAAATCTTCTGCCCGCCGCCGTCTGGAGGTAGCCCGCGCAATGCGGGAGCCGAAAATATCCTGCTCTGAGAGCACCAGCAGGCCGGGCAGGCAAAAGCCGCTGCGCATCGGCCACAGGCCCGCCGCCACCTGCCCCGGCTCAGCCGCCGCAAAATCAGCAATCTGGCGCACCGGTTGCGGCAGATGCGCACCCACCAGATCAGACAGCTTTTCCACCGCCCCCTTGGAGGCCGCAGCCAGCAACACGCGTGTCTGCGGCAGCTGGCGGGTGATCTCTGCGGCAGCTGCCTGCGACGGGCTGGCCCCGGCCCCCTGCTCACCGGCAAAGACCGGGCTGACGCTGCAGCCCAAATCCAGCCCGCCTTTTTGATCGGCGGGCGGATCAAAAGGATGCAGATGAATGACCCCCGGCTGGCTGGCCAGATTTTCGATTTCTTGCGGGCTGCGAAGGCCAAATCCCGCGGGACAGGCCGCCAGGGCTGATCCGCCTCAGCTACCGGAATGTCTTTCGGCAAAAAATTCATCAATGCGGGCGCTGCGCTGGGTGAGCGCGGCCAGCGCCTCATTATCCAGAATGACCGGCCAGCCCTCTAGCCAGTCCTCCGGCAGGGCCAGCTGATCATGCAACAGCGGCAAATAATGTTCCAGCCCGGCCGGTATCTGGCCGGCACTGACCGCCTCATAAACCGGATCGCGCGCGGCCCCGCCGCCAAACAGCTCCAGATAGCGGGTGCGGAAACTGGCAATCACCGCACCATCCAGCCGGTATTCAGCAGCCGGGCGCAGGATCAGCTGATCGGTTTCTTCTAAAGAGCGCTGGCTGAGCGAGTCAAAAAGCCTGATCTTTTCCAGCTCATCGCCAAAAAAATCCAGCCGGGCTGGCAGCTGGCCCGCCTCGGCAAAAATATCCATGATGCCGCCGCGAATGGCATATTCACCATATTCGCGCACCGTGCCGGACCGCAAAAAGCCGTTCGCCTCCAGAAATTCGGCAATGCGAGCAGGGCTGGCCTGATCCCCGGCTTTCAGAATCAGGCTGGCATCCCGGAAATAGCTTTTCGGCGGCGTGCGCTGCATCCAGCTATTGACTGTGGTCAGCAGAATGCGCGGCGCCCCCTCTGTCGCCTCATGACTGGCCAGCGCGGTAAAACAGGCCAGCCGCTGGCTGACCAGCGCAGCATTGGGCGGGGCCCGGTCATAGGGCAGGCAATCCCAGGCAGGCAGCTGCAAAATCTCGGCGGCGGGCAGCACAAACCCCAACCCGGCCTTGATCTCAGCCAGCCTGGCATCATCCAGGGCGACGAAAACCAGCTGGTTATGGCGTTTTGACAAGTCTGCCAATATCAGCGGGGCCGCCGCGCTGGCCGCATTATAGACAGAAGTGATCGGGCCCTTGTCAGGAAAGGTCAGCATGGTCTTGCCGGTCTGGCTGGCGTGAGGCGTCAAATTGCCGGATCAGGCGCAAAACCCGGCCATCCAGCTCTGGCGGCACATCTGCCTGTCCCTGCACAAAGGCCAATATGGCCGGATCGCCAGCGACCAGCAGAGCTTCATACTCATCCAGCTCTGCCGTGCTCAATGCCGCCAGATGGGTGCGGGCAAACTGGCCCAGCAGCAAATCTGTTTCCTTCATGCCGGTAAGTGGCTGAATCGGTAGATCAGCCGCCTGACCCTATCCTCGTGGGTTTCTTCCTGTCATCTGTCCTGACTGCCTGTCCTGACTTGCCTTGCGCCCGGTAACAAATGGCCATGCGCCTCATCCCGGCCCTGTTTGACCAGATTTGGAAGTTTTTGACAATGCTGTTCATTTTCTTTTTGATGGGGGATGAGGAGACCCGGCGGATGCAGCTGTTCAGACCACCAGAATTATTTGCCCTTTTCGCCCAGACAGGCACGCTGCCCGGCGTTGGGGCAAAAATGTCTGAATTGCTGGAAAAACGGGCCGGAAAGCTGGTGATTGACTTGCTTCGGCTGGCACCAGCCGGGCTGGTTGACCGCAGCGCCCGCCCAGACCTGCCAGACGCGCTGCTGACGGGCAAATCGCCAGTTTTGAGGTGACCGTTCTGGCGGCTGATATTCCGCTCTGCCTGCAGCCGTCTGGTATCTGCTGCGCAAATGACAGCAGAGAGTCGATTCTTTCGCAGCCAGCCTGACTGGCTGAAACCGCCTTGCCGGTGGGGGAACAACGCCGATCATGGCGGGTGGAGCAGTATCAGGGCACGCTGCAAATGCTGCATCCTGATTATATCCTGTTCCTTATCGAAAAACAGGAAGATGAGATTGAAACGGTCTATCCAAGCGACTGCCGGATTGTGCCGGCGCTGCGGCGGGCGATAGAGGCGGGCTTGGAAAAATCATCGATTTGTTCGAATGGATAGAGGCCGCGGCTGGCAGAGCGGGCTGGTTCGGTTGCGGCGGCCATGCGCGCCTTGCAAATTCATCCAGAGGGGCTGGCTGATTCCGAATTCCCAACGCCCCGGTGCGCTCGCCTATGCGATGAGCTGCTGGCTAATCACGTCTTTTGGCGTTCTGTTAGTGCGCTTCTGGCAAGCGCGATGATCCGGGCTGCCAATTTGCTGGTGACCGGCATTTGCAAGACCAGCTGATCGCCGCCTCTGCTCCTGGCCGCTGACCGGGGCCCAGCAGCGGTGGTTGATGAAATCGCTGCCGATCAGGGCGCGGCGGGAGAGGATGCTGCGGCTGCTGCAGGGGATGTCGGCTCCGCAAGACGCTGGTGGCCCTTCTGGCCATGCTGGAATGGTTGAATGGCAGCCAGGCCGCGCTGCTGGCCCCGACCGAAATTCTGGCGCGCCAGCATCATGCCAGCTTTCAGGCGCTGCTGACCCGCTGGGGCTCGATTGCGCTGCCGCTGGGCGTAAAAAGAGCAAGCAACGCCAAGAGATTCTGGACAGGCTGGCCAGCGGCGAGAGACGCAGCTGATCATCGGCACGCACGCCCTGCTCAGCGAAGGGGTGGAATTTCACGATCTGGGGCTGGCTGTCATTGATGAACAGCACCGGTTCGGCGTGCGTCAGCGCTTGCTGCCGAGCGAGAAAGGGCGCGGCTGTGCATATTCGTGATGACCGCAACACCCCATCTCGCGCTCACTGGCGATGACCGCCTATGGGGATTTGGAAAGCCCCGCAGCTGGATGAAAACCGCCCGGCCGGCAAGAGGTTGAGACTGCGCTGGTCAGTCTGGACAAGCTGAGGCGATTATCGGCGAAGCGCGGCTCTGTAAGGCAGGCGCGCCCACGATCGCCCGCTGGTAGAGGAAACGGACAAGTCTGATATTGCTGCTTGCCGAGTATCGCCACCGGCCAAGTTGGCGAAAATTCCGCCAGAGGCGAATCCGGCGCTGGCATGGCGGATGGTTTCCGAGGCCCGCCAAACAGAGATGGAAAAATTCCGCAGCGGCGCGGCTTGCTCGCTGGTCGCAACCACGGTGATAGAGGTCGTGTGCCGGAAGCCAGTATCATCATTATTGAACACGCGAACGCTTCGCCGCGCAGCTGCACCAGCTGCGCGGGCGTCGGGCGGGGCCGCGTCGCGGTTCAGTTGCTCGTTGCTCTGGCAGGGACCGCTCAGTAAACGGCGGCTGCCCGGCTGAAAATCATGCGTTCCAGCAATGACGGCTTTGTCATCGCCGAGGAGGATTTGAAACCGCGTGGCCCAGGAGGTGCTGGGCCAGCGCCAATCCGGCATTCCCGACTTCCAGCTGGCTGATTCGGGAGGTCCATGATGATTTGCTGGCCGAGGCGCGCAAGGAAGCTGAGGCGGTGCTGGCGCGCTGGCCGGATTTGGCAGAAGGAGGCAGCCTGCTACCGGATGCTGCTCAGCCTGTTTGAAAAGACCGGGCGGTGCGCTTATCTGGGCGCCGGCTAGGCTTTCTTTGCTGCTTTTTTAGCCGCTTTTTTGGCGGGCGCCTTTTTGGCTGCCTTTTTGGCCGCTTTTTTGGCGGGCCGGCCTGCGGCAGCTGCCTTGCGAGCGGCTTTCGGCGCCACTTTCGGAGCGGGCGGCGTCACAATGCCACCGGAGACTACCAGCTTAAGCGCATCATCCACGCTCATATCCAGAAAGACCAGCTCCTGCCTTGGGCAAAACAGCAAAAACCCGGATGTTGGATTCGGCGTTGTCGGCACAAAGACATTAACCGTGTCATCATGGGTGCGCTGCTGCACCTCGCCCTTGGTATTGCCGGTTACAAAGCCGATGACCCACAATCCCTTGCGCGGATATTGCACCAGCACAACATCCCGGAACGCATCTGACTGGCTGGCCATCACCGTTTCCAGAACCTGTTTTGAGGCCGAATAGATAGAGCGCACAATCGGCATCCGGGCCAGCACCGATTCCCCCATCCGGATAAGCCAGCGCCCGATAAAACCGGCAGCCAGCGCGCCCACCAGCGTGATCATCACCAGCCCGATAATCAGCCCATAGCCCGGCACCTCGCCAAAGCCCGGAATGCGGGTGGTGAACAGATCGCGCAGCTGGCCGGGCAGCAGGCTGACAATCTGGCTGTCCAGAAAGCTGACCACCATCCAGGTGATATAGATGGTCAAAAAGATCGGCGCTGTTACCAGCAGCCCGGCAAAAAACCAGCCGCGCAGGCGGGCAAAAAGCGTGCGTCTTGGCGGGATGCTCTCACTCATCTTGTCTCTCTCCAAAATCCGGCTCCAAAATCCGCGGATGGGGTCATGTGAACTTGGCGGGCCCAGAATGCCGAAAGCCGCACCAGATAGCAAGTCACTTGCGCTTTGCCTGTCCGCCCCGCTGCGCCCGGCAAGGCTGGACAGAGGCAGCCAGGCAGGGCTAGAGTTGGAACCATGGACAAGCCTGACCCATCTGCCGCGCTGGAACAAATTGCCCGCCTGCAACAGATTATGGCCGCGCTGCGCGACCCGCAAACCGGCTGCCCCTGGGACAGAGAGCAGGATTTCGCCTCTATCGCCCCCTATACAATAGAAGAAGCCTATGAAGTCGCTGATGCCATCCGGTCTGGTTCGCCGGAAAAGCTGCAGGATGAGCTGGGCGATTTGCTGTTGCAGATCGTCTTTCATGCCCGCATGGCAGAAGAGATGGGCCTGTTCACGCTGGCGGATGTTGCCGCCGCCATTTCCGAGAAGATGATCCGCCGCCATCCCCATGTCTTTGGCACAGCTGAGGCGAAAACCGCCGCAGCCGTGCGCACCAGCTGGGAGGATATCAAGGCTGCGGAACGGCAAAGCGAGGCAGGGTCAGGCACGGCCAGCCTGCTGGATGGCATCGCCGTTAGCCTGCCGGCCATGATGCGGGCGGTCAAGCTGCAAAAACGCGCCGCCCGGGTGGGGTTTGACTGGCCGGATTTGGCCGCCGTTCTGGACAAGATGGAAGAGGAAATTGCCGAGCTGCGCGCCGAGCTGGCCAGCGCCACGCCGGACCCGACCCGGCTGCATGAGGAAACCGGCGATATTATGTTTGTCGCTGCCAATATCGCCCGCAAGGCCGGGGTGGACCCGGAAACAGCCCTGCTCGCCTGTAATGACAAGTTTCAAAAACGCTTTAATTATATAGAAGAATCCATTAAAAAGAATGGCAAATCAATGGAAGAAGCCTCTTTGGATGAGATGGAGGCTCTCTGGCAGGAAGCCAAGGGCAAGGGCTGATTATTCTGCTGCCTCTGGCCAGATATGGCTGGCCAAATCCTGCCAGGCAGAGGCATCCGGGGCAACCAGAATACCGGTGCGGCTGGCCGGATGATAGGCCCCGCCGCCGGGCAGCTGGCGCACGCACAGGCCCGCTTGCCGGCAGATAATATCCACCGGCAAATGATCCCACGGGTTGCAGCGCGCATGATAGAGGAAATCCAGCTCGCCCAGAGCCAGACGCACCGCCTCAATACCGGCAGACCCGACAAAGCGGCGCCCGGGCAAGGCTTTCAGCCGCTCCTGCACCGCCGCTCTTTGTGCCCCTTCCAGCCCCAGCACGCCGCCGGTTCCCTGCATCCGGTCCAGGCCGCGCTGATGGTCCGGGCGGCCCAGCCTTTGAACTCCTTGGCTATCTATCCAGAATAGCCCGCCTGCGCGCGCGTGCAGACAGGCCCTTTCCAGCGGTAGCCAAATCCAGGCCGCCTGCCCAGCTCCCGCTTCTGCCAGCGCAGCCATAGAGCAGAAGGCCGGGCGTTGCTGGACAAAATTGCGCGTGCCATCTACCGGATCCAGCGTCCAGACCAGCCCTTCACCGGCCCGATCCCGCAAGGCCGGGTCCGCCGCGCTGGCTTCTTCAGCGATAATCTGCGCGCCAGCCAGCAGACCGGCCAGCCTGGGGTGAGCCAGGCTTCAGCTTCCAGATCAGCAATGGTCACGAAATCTGAGGCGCTGCTTTTGGTGTGGATCTCCTGCTCAGCCAGCCTTTGCCAGCGCGGCAGGATAAACTGCTCAGACGCCTGTTCCAGCAGCTGGTAGACCTCAGCGCTCAGCCCGTCCCAATCCAGACCAGCCAGAGCGGTTTCAGCCTGTCCGGGCTGTTCTTGTTCAGCTGGGTCTTTTTCAGCTGGGCCCGTTTCCGTCTGGCTTGGCCTGTTGGCTGTCATGCTGTTCAATTTCCTGCATATCAATAGGGGTGGCTGGCATAATGGTGGACACCGCGTGCTTGATATATCAGCTGCACATGGCCATCGCGCTTCAGCAGGATGGAATAATTGTCGAACCAGGTGATAATGCCTTGTAATTTTACGCCATTGACCAGAAACACGGTTACCGAAATATGTTGCTTGCGCAGGTGATTCAGAAACAAATCCTGCAGATTGTGCTGTTTGTCCATGCCAGCTCCCCTCTTGCCTGCCTTTTTATACACCCTGCAATGGCAGATCATTATTATGAAAGAGTGAGTTTAGACAGCAGCCGGTCTTGAGGCAAGCTGCTATTTGGCCCGGTCAGCCGAAAAAATCCTGTTTGGCAGACAAAACGCTCTCCGCCTGGCGCGATTTCTGGCGGGCAAACACAATCACCTGGTCGCCAGCTCTCAATGACCGTATCACCGCGCGCCGGAATGACCCGCTCGCCGCGCAGCACCGCCCTGATGACAACGCCTTTGGGAATGCGGGATTTGCGCAAGGGCTGGCCCACCAGCGCAGAGGTTGCCAGCGCTTCGGCCTCCAGCACCTCGCCCAGCTCCTCAACCAGCGAATGCACATCTACAATGCGCCCGCGCCGGACATGCTCAAGAACCGAGGAGATGGTAATTTGCGGCGGGTTGATCACCGCATCCACGCCCAGCGCGCTGATCAGCGGCACAAAGCCCGGCATATTGACCAGCGCCACCGTATGGCGGGCCCCCATCCGCTTGGCCAGAAGGGCAGAGAGGATATTCACCTCATCATCATTGGAGACCGAAACAAAGGTATCGGTTGTCGGCACGCCAGCCTCTTTTAGAATATCGGCATCCAGCGTATCGCCGCAAACGACCGAGGTCTGGCCCAGCTGCTCAGCCAGATGGCGGGCCTGTTCCTTGTGCAGCTCAATAATCACGGACTCGGTCTGGCCAAAACCCTTTTCAATATCCTCAGCCAGCAACAGGCCGATATTGCCGCCGCCAGCGATCACCACGGAACTGGCCTCATTTTCAGTATGGCCGAAGGAGGCCATTGCCCGCTCTGTATGGTCTGCATCACAGACAAAATAAACGCGGTCCCCCGCCTCCATCATATCCGAGCCATCGCGCGGAATGATTACCCGCCCGGACCGGATAAGGGCCACAATCGTCATATTCAGATCCGGGAAAAGATTGGTCAGATGCCGGATAGGCGTCGCCAGAATCGGGCATTGCTCATCACATTGCACGCCGATCAGGCGAATACGCCCGCCCCCCATATCCTTGACATCAAACGCCCCGGGCAGGCGCAGCTGGCGGCTGACCGAACGTGACACTTCCAATTCCGGCGAGATAATATGATCAATCGGCAGATGCTCCGGCGAATAGAGCATTTTGGCCGCAGGCGAGAGATAGGCATTGGCCCGCACCCGGGCGATCCGGTTCGGCGTCTCAAAAATAGTGTGCGAGACCTGACAGGCCACCATGTTGATCTCATCTGAATCGGTCACCGCGATAATCAGCTCAGCATCTGCCAGCCCGGCCTGCTGGAGAATATCCGGGTGCGAGGCTACCCCGACCACAGCGGCCAGATCAGCGTGTTCGGTTACCCGCTGCACCTTGTCCGGGTCCTGATCGACAATGGTCACATCATTGCCTTCCTGGGCCAGATAGGTGGCAATCGCCGAGCCCACAATGCCCGCCCCGCAAATCACAATCTTCATTGATCTTTATCCTCATCCGCCGCCTGCACGCCAAGCGCTTTCAGCTTGCGATGCAGGGCCGAGCGTTCCATGCCGACAAATTTGGCCATTTGCGATATATGGCCGGCAAACCTGTCCAGCTGGGCGGTCATATATTCCTTTTCAAAAGCCTCTCTGGCCTGACGCAATGGCAGCGACAGCATTTCTTCTGCGGTCACTGCTGATTGGCCGCCTGTATTATCAGCAAGCAGCTGTGCTGGCAAGGCAGAAGCGCCCAGCACAATATCCGGCTCATTTGGCGCGAGGATTATCATCGATTCCAGCGCATTGCGCAGCTGGCGCACCTGGCCCGGCCAGCTGCAGGCCCGCATGGCGTTGAGCAAATCCTCTCCCAGCTTGACTGGCGGACGGCCCAGAATCTGACATTGATGGGCGGCAAAATGCTTTGCCAACAGGCTGATATCCTCGCGCCGCCGAGACAAGGGCGGGATTTCCAGCTGCACCACGCCGAGGCGATAATAGAGATCCTCACGCAGGCTGCCATCGGCTATCGCGTCCTGAATATCGCGTGAGGAAGCCGATATAATCCGCACATCCGCAACCACTTCTGAAGCCCCGCCGATGCGCCGGAACCGCTGTTCAGCAACGGCGCGCACGATACGCCCCTGGGTTTCGGCAGGCAGATCACAAATCTCATCAAAATAGAGCGTGCCGCGATTGGCCTGCTCCAACAGGCCCACCACCCGCCGGCCCGCCTGCAGCTGTTCTGCTCCAAACAGCTCGGCATCCGCCCGCTCAGCTGTCAGCCGCCCGCACGCCGCCACCACAAAGGGCTGTTCGCCGCGCCCGGACTGGGCATGAATCACCCGTGCCAGCGTTTCCTTGCCAGAGCCGGACGGCCCGCTGATCAGCACCCGGCTGGCTGTCGGGGCCAGCTTTTCAACTTGCTGGCCGAGCTGGCGAATGGCGGCCGACTGGCCGATCAGGCGCGGGGCTTCGGTCTGGCCGGTCTGCGAGCGCAAGGCGGCATTTTCCTGTTCCAGCTTGCGCGTCTGCAAGGCCCGCCGAACGGTCAGCAATAGCCGCTCGGTCTTGAACGGTTTTTCCACAAAATCATAGGCGCCCTGCCGAATCGCCTGAACAGCGGTGGCAATCGTGCCATGACCAGAGATCATAATCACCGGCATTTCCGGATAGATAGAGCGGCACCAATTCAGCAATTCCAGCCCATCCATATCTGATTCCCGCATCCAGATATCGAGAATCGCTGCCGAGGGCTGGCGCGAGGACAAGACCTGTCTGGCGGCCGCCCCGTCGGCGGCCTGCACGGTGGTAAAGCCCTCATCCTCAAGTGACAGGCTGATCAGGGCGCGGATATCCGGCTCATCATCGACGATCAGAATTTCTTCCATCATGGCCTGTTCACCCGGTTTTTGGGCTGAGTGTGTTCTATTCCGGCGGGCAGGGTCAAGGTTACTTCTGCCCCGCCGGACGGATTGTTGGCCAGCATGATTTCCCCGCCATGATCAGAGATGATTTTCTGCACAATTGACAGGCCCAGCCCGGTGCCTTTTTCCCGCGTGGTGACATAAGGCTCAAACAGCTCATCGAGATCCATTTCTGGAAAGCCCGGGCCGTTATCCCTTATCACCAGCGTTATCTGACCCTCTGCAACGCTCAGAACCATGTGGATTTGTGGATTTTCCACCTGGTTTTCCTGCAAGACATTCTGGGCATTGCTGACAAGGTTGGTAATGGCTTGGCGCATCAACCCGGCATCTGCCAGCACCGGCAGCGGGCCTTCTGGCAGCTCCAGCGTCAGGGCAGCCGCGCCCCCCTCTTCTGCCAGCTGGGCCTGACCTTCCAGCAATTCCAACAAATCCAGCTTTTCCAGAACCGCAGTCGGCATACGGGCAAAATGCGAGAATTCATCGACCATGCGGCCAATATCTTCTACCTGGCGGCTGATGATCGAGACGGTTTGCTCAAAATTGCGACCCTCTTTTTCATCTTGCGGGCGATATTTGCTGACCAGCCTGTCGGCGGCCAGCCCGATAGGGGTCAGTGGGTTTTTAATCTCATGGGCAATGCGGCGGGCAATATCCGACCAGGCCGCCTTGCGCTGGGCAGATAACAGGGCGGTCACATCATCAAAGGTGACCACAAAGCCGATAATGCGCCCCTCCACTGTCTCAACAGTCAGGCGCGCCTGAACGGTCAGGGTGCGCCCGCCCGCCCGCAGGGCTATCTGTTCCTCGCGCAGCCGTTTCTTGCCGCGGTCAATCTGGGCCAGAAGCGGCGCAAAGGCCGGCACCTTGTCTGCCAGCCTGGCCCCGTAAAGCGCCTCGGCAGACATATCCAGAAGCCGGCAGGCAGCCTGATTGGGCAGCGTTACCACCCCGTTGCGATCCAGCCCGATCACCCCGGAAGAGGCCCCGGCCAGCACCGCCTCGGTAAATTCCCGGCGCTGATCAAGCTGGCGGTTGGCCTGCACCAGCTGTTCCTGCGAGCTGGATAAATCATTCAGCATCCGGTTCAGGCTGGCTCCCAGCCGGTCAATCTCATCCAGCTGGCCGGTCTCTGCCAGCCGCGGCGAGAGATTGCCGCCGCGCACCTCATCAGCCACCGCTATGACCCGGCCAATCGGCTCAACAATGGAATTAGCCAACCCCAGCCCGACCCAGAGCGCGCCCAAAAGCAGCATCAGCGCCAGCACCGCAAACAGCACCGCCATGGAAATCTGGATATCAGTCTGGGCAAAGGACAGGGATTGATAGTCAGAGGCGGCCAGCCGGGTCTGATCAACAGCTGCCAGCACAGCCGGGTCGATAAACCGCCCGGCGACCAGATAGGCATCCACAAAACTGTTCAGCTTTACCACCGCCTGCAGCTTGTTATCCTGCGGCGTGCGCACCACCACCACCTCGCCAGAGCGGGCGCGGTCCAGCCAGCCGGATTGCAGCTCAACAAAGGACAGGGCAAAGGCAAATTGCGATTTTGCCTGAATCTGGCCGGTTCCATCGACAATCACCGCCTCGGACAGGTTGCGGATGCCGGTCTGGCTGTCAATAAACCGGTCAAGGGCCGTGGGATCAGGCAAGAGGCGCGGAGCCTCGCGGTTGATATCATTGGCCATCGCCAGAATCTGGCCGCGCACAGAGCGCGAATGTTCTTCCAGATAGGCATCTGCAATGGTCACCGATTCCGAAACGGCGGTGGAAATCCGCTCGGCAAACCAGCCGCGCAGGGAATAATCCACAACAGACACCGCGAACAAGGCCACCAGAACCGAGGGGATAACCGTCACCCCGCCGAACAGCACCGCCAGCCGCAAATGCAGCTGCGCCCCGGCCTGCCCGCTGCGCCGCAACCGCCACAGGCTGATCAGCTGGCGGCCCACCACAATGGCCAGCACCAGCAAGACTAGCGCCCCCAGCCCAAAAACAAGGGTCAGCAAATCAGACTGGCGCGATACATCTTCAATGCCGGACAGCGCAAAAAAGGCTGCCAGCCCCAGCCCCAATGCCAGCATAATGACCAACCAGACAGCCCCGTCCAGACGCAGCTGGCGGCGCAAGCCCCGCAAAGTCCCGGTTTTCTGTTCTTCTGCTGCCATGGCTGGTGCGGCCCTTTTGTCAGCTATCGCGATAATCTGCCCGCTTTGAGGACAGATTGAGGCTGCGCAGCTTCTTGCGCAAGGTATTTCGGTTCAGCCCCAAAATTTCAGCTGCTCTTATCTGATTGCCGCCGGTCTTGCGCAAGGTCGCCGACAGCAACGGCTTTTCCCCCTCCTGAATAACCCGCTCATACAGGCCCGGGGCTGGCATATCCTGACCAAGTGCCTGAAAATAGCGGCGAATATGATAATCAGCTGCCGCACCGAGCGAGTCACCCCCGGA
>JAYPQA010000080.1:0-27527 GCA_038131695.1 Alphaproteobacteria bacterium | reverse complement strand
ACAATCAGCGCCCATCGCTAACCGTTGCCGAGGCGCTGTCGAACCCGAAGCGGGATACAGAACGGATTGTGCTGCCGCCTGCCTCTTATATCCATGAAAAAGAGAAATATTCCAAACGCCTGCCTGCTGCGCTGGATTATATCCGCAAGAACAAGCTGAATGAATTTTTTGGCCCGGCGGAAGGGGCTGTTGGCATTGTGGTTCAAGGGGGAATGTATAATGGCCTGATCCGGGCGCTGCAACGCGTTGGTCTGGCCGATATTTACGGTAACAGCCAGCTGCCGATAATGGTGCTGAATGTGACCTATCCGCTGGTTGAGGATGAATTGCTGGGCTTTTGTGAGGGCAAGCAATCCATCTTGATGGTTGAAGAAGGCCAGCCTGATTTTCTGGAACAGAATCTGCGCGCTATCCTGCATAAGGAAAAAAGCACGCTGCCGGTTTCCGGCAAGGATGTGTTTCCGATGGCCGGCGAATATACCGGCCAGGTGATGCTGGAGGGGGTGCAAAAATGGCTGGCCAAGGCGGCCCACCATATGCTGCCCGATGCCAACCGTGCCCCGAACCAGCCTGCGGCAGATACCGATATGCCGGATCTGTCCAAGACGGTGCCGCCGCGCCCGCCGGGCTTTTGCACCGGCTGTCCGGAGCGGCCCATCTTTGCGGCGATGAAGCTGGTGGAAGAAGAGCTGGGCCCGCATCAGGTTTCCGGTGATATTGGCTGTCATCTGTTTTCCATCATGCCGCCTTTTGAGATTGGTGGAACAACTATGGGTTATGGTCTGGGCCCGGCCTCCAATTCGGCCTTTCACGGTGGCGGGGAAAAACGGCCCATATCGATTTTGGGAGATGGCGGCTTCTGGCATAATGGCCTGAACAGCTCTATTACCAATGCTGTTTTCAATAAATCAGACGGCGTGACGATCATTGTCGATAATTATTATTCTGCGGCGACTGGCGGGCAGGATATTCTGTCCTCACGCGCGGATAATAAGAGCAAGGCAACCAAGCATCCCATTGCCGCCGCTGTTGAGGGGGTTGGCGTGAATTGGGTGCGCCAGATTGACCGCACCTATGATGTCGCTGATATGCGCGATACGCTGCGAGAGGCGCTGACCACAGACGAAGAAGGCCCAAAGGTTATTATCGCTTCTTCTGAATGTATGCTGAACCGCCAGCGCCGGGAACGGCCCCAAAAAGCAGCTCTGGTAAAGGAGGGCAGGCGGGTAGAACGGCCCAAATTCGGCGTTGATGAAGATGTCTGCACGGGCGATCATGCCTGTATGCGCCTGTCCGGTTGCCCCTCCCTGACCTTGAAAAAGCTGGATGACCCGCTGCGCGATGATCCGATTGCCTATATTGACCAGTCCTGTGTCGGCTGCGGAAATTGTGGTGAGGTGGCAGATGCGGCCGTATTGTGCCCGTCCTTCAATCAGGCTGATCTGGTGCATAATCCAGGCTGGTTTGAGGTGCGCATGGCGGGCCTGCGGCGGGCGGTGATTGGCTGGCTGCAAAGGCGGCGCGCTGCCGGACGGCTGCAATTTCAGGCCGCAGAAGGCTCCAGCCTATGAGCCATCAGCTGGATGATATTGTAAAGCTGGCGGTGCTGGCTGTCGGTGGTCAGGGCGGCGGTGTGCTGAATAGCTGGATCGTTGATCTGGCGGAATCAAATGGCTGGGCGGTGCAGGCGACTTCGGTTGCCGGGGTGGCCCAGCGCACAGGCGCAACCATCTATTATATTGAAATGTTGCCCAACGCGCCGGACCCACAGGCCCCGCAGCCGGTATTTGCCCTCGCTCCGGCAGAACAGGATGTGGATATTCTGATAGCCGCAGAATGGATGGAGGCCGGGCGGGCGATGATGCGCCGCTTTGTGACAGCGGATCGCACGGTGCTGATCGCCTCTTCCCACCGGGCATTGGCGGTGCTGGAAAAAACCGCTCCGGCAGATGCGATAGCCGATGACCGGGCAGTTCTGGAAGCAGCCGAGAAAATGTCCGCAAAGCTGGTGGCGTTTGACATGGAAGTGATCGCCCAGCAGGCCGGTTCGGTGATTTCGGCCAGCCTGTTCGGGGCCCTGGCCGGGTCCGGGGCCTTGCCCTTTCCGGCCAGCAGCTATGAGGAAACCATCCGCAAATCCGGCCGCGGGGTAGAGGCATCCCTGGCGGCTTTTCAGGCGGCCCGCGAACGCGCCGAAAAAGGCGGGGTTGACCTGCCGCAACCGGCCAAAACGCCTGCTTCAGGGCCGCGCCTGGCTGCCGGGCCAAAGCGGCTGCTCAGCCGCTGGCAGACCCTTGAAGCCCGCATCATGGAGATGCCGACAGCGGTGCAAAAGCTGGCCCATGCCGGTCTGGTCAAGCTGGTGGATTATCAGGATTTGGACTATGGGGCGGCCTATCTGGATCAGCTGGCAGACTTGCACCGGCTGGATCAGGCGGCAGGCGGGGCTGAGCGGGAATGGCTGTTCACCCAGCAGGCGGCCAAATATCTGGCCAATGCGCTGTGCTATGATGATATTATCCGGGTCGCGGATTTGAAATCGCGGGCGCCGCGCTGGCAGCGCATTGAAGAGGAAATGTCTGCCAGGCCGGAAAATCTGTTGCAGGTGACCGAATATGTGCATCCTGGAGCTGCAGAATTTATCAGCCTGATGCCAGCTGGGCTGGGCCGGGCTATCGAAAAAAGACCGGCTCTGGTGCGCTTTATTGACCGGCGGGTGAATAAGGGGCGGCGGGTGCGCTCTGACCAGATTGGCGGGTTTTTGATGTTCTGGATGCTGGGCGGCCTGCGTGGCTGGCGGCGTAAATTGCTGCGCCATGCAACCGAAACGGCCCATATTGAGAGCTGGCTGGAGGCGGCCCGCTCAGCGCTGGCTGAGGATTATGATCTGGCGGTTGCGATCTTGCGCGCACGCCGTCTGATCAAGGGCTATAGTGATACGCACGCCCGCGGTCTTGGCAAATTTGATAAGGTGATGTCCGGGGCCGGCTTGCTGGCCGGGCGCGAGGATGCCGCAGAATGGACAGAAAGGCTGATCAGAACAGCGCTGGCTGACCCCAAGGGCGAGGCGTTGGACGGAGCCTTGCAGACAGTGCGCTCCTTCGCGGTTGACGGGCAGGCCTGACGGGTATGCAGAAACCGGGTCTTGATCTGACCGGCATAGGCCTGCTGATCATGTTCACGGTCTTGCTTGGCTCCAATCAGGTGCTGATCAAGATAATGAACGGGGCCATGGACCCGGTGTTTCAGGCTGGGTTGCGCTCGGCTGCGGCCTGTGTGCCTATCCTTTTATGGACTTTATGGACTGGCCGCGGTGTTGGCTGGCATCGCGGCGAGTTCTGGCCGGGGGTGCTGAATGGTATTCTATTCGGGGTTGAATTCTGGTGTTTGTTCCTGGCCCTGGATTATTCCAGCGTCGCGCGGATTTCGATCCTGTTTTATACCATGCCGGTCTGGCTCGCCATTGCCAGCCATTTTACCGTTTCCGGCGATCGGCTGACCACCCGCAAGATGGCCGGGCTGGTGCTGGCGGTGCTGGGGGTTGTGCTGTCTGTATCCAGCCGTCCGGATGCCGAGCTGGGCAGCCTGCTGGATAGCCGGTTGTTGCTGGGGGATGTGCTGGCCTTGCTGGCCAGTTTCAGCTGGGCCGGGATTGCCTGGCTAGCCAAATTCAGCCCGCTCAAACAATGCCCGCCAGAGCGCCAGATACTCTATCAGCTGGTTGTCTCAGCCTTGATGCTGTTGCCGCTGGCCTTTCTGGGCAGCGAAATGTTGCGTGATTTCCAGCCGGTGTACGGGTTTATCTTTGCTTTTCAGGTGCTGGTGGTTATCGCCTTTGGCTATACGCTGTGGTTCTGGTTGCTGGCCCGCTATTCGGCCAGCTCGGTCACCTCTTTCAGCTTTTTGTCACCGGCCTTTGCGGTGCTGTTTGGCTGGCTGATTCTGGGCGAACAAATCGGCCTGTCCCTGGTCGCGGCCCTTATCTGTCTGTCTGCCGGTATTGTGCTGGTCAATATGCCGGCGCGCCAGCCGCAACCGCGCCAGCCCGGCTGAGATCGGTTCACGCGCCCTTGCGTCCCCGCCCGGGCAGCAGGATAATCCCCAGCCCGACCAGCAGCAGCACAATCGCCATGCCCACCCGGTCAGACCCGGTTGCCAGAACCAGCAGCCCATAGCAAAAGGGCCCGGCAAAACTGGTCAGCTTGCCCGATACCATATAAAGACCGAACAGGCTGGCCTTGTCTGCATCGGGCGTATGGCGGGCCATCCAGCTGCGGGATGCGGCCTGGCACGGGCCAACAAAAATCCCCAGCACTGCCCCGACAATCCAGAACACCAGCTTGGACGGGGCGAGGATCGCAATCAGGCCAAAAAGCAGCAATCCCCACAGCGCGACCCGCAGCGTGGTCAGGCTGCCAAACCGGTCATCTGCCCAGCCGCCAGCCGCAGCCCCCAGCCCGGCGGTGATATTCAGCAAAATCGCAAAGGCCAGAATCTCGGTCTGGGTGAAATCAAACACCCGTGCTGCATAAATACCGCCAAAGGCAAACAGCGTTACCAGCCCGTCATTAAATGCCATGCGCGCCAGCAAGAAGCGCACCATATCCGGAATCGCGGCGGCTGTTTTGCAAGAGGCGACAAACTGGGCAAATAGCCGGCCTGTCTGCGGGGTGGCTGGCAGCGAGGGGACAAACAGCATCATCGGCAGGCTGAACAGCACTGCCCAGAGTCCGGCAAAGACCATCGCCGCCCGCACCGGCTCCGCCGCCTGCTTGTCCAGCCCAAAGGGCGGGATTTCAGGCAGGATCAGCACCGCCAGCACCACAACCAGCGCAATAATCGCCCCGGCATAGCCAATGCCCCAGGAAAGGCCGGACATTTTGCCAATACTGTCTGGCGGGGCGAGGCGGGCCAGCATGGCATTATAGAAAACAAAGCTGATCTCCATGGCAAAGATGGAGACCAGCGAAAAGCTGAGCGCCAGGCGGATGGCCCCGCTATCCGGGGTGGCCCACCAGAGGGCAGCTGTCGCGGCGGCCCCGACCAGCAGGCTGCCAACCAGACAGGATTTTATCCGCCCCTTGCTGTCAGCAAAGCGCCCGGCAAAAGGCGCGGCCAGCGCGACCAGCAAGGCGGCACTGCCGGTCATCCAGGCCCAGGCGGTGGATCCGCCCTCTGGCATGATGACGGTGGTGAAATAAACCGCAAAGACAAAGGTTGCGTGCAAGGTGGGCACGGGCGAGGAAGCCCAATCATAGAGAATCCAGCCAAAGCGGGCAGCTTTCATCTGTTTTTGCGGCAGCGTGTTCATGACGGGTTACAGGCTGCTTGGATTAAGCCTTTCCGGTCAAGCAAAATTTATATCCCGCCGGATAAGGAGCGATCTGGATATCCGGAAAAAACAGGGATGCGGAAAAGGCCGGGGCCGGATTGACCCTGCCTTTGCCAACGATCTATGCTAGGCCCGCTGGCCAGTCGGCTAACCGGTTTTTCAGGAGAAAGCTCTGTCTCATTCAGCTGAAAAAAAACTGCGCCCGCCAAAAACGCAAGGCGTGATAGAGGCGGCGCGCCTGCCTGCCTTTGCGCTGGGGGCGACGATGGTCGGCTATGGCGCAATTGCCCGTGAGGCCGGGCTGGATGGCTGGATGACCGTTGCGGCGACGATTGCTGTTTTCGGGATGCCGGGTCAGGTTGCAATGATAACAGCCGTATCAGTCGGAGCTCCTTTTTTGGTCATTTTCTTTGCTGTTGCCATGGCCAATATGCGGATGCTGCTGATCGTGGTATCGGCCAATGAGATGCTGCAGATGCGCCAGCAAAAGATACCCTTTTGGCTGCAGCTTTCGCTGTTTCACATTATGGCGATTTCCACCTGGGTGCAGATGGGCTATGTGCGGGATCGCTACAGCGCGCCGGAATTGCTGAATTTCGTCATTGGTTTTGCCTTGACCATTGCGGTTTTTGCAGTGACCGGGTCGGCCCTTGGCTATTTTGCAGCAGATGTGATTCCGCCAGAGATTTTGCGGGTGATGATTTTTGTCACGCCGGTTTATCTGTTACTGCTCTTGATTAATGCACGCCAGCTCGGCAACCGGCTGGCGGTGGTCGCAGGCGGCCTGTTTTGTCCGCTGCTCTATCCGCTATTTGGGTCCTGGGCGATTTTGCTGGCCGGTCTGGCCGGCGGAACAGCCGCGCTGCTGCTGATCCGGCTCTGGGCGGGGAGGCGGCAAGATGGCTGAGATCAGCCCCTCCCTGCTCAATCCGGGCTATGTCTGGGCCGCGATAATGCTGGCGGCCCTGGCCACTTTCCTGTGGCGTTTTCTGGGCGCGACACTTGGCAACAGGATACCGCCGGATGGCCCTTTGATGGAATGGATCAATATGGTTGCCTATGCGATGGCCGCCGGGGTGATGATGCTGATCCTCACCTATCCGACCGGAATTCTGGCCAGCACAACGCTGGAGATGCGGCTGGCCGGATTGCTGGCCGGGTTGGGGGTGATGGTTTTCACCCGCCGCCTGTTTTTTGCGCTGGCGGCCGGTATTGGGGTGTTTGCGCTGGCGACGCTGCGGTTTTAGCTGCGACTGGCCAGAGCCAGCCCCATCAGGTGATAGCAAATTTGGGCTGCGCAGAAATCACTGGCCGGATGGGCTGGCGACGGGGCCAGCTCTACCACATCCAGCCCGGCACAGACCCGGCCTTGCAAGGCAGAGGCCACCAAATCAAGCGCCTGATAATAGCTGAGCCCGCCCGGCACCGGCGTTCCTGTCGCTGGTAAAATCGCCGGGTCCAGCCCGTCCAGATCAAAGCTGATATAGATATGTTCGGGAAAATCCTCCGGCAGGGTGATGCGGCTGATTTGTTCGCGCACCAGCTGCGGGCCATCATGGGCAATAATGGAATAATCCAGCCGCGCCTGTTCTTCTTCGGCACATAAGGCCCGCACCCCGATCTGGCAGATGGGCACGCCTTCTTCAGCCAGCAGCCGCATCACGCTGGCATGGGAATGGGGCTGGCCCTGATAGGCTTTGCGGAGATCAGCATGGGCATCGATTTGCACCACCCCCAGCGGGCCTGGCAACGCCTCCTGAATACCGCGCACCGCTGCCCAGCTGAGCGAATGCTCGCCGCCCAGAATCACCGGCAGATGCCCGGCTGCGGCCAGCGTCCGGCTGCGCGCCTGCAATTCTGCCAGCGCCTGTTCAATCGGGCCGGAGCAGGTGATTGGCGGCTGGGTGAAGAGGCCAGCTGTGCAAGCCTGCATCGCGTCTGTGCTGCGCTCCAGCTGCTGGCTGGCCGCCAGGATGGCCGCCGGGCCGCCCGCCGTGCCGCTGCCATAGGAAACCGTCTTTTCCAGCGGACAGGGGATCAGCTGGAACAGGGCGGTGGCCGGGTCATTTTCCGCCGCCTGTAATTCTTCTCCCAGAAACTGGTCTCGGCTGCCTGTCATGACAGCCGCCCGGCAAAATCGTCAAAGGTGAATTCACGGATAATCCGCAAGGCATCGGTTTTGCTGTTCCAGACAGCCAGCGCGGGCAGCTGGACCCCGTTAAAGGTGGTGGTCTTGACCATCGAATAATGGGCCTGATCCAGAAAGGCAAGGCGGGTGCCGGGGGCTGGGCGGCTGGCCAGCCGGTAGCGGCCTATCCTGTCCCCGGCCAGACAGCTGGGCCCGCCCAGATCAATATCTTCCCCCTCTGCAACCTCTTGCAACAAGGCTGGCCGGTAGGGGGCTTCCAGGACATCCGGCATATGACAGGTGGCCGATATATCCAGAACAGCAATCGGCCCGTCATTTTCCATCACATCCAGAACCTCACCCACCAGAATGCCGGCATCAAAGGCAAGGGCGGTGCCGGGCTCCAGCATAATCTGCGCCCCGGTTTGCTCCGCCAGCCCCTGCAAGAGCGCAACCAGCCCGGCCCGGTCATAATCCGGGCGGGTGATCAAATGGCCGCCGCCCAGATTTATCCATTTTATCTGTCCGGCAACGGAATCCAGCAGCGGGGCCAAATGCGCGGCCAGCTGATGCAGCGGGGCCAGCCCCTGTTCGCACAGGCTATGAATATGCAGCCCGTCAATCCGGCTGGCCAGCTCCGGCTGCCATTGCGAGAGAGGCAAGCCAAGGCGCGAGCCGGCAGCCGCCGGGTCATATTTTGCCACCTCCCCAAGCGGCAATTCCGGATTAATCCGCAAGCCTGTCTCAGCCCCGCCGGCCCGCACCCGCCCGGCAAAGCGATCCAGCTGCGCCGGGCTGTTGAAAATCACATGGTCAGACAGATCGGCAATCTGATCGATTTCTGTTTCGCGGTAAGCTGGGGAAAAGGTGGATAACAGCCCGCCATAATGGGCGCGGGCCAGCTGCGCCTCCCACAGGCCAGACGCACAGCATCCCGCCAGATAGCGGCTGGTCAGCCCAGCCAGCTCCCACATGGAAAAGGCTTTGAGGGCCGCCAGAATCTGCGCCCCGGATGCCTCTGAAATCTGCTGCAGGCAGGCCAGATTTTCTTCCAGCCGCACCTCATCCACCACAAAGGCAGGGCTGGGCAGGCGCGTCAAATCCAGCGCGGCAAAGGCCCCCGGGCCAGCTGTCTTGGTTTCCATCATCAGCAATTTGTCCTTGCCTTAATCCGGCCTTGCCCTGATCGGGTCAAAAATCAAGCGGCGCATCCAGCTCAACATACTGCCAGGGCAGCCCGTTCCGGTTCAGCATATCCATAAAGGGATCCGGGTCCATCTGTTCCATGTTCCAAACCCCCGGCCTCTGCCAGGTCCCGTCCAGCATCAACGGCGCCCCGATCATGGCAGGCACGCCGGTTGTATAGCTGACCGCCTGCGATCCCACCTCGGCAAAACAGGCTTCATGATCGCACACATTATAGAGATAGATGGTGCGCTGCCTGCCGTCCTGCTGGCCGGTGATGATGGTGCCGATATTGGTCTTGCCGCTGGTGGTCTTGCCCAGATCGCCCGGATTGGGCAGCACCGCTTTCAAAAATTGCAGCGGGATGATTTCCCGGCCCTCATACAGAACCGGCTCAATAGAAGTCATGCCCACATTCTGCAAGACTTCCAGATGTTTGAGATAGGCCTCGCCAAAGGTCATCCAGAAGCGCGCCCGCTGCAATTCGGGGAAATGGCGGGTGAGGGATTCCAGCTCCTCATGATACATCAGATACATGGCGCGCTGGCCGACCTGCGGAAAATCGAAATGCTGGCGGGTGCTGAGCGGCGGTGTTTCCACAAATTGCCCATCCTGCCAGTGGCGGGCCGGGGCGGTTACCTCACGGATATTGATTTCCGGGTTGAAATTGGTGGCGAAATGCTGGCCGTGATCCCCGCCATTGCAATCCAGAATATCGAGTGTCTGCATCTCGCTTATCAGATGCTTGCCGGTCCAGGCGGTAAAGATATTGGTAACGCCGGGGTCAAAGCCGGAGCCAAGCAAGGCCATCAGTCCGGCTTTTGCAAAGCGATCCTGATAGGCCCATTGCCAATGATATTCAAATTTGGCCTCATCGCGCGGTTCATAATTGGCGGTATCCAGATAATCTGCCCCGGCCATCAGACAGGCCTCCATGATCGACAAATCCTGATAGGGCAGGGCCAGATTGACCACCAGCCGGGCCCCGGTCTGCTCAATCAGCCGGGCGGTCGCCTGCGCATCATCGGCATCCAGCTCGGCTGTCTTGATGGCGGTTCCGGTGCGCTGTTTGACTGAGGCGGCGATCTCCTCACATTTTGCCTGACGGCGGCTGGCCAGGGTAATATCGGTGAACAGGTCAGGCTGCATGGCCATTTTATGCACCGCCACCGAGCCAACCCCGCCCGCGCCAATCACCAGAATCTTGGACATTCACTTGCTCCGCTGCTGCGTTTCAGGACATTTCCTGATGTTCAAAATAGGTATAGCCATTCATGCTGCTGGCCCAGCTGGCCATCAGCCGGCGCCGGTCAGACGGGCTGAGCCGGCCGGATTTCACCGCCCGCTCGACAATCGCCTTGAACGCGTCTGCCATGCGTTTGGTATCATATTCCACATAAGTCAGCACTTCTGAGATGGTATCGCCATCCTGTTCATGCATCATTTCAAACTGGCCGTCGGCTTCCAGCTCAATGGTCACCACATTGGTATCGCCGAACAGATTATGCAAATCGCCCAGCGTTTCCTGATAGGCCCCGATAAAGAACACCCCCAGATAATAATCCTCATCATCCCGCAAATCATGCACTTGCAGCGATTCAGAAATGCCATCTGCCAGCACAACCCGGTCAATCCCCCCGTCACTGTCGCAGGTAATATCAGACAGGATAGCAGAGCGCATGGGCTTTTCATGCAGGCGTTGGATAGGGGCCAGCGGATGCAGCTGATCGATTGCCCAGACATCGGGCAGGCTCTGAAACAGGGAAAAATTGCAATGATAGATATCCGCCGCCTGATCCAGCGCCGCGCGCAGATCATCGGTAAAGGCGTCCGGGTCGCGCAGCAATTTGCTTGATCCGGTGCATCAGATACAGATAGGCTTGCTCGGTGCGCGCGGTGCTGGCCGGACTCATCTGGTTGCGCCGAAACGGGGCGCGCGCCTCATCCCGGTAATATTTCAGATCATTCCAGCATTCCTGCAGCCGGTCCGGGGTCAGGTAATTTTCAATTTCAGCATTTTGGCCAGCAGCGGGGAATCCGTCTCGGCTGCGGTCACCGGCTGGGCGCTGTCATAATGGGTGGCTTCCAGCACATTGAAAATCAGCATGGAGGACTGGGCGACACAGGCCCGCCCGCTCTCGGTGATGATGGTGGGATGCTCCAGCCCGTTCTGATCCATCATTTCCTTCACCGTCTCAATGATATTCAGGCAATATTCGGACAGCGAATAATTGATCGAATTGGCACTGGCGGTATGCTCGCCGGTATAGTCAACCCCCAGACCGCCGCCCAAATCCAGCCATTTCAGCGGCGCGCCCTCGCGGCGCAATTCGGCAAAAAACTGGCAAGCTTCCTGGGTCGCCTTGCGAATTTCAATGATATTGGGCACCTGGCTGCCCAGATGGGAATGCTGCAAAACCAGGCAATCCAGATAGCCGGTCTCTTTCAGCCGCTCTATCACCGCCATGATTTGCGCGATGGTCAGCCCGAAGGTTGAGCGGTCACCGGAGGATTCAGCCCATTTGCCGCTGACTGTATTGGTCAGCTTGACGCGCAGGCCCAGCTGCGGGCGAAATCCGGTGCGCCGGGCCACCTCCAGCACCAGCTCCAGCTCACGCGGGCTTTCCAGCACGATAAACACATTATAGCCCAGCTGCTGGGCCATGCTGGCCAGCTCCAGAAATTCGCTGTCCTTGATGCCGTTGCAGATAACCGCGGCCTCGGCACTCAATTTCTGGGTCAGCGCGATCAGCAATTCCGCCTTTGAGCCAACCTCCAGCCCAAAATCAAACGGGCGGCCATATTCGACAATGCGCTCAACCACCTGGGCCTGCTGATTGACCTTGATCGGAAAAACCCCCTGATAGCGGCCCTGATAATCCATTTCCGCCATGGCGGCGGCAAAGCTCTCATTGATCTGTTCGATGCGGGCGCGCAGGAAATTGGTCACCCGCAACAGAACCGGCGTGGTAATGCCGCGCGCGTGCAAATCCTCTATCAGCTTGACCAGATCAACCGGCTCTACCTCCGGCTTGTCCGGCTGGCACAGGCCCAGATGGCCGTTATCCATGATTTTCAGCAGCTGGTCGCCCCAGCTGTCGATACCGTAAATATCGTGCATATACCGTCCCGCCTCTTTTGGCCCCGCCTACCAGCCCGATTATCGGGCAATTTTTTCTAATACGCGATATAACATGGCATGGCTGCCTGCCAAGCCCTAATTTGACCTTGAAAAAATTCAGCCAAATGCCATGTTGGTGACTGACAGACAAGCCTGCCCCTTTTTTTGCTGAGGAGATTGCCATGCCGGCCTTGCGTGATGATATCGACCCGGATGGGTTGCTGGAATATTCCGTGGTCTTTACCGACCGGTCGCTGAATTCCATGTCCGCGGCCTTTGTTTCGGTGATGCAGGATATATCGGCGATGATGAAAGAGGTTTATCAGGCCCACAGCCTGGCGGTGGTGCCGGGCGGGGGAACCTACGGGATGGAGGCGATTGCCCGCCAATTTGCCGATCAGGCTGATTGTCTGGTCATTCGCAATGGCTGGTTTTCCTATCGCTGGTCCCAGATTTTTGAAGCCTGCGGAATGGTCAATTCGGTTGAGATATTGGCCGCCCGCCAGATAGCAGAGGACCCGCAAGCCCCGTTTGCCCCGGTGCCGATTGAGGAGGCTGAGGCAAAAATTGCCGAGCTGAAGCCGGGTGTTGTTTTTTGCCCCCATGTAGAGACCTCAGCCGGGCTGATGCTGCCGAGACGCCTGTCCGCCCCGGCTGGCCGCGGCGGTGTATCGGGTGGGCGGTCTGCTGGTGCTGGATTGTGTGGCCTCCGGCACGGTGTTTGTGGATATGCAAAAGACCGGTGTGGATGTGCTGTTATCCGCTCCGCAAAAGGGCTGGACTTCCTCTCCCTGTGCAGCGCTGGTGATGCTCGGAACGCGCCCGCCAGGCGATTGAAACCACTCAGAGCAAAAGCTTTGCCAATGATCTGAAAAAATGGCTGCAGATTATGGAAACCTATGAGGCGGGGAATCATGCCTATCATGCGACCATGCCGACCGATGCGCTGCGGCAATTCCGTGACCGGCTGCTGGAAACGCGCGCGATCGGGTTTGAGACGATCCGGCAGGCGCAGATAGAGCTGGGCCGCCAGGCGCGCCAGCTGATAAGGGATAATGGCTATGAATCGGTTGCCGCAGAGGGGTTTCAGGCCCCTTCTGTTATTGTCAGCTATACCGGCGATCCGGATATCAAATCAGGCAAGAAATTTGCCGCCGCCGGGATGCAGATTGCAGCTGGTGTGCCGCTGGAATGTGGTGAGCCGGAGGGGTTCAGCACCTTTCGGATTGGCCTGTTCGGGCTGGACAAGCTGACCCAACCGGAGAGCGCACGCTGGCCCATCTGGCCGCCGCCCTGGAGCGGGTGCGCGGGCAAAATAACTAAGGCCGGAACAGCCGGGCCGCTCAAGTCAGCGACCCTCAAAAAAAGACAAGACCCTTGCAGCGGGCCTGCCGCCTTCCTATCTGAAGGGATAAGGGAATGCGGTCACCCACCACCTTTTTGATGCAAAAAGGAGGCGTGCCATGTCTGTTGGCGATGGTTACCTGCCCTTCGATACGGCGGCAAAACAGCGTTTTGTCAAATGGCTGAACAGCCGAACCAATGAACATCACTGTCCGGTCTGCCAGAAAAATGACTGGTCGATCGAAGGATTATTTCATACATGGGGTTTTGTTCTCGCCGCGCCAGCCGCCCTCCATGGCGGGTGGCTCTGCCTATCCGATTGTTTTTCTGGTCTGTAATCATTGCGCCTACATTCGCCAGTTCATGGCCATTCAGGCAGGCATCTTTCCCAGCGATTTGGGCTCTGTTCTGGCCAGCAGTGATAGCCTGGACGGGCTTTCCGGCACCCAAGGGGGCAGGCAAAATGAGGGTAATGAAAAACGGCGGCAGCGCGCCGCAAATCCGGCCAGACATCTTCTGGTCAAATTACTCCAGGCCAAACATCTGCCGGTCTCATATCTTCGAAGACCAGCCCAGCCAATGGGCAATCCCCTCCCGAACCCGGATCGCGGGCTGCATCAGATGGGCCATCCGCTGCCGCTTGATGAAGCAGGCGGGATGCTGGCGGCGGAGATAGCCCGCTCGGTGCGGCCGGGCAAGGCAGATGCTCAGGCGCCCGGATCAGACCCCGGATCAGACCAGGTGGCGCGCCGGCAGGCTGCGCCCTCCGGCCTGTCTGTTTCCGGCTTTCACCATACGCGGCTGGTGCATACCTATCCAACCGAGCTGGTTTTCCGGTCCATTTCCGAGGATCAGCTTGATATTCTGGAGGAGGGCACCCCGTCTGTGCTGCTGGATGGGCTGTGCGGGCTGTGTGTGTCGCTCTGTATCGGTATTTTCCCCAATATTGTGATGCCCTTGCTGGCTTTTGCCGGTTCCGGCGGTGAGGAGGTGCTCTCCCAGCGCGAGAGTATTTTGAGCCTGCTTCTGCTGGCCGGTTTGCTGGGTGTGGCGATGACCCTGCCCGGCCTTATCGCAAGGCGGCGGCGGGTGCGCCAGCTGATCAGCAAGCTGCGCTGTCAGAAAACCGGATAGCCGCGGCTGGCCCAGCCTCACGCGGCGGGCCACAAAGGGGGCTGGACAAGACCGCCCGGCACAGGCCAATCTGGCAGCTATGGACAGGCAAACGGCAAAACAGCGTATTGAGGCAGAAATGGCTGAGCTGGCGAAACGCAGCCAGATCTCTGAAGAGGCGCGCGCGCCGGTTGCGCTGGATCAGCAATCAGTTGGCCGCCTGTCGCGCATGGATGCCATACAGCAGCAATCAATGGAGCTGGCCACCGAGGCCCGCCGCCGCCAGCGTCTGGCCCAGCTGCAAGCCGCGCTGGATCGCATTGCCGCTGATGAATTTGGCTGGTGCCTGACTTGTGGTGAGGAAATCGCCTCCGCCAGGCTGGAAATCGATCCGGCCAGCGCAACCTGTGTAGATTGTCGCCAGGGCGGATAATTCCGGCTTGTGAAAAACCGGCCCTGCCAGGGCCGTCAAACCGGAATGGGTGCTTGCTTTGTGTGCCGGACCTGTCAGCATCATAGGGGAGTGTCCGGTCAAGAAACGGACTTTCGGGTGAAACAGCAAGGAAAAGGAGGTGATCAGATGTCTAGTGACAAAGGATGTAAGGCGGCTAACCAGAAGCAAGTAACCAGGCAGATGAGCAGCCTCATCTTCCGGGGGACGGCTTGAATATCGGTGGATAGCCGCCGACACCAGTCGCGAAAGGGAGGCAGCAGCCTCCCTTTTTTGTGCGCTTTTTGCGAAACAGGCCCTATAATCAGCCCGGCAGAATAATCAGGATAAGGTGGGGACAGGCCATGACAGAAAGCAAAAACAGCACGGCCCGCCTTGGGGTAATGGGCTATGGCGAGGCGGGGCAGGCGATGGCAGAGAGTCTGGCCGGCCAGACCGGCGAGCCGGTTGCCTGTTTTGACCGCCGCGAAATTGCGGCCGGGCCGGGGGCCGTTCGCTGTGCCGATTTGGCCGGGCTGGCGGCCTCAGCTGAGGTGATTTTCAGCCTGGTCACTGCTGGTCAGTCCGCTGCGGCTGCTGAGGCGATCACGCCTTTTCTGGCAGACCGGCATATTTTTCTGGATGGCAATTCGGTCTCGCCCGGCACCAAACGGCATAATGCCGGGCTGATCGCGCCGAGCGGTGCCTGTTATATCGATTTGGCCATTATGGCGCCGATCTTGCCGCGTGGACACCGCACGCCGATGCTGGTTGCCGGCCCGCGCCGTGACCGGATCGCTGATTTGATGGAGAGGCTGGATTTTGATTTCTCCTGGGTGGATAGCGAGATTGGCAAGGCCAGCATTGTCAAGATGCTGCGCTCGGTTCTGATCAAGGGGGCTGAATCGCTTTTGACCGAAGCCGTGAGCGCCGGCGAGGGGCTGGGCATTGCGGATCAGATTTTGGCCTCTGCAGGCAAGACGCTGGGCATTGCCGATATGGCCGGGCTGGCTGACTATATGATGGAGCGGGCGGCATTGCATGGCCGGCGGCGTGCGGCTGAGATGCGTGAGGTCGCCAAAACGCTGGAGGAGCTGGGTCTGTCCAATATCATGGCCAGCGCGATTGCCCGCCATCAGGATATGATAGCTGATCTGGATTTGCCAGCCAGCTTTGCAGACCGGGCCCTGCCTGCAGATCGCAAGATTCTGGCCCCGCTGATTGCCAGCCGGCAAAAGAGCCGATAGGGGCGGCGGGCGGCTTGCCCGGCCTTATGCGGTTTCTTCGGGAAATTGCCTGTTAAAGCTCTGCACCAGCTGGTCCATGAATTTGGCTGCAGCGACCGGCAGCACCCGTCCTTTCAGCTGCACCAGATGCAAAAGGCCGGGCGCCGCTTCACCAGCCGCCAGCGGCACGGATAAAAGGCCGCTTTGCGGGCCCGCCTGATCAGGCAAGCCAACAGCTATCTGAAAGCTGACCGCCTGTTCGTGGGCCAGATAGCTGGTAATGAAATCAAAGGAATTTGTCTCAATAATGCCGTCCAGTGTGATGGATTTGCGCAAGGCGGCAACGGAAAGCAGGGTGCGGATACTGCTGGCCCCGCCGGGCAGGATGACCGGATAGTCCAGACAGTCCTGCAATTTTATCTCGGCTTTGCCTGCCAGCGGATGATCGCTGTCCAGCAGGACGAACAGCTGCTGGCGGGCTGAGGCAACGATCTGGAAATTCTGCGGCAAAACCGAATCGAAAATCAGCGCCAGATCAGCGCTCAAATCGGTCAGGGCGGCCAGCGCCTCTGCCGGATCATGGCGAATCATCTCAAAGGTCACATTGGCATAATCCTGACGGTAGCGGGCAATCTCGGCAGGCAGAAACCCGCCCAGCGCCTCCGGACAGGCACTTATCTGGATATGGCCACGACGCACGCCGCTCAAATCGGCAATTTGCGAGAGCACCCGGTTCAGATCAGAGATTTGGCTGCGGATATGCTGAACCAGCAATTCCCCGGCCGTATTCAGCCGCACCCCGCTTGGCAAGCGCTCAAAAAGCGGTGTGCCCAGCTCCTCCTCCAGTGCCAGAATACGCCGGTTCAGCGCTGTTGAGGTAATAGCCAGCTTGTCGGCTGCCTGCCGAATAGACTTCTCCCGCGCCACCACATCTATGTAGCGCAGCTGGGTCAAATGTCGCATTTCCCTGCCTCTCTGCTGCAATAATTGCACCACGCAGATGCAAAAATAGCAGGATTTCATCTCAGGTCAATCTGCTAGTCATTCCCTATCCCAAGGAACCGGTGCAGGAAACTGTGTGACATAGGCCGGTCTCGAAACAGACAGCGGGGTGGGCAGGCCCGTTAAAAAAACTGCCCGTCTTTCCGGGAAGCCCCGGGAGCCCTGAAACAATCAAGTGAGGCAAAAAAATGAAATATGTAACGGCAATCATCCAGCCAGGCAGGCTGGACCCGGTGATGGAGGCGCTCAATGAGCTGGGCATCTCGGGCATGACCGTCAGCGAAGTGCGCGGTTATGGTCGCCAGAAAGGCAAAAGCGAGGTTTATCGCGGGGCTGAATACACGATTCAGTTTCTGCCCAAGATAAAGCTGGAAATCGCTGTGTCCGACAAGGAAGCGGCGGCGGTAACAGAGGCTATCAAGACAGCCGGGGAAACCGGCAAGATCGGAGATGGCAAAATCTTTGTTATCGACCTGCCAGAAGCAATCCGAATCCGCACCGGTGAAACCGGCGATTCGGCCTTGTGATCTGATTGACCTCTTTTGAGAAACTTTGTCCAAGGAGCAAGTAAAATGAAAAACTCCCTCAAGATTTCAGCCCTCGCAGCCGCTTCGATGCTGCTGGCCCCGATCGCTGCACAGGCGGCCCCGGACGCTGAGACAACCTATATTTTCAACAGCCTGTCCTTCTTGATGCACGGCTTTCTGGTGATGCTGATGGCGGCTGGCTTTTGTATGCTGGAAGCCGGTCTGGTGCGTTCCAAGAATGCAGCGGTGCAGTCAACCAAGAATATATCCCTTTATGCCATTGCCGGTATCATGTATCTGCTGGTTGGCTATAATTTGATGTATATGGATGTGTCTGGCTGGATTGGCAGCTTTGCTATCTGGTCACCGTCTGATCCGGACTTTGTCGCAGGTGAGGCGGATTATGCCTCTGGTTCTGACTGGTTCTTCCAGATGGTGTTTGTCGCGACTGCCGCCTCCATCGTTTCCGGTGCCGTGGCAGAGCGGATCAAGCTGACCGCCTTTCTCGTCTTTACCGTGCTGCTGACCGGCTTTATCTATCCGATTCAGGGTGCCTGGTCATGGGGTGGCGGTTTCCTGTCCGAAGCCGGATTCCTGGATTTCGCAGGTTCTACCATCGTGCATTCCGTCGGTGGCTGGGCGGCGTTGACCGGGGCCATTATCCTGGGCGCACGCAAGGGCAAATATACCGAAGATGGCTCTATCCGTCCGATGCCCGGCTCCAACCTGCCGCTGGCGACCATCGGGACTTTTGTTCTGTGGTTTGGCTGGTTCGGATTTAATGGCGGCTCGCAGCTGGCCATGGGCAGCGCAGCAGATGTCGCCGCGATTGCCAATATCTATATCAACACAAATGTGGCCGCAGCAGCAGGCGTTGTCGCTGCCCTGATCGCCACCAGCGTGATGTATGGCAAGGTGGATTTGACCATGTGCCTGAACGGGGCGCTGGGCGGTCTGGTTGCCATTACCGCTGAGCCGCTGGCTCCGTCTCCGGTGTTGGCGCTGTTCATTGGCGCGGTTGGCGGGCTGCTGGTCGTGATTGCGGTGCCGCTGCTGGACAAGCTGAAGATCGATGATGTGGTCGGGGCTATCCCGGTGCATTTGGTAGCCGGTATCTGGGGCACGCTGGCTGTGGTGCTGTCCAACCCGGATGCGACCATTGGCGCGCAAATCCTCGGGATTGTCAGCGTCGGGGCCTTTGTCATCGTAACCTCTGCGATTGCCTGGTATGTCATCAAGATGGTCATTGGCCTGCGCGCCGGTGAGCAGGATGAGATTGACGGGCTTGACCGGACCGAGACAGGCCTGGAGGCTTATCCGGAATTCGCAAAATCCTAAAACCTTTGCCTCGCAGGAGCCGTTCATAGCGGCTCCTGAAAGCACAGCCCGGCCTTCCCCCGTTTATTGAGGCCGGGCTGTTTTTTTGCCTGTAATCTGCCGCTTGACAAGCTGTCTGCGGCCATGCTGGAGTGACAGGCTCTTGTTTTTTTCGTCGTAAATAACACACCCCGGGCCTTTGATGAGCAGAATGGTAGCTGATTTTCGCAGTGATACGGTAACCCGGCCGGGCGCGGCCATGCGCGCGGCTATGGCCGCGGCTGAGGTCGGTGATGATGTTTATGGCGAGGATGTAACCGTTCAGGCTCTGGAAGAGAGGGCGGCTGACAGGCTGGGCCAGGAGGCCGGGCTGTTTGTTGCCTCTGGCACCCAGTCCAACCTGTGTGCGTTGCT
Organism: Alphaproteobacteria bacterium; assembly: GCA_038131695.1. Taxonomy (GTDB): domain Bacteria; phylum Pseudomonadota; class Alphaproteobacteria; order Puniceispirillales; family Puniceispirillaceae; genus JADHLK01. The sequence goes on along the minus strand of JAYPQA010000080.1, from coordinate 8,388 downwards.
GACCCATCTGGCGCGCGGCGATGAGGTGCTGTCTGGTGAGAGCTATCACATTGTGCGCTATGAGGGCGGCGGGGCCTCAGTGCTGGGCGGGGCCCTGATAACGCCGCTGCCGGTTGATTCCTGCGGCGGTCTGGATGGCGCAGATATTCAGGCTGCGATCAAGCCAGCTGACAGCCATTTTGCCCGCACCCGCCTGCTGTCGCTGGAAAATACCGTGCATGGGGTGGCCCAGCCGCTGGCCCGTCTGCGGGCTCTGACTGATCTAGCCCACCAGGCTGGTCTGGCCTGTCATCTGGATGGGGCCCGGCTGATCAATGCGGCTCTGGAAACCGGCAGTGAGGCTGGTGAATTTGGGAGGCTTTTTGATTCCGTCTCGCTTTGCCTGTCCAAGGGGCTGGGCGCACCGGCGGGTTCTGTGCTGACCGGCAGCAAGCCCTTTATCGCGGCGGCGCGGCGCTGGCGCAAGATGCTGGGCGGCGGGATGCGCCAATCCGGGATTCTGGCCGCAGCTGGTCTTTATGCGCTGGAGCATCATTGCCAAAGGCTGGCAGAGGATCATGACCGGGCCAGCCAGCTGGCCGCCGCGCTGAATGAGACAGGCGGGGTGCAGGCAGAGGCGGCGAGCAACATGGTCTTTGCAACGCTGGACTGGCAGGCGGCAGAGGGGCTGCCGGGCTGGCTGGCAGAACGCGGTATCGTGATCAGTGCGCCGCAGAAAATCAAGCAGGCAGAGGCGGTGCTGGGCCGTTTCCGGCTGGTTCTGCATCTGGATATTGATGGCGCAGCCAGCCGCCGCCTGGCAGAGGAAATAGCCCGCTATCCCGGCCTTCAGGAGCCCAGCTGATCACGCCAGCAGATGATTACTCCAGCTGGCGGCGCAACGCACAAACCAGGGCTGGGGCTGGCCATCTGCAAACCCGACATGGCCACCGCCGCGGGTGATAATCAGGCTGGTGCCTGCGGCCAGCCGGGCGGCTCTGGCAGCGTCTTGCGGCACCCAGGGGTCATTATCGGCCTGCAGAACTAGCGCTGACAGGCTAGATTGCTCCAGGCCAATGCGACGCTGGCCCGCTGGTAATAGGCCGTCGCACGCCAAAACCATGACCGAGCGGTCAGGAAATCATCAAATTCCCGCACCGTGCGCATGGCACAGGTCCGCAGGCGTAGCGCGCTGGTCCGGCTGGTCTATTAACCTCTGTTCGCTGAATATAGCGCATATAAAGCCAGTTGCGGGGGCGGTGAAAGGCGGCGCTGGCAGCCTGCATATCCAGCGGTGCCGAAATGCTGATCAGCCCGGCCAGCTGGCGGGCCAGATCCGGCTCATCAAGGGCCATATTCAGCGCCACCGTGCCGCCCAGTTGATACGCCGGTGACAAAAATCGGCCGTCAAAGCGCGCCTGCATGGCCCGTGCTAATCAGCGCCAAATCCTGCACTGACCGGGCTGAATAACTGGATTGGCAGAGCGGCTCCGCTGATGCCGGCCCCGCGCATATTCACCCGCAAAACTCGCCAGCCCGCTATCCGAAAACATGGGTGAGGGCCCGCAAATGCCAGCTTTCGGACGAGCCGGTCAGCCCATGCAGCCCGATGACAAGGGCGTTTTTGGCCTTGTTTTCCGGCTGGCTTGGCTGGGCGGGCAGATGCAAGAAGGCCACCAGCTGATCCCCGTCGCCTGCCGGGATGCGGATTTCCTCAGCCGCCCCCAACCAGATTTTTGGTGGCCGCAAAACCGATCGCAAAGTCTGCAAATCGCCGCCCGCAAAGGGCCATCTCTCCCCTTTGAAAGCAGGGGGCTGCCAGCCAGCCAGGGCAGGCGGGGCAGGGGTAATCTGGCAATAGGCAAAAGCCATGGTCAGCACGATCCTGTTCGGTTGGTGCGGGCCGCTCTGGCCGGTCACCCTTGCAAAAAAACACCGTCGCAACAAAGCATCAATCCTGTCTCACCACTATTGATCATTTTATTGCTTTTGCCAATTTTGAAATAATATGATCAGGGGTTAAGATGCTGTTTTTCTTTGCCTGTTATTTGTGCTAGCCTGTCACCATCCGTTCCCAGATTGCGCAGCAGGAGGCCCGCATGGCAGAAGAAATGCCCCCTGAAGCCAGCCTTGCCGAGACCGAGGCCAGCGATCTGCTGGTGACTTCCCTCTATGGGCTGACCCCAAAGGTTGAGGCCGCGATCCTGCAAGCTGTCGAGGCTGAAAATGCGCGGCGGGCCAGATTGCTGGTTTCCCCGCTGCATCCGGCTGATCAGGCGGATTTGCTGGAGCGGGTGAGCGCTGATCAATGTGCCGCGCTGATCGCGCTTCTCGGCCCGGCCCTCGATCCGGAAGCGATCACACATCTGGATGAGGAAATCATGGAACGGGTGCTGGAGCAGCTGGGCCCGGATGCGATTGCCCGCGCCCTGCCGGCGCTGGATTCAAATGATGTGGTCCATATCGCCGAAGAGCTGGAGCCGGATGATCTGGATGAGGTATTGCAGGCGATGCCGGCCCAGGAGCGGGTGCTGGTGGAACAGGCGCTGGCCTGGCCTGAGGATTCGGCCGGCCGGATGATGCAGCGCGAGATGGTGGTGGTCCCGCCCTTCTGGACGGTGGGCCAGACGATTGATTTTCTGCGCTCCGGAGACCCGCAAGACAAGGAATTCTATATGCTCATCGTAACCGACCCGTCCGGCCATCCGGTGGGGGAGGTGCGCCTGTCCCGTTTGCTGCGCAGTCCGCGCCCGCGCCGTATCTCGGAGATTATGGAAACCGATATCCGCTCGGTTCCGGTGGCTATGGATCAGGAAGAGGTGGCCTTGCTGTTCCGCCGCTATGGCATGGTCAGCACCAGCGTCGTCGATCAAGAGGGGCGTCTGGTCGGGGTCATCACGATGGATGATGTGGTGGATGTGATTGACGAGGAAGCCGAGGAAGATTTGATGGCTCTGGCCGGGGTGGCAGATGGGTCTATCCGCATTTCGGTGCCGGAGATGCTGCGGGGCCGTGCTTCCTGGCTGCTGGTTAATCTGGTAACAGCCGTGCTGGCCTCGCTGGTCGGATCGGCTTGTTTGAGCAACCATTGAAAAGATTGTCGCGCTGGCGGTGCTGATGCCGATTGTGGCCTCCATTGGCGGCAATGCCGGCACGCAGACTGTGACCGTGGCGGTGCGGGCTCTGGCCATGCGTGAATTCAGCGCCAAGACGGTCTGGAGCTTTGCTGGCAAGGAATTGACTGTCGGGCTGATGAACGGGCTGTTTTTTGCGCTTCTGGCTGGCGGCCTGTCCTGGCTCTGGTTCCGCGATCTGGAGGTGGCGACCATTCTGGCGGTTGCCATGCTGGTCAATCTGATCATCGCCGCCCTGTCCGGGCTGCTGGTGCCGCTGGGGCTGCAGCGCGTCGGGGTGGACCCGGCGGTGGCCTCTTCGGTGTTGCTGACAACCATTACAGATGTGGTCGGTTTTTTCGTCTTTTTGGGTTTGGCGGCGGTATTTTTGCTCTGATCCTGTCCGGTTTTCGTAAGCAGAAACAATGGCTGTGCATTTGAAAAAATTGAGTGTCGGGGCGGTGTCTATCGACTCGCTGAAAGGCTGGCAGGACAGGCTGACCAAGGCGGGCAAGCCGATTGTGCATCCCACCCGCAACTGGCCGCGGCGGGCAGAGGAGCTGCTGAAGGGCGGCTGTATTTACTGGATTATCAAGGGCCAGATGCTGGCCCGCCAGCCGATTGCGGATTTGGTTGAGATAACACGCGCTGACGGGCGGGCGGCCTGCGGTATTGTGCTGCATCCGCCCTTGATTCCGGTCTGGCCGCGCAAGCACCGTATTTTTCAGGGCTGGCGCTATCTGGAAGTGGCAGACGCGCCCGCCGATTTGCCCCAGGATATGTCCAGCCAAACCGCCATGCCAGCCGATATGGCAGCTGAATTGCGGGAATTGGGCCTGCTCTGAGGCCGGCCTTGCAAAGGGCAAAAAATGCGGGCCGGGGCTATTTTTGCTGACTGCGCCGCCAGTCCCAGGGCGCATCAAACCGGCCAGCCCAAAGCCCCGCCTTGCGGTTCCTGGCGCGGGCCTGAAAGGGCAGATAATCGTCTGAATAACGCGGCCAGGCGAGGGCCCAGCCCGCCGCGACCAGCTGGGCTGCAATATCGCGCCCTTGATAAAAACAGCGGGTGACCAGCCGGCCATAGCGATCCTGATCCAGCAGATCACAGGCAAGCTCCGCCCCTTCAGGCAGGAAGCCGGCCAGCCAGTCACGGGCCGCCTTGCCACAGGCATAGGTTTGACCCGCCCGGTCAGCACAGCTCTGGCGCATCTCCGGAGCATCCACGCCGAACAGGCGCAGCCGCAGCGGCCCGGCCCGCAAGCTGTCCGCATCCGTGATCGCGGTGACCTGCAAGCCGGTGAGCCGGCCAAGAGGTTTTTCCCCATTTGCCGATACGGGCCCAATTCCACTGCCCGCCAGCAGCAAAACCACCAGCAGCAAAACCGCCAGCAAGACGCGTAATGTCAGACCCATCTTTTCTGCCTGCCTGCATAATATTAACATTAACTAATATTATGCTATCCCTGCCTGAAAAAAAAGCCACCGCCGAGGGGGAAAGCGGTGGCTTATAACGCATCATGACAGGCAGGCCCGGCCAAATCGCTTGACCGGAAGGGTAAGAGGCCCTGTCCAAAAGGATGGCCCGGCAGAGGCAAAAGCTGGCGGGCAAAAGCTGGCTTATTGCGGCAGATAGGGATTGTCGGCCAGCGCATCCTCTTCGGCCGGGCTGGTCTCGGCCTCCGACCAGGCCGCTTCCGGGTTCAGGCTGGCCGCCACCGCGGTGCCAGCTTCGGGAAAGGCCACCAGCGGGCCCTGTGCCTCAGTCGGCACGGCAGCGCGCGCGCGTATGCGAACCAGCACAAATCCGACCAGCAGCAAATTGCTGAGACCCAGCATGGCAAAATAGGCCAGCGTGCCGAACAGCTCCATCATCATCGCGACCAGCGGGGATCCCAGCACCGCCCCGATACCATTGACCATCAGCAGGGCCGAAGCGGTGCTGACCATTTGGCGCGGGCTCAGATAGTCATTGGCATGGGCGATAAACATCGAGTAAAGCGTCAGGTTCAGCCCGCCATAAAGCCCCATAAAGAGCAGCAGGAGCGAAAAGCTGGCCCCGCTGGCCAGCACTGCCAGCCCGGCCACTACAAACGCCACCCCTGAGGAGCCCAGAATCAACAGCCTTCTGTCCGTGCGATCAGACAACCGCCCCAGCGGATATTGCAGCAGCAATACCCCGACAGTCGCTGAGGCAACAAAAATGGAAACTTCCGGCGCGCTCAGCCCGATTTGCCGCCCAAAGCTGGGCCCCATGCCGAACAGCATCGCCACCGACAGGCCTTGCAGGAACATACCGAACATGGCCAGCGGGGAAATCTGCCACAGGCGGCGCAGGGATATCCGCTCCGGCTCGCTGAACTCCGGGGCTTTCGCTGCTGACAGCAAAATCGGCACCACCGCCAGCGAAACCAAGACTGACGCCAGCAGAAACAGCATCGCGGACTGGCCGTCATCACTGCCCGCCAGCAGCTGGCCCAGCCCCAGCCCGCCCATCGTGATAATCATATAGACAGACAGCATCTGGGCGCGGGTTTGATTGGTTGATTTCTCATTCAACCAGCTTTCCACAACAATATATATTCCGCATAGCTCAGCCCGGTGACCAGCCGCATCAGCGCCCAGACAAGCGGCTGTTCAAACACCAGATGCAGCAGCACCGCGGCCGAGGCCAGCGAGGCCAGCGCCCCGAAAATACGGATATGGCCAACCTGGCTGAGGAATTTCGGCACTGTCAGGGATCCCAGAAACAGCCCCAGAAAATAGCCACCCATCATCACACCGGTCATCAGCGTGCTGTAGCCAGCCTGATCGGCACGCAGGCCCAGCAGCACCAGCTGCAGGCCATTGCCGATCATAATCATGGCAAGCCCAAAGAACAGCGTCCAGCTGGAGAGAAGGGAGTGAAACATGGCTGGCGGTCCCGGCTGATCTCGGCGATAGGTTGCGGCCCTTGGGCCCCTTGGCAGGTGGTCTCTCCCGCCTCTTTCTGTTCCCTCAAAACCCCTATTTCACAACCAAAACCGAAATGCTCTCCAAAATCCGCCTTTCTTGCGTCGTAAAAAAGACAGCCCGGCCCTGCTGGCTGGTTTTTACAGGCAGTCAGACAGGCTCCCCGGCCTGGCCGGTGCTATGGCCGGCCAGTCTTTTCTCCAGCAAATCGGCCAGCGCGGCCCGATCAGCCTGTAGCTGGGACACCAGCGCACCGCTGTCCGGCAGGCCCAGTGCGGACGCCATCGCCGCAGATAACAGCTCCGGCAAACCGGCCAGCGGATCAGCCCGCGCAGAAGGCCGCTCTGCCAGCCCTATTCTGAGCCAATGCTGCAAAAGCTGTTGGCGCGCCAGATTGGCCTGCCAGTCGGGGGCAGGTTGGCGGCTTTTCCGGGCGGGTTTTTGCTGGGCCTCTGCGGCCAGCAACCCATCCAGGAATTCTGCGTCCAGCAGGCCGCCGGGCTGTTGCTTCATCTGCCAGAAGCCGGGTTGGCTGTCTGCCAGCTTGGCGCGCATCCCGGCAATATCAGCAGCCAGTTCGGGCAAGGCTGGCAACTGGCCTTTCTGCTCCACCAGCCAGCTGGTAACCTCTTCTGCCAGTCCGCCATCGCCAGCGATCACGCGCCCCCGCCGCAAGGCCAGCTTTTCCCAGGGCCAGGCCTGCTGGTCAAAATAATCCTGCAAACGCTGCCAGCTACAGGCCAGCGGCCCGGATTTGCCGTCCGGACGCAGCCGCATATCCACCTCATAGAGCGCACCGGCAGCTGTGGTAACGCTGAGCCAGTTAATCAGCCTTTGGGTCAGCCGCATATGAAAGGCCCCCAGCCCCAAGGGCCGGCCGCCGCTGGATTCGGCCTCCTCCGGCCCGTCATAGATACAGATCAGGTCCAGATCAGACACAGCTGTCATCGTCCCGGATCCCAGCCGGCCAAGGCCGATCACCACAAAACGCGCGTCAATGCGGCCATGCGCGCGCTGCATATCCATTTCGGCCAGCCGCAACACAATCGCAACCGATTGTTCGGCCAGACAGGTGAAACAAGCCTCTATCTCAGCCATGGTTGAGAGGCCGCGCAGCAGATGCAGCTCAGTCTGAAAGCTGCTGGCGCACCAGATCGCGCAGCCGGTCCAGAGCGGTTTCGACGCCCTGTATTGTGCCGCTGGCTGCCGTCTGCCAGCTGGCCCGCCTCTGGCAGCTGGGCAAAGAAATCTGCATCCAGCAGCCTGTCCATCAGCTCCGGGTGGCGGCGCAGCCGGTCGGTCAATCTGGGCGCCCGGATCAGGATGTCGCAAATCAAACCGGCCAGCTGCGGATTATGCGTCAGCAGCGCAAAAATCTGTGCACCGGCCGATTGCCCGGCAATAATATCAGCAAAGGCCGCAAAGGCTGCATCCGGGTCAGCTGCCGCCGCGATTTCCTGCATCAGCTGTGGCAACAGGCCGGACAGATAGGCCCGCGCCCGCTCACCTCTGGTTGCCGGAATGCGCCCGCCCAGCCAGGCCTCAATAATGGCCAGCATCGCATCCGGGCGCTGATAGCCAAGGCCGGTCAGCCAGACCTGCCGGGCCTCCGGCTCAGCAGGCAGCTGGTCTGTCTGTTCGCTCCGGCCATCATGGCGGGCCAGCATCCTGTCCAGCAAGTCATGGCGGGCCGCCTGTTCGGTGCGCTTTTGCAAGCAGACCAGCAGCTGGCGCAGGGCAGCGGCGTCCGGCTGGCCGCAAAAGCGGGCAAACTGGCCAAATTCCTCTTCATTGCGGGGCAGGCTGTGGCTATGGGCGTCGCGCTGATATTGCAGGCGATGTTCCAGCCGCCGCCAATCCCGGTAGCAGCCGGCCAGCTGGTCTGCCTGTCCGGGTTGCAGCTGGCCAGCCTCCTCCAGACGGGTCAGCGCGGTCAGGGTATTGTGAGAGCGCAATGCCCGGTTGGCCCCGCCCCCCAGCATCTGCAAAATATGGGTCAGCAATTCGGCATGGCGGATACCCCAGGCGCCCAGCTTGACATCAAAGCCGTGAAACTGATCCGGCACCGGCAAATGGCGCAGCCAGCCCTGCAAATCTTCCAGCACCGTGAAATCCAGCGATTTGCGCCAGACAAAGGGGCTTATCTGGGTCAGGAATTGTTCGCCCATATCCCTATCCCCGGCCAGCGGGCGGGCCCGGATAAAGGCCGCCCTTTCCCAGCTGCGGGCCAGCGATTCATAATAGCCAATCGCTGCCTCGACCGGCAGGCTGACCATCGTGGCCCCGGGATCCGGGCGCAGCCGCAAATCCACCCGCCAGCCAAACCCGTCTGCTGTCTGTTTGGAGA
>JAYPQA010000079.1:0-28213 GCA_038131695.1 Alphaproteobacteria bacterium | reverse complement strand
TTATAGTCTAGAAACAACACCAGGGCGGTGCAAGCCCGCCCTGGTTGAAGTATCGCTCGCAAGCGACCCTAGCGCTGCCAGGGGTAACCCTTGGCATCCCGCTCTTTGGAATATTTGGCGATCAGGCTCTTATAGGAGCCCAGAACCGCATCGCCATCCATGCCTTTTTTGGCAGCCTTTTCCATCCATTTGGTCACATCGGCATCCGCGATTTTGACCATTTCATCACGCATCGCCTTGCTCGGCTGGACAACGGTGACCTTATGGCCGTCAATGCCATCCTGCAGTTCTTTTTTCACATCCGTGCGGGAATAGAACATCTGCTCTGCCATATAGACGGTGAAGTCACGGCCCAGCTCATCCATCAGCTTCTGATGCGCCGAAGACAGGCTGTTATAGGTATTGGCATTCATCGCCACACCAAAAGCCAGCACCTGACCCATATTCAGCTCGGTGATATATTTGGCCACCTCATACTGCTTATAGGCCTTGACCACATAAAAATAGGTGGTGGACCCGTCAACCGAGCCGTTGGAAATGGCTTCATAGACCTTTGGCTGGGACACAGAAACGGTAGAGGCCCCGGCCGCCTTCATCGCCGGCACAAACGCGCCGGTCGCCCGGATAGTCTTGCCATTCAGATCAGCCTTGGTGGTTACCGGTGTATCCTTGGTCAGCAGCTGGGTCGGGCCGGTTGTATAATTGCCGAAATATTTGATACCGGCCTTGGCCTGCTCATCCAGCGCGGTCTTGTCTGTGGTCATGAAATCATAGGTGGCCATCATGCCCACCCATTCATCACCAAACTGAACCGTATCCACAACCTCATAGGCAACCAGCGTGCCCGGCGCATAGACCGGCACGATAGAGGCCATGTCAGCGACCCCGTCTGCCAGACCTTGGGCAGCTGTCTTGGCACCCAGCAGCGCACCGCCCCAGGTGATATTCAGGCCCAGCTCATTATTGCTGCGCTTGCGCATTTCCTGATCCAGCCATTTCAGCGCACCCGCGCGGGTGCCGCGATTCGGGCCGAATTCGCCATAGCTCAATTCTCTGGTGGCCGCCTCAGCATCATTGAGACCGACCGTAAGGGTTGGCAAAATCATGATACATGACAAGGCCAACGCCGATGCTAACAGTTTTTTCAATTCCACCTCCGAAGTTACAACAAGGAATATGTTGCTAAAGTTTCAGCGAATGATAATGTCATTGTCAACAATCATTTCCTATTTTACTCTATGAAATATACAGCAGCCACATCGCGGCGGGCTGAATCACGGCACAGATACCAGACACAGGCAGCAGCAGCGGAGAGCAGAATTGACGGAGAGTGAAAACGGGCCGGACAAGCCGCACAGCAACCGGGATGGCCGCAGCCTGGCGCGGGTGCGCTCGGTTTCGCGCGCGGTGGCCATCCTTCGCACCTTCTCGGCCAAGCAGCCTTTCCTGACTCTGGGAGAGATTTCCAAGCTGGCCGGGCTGGATGCCGGCACCACCCGCCGCATCCTGATAACATTGCGCGATGAGGGGCTGGTCTGGCAGAAATACCAAAAGGGGCTTTATTCCCTGTCCTACCGGGTGCTGGAGCTGACCAGCTCCATTCCCGGGCGAATCACGCTGCAGGAATTGATCGGGGCAAATCTGCAACAGCTGGCCAAGGATAGCGGCATGACGGTCTATCTCAGCATAGCCGGCCAGACAGAGGCGATTTGCCTGGCCCGTTTCCTGAGCGAACAGGCGATTGATGTGCGCTGGTGGTCAGAAGGTGGCGGGATGCCGCTGCATTGCGGGGCCGGGCCAAAAATCCTGCTGGCGCATCTTTCCACGGATCGCCGCCAGCAGCTGTTTGCCGGCGAGATGAAAGCCCTCACCCCGAAAAGCATCTGCACACCCCAGCAGCTGGAACGCGAGATTATCAAGATTATCAAACAGGGCTATGCCCTCAGCATGGATGATGTCGCGCTCGGCCTGTCTGCCCTTGGTATGCCCCTTTATAACGAACAGGGGGAGCTTCTGGCCGCTGTCTCCATCGCCGGGCTGAGCCCCTATTTTGAAGGGGAAAGGCAGGCCGAGCTGCGCCGGATCCTGCGCCACTCGCTTGGTGAGATGACCCGCCAGGTCAGCAAGATCAATCCGCCTGTTTCATCAGGCGAAATTAATTTTCAATCTTGACTAATTTTTGAATCTTCTGAAATCTGGAAGCTGAAGGGTAGGGAAGTTTGGGACATACGATAGCAGAAAAAATTTTGGCCCGGGCCGCAGGTTTGGAGGCGGTGCACGCCGGACAGGAGATTGAAGTCCGGCCTGATTTTGTCATTGCCTATGATTTTCCGGGCTATACGGATGTGATTTTCAAGCAGATGGAAGAGGAGTTCGGCATCGACCGGGTAACCGACCCGGAGCGATTCGCCCTGTTCATCGATCACATGGTCCCGGCGGTGGCCCCGCATGAGGAAGAATTGCATCAAAATACCCGCGACTGGGGGGCGAAAAACAAGGTGCCGGTCTATGAGCGGATGGGCATAGGCCATCAGGTGGCGGCTGAGCTGGGCTATGCAACGCCAGCCGCTTTTGCGGTGCATTTTGACGGGCATATCTCGCAGCTGGGCACTTACGGCACGCTGGCGATCGGTGTGCGGCGGCATTTGCTGGAAGCCTTTGTTAAGGAATATATCAAGCTGAAAGTGCCGGCCACGACGCGCATCAATCTGAATGGCCGCGTCCAGCCCGGGGTGACGGCGCGTGATATTTTTCACCATATTGTGCGGGTGGTCGGCCCATCCGGCTGTCGCGGCACGGTGATGGAGCTGGGCGGCCCGGCCCTGCAGCAGCTCTCTCTGGAAGGGCGGCAGACGATCACCTGCCTTGCCATGTTCACCGGCGCGATCACCGCCATTATCAACCCCGATCAAGCGGCGCTGGATTATGCCTTGCCGCGGGCCCGGCTGGATCTGGAGGTGCAGGTCTCAGATGCCGATGCCAGCTATGCGGCGGTGCATGATATTGACCTTTCTGATCTGGCCCCGATTGTGGTGATACCGCCAAATCCGGCCAATACCCGCGATTTGGCTGATTTTACCGGCACTGAAATTCATTTGGGCTATCTGGGTTCCTGTGCGTCCGGGCGGCTGGAAGATTTGCGCATGGCTGCCGAGGTGCTGGAGGGGCGGCAGATAAAGCCGGGCTTTCAGCTGCATGTGGTTCCAACCAGCCAATCGATCATGGAGCAGGCCGCCCGCGAGGGCACATTGGCAACGCTGATCGCGGCCGGGGCCTATGTTACCTCTTCTTCCTGCGATTATTGTTTTGGCCGCATGGGGGTGATGCGCGAGGGGCAGGCGGCTGTCTCCACCGGCACCTTGAATGTGCGCGGCCGCATGGGCAGCCCTGATTCAGAGATTTATATCGTCAATGCAGCGGCTGTGGCCGCCGCGGCGATAGAGGGCTGCATCGCTGACCCGCGCAAATATCTGAAAGGCTGATCATGGGGCTTGCCAATCTTAAGGGCCGGGTTGCCTGGATTTTTGAGGAAACAGATTTCGATGTTGACCAGATTGTCGGGGTCAAAAACATCAAGATCAAGGATGCTGATGAGCTGGCCAGGCTGGCCATGGCTGAATATGAAGCGGATTTTGCCAGCCAGGTGAAGCCGGGCGATCTGCTGGTCGGCAATGTCAATTTCGGCTATGGCCATCCGCATTATCCGCCGATGATAGCCATGCGCAAGCTGGGTATTGCCGGGGTGCTGGCCGAGAGCTTTGCGCCGGGCTATTGGCGCGGCGAGATAGCGATGGGCTTTCCGCAAATCCCCTGCCCGGGAATTCTGGGGCGGGTGGCGCGCTGGGATGAGCTGGAGATTATCTGGCAGGACAATCTGGTCCGCAATCTGACACAAGGCACGCAATTCGGCTTTGAGCCGCTGCCAGAGGGCGATCTGCTGATGCTGGAAGCGGGCGGGATCGTTGGATATTTGCACGAAAGAAACAAAAGGGAGCAGGCTGATGGCTGATACGGCCCATGCTGAATTTGCACGCAAGGTGCGCGCTGGTGAAACGCAATTTGTCGCTGGATGTTATGATGCCATGTCCGGCTTGCTGGCTGAAAAGGCCGGGTTCAAGGCGGTGATGTCATCCGGCTTTGCCGTATCCGCCAGCCATCTGGGCTTTCCGGATGTAGAGCTTTATACGATGAGCGAAAATCTGGCTGTGGTGCGCAATATCACCGCAGCTGTCTCGGCCCCGCTGATAGCTGATACCGATACCGGCTATGGAAATGCGATCAATGTCATGCGCACCGTGCGGGAGTTTGAGAATGCCGGGGTCGCCGGGATGATATTTGAAGACCAGCTCTCACCAAAGAAATGTGCCGCCTGTGCCAATCGTATCGAATTGATCCCGCCTGCTGAGGCGGTGGCCAAAATCCGCGCGGCGGTAGAGGCCCGCCAGAATAAGGATGTGTTGATCATTGCCCGCACGGATGAGCTGGAAGAGGCAGATGCCATTGCGCGGGCCAAGCTCTATGTCGAGGCCGGGGCCGACCTGATCCAGCCAATCAGCCGCTGTTTCAGCGATTTTGAGGGGCTGAAGCGGCTGCGGGAGGCGTGCGCTGTGCCCCTCTCCTTGCAAATTCTGGGCTGGCTGGAAACGGATTTGCGGGCGGAGCAGATTAAAGAGGTGGCCGGGCTGGCCTGCTATCCGCTGGTTGGGTTGATGAGCGCGGCCAAGAGCCTGCAGGAAAATTATGCTGGCCTCGCCCGCGATCTGTCCTCAGCCAATCTGCCGCATCCGAAAATGAGCATGGATGAGTTCCGCCAGTTCATTGGCTTTGAGGAAATCGAAAAAGAACAGGAGCGTTTCTTGCTGACCGAATAGGGGGCGGATCAATCCGGTCTGCCTGCAACCCTGAAACAAGGCCCTTTTCATTATGGATTTTCACTTAAACGAGAAAACGACCGAGCTGCTGGCCCGCCTGACCCGTTTCATGGAGGCGCATATTCTGCCGGCCGAGCAACCCTTTCGCGACCATATGCGCGAGACCGGGAATAAATGGGTCACCCCACCGCTGATTGAGGATTTGAAAGAAAAGGCGCGGCAAGAAGGACTGTGGAACCTGTTTGTGCCGCTGGCCCATGGTGGCACGCTCAGCAATCTGGATTATGCCCCGCTGGCCGAGATGATGGGGCGGGTCTGGTGGGCGCCTGAGGTTTTCAACTGCAACGCCCCCGATAGCGGCAATATGGAAACGCTCTTGCTCTATGGCAGCGAGGCGCAAAAGGAACGCTGGCTGAAACCGCTTCTGGCGGGCCATATCCGCTCCGGCTTTGCGATGACTGAACCGGATGTTGCCTCCTCTGATGCAACCAATATCCGCACCTCTATTGTGCGCGATGGCGATTCCTATGTCATTAATGGCCGCAAATGGTACACCACCGGGGCGATGCGCGAGAGTTGCGAGATTCTGATCGTCATGGGCCAGAGCGACCCGGAAAATGAAAACCGCCATCAGCGCCAATCCATGATTCTGGTGCCGAAAAATACGCCCGGGGTAAAGCTGGTGCGCCATGTCACCAATTTTGGCTATGATGATGCGCCTTTTGGCGAGCCTGAATTGTTATTTGAAAATGTGCGGGTGCCGGCTCAAAATATGCTACTGGGCGAAGGGCGCGGCTTTGAGATTGCCCAGGGACGGCTGGGGCCGGGCCGATCCATCATGCATGCGCCTTGTCGGGGCCGCCCAGCGGGCCTGGAGCTGAATGCTGGAGAGGGTGGAAAAGCGCACCACTTTTGGCCGCCCTCTCGCAGCATCAATCGGTGCGCGAGATATTGCCCGCTCCTGGTCGGAGATTGAACAGGCCCGGCTGCTCACCCTGAAGGCCGCATATATGATTGACCAGAATGGCAGCAAGGCTGCCCGCGATCATATTGCCGCTATCAAGATTAGCGTGCCCTCCATGGCCCAGACCGTCATCGACCGGGCGATTCAGATTCATGGCGGCATGGGCCTGACAGAAGATTTGCCGCTGGCTGAATTATTTAACTATGCGCGCCAAATCCGCCTGGCAGACGGGCCGGATCAGGTGCATATGATGGCCCTTGGCCGCCAGCTGGTGCGCGCCTGGCACGCTGATGATTCGGCCCGATGACGCGCCTGCCTGAATTGGACAAGAAAGGGCTGGCTGCCTATCTGGAAGCTGAATTGCCGGAATTTTCCGGCTTGCAGGAGATTACCGGCTTTGCCGATGGCCAGTCCAACCCGACCTATCTGCTGACCGCCAGCAGCGGGCGTTTCGTGCTGCGCCGCAAGCCGGCCGGACAGTTGCTGAAATCGGCCCATGCGGTGGACCGGGAATATCGGGTGATGCGGGCTCTGGCCGACAGTGCGGTGCCGGTGCCTGAGATGCTGCATCTGTGCCTTGATGAGACAATTATCGGCTCGGTCTTTTTTGTGATGCGCTTTGTTGAGGGGCGCACTTTCTGGAACCCGGCCCTGCCGGAGCTGGACAGCGCCAGCCGCGCGGCCTGTTATGATCAGATGAACGCGGCTCTGGCCGCTATCCATTCGGTGGATTTGGAGGCGGCAGGCCTGTCTGATTTCGGCAAGCCAGGCAATTATTTTGACCGCCAGATCAGCCGCTGGACAGATCAATATCGCCAGACAGAAACTGAAACCATCGCTGATATGGAAGCGGTTATCAGCTGGCTGGAAGCCAACCGGGTCCCGGATGACGGGCGGGCCGGGCTGGTGCATGGGGATTACCGGATCGATAATATGATCTTTTCCGAAACCGGGGATCAGCTGCTGGCGGTGCTGGATTGGGAATTATCAACGCTGGGCCATCCCTTTGCTGATCTGGCCTATCAATGCGCGGTCTGGCGGATGCCGCCCAGCCGGGTCCTGCATGGGCTGAAAACAGCTGACCGGGCAAGGCTCGGCATTCCGGATGATGCGGCCTATATCGCGGCCTATTGCCGCCGCATGGGGCTGGAGGGGATAGATAATTGGGCCTTTTATCTGGTGTTCAGCCTGTTCCGTCTGGCCGCGATTGTGCAAGGGGTGAAAAAGCGGGCCCTGGATGGCAATGCCGCCAGCAGCCATGCAACAGAGGTGGGCGCGCTGGTCTTGCCGCTTGCCGCAGAGGCCGCCCATATAGCTGAATTTGGCAGCTGATCTCAGCCGAACAGGAGAGGGAAAAATGCTTGGACAGATGATGCACCGGCCCCTATGCACGACCACCATACTCACCCATGCCAGAACCGCTTTTCCAGAGGCCCGGGTTATCTCGCGCGGGCATGACAAGGCTGTCTCCAGCCTCACTTTTACCGAGCTGTCCGGGCGCGTTGCCCGGCTGGCCCATTGGCTGGTGGCTGCGGGGATTGGCCCGGGCGAGCGGGTTGCAACGCTGGCCTGGAATGATCATCGCCATCTGGAACTTTATTATGCGATAGCCGGTATCGGGGCGGTGTGCCATACGGTGAATCCGCGCCTGCCGGTGGATAATATCGCCTATATTATAGAGCATGCCGAAGATCGGCTGCTTTTTGTCGATCCCGGCTTTTTGCCGCTATTGCCGGATATTCTGGCCAGGGTGAAAAACCCGCCGGGCCTTGTCCTGCTGTCCGAACTGGCAGACAGTGAGGCGGCGCGCCAGGCGATAGCAGCCCATGACCGCGGCACTTATGACAGGCTGATAGCAGATCAGCCAGATGTTTTTGACTGGCCGGAATTTGAGGAAAATACCGCCTGCGGTATCTGCTATACTTCCGGGACAACCGGCCATCCCAAAGGGGTTTTATATTCGCATCGCTCTACCGTGCTGCACGCGATGCAGGTGGCGATTTCCTTTTCCTCCATTCTGCGCGAGGGACAAAAGGTGCTTTCGCTGGTGCCGCTGTTTCATGTCAATGCCTGGGGCCTGCCCTATACCTGTGCGCTGGTGGGGGCCTCGCCTGTTTTTGCCGGCCCGCATCTGGACGGGGAAAGCCTGTTTGATTTGATGCAGGCTGAACAGGTCAATTCGGTCTGGGGGGTGCCGACCGTGCTGACCAGCCTGTTGCAGGAAATTGAGCGGCGCGGCCGCCTGCCGGACGGGTTTGATACGATTCTGGTGGGCGGTTCTGCTATCTCCGCTTCTTTTGTTGAGGCTTATGAAAAGCTGGGCATATTGGTCAATCACGCCTGGGGCATGACCGAAATGAACCCGATTGGCACACAGGGCGCTATCGCCCCGGACAAGCAGCATCTGCCGCGCGATGAGCTGACCCGCCTGAAACTGCGTCAGGGGCGCAAGATTTTCGGCATTGAAATGAAGCTGGTAGATCAGGCCGGTCAGGAAATCGCCCAAGATGGCCAGCAATCAGGAGAGCTGCTGGTGCGCAGCAATACAACCGCTGCCCAATATTACAAAAACCCGCAAGCCACCGCAGAGGCCTTTGATGCAGAAGGCTGGTTCCGCACCGGCGATATTGCCAATATCGATGCGACCGGCAATTTGCTGATCACCGACCGCGCCAAGGATTTGATCAAATCAGGCGGTGAGTGGATCAGCTCGCTTGAGCTGGAAAATATCATCCTGTCGCATACAGCGATTGCCGATTGTGCGGTGGTCGCAGCCGCGCATGAAAAATGGGATGAACGGCCCCTGATTATCGCCGTTCCAAAACGCGATCCAGCCGAATATTCTGCAGCCGAAAAAGACGCGCTTTATGCCGAATTGCTGGATATTCTGGGCCGGCATTTTCCCAAATGGCAGCTGCCGGACGGGCTGGTTCTGCTGGATCAGCTGCCATTGACAGCAACCGGCAAAATATCAAAAATCAAGCTGCGGGAGCAGTTTGAAAGTTATTTTTCCAAGGCGGAGTGAGAAGATTATGTCCCTTTTTGAGAAAAACCCGGTCACCGGCCCGGCCCCGGATATTGTGCCCAGATTTGACAGCCCGCCGCTCAGCGAATTGCGTGCGCCGCGCTGCCCGCCCTATGTGGAGATTACCAATTCTGACCAGCTGCTGCCCTATCTCGAACATGTGGCGCGCCGGCCGTATAATCACGGGCTGAATGCCTGCTGGGATTTGCAGGAAGGCGAGCGGGTGATGCTGCGGGTGGATAATTGGCACAGCGAGCTGACCATTCAGGCCTGCCAGAAAATTCTGGAAAAATACAAGGTCAAATATGAAATCAAAAAGATCGACCGCGGCCCCATTCCGCAATGGGTCGGCGCTGATGAGGTTGATTATTACCTGTTCCGCACCAAGGAATTGGCGGAATGGATGGATATGTGGGAAGAAGAGGAAAAAAAGCAGCAATTTGACAAGATTCTGATGGGCTATGGCGGCCCGGTGCTGGCGGAACGCTTTATCAAAATCCAGCGTATGCCCTTTATCACGCCGGAAATTCTGGCCTCTCCGGCACACGCCATGCCAATAGAGGTTCTGAATGCGATTGATCGCTGGACCTGGGATCGCATCCGCACCGCCAAGCGGGCGCGCATTGTTGATCCCGAAGGCACGGATATTTCCTTTACCAACCATCCCGAATATTGGGACAGCAAGCGCGAATTCTACAATGCCGAGCTGACCGAGGCGACCTGGACAGACAATCCGCATTTCGGCAAGCAATATCTGCCCGGCCATATTACCGGCCGGCCCTGGATGTTCCACCCGTTCAAGGAGGATGGCTGCGGGGTGATTGCCGGCACGACCAACCATATCGCGCCCTGCGACTGGACGCAGCTGGTGGTGGAAAATTCCCGCATCACTGAAATCCGTGAAGGCGGCGCCTTTGGCCAGAAACTGCGCGAGGTGATGGAACAGACCAAGGATATCCATTATCCGACCTTCCCGGACAAGGGCATTATGTATTGGTGGGAAGCCTCTATCGGAACCAATCCGCATATTCACCGGCCGCGCAAGGATTTCCCCTCCGGCTTTGTGAATTGCCTTTATGAGCGGGTGCGGTCCGGTGTTATTCATATGGGGTTTGGCACGATTATTTCCTCTATGGCAGAAAGACAGGCCGCCCGGGCAGGCCATCTGGTCGGCCATTGGCACCTGCATCTGTATTTCCCGACCTATACAACAGAGCGGGAAGGCGATAATGAGACCCTGATAGAAAATGGCCGCCTGCTGGCTCTAGATGATCCAGCTATCCGTAAGCTGTGTGCCAATTATGGCGATCCCGAAATGTGGCTGGATGAAAGCTGGAACCCGGCCGTGCCGGGCATCAATATGCCGGGCGATTATTGGGATCATTACGCCGCCGACCCGCTGCATTGGGTGAAGACCGAGCTGGAAGTCTGCCGCAATTATCACCCGGCCTTCATGCAGATGGTCGGGGCGGACGGCAAATATTGCCATGGGGCCGGAGCCGATTGGTGGCGCGGAGGCTGTGTCAATCACAGCGGGGTTGAAAGTGCGCTGCTGCCCAGTAATTGCTCTTGCGGCGGCCATCATTGAGCCGCCATTGAGGGTGGGGCGCGCTGGATGCTTGATTTAGCAGCCAAGGCCCCCTACAGTATCAATAGGGGGTTTCCCTTTGGTTCAGGCTGCTGGCCCGCTAGGGGGTAGCTGGCTGTAACGCAGTTGCAATAAAGGAGCATTTCATGGCGACGATCAGTGTTTCAGATGCCAGTTTTCAAAAAGATGTGCTGGAGGCGGACAGCCCGGTTCTGGTGGATTTCTGGGCCGAATGGTGCGCACCATGCAAGATGATTGCCCCGTCTTTGGATGAATTGTCAGATGAGATGGCTGACCAGCTGACCATCGCCAAAATCAATATTGATGAAAATCCAAACACCCCGATGAATTATTCCGTGCGCGGCATTCCAACCTTGCTGATCTTCAAGGGCGGCGAGGTGATTGCTGAAAAAGTCGGCACGGTGCAGAAATCCCAGCTGCAAGCCTGGATCACCGACGCGCTGTCCAGATAGCCGGTCCTCTTAATCCGGCCCCCTTAATCTGGTAGCGTCTCATTGGCGGCCAGAATAAAGCCTGCCAGATAGAGCGAGCCGCAAATCAGCACCGGGCCGCGCCCGCGCGCCGCTTGCAGGGCTGCCTCAGGATGCGCTGCTGTCTCAGCTGTCAGACCGGCAGCCCGGGCCGCCATTGCCAAATCCTCAGCAGAATGGGCAGCGGGCTGATCCGGGATAGCCAGCGTGATCACATGATCAGCCAGCGGCTTTACCTGCTGCAAAAACTCATCCGCAGGCCGGTTATTCAGCGCCCCATATATCAGCGTCCATTTCTGCCGGTATTTTCCCTTCAGGCTGGCCGTCAGCGCCGCCGCCCCATGCGCGTTATGCGCCCCGTCCAGCCAGAGCGGCTGGCCTTCCAGCCTCGCCGCCAGCTTGCCGCCGGTCAAGTCTTGCACACGCGCCGGCCATTTCGCCTGCGCGGTACCGGCAAACCCAGCCGCCGGGTCTGCCAGCAGCTGGCTGTGGATCAGGGCCAG
The DNA here is from genome assembly GCA_038131695.1 of Alphaproteobacteria bacterium. Taxonomy (GTDB): domain Bacteria; phylum Pseudomonadota; class Alphaproteobacteria; order Puniceispirillales; family Puniceispirillaceae; genus JADHLK01. The sequence continues at coordinate 16,771 of JAYPQA010000079.1, read as the reverse complement.
CGCTGCCAGGGCTGCGTTATCTGCCTGATGCGGGCCGATAAGGGACGGGGCCGGCAAATGCCAGCTCTGGCGGCCCTGCTCCAGACGGATGCGGCCATCCGCCAGCTGGTGATGCTGCCAGTCGCGCCCGCCCAATATCAGCTCGGCACCGGTTTTTTCTGCTTCTTCTTGCAGGGCCTGTGCTGCGGCATCCTGCTGACCAGCGGACAGAGCCGGCACGCCGCGGCGCATGATACCTGCTTTCTGAACCGCTATTCCGGCAATATCGCTGCCCAGAAAATGTTCATGATCGCGGGCTATCGGCGTGATGACACAGACCAGCGGGCGGGCCACGACATTGGTAGAATCCAGCAGGCCGCCCAGCCCGGTCTCCAATATCAGCAGATCAGCCTGTTGGCGCGAGAAGGCCAGCATGGCCGCAGCGGTGGTGATCTCAAAAAAGGTGATCGGCTGGCTGGCATTGGCCTGTTCCACCTCATCCAGCAAATCGGCCAGCTGCTGATCGCTGATCAGCTGGTCAGCCAGCCTTATCCGCTCATGAAAGCGGCACAGATGCGGCGAGCTGTAGCCATGACAGGACAGGCCCGCATTCCGGGCCATGGCCGCCAGAAAGGCGGCGGTTGACCCTTTGCCATTGGTGCCGGCCAGATGAATAACCGGTGGCAGCCTGTCTTGCGGGTTGCCCAGCCGGTCCAGCAAGGCAAGGCTTCTGTCCAGCCCCAAATCAATCAGCTTGGGATGCAGCTCTGCCAGCCGCGCCAGCGCCGCCTCTATCCGGTTTGCCATGGAAGCCGGTCAGGCAGCAGGCTGGCGTTGCTGGCCGGTCAGAAGGCTGATCAGGCTGGCCAGCTTGCCGCGCTGTTCCGGCCGCGCAACGACCGCATCCACCATGCCATGCTCTTGCAGATATTCTGCTGTCTGGAAATCATCGGGCAGCTTTTCGCGCACCGTCTCCTCAATCACCCGGCGCCCGGCAAAGCCGATAATCGCCCCTGGTTCGGCCAGCTGGATATCGCCCAACATGGCAAAAGAGGCTGTCACCCCGCCGGTTGTCGGATGGGCCAGCAGCACGATATAGGGCAGGCCCGCCTGACGCATCCGGTCCACCGCGATAATTGAGCGCGGCATCTGCATTAGCGAGTAAATCCCCTCCTGCATCCGCGCGCCGCCAGAGGCCGTGACCATCCGCAGCGCTGCCCTGCGCGCCACCGCCTCCTCAGCAGCCCGCAGCAATCCATCGCCAACCGCTCGGCCCATTGACCCGCCCATAAAGCGGAAATCAAAGGCGGCTATCACCAGCGCCATCCCCTCTATCTTGCCAGCCGCAAGGGCAATCGCATCTTCGGTGCCGGTTTTCGCCCGGCTGTCCTTCAAACGGTCTGTATAACGCTTGGAATCCTTGAATTTCAGAGGGTCTGCCGAAACCTGGGAAACCGGCAAAATCTCAAAACCGGCATCCAGCAACATGGCAAAACGCTGCGCCGGCAAGAGCGGCTTATGATGACCGCAAGAGGTGCAGACCTGCCAGTTTTCAGCTATATCCTTGTGGAAAATCATCTGATCGCATGATTTGCATTTCACCCAGAGATTTTCCGGCACATCATTGGTCTGAACCAAGGCCTTAATCTTGGGCAATACCTGATTTGTCAGCCAGTTCATTTGCCTCTCCTGAAGTCGCTTTCCCTGCTGTCGCTTTTTGCGGCCAAACTCACCCCGTCTGGCGCAACGCCGCCGCCAGCGAGGCAACAAATGCCTCGGTCTCGCCAGCTATCTGTTCGGCCTCCTCCCCTTTTTCGGCACTTTCGGCGATTCTGTCAACCAGGGCTGAGCCGACCACGACCCCATCGCCAGCTGCCCCGGCAGCCGCCGCCTGTTGCGGGGTGCGAATACCAAAGCCGGTCACCACCGGCAAATCAGTCGCGGCCCGGATAGCCGACACCGCCTCGGCAATCGTCTCAGAGGCCGCGCTCTTGGTTCCGGTAATGCCCGCCACCGCGACATAATAGACAAAGCCGGATGCCTCAGCCAGCACCTTTTCCAGCCGCGCGCCGCGGGTGGTAGGGGTTGCCAGACGGATAAAATCCAGCCCCGCCTGCCGGGCGGGCCGGGCCAGCTCGCTTTCTTCTTCGACCGGCAGATCAACAATGATCAGACCATCTGCCCCGGCTGCAGCTGCGGCTGCCAGAAACGCCTCATTGCCATAGATATAAATCGGGTTGTAATAGCCCATCAGGATAATCGGCAAATCAGGAAATTCAGCCCGCACCGCTGCTGTCATATCCAGCGTGCCCTGCAAATTCATGCCAGAGCGCAAGGCCCGCAGGCTGGCCGCCTGAATGGAGGGGCCATCTGCCATCGGGTCTGAAAAGGGCATCCCGATTTCAATAAAATCTGCCCCGCCGCGGGCAATCGCCTGCAAAATGGCAGCTGATTTTTCCCGGTCCGGGTCCCCGGCGGTGGCAAAGATGCCCAGCACCGGGCGCTGTTCTGCCCGGGCGCGGGCGAAGGTCTTTTCTATACGGCTGCCCATAATCGGTTAATCCTGCCTCGTCCAGCAGGCCGCGCTCTTCAAACAGCGGCAGGACGGCCCCCAAATCCTTGTCGCCGCGCCCGCACATATTCAAGATGACCAGCCGATCCCGGTCCATGCCGGAGACCAGCTTTTCGGCAAAGGCCAGCGCGTGCGACGAGGCTCCAGGGCCGGGATAATCCCCTCCAGCCGCGAACAGAGGCGGAAGCTGGCCAACGCCTCTTCATCTGTTGCGCTGACATAATTCACCCGGCCAATATCATGCAGCCAAGCGTGTTCCGGCCCGATGCCCGGATAATCCAGCCCGGCTGAGATGGAATGGGCATCTGTTATCTGGCCATCCTCATTTTGCAGCAAATAGGTTCTGTTGCCATGCAGCACGCCAGGCTTGCCGCCGGTCAGGCTGGCCGCATGGGCCCCGCTGTCAATGCCGTGCCCGGCAGCCTCTACCCCATAAATATCAACCGATTTATCATCCAGAAACGGATGAAACAGCCCCAGCGCATTGGAGCCGCCCCCGATACAGGCGATCAGCGCATCCGGCAGGCGGCCTTCTGCTTCCAGTATCTGCTCGCGGGCCTCGCTGCCGATAATGGACTGGAAAGTCCGGACCATCTCCGGATAGGGGTGCGGGCCGGCAACTGTGCCAATAATATAGAAATGCGTATCCGGGTGGGCCACCCAATAGCGCAGCGCCTCATTCATCGCATCTTTCAGTGTTGCGGTGCCGGATGTTACCGGATGCACCTTGGCCCCCAAAAGGCGCATCCTGTCCACATTCGGCTTCTGGCGGCGCACATCCTCTGCCCCCATAAAGACTTCACATTCCAGATCAAACAGCGCACAGGCGGTCGCGGTCGCCACCCCATGCTGGCCGGCCCCGGTTTCGGCGATGATTTTGGTCTTGCCCATGCGGCGGGCCAGCAGGGCCTGACCCAGCACATTATTGATCTTGTGCGAGCCGGTATGGTTCAGCTCATCACGCTTGAAATAGAGCTTCGCCCCGCCAAAATGGCTGGTCAGCCGCTCGGCAAAATAGAGCGGCGACGGGCGGCCAATAAAATGTTTCTGGTAATAGGCCATTTCAGACGCAAAGCCGGAATCGGCCTGCGCCGCCTGCCAGGCTGCCTCTACCTGAAGGATAAGCGGCATCAGCGTTTCCGCAACAAAGCGTCCGCCATGAATGCCAAACCGGCCATTTTCATCCGGCCCGGTGCGATAAGAATTCAGTCCTGCCTCTGCCATCTTGTGCCCTGTCTCTTGCGTTTGCCGGTCACAATCGCCGTAATCTAGCGTATTTTTGCTACACTTACAAAGGCAGATATCAGGCTGGCGTCCTTTTCTCCGGCTGTATTTTCCACGCCAGAGGAGACATCCAGAGCTGGCGCCCCGCTTGTCGCCAGCGCGCCTGCCAGATTATCAGGCCGCAATCCGCCAGCCAGCATCCAGGGCAGCGGTATCTCAGCCCCGTCCAGCAACCCCCAATCCAGCTGGTGACCCGTCCCGCCCGGCAGGCTGGCCCCGCTGGGCGCCGCATCAAAGAGCAGCCAGTCAGCCTTGCCGACATAGGCCGCCGCCTTGTCAATATCCGCCCGGCCCTTGACCCGAATGGCCTTCATCACCGGCAGGCCAAATTGCTGGCGCAGCCGGTCACAATCTGCCGGGCTTTCCTGTCCATGCAGCTGCAGCATGGCCGGTTTGGCCGCCGCGACCAGCCGTGCCAGAACTTCCGGCTTTTCATCAACACTCAATAAAACAGGCTTGGGCCCATCATCGGCAAAATCTGCAGCCAGACGCACCATCTCTGCCTCCTCCAGATGACGGGGCGAGCGGGCAAAATGCACCAGCCCAATCCAGTCAGCCCCGGCAAGGCGGCAGGCCTGATAATCCTGAGGGCGGGTGAGGCCGCAAATCTTGACCCGGGCCATCAGCCGGCCTGCCCAGGCAAGGCGGGCCTGGGATCTCCAGCCTGCTGCGACTCTTCTTTTTCAGCTGTTAGCTCGGCCAATTCTGTCTCCAGTTTGGTGATGCGTTTTTCCCGCGCCCGCAAACGGCTGCGCTGGGGCAAGCCCGCCAGCCAGACCAGCACCGCCCCCAGCATCAGCCCGGCACAGAGCGCGCCCAGCACCACCGCCCAGAGCGGCAGCTGGACAATATCTCCCAGCGGCCAGAAGGCCAGCACTGTTTGACCCTTGTTGGAAATCGCAAAAGAAGCGACCGCCGCCAGCACAAAAAGCGTGATAATCAACCAGACAAAGCGCGCTATCGCTTGCATGGGACCTCCGGTATCCTGACAAGTAGAAGCAGTTAGGCTGGCCAGCCGGGGTTCCGGGACTGCCGCGGCTGGCTTACTTGTTCAGCCGCTCGCGCATTCCTTTGCCCATCTTGAAGAAGGGCACAGTCTTGGAGGCGACATCAACCGCCTCTCCGGTGCGCGGGTTGCGCCCCTTGCGCGCCTTGTGATGGCGCACGGAAAACGCCCCAAAGCCGCGCAGCTCAACCCGGTCGCCTGCCGCCAGCGCGTCTGAAATCGTGTCCAAAACCGTTGTGACCAGCTGTTCTATATCGCGGTGATACAGATCCGGATTCTGTTCGGCCAGTTTGGCTATCAGTTCAGATTTGGTCATGGATGCCGCTCCCGCTCAATCAGCTGCCAATTAAAAACGCCCGTGATGATGCCAAGGCTTTTTTGGCTGGTCAAGTATGGCACTCTGTTTTTTTCATGAAATTCAGCATATTGGCACCAATTTAAGCAAAAAGCCCGGCTTTGCAGCCGGGCTTTGGGATATTTGCCTGAATTCAGGCGGGTGTTTTACTCCTGATTGTCAGAATCGGATTCTTTCTTGGCCAGAGCCGCGCCCAGAATATCGCCGAGGCTGGCGCCACTGTCAGAGGAACCGAAATCTGCCATCGCCTGTTTTTCCTCGGCCACTTCGCGGGCCTTGATAGACAGGCTGAGCTTGCGGGTCTTGGAATCGACCTGGGTTACCATGGCATCGACCTTCTCATCCACCGCAAACCGGTCAGCGCGCTGCTCATTGCGCTCACGGGAGAGATCACCGCGCCGGATAAAGCCATTCAGATTTTCCCCGACACGCACTTCCAGACCCTGTTCGGTCACAGCCGTAATGGTGCAGGTGACCACATCCCCTTTACGCATTTTCTGTGCTTCACCCGCCATCGGATCTTCGCTCAGCTGCTTGATGCCCAGGGAAATGCGTTCCTTTTCCATATCGATATCGAGGATTTTGGCCTTCACCATATCGCCCTTGGAAAAGCCTTCCAGCGCCTTTTCCCCCGGGACATCCCAGGAAATGTCGGACAGATGCACCAGACCGTCAATTTCCTCATTCAGACCGACAAACAGGCCGAATTCGGTGATGTTGCGCACCTCACCCTCAATATCCGAGCCAATCTTGAAAGTTTGCTGGAAATTCTCCCACGGATTTGGCGTGGTCTGTTTCAGGCCAAGGGAAATGCGCCGCTTGGTCATATCCACATCCAGCACCATCACCTCGATTTGCTGGCTGGTGGAGACAATCTTGCCGGGATGCACATTCTTCTTGGTCCAGCTCATCTCAGAGACATGGACCAGACCCTCAACACCGTCATCCAGCTCAACAAAGGCGCCATAATCGGTGATATTGGTCACCCGGCCATTCAGCTTGGTTCCGATCTGGTATTTTTCGGCTGCGCTTTCCCACGGGTCAGACTGCAGCTGCTTCATGCCAAGCGAGATACGCTGGGTTTCCTGATTAAAGCGAATCACCTGCACCTCAACAGACTGGCCGACGCTTAGCGCCTCTGAGGGATGGTTGATACGCCGCCAGGCAATATCCGTGACATGGAGCAGGCCATCCACGCCGCCCAGATCAACAAAGGCCCCATAATCGGTGATGTTCTTGACCACCCCTTGCAGCACCTGGCCTTCCTGCAGATTGGAGACCAGCTCGGAGCGGGCTTCAGCGCGGGATTCTTCCAGCACCGCCCGGCGGAGACGACAATATTGCCGCGGCGGCGGTCGATTTCAGGATTTGGAAAGGCTGCGGCGTGCCCATCAACGGGCCGATATCATTCACCGGGCGGATATCCACCTGGCTGCCCGGCAAGAAGGCGGTGGCCCCGGACAGGTCAACGGTAAAGCCGCCCTTGACCCGGCCAAAGATAACACCGGTTACGCGCTCTTGTGCCTCAAAGGCATTTTCCAGAACGATCCAGACTTCCTCGCGGCGGGCTTTCTCACGGCTAAGAACCGCCTGGCCCTCGCGATCTTCCATCCGCTCAACATAGACTTCCACCTTGTCGCCCACGGCGATTTCCGGGTCCTGCCCGGGGGTGGTAAATTCCTTGACCGGCACGCGGCCCTCGGATTTCAGCCCGACATCGATGGTTACGAAATCATCATCCACGGAAACGACCGTGCCACGCACCACGCTTCCCTCGATTGAAGTGTCCTCTGCAAAGCTCTCAGCCAGCAGATCGGCAAAATTTTCGGAAACAGCCGCTGCTGCTTCGGTTGATTTGGTTGTCAAAGGGTTTCTCCAAAAGGTCTGCTCTGTGCAGTCTGCCAATCAAAGGCAGTTGACAGTCCTTCCGGCCGGGTATCGGAAGGGCAGGCCCTGTCTGAACATCACAGGCATCAAGGGGCTTTGTGCGCCCGCTGCCCGTCAAGGCCTGAAGCTGGCAGACCAGTCACACTGTGTCCGGCAAGTTCAGTTTTTTAACCAGGGCCGCCCGCCTGTCCAGATTGGCAAAAGGCCCGCTGCAAGTCAGGCTGGCAAGGCTGCCAGCACTTCTTGCAGCACTGTTTGGGGATTCTTGCCCGAAGAGTCAATAAAAATCGCATCTTCTGCCGGGCGCAGCGGCGCGATTGTGCGATTTTTGTCACGCGCATCACGCTCTGCCAGATCCGCCTCAATCCCCTCCAGAGTGACCTGTTTGCCAGCAGCCACCAATTCAGCATGGCGGCGGGCCGCCCGCACCGGCAGATCAGCATCAATGAAAAATTTGGCATCCGCATCCGGCAGCACCACCGTGCCAATATCGCGCCCGTCCAAAACCGCCCCCTTGCCGCCCGGCGGGTTGGCCGCAAAGGCGCGCTGGCGATCCAGCAGCCCGGCCCGCACCGGGGCGAGCGCCGCCAGCTGTGAGGCCAGGGCGGAAATATCCTCTCCCATCAGGGCCGGATCAGGCGCAACAGGCAAGGCCAGCCGCGCCGCCAGCTGGCCAGCTGCCGCCCCGTCCGGCGGATCCATGCACAGCTTACTGTCACGCGCCGCCAGAGCGACCGCCCGATAGAGCTTGCCGGTATCCAGATAATCAAGCCCCAGCCTGTCTGCCAAAGCCCGCGCCAGCGTGCCCTTGCCGGAGGCGGCGGTGCCATCAACCGCGATGATCATGAGGCGGCCCCGTCTTCCGGCTGGATATCGCCGCCCAGCTGGCGCAGCAACGCATCAAAGCCCGGAAAGCTGGTCGCAATCGTCGCCGCAGAGGAGACCCGCACCGGCTGTCGGCTGGCCAGCCCCAGGATCAGAAAAGACATGGCGATTCGGTGATCATGACAGGAATCGATCACCGCCCCGCCTGCTATCCTGCCACCGCTGCCGGTCACGGTCAGGCTGTCTTCGGTTTCGGCCACCTCGACCCCGCAGCGGGCCAGCCCCTCTGCCATAACTGAGATACGGTCGGTTTCCTTGACCCGCAATTCTGCCACGCCGGTCATCCGGCTAACCCCCTCAGCTGCCGCCGCAGCGACCGCCAGAATGGGATATTCATCAATCATCGAAGCCGCCCGCCCGGCCGGCACTGCACAGCCTTCAGCTGGCTGGAGCGCACGCGGATATCGCCGACCGGCTCACCGCCTTCCACCCGCTGATTGCTGATCCGGATATCAGCCCCCATCTCCAGCAGCGTATCAAACAGGCCAGTGCGCAGCCGGTTCAGCCCGACGGACGGCAGGGAAATATCACTGTCCGGCGTGATCAGCGCCGCAACCATCAGAAATGCGGCTGAGGAGGGATCACGCGGCACCTGAATATCGGCGGCGACCAGCCTCGCCTCACCGGCCAATGAATGCGCTGGCGCCCATCTGCCAGCCTTTCGGATGCCCAGCTCAGCCCCGAAATGGCGCACATGGATTCTGGTCGCGCGAGCAACCGACTCGGTCACGCTGGTTGTGCCGCGCCCGTTCAGCCCGGCCAGCAAAATGGCGGACTTGATCTGGGCTGAGGCGACCGGGCTTTCATAGTCAATCGGCAGCGGCCTTTGCGCCCCTTTGATGGTTACCGGCAGCAAGCCGCCCGGCTGGCTGGTGATGTCTGCCCCCATCAGGGCCAGCGGTTCAGTGATGCGGCTCATCGGGCGGCGCGAGAGAGACGCATCGCCGGTAAAGCTGGCGGTGATAGGCTGGCCTGCGACAACCCCCATAAGCAGGCGCACTCCAGTGCCGGCATTGCCCAGATCCAACGGCGCCGCGGGGCTGGCCAGACCATGCAGCCCGACCCCGTCAATTCGCAGATTGCCGCTGCCATCATGCTCAATCGACACACCCAGCTGCTGCATCGCTCCCAGCGTGGACAGCACATCCGCCCCGGTCAGCAAACCGCTGATGCGGGTTTGCCCCTCAGCCAGGCTGGCCAATATCAAGGAGCGGTGCGAAACAGATTTATCGCCCGGCACCTCAGCAAGGCCGGTCAGCCCGCTGCTGTTGCGCGCGATCAGCCTGTCAGGCGGCTGGAGAGGCAGAACAGACATAATTCAGAATTTCCCTTGTTGCCAGGGCTTGCCAAGCAGGCTGCGTTGCCTTTTTATAGGCAGGGTTGGGCGAAATGTAAATTTATCCGGCCTGCAAAAAAGCACGGCACAGCAAAGGGCGCCGGAGAAAAATTTGAAAATAAACTTTGACAGAAACTCTTTTTTGCGGCAATTCGCCCTTCAGGAATGAATTTAAAAGGTCCAAGTCGTAAGGGTATATCACCATGGCCAAGCCAGAATTGGGTATCAAGCGCCGCTGTTCAGCCTGCGGCCTGAAATTCTACGATTTCAAAAAATCCCCTATCCTTTGCCCCGGATGCAACCATCAATTTGACCCGGAACAGCTTTTGAAAAGCCGCAAGGGTCGGGCCGTTGCCAAACCAGCCGCCAAGGCTGAGACAGAGGACAGCACGCTGCCCGAAGAAGAGCTTCTGGAAGAAGATTCGGACAGCCCGGTAGAAGAGGATGATCTGCCCGAAGATGAGGAATTCATCGCGGCCAAGGTCGGCGAGGATGAAGAAGATAATGCCGCCTCACCCATCACCAATGATGAGGATTTCATTGACGAGATAGATGAGGACAGCGCGCTGGAGGGTGAGGAAGACGAGGCCGCCGACGCATCTGAGGAAGAAGAGGGCGCACCGCCCGCAGGCTGACCACCCGGTGAGGGCCTACAAAGTCGAGGCCTTCAAAGTCCTGGCCTACAAAAAAGGCTGTAATTTTCGCTTGCACCGGCCCGGCGGGAAGGGTAAGACAACTTCTCAAGCCGCGCCAGGACAATCCACCCGGCAGATAATGGGGCCATCAGCTCAGCTGGGAGAGCGCTACAATGGCATTGTAGAGGTCGTCGGTTCGATCCCGTCTGGCTCCACCATTCCTGCTTTATTTTTTTGAGTTGTTTGCTGCCCGAATAGCGCGGCCTGCCGGCTGGCCCAACGTCTGGCCCGGCTTTTATATAGAGAAGCGGTCGCCCAGATAGACCTCACGCACGCCGGAATGGGCCACCACCTCTTCTGGCCGCCCCTCCATCAGCACCGCCCCGTCATGGATGATATAGGCACGATCCACAATATCGAGCGGTTCGCGCACATTATGGTCGGTGATCAAAAGGCCCAGCCCCTGATCCTTGAGATGACCGATCAAATCCCGAATTTCAGACAGGGCAATCGGGTCAATACCGGCCAGCGGCTCATCCAGCAGCAAAAAGGTCGGACGCGCCGCCAGCGCGCGGGCAATTTCCAGCCGCCGCCTTTCCCCGCCAGACAGGTTCACCGAGGGGGTGTTGCGAACATGGCCAATGGCGAAATTGGCGATCAAATCTTCCAGCATGGCATCGCGATGCTCACGGTCCGGCTCAACCATTTCCAGCACGGCGCGGATATTCTGCTCTACCGTCAGCCCGCGAAAAATGCTGGATTCCTGAGGCAGATAGCCAAGGCCAAGGCGGGCACGCTGAAACATTGGCACATGGGTAACCTCTGTGCCATCCAGAAAAATCTGCCCCTCATCTGCATCCATCAGGCCGGAAAGCATATAAAAAGTGGTGGTCTTGCCAGCCCCGTTCGGGCCGAGCAGGCCAATCGCCTCGCCGCGCTGGACATGCAGGGATACATTGCGCACCACCCGCCTTTTATCCAGATATTTGCCCAGCCCATCCGCACACAGGCCAGTGGCCTGACGCACCAGACTCAAATTTGGGCTGTTCGCATTATCCTGCATCTAGGTCTCTTTGGTGTCTATCTGACTGATAACTCTGCAAGTTTTGACTTGTTTTTCGCCGCTGGTCAAGCCTAACCCTCACCGCCGGACAGAACCAGCCGCCCGGTAACCCGCCCGGACGGGCCGGGCAACATCCGATTCACCCCTTCATTGAAGTCGATCTCAGCCCTGTTGCCATTGAGAATATTGCGGCCATCACGCATCTGCACCCTGCCGGTCAGCAAGGCGGTGCCGGAGCTGGCCCGGTAATCCGCCTTGTCAGCCGTGGCCAGCTGGCCATTGGGCTGGCGGACCCGCACATTGCCCTCGCCCAAAATCTGGTCTATCGCATCCTCTTCATCCAGCAGCACGATCAGCTTGTCACCTTGCAGCAAGCGGCCATCCTGCAAGGTGATTTTGCCTGCTCCCAGCAGCACGACTTCCCGTTTTTGCGTCAGATAGGTGATGGATTGCCCTGCCTCAGCCAGGCCGTCTGCGGTTGTCAGGCTGGCAGGACCGCCGCTCAGCTGCCAGCTGCCGGAGTCCAGCTCATAATCAAGGCGCGGCCCGCGCGCTGTCTGCCCGTCATTGACCAGGACCACCTGGCCGGTTGCCTCAATGCGGGTAATATCCCGGTCCTCTCCGGCCTCCTCATAAAAAGCGGTGATGATATCAGCTGTGATGCGCTGGTCTCCCTGTTCCGCCAGAGCCGCGCCGCTGGCGCGGTAGAATTTATTGGTTTGATCCCATTCCAGCGCTTTTTCCGCCTCAATCACCAGCGGGGCCTGGCCAGACCCGCTCTGGCTGAATGCGGGCTGGGCTAAACAGGCAAACAGCCCCAATAACAAAAAGGGCCGAAAAAGGGGTTGGAAAAAAATTGTCATTTTGCTGCCTCCGAACGGGTCTTGATCAGCCGGCTGGGACCGGTGAACAGAATGTGGCTGCCATCATCCGTCACTGTCATGCCGGCAGCATCAATTTGGAGATTGGTTGCCGTCACCGCCACCGCAGTCGGGCTGGCCATAAACCCGTCTGCCAGTCTGGCAATCAAATGCTCAGTGCGCAAGGTGAGCGCGTGGGCGCTGTCTGTTACCACCACCTCACCGCGCAGATCCATATCCCGGCTGCTGGTATCCATAAGGCCTTTCAGCGCGCGCATCTCAATCTGGCTGTCCGGCCCGTTATCCAGCTTGCCAACCGGGGCGACCAGCTCTATCAGGCGGGCATCCCCCCGGTTTTCGCGCGCCAGCTCAGCGGTGATCTCAAATGCCTTGCCAGTTTCGGTGCGGCCCCTATAGCTGGCCCCGGTGATTTCCATCTCGCCAGCGCGGGTTACCGTGGCTGAACTGACAACCAGCTCAATATTTTCATCATCTGTTGAAAAAGTTGTCCAAAATGACACAAGCGCTGCCAGAACCAGCGACAGTCCAAGCAAAACCAGCGAGGTCGGAACCAACTTGCGGCTGGGCAACAGTCTGTTTTGCTGGCGCGGTGCAAAGGCGCGGGCGGTCTGTTTCTGGTCTGGCGCGAGGGTCATAAGGGCGCTTTCAGCTGGGGGTGGAAGAGAGCAGGCTGGCCGGTCAATGGTGGAAAATATCCACCGCTTCAAACCCGCCCAAATCAAGGCTGGTGCGATGGCTTAGAAAGTCAAAACAGGCGGCCGCAAGCGCGCTGCGCCCTTCCCTGGCCAGCATTTCAGCCAGCCGCTCTTTAAGCTGGTGCAGATAAAGCACATCCTGGGCGGCATAATCCTGCTGGGCCTGGCTCAGCTCGGCCCGCGCCCAGTCAGAGGATTGCTGCTGCTTGGAAATATCCTTTTGCAGCAATTCCGCACATAAATCGCGCAGCCCGTGCCGGTCGGTATAGGTGCGCACCAGCTTTGAGGCAATTTTCGTGCAAAAGACCGGGCCGGCAACCGGGCCGATAAAGCGGGTCAGCATGGCCAGATCAAACCGCGCAAAATGAAACAGCTTTTCCGTTTTTGCATCTGCCAGCAGACGCGCCAGATTGGGACAATCGGCCACTGGTGCTTCTATCTGAACCAGATGCGCATCGCCATTCCCGGCGGAGAGCTGAACCAGACAGAGCCGGTCGCGGGTCAGGCTGAGACCGGTGGTTTCCGTATCCACAGCAACAGACGGCCCCATATCCAGCCCATCCGGCAAATCATTCCGGTAAAGATATATGGCCATGATGCGCTCTCCCTTGCTTTATGTTTCAGCCAGCTGCCAGATAGCGCACAATATTCTCTTTTTGCGGACGGCGGCGCTCATCAGGCTGCTCCTGCTTTTCTCCAATATAGATGAAACCGGCAATCTTGTCCTGTCCGGGCGTGCCACCCAGAGCGGCCAGCAGCTGGTCGTCATAGGCATACCATTCTGTCAGCCATTGCGCCGCATAGTCCAGAGCCTGGGCCGCTATCAGCAAATTCTGGCAAACCGCCCCGGCGGAGAGCTGCATCTCCCAGACCGGGATTTTCGGATGCGCGCGCGGGCAGGACAGGACCGCCAGCACGACAGGAGAGCGGGTCAGACGGGCCGCCTCAGCAGCCAGCATCGCCTCTGTGGCATCCGGATGCGCCGCCAGGAATTGCGGGGCCAGAATCTCACGCCCCAGCCTTTTGCCGGACGCGCCGTCAATCACCACAATGCGCCACGGGGCCAGACCACCATGATCCGGCACCCGCAATCCACAGGCCAGAATTTCTTCCAAATGCCCCTCAGACAGAGGCCGCTGGCCTTGCTTGCGCACCACCACCGAACGGCGGCTTTGCAAAAAACGGATCATATCGCTCATTCAGAAAATCCCTGTTAGACGAAAGCTGTCAGACCACCTGTCCAGCCCCGCTGGAAACCAGACAAAAGCTAGCAAATCCCGCAGCTTATGAGAAGTCCTATTCTCAGAGGGCGAAAGCCCCTCTTGACAGGCTGCAGGCCGCGGTGCATTTTGCGTCTATGCAAGTTTATAACGATTCAAAACTGGAAGAGTCGGCGACGGCCAAATTGCGTCAGGCAGGGCTGCGCCCGACGCGCCAGCGCGTGCAGCTGGCCTGTCTGCTGCTGGATGGCCGGAACCGGCATCTGAGTGCTGAATCCGTGCAAAGGGAAGTCAGCGCCCAGGGCGGACAGATGGCACTGGCCACTATCTATAACTGTCGCATCAATTTGAGCGGCGGGGCCTGCTGAAGCGGTGCCGCAGCAGAGGATGTCTATCTGTTTGATACAAATCTGGGCCTGCACCATCATTTTCTGGATGTTACGACGGGTGAGCAATTGATATGCCGCCTGGCCATGCCGGTGGTTTTGCCTGCCGGAGCCGCCTTCAGGCTATCAGGCCGATCTTGTTGAAATCATTGTGCGAGTGCGGCCAAAAAACTGATCAGCAAAAACGATCCAGTTCCCTGCGGGTACGCGTACAAAAAATATTCGGCTGGGCTTCTCGCCCTTTCTTTATCCAGCCAAAAACTCAGTTTAAAATCATTCTAAACACTTGACAATCCCAGACCAAGATACCATATCTAGGCTCGCTGAGGCTGGAAGACCGCTTATGCGGGGGGCAAGCCTGGAATAACGCGAAAAAAGACGATCGAACGAAATTGGCTCTTTTTATGATAGAGGGCCGTTTTTGCAAAGGGCAGTAAAAGATGTCACAACTCAAGGGTCACAGACCGAGCAGAATCTGAAAGATGCTTTTGCAGGGAAAGCCAGGCAAACCGCCGCTATCTCGTATTTCGCTCCAGAAGGCGGATGTGGAAGGCTATAACGATATTTCCACTGTTTTCCGTTCTACAGCGGAAGGCGAGACCGGCCATGCGCACGGCCATCTGGAATATCTCGAAGAATGTGGCGATCCGGCCACCGGTGAGCCGATGGGCAACACTTCAGACAATCTGAAATCAGCTATCGCGGGCGAGACCCACGAATATACTGATATGTATCCGGGCATGGCCAAGACCGCCCGTGATGAAGGGTTTGATGAGATCGCTGACTGGTTTGAAACGCTGGCCAAGGCTGAAAAGTCCCATGCCGGGCGCTTCCAGAAAGCCCTTGATCAGATGGATGCCTGATAAGGCTCCAGTCTGAGACAGAACCATGATCGGGAAGCTGTGCGCAAGGCCGGGCAGCTTCCCCTCTCTTCTCATTACATTTATTTTCACTAATTCACAGGACAGGCAAAATGCGTGAAGGAAGTCTTGAAGCCCCGGTGCGCCACCCTATCGAATGGGAGAGCGAAGCCTTTTATGATGAGGCAGCCCTGGATGCTGAGCTGCGGCGCGTCTTTGATGTCTGTCATGGATGTCGGCGCTGCTTTAATCTGTGCGATTCCTTTCCGATGCTGTTTGACTTTATCGATGAAGCCGATACAGGCGAGCTGGATTCCGTCGATTCAAAGCAATTCAAGCCGGTGGTGGATGCCTGCACCTTGTGTGATATGTGCTTTTTGACCAAATGTCCCTATGTGCCGCCGCATGAATTCAATCTCGATTTCCCGCATCTGATGGTGCGCTACCGGGCCGTGGAGCGCAAAAAGGGTCACAAGCCTCTGGTTGAGGAGCAGCTAGCCAAGACCGATCGCAACGGCACGGCTATTGCCCCGATAGCCGGGCTGGCCAACTGGGCCTCGGATCGCCAGAACAAGCTGACCCGGCCGCTGATGCAATCGGTGCTGGGCCTCCATGCTGAGGCGGATCTGCCAAAATACCAGTCCAAGCCGCTGATGAAGCAATCCCGGCCCCTGCCCATGCTGAATGAGCAGGCCCCGGCTGCCAAATCAGCCCGCAAGGCAAAAATCTATACAACCTGCTTTGCCAATTACAATGATCAGGAAATTGCCGAATCCGCCCTGGCCGTGTTGCGCCATAACGGGGTAGATGCCAGCTTCACCTATGCCGGGTGCTGCGGAATGCCAAAGATGGAACGCGGCGATCTGGACGGGGTGGCTGAGACGGCGGGCAAGGTGGCCGCCGCCCTGCGCGCCGATGTTGAGGCAGGCTTTACCATTGTCGCGCCGGTTCCGTCCTGTGCGCTGATGATGAAATTTGAATGGCCGCTGATTTGCCCGGAGGATGAAAATGTCCAGGCCCTGGCCGCAGCTGTGTCTGATATTGATGAATATATTGTGGACCTGCTGAATAAGGAGGGGCTCACAGAGGGGATGGCAGAAACCAATGAGAAGGTTTTCCTGCATCTGCCCTGCCATTCCAGAGCCCAGAATTTCGGCCAGAAATCAGCTGAGATGCTGCGCCAGATCCCCGGCATCCAGCTGGAGGTGGTCGAGCGCTGTTCCGGCCATGGCGGCAGCTGGGGCATGATGAAGGATAATTTCGATACCGCTATCAAAATCGGCAAGCCGGTTGCCAGACAAGCCTGCAAGCAGGCCCCGGACCGCGTCGTCTCGGCCTGTCCGCTGGCTGGCCCGCATATCCTGCAGGGGATGGAAAAGCAAGGTGCTGAAAATGTGCCTGAAAAGGCTGACCATCCGGTGCAGATTATGGCCCGCGCCTATGGGCTGGCCAGCTGATATTGCCGCTGACACCTCACCCAACAAATCAACCACAGAAAGCCCGGAAAGATATGACAATGGCACGTAAAATCACCGCAGATGACATTATGGATATGGAAGAATATGGCGCTGTCCGCCGCGAAAGACGGCGCGAGCTGGTCGCCGCCAAACGCAACCGGCGCGCGGCCATAGGCCCGCACGCCACCGCCCATTTTGAAAATTTTGAAACCATGCTGGCCCAGGTGCATGAAATGCTGTTTATCGAAAAAGGCGGCGAAGAGCAGCTGG
>JAYPQA010000078.1:0-28713 GCA_038131695.1 Alphaproteobacteria bacterium | reverse complement strand
AATATGGGCATTTTGCCGCAAAAAGGTGGATTTGCCTGCCATGTTCGGGCCGGTCAAAAGCCAGAGATTTGCCTCTTCAGGCAGCTGGCAATCATTGGCGATAAAAGACTGATCTGCGCTGAGCGCGCGTTCAACCACCAGATGGCGCCCGGATACAATATCAAAATCCAGCCCGTCCGTGATCTGCGGGCGCTGGCAATTATGGCGGCCGGCCAGCCTGGCGGTCGCAGCAGCAATATCCAGCTGCGCCAGCGCTTCTGAACAGCTGGCCAGCGCCGCTGCCTGTTCCAGAACAGTGGCGGTCAGCCGTTCAAAAATCTCTGCCTCTACAGCCAGGGCACGCTGCGCCGCCGAAGAGAGTTCGCGTTCCATCTCAGACAAGTCCGGCGTGGTAAAGCGCACCGCCTGGGCAGTTGTCTGGCGGTGGATGAAACGGTCATCTGAAAACAGCTTGTCGCCATGATTGGCGCGCACCTCTATATGATAGCCCAGCACATTATTATGTTTAATCTTCAGCGAGCTGATGCCGGTCAGATCACAATATTGGCCTTGCAAGCCTGCGATCAGGCGGCGACTCTCATCGCGCAGACTGCGCAGCTTGTCCAGCTGGGCATCATAGCCCGGCCGCACAAAGCCGCCCTCGCGGGCCAGCAGCGGCAATTCATCAGCCAGCGCCGGCTCCAGCTTCTCTATCAGATCAGCTGGCAAGAGCAGATTGGCGTTCAGCTGGGCCAGCCCGTCCGGCAAGGCCAGCTGGTCAGCCATATCCAGAATCGCTGCCATCTGGCGGGCGAGCGACAGGGCCTGAACCAGCGCGGCCAGATCGCGCGGGCCGCCGCGATTTTGGGCCAACCGGCTGAGGCTGCGCTCCATATCCGGCAAGCTGGCCAGCTTTTCGCGCACCGTCTCACAGGCGCTTTCCTGTTCGGTGAACCAGCTGGCCAAATCAAGCCGCGCCTCTATCGCGGGCTTGTCACAAAGCGGGGCCGAAAGCCGGTCGGCCAGCAACCGTGCCCCGCTGGCTGTGGCGGTGAAATCCACAGCTGCCAGCAAACTGCCTGCCCGGCTGCCATCCAGCGTGCGGGTAATTTCCAGCGAGCGTCTGGTTGCCGGATCAATCTCCATAATCTGGCCCGCTGTCAGGGCGCGCAGCGGGGCGAGGCGCGGCATGGCATCCAGCTGGGTGCGCTCCAGATAGGCCAAAAGCCCGCCAGCCGCCGACAGCATCGCCCGACTGAACTGGCCGAGCCCGGACAGCGATTGCAGCTGATAAAAACGCAGCAATCTGGCTTCGGCTTGCTGGCTGTCAAAATCGCGGGCCGGCAAGGCCAAAAACGGGCTGTCCTGTTCCTGTTCGGCCTTCTGAACCGCCTCTTGCGAGAGCAGGCTGTCAGGCAGGATAATCTCAGCCGCCGCCAGCCGGGCCAGCAAGGCCGACAGGTTTTCCGGCTTGGTTTCCTCAACAAAAAAGGCGGCTGTGGACATATCCGCCCAGGCAATGGCCAGCCCGCCTGCGGCCCGGCCTATCGCCGCCAGATAATTATTTTGTTGCGGGTTCAGCAGCCCGTCCTCATTCAGCGTTCCGGCTGTCACCACCCGTACCACCGCGCGCGGCAGCGGCCCTTTGCCGCCCTGTTTCTTGAAGCTCTCCGGATCTATGGATTGCTCACAAATCGCAACCCGAAACCCCTGTTTGATCAGGCGCGGCAAATAGCTGTCCAGCGCGTGCACCGGAACCCCGCACATGGGCACATCCCGGCCCTCTATCTGGCCCCTCTTGGTGAGGGCGATGCCCAGCGCCGCCGCCGCCTGTTCGGCATCTTCAAAGAACATTTCATAGAAATCACCCATCCGGTAAAAGAGCAGCGCATCCGGATAGTCGGATTTGACCGCCAGAAATTGCGCCATCATCGGGTCAGCTTGCCCCGGCTTTCCCCCGGCTTTTCCTCCGGTTTCTCCGCAGCGTGAGGTAAGGCTGGCCACCGGGTCCGCCCGGCGGCGGTGGCTTTTTCAGGAAGCTTTTCATGGCTTCCAGACTGCCGGATTGCCCGCCACAGGACAAAGTCAGGAGTTTGCCTGCCCAGCCCGGAAAAAACGGAAGGTAAAAGGAAGGCAAAGGGTACAAGTTAGCCGGTTGCAAATAAACCACAACCGTCCTAATACTTAACTCACTGAACGGCATAGGCTCCAGGGGACATAAAATGGGCAAAAAAGCAGACAGCATGCGGCCAGGATGCGCTGGAATTTCACAGCATGGGGCGACCCGGCAAGCTGGAAATCGCCCCACCAAGCCGTTATCCTCACAGCGTGATCTCTCGCTGGCCTATTCACCCGGGTTGCCGAACCCTGTCTGGAAATCGAAAAATCCGGATAGTGCCTATGACTATACCGCCAAGGGCAATCTGGTTGCGGTTATTTCCAACGGCACAGCGGTGCTGGGGCTGGGCAATATCGCGGCGGCGGCCAAGCCGGTGATGGAGGGCAAGGCCGTTCTGTTCAAGAAATTTGCCGATATTGACGGTGTCGATCTGGAAGTCGGACAGAGGATGTTGACCGGTTTGTGGATGCGGTCAGCCTGCTTGGCCCATCCTTTGGCGGCATCAATCTCGAAGACATAAAATCGCCTGAATGTTTCATTATTGAACAAAGGCTGCGCGAGATTATGGATATTCCGGTCTTTCACGATGACCAGCATGGCACGGCCATTATCGCAGCTGCCGGGCTGATTAACGCGCTGCATCTGACAGGCCGCCAGATGAAGGATATCAAGGTTGGTTCCAACGGGGCCGGGGCGGCGTCCATCGCCTGTGTGGAATTGATCAAGGCCATGGGTGTCAAGCATCAGAATGTGATTCTGGTGGATCGCGAAGGGGTCATCTATCAGGGCCGCGAAGAGGGGATGAACCAGTGGAAATCAGCCCATGCCGTAAAGACCGGCGCGCTCTCTGGAAGAGACTCTAGACGGGGCAGATGTGTTTTTGGGCCTGTCTGTGGCCGTGCGCTGACCCAGAAAATGGTCAAGAAAATGGCGCAAAAGCCGATCATTTTTGCGATGGCCAATCCGACCTGAAATTATGCCGGCAGAGGCCAAAAAAGCCCGCCCGGATGCGATCATCGCCACCGGCCGGTCTGATTTTCCCAATCAGGTGAATAATGTTCTGGGCTTTTCCTATATTTTCCGCGGCGCGCTGGATGTACGGGCCACCGCGATAAATGGCGGGGATAAGAAAATCGCCGCCGCCAATGCCATCGCCATGCTGGCCGGGGAAGATGTGCCGGATGAGGTGAATAAGCCTATGCCGGCGAAAATCTGAAATATGGCGAGGACTATATCATCCCGGCGCCGTTTGACCCGCGCCTTATCTCTGCGGTCTCCTCAGCTGTTGCCGAGGCGGCGATGCAGAGCGGGGTTGCCAAGCGGCCTATTGAGGATATGCAGGCCTATCGCCGCAGCCTGTCCGGCAGACTCAATCCGGCGGCGAATTTCCTGCAAGGTGTCTTTGACCGGATCAGCCCGCATCAAAAACAGGTGGTTTTCGCCGAAGGTGAGGAAGAGGTTGTTATCCGCGCCGCCCTGGCTTTCCGCAATGCCGGCTATGGCCAGCCGATTCTGGTCGGGCGCGAGCGGCGCATTCTGGAAACGGTTGAGGCGCTGGGGCTGGACGGGGCAGAAACCCTGCCGATCATCAATGCCAAGATTTCCGATCATAATACCGATTATATCCAATTCCTCTATGACCGCCTGCAGCGCACCGGCAGCCTGTATCGGGACTGTCAGCGCATGGTTAATCTGGATCGCAATGTGTTCGCCGCCTGCATGGTTGCCAATGGTCATGCTGATGCGCTGGTAACCGGCGTTACCCGTTCCTTTCAGGCCAGTTTTGACCATGTGACGCGGGTCATTGATGCAGCTGCGGAGCAGATGTTTGTCAGCACCTCCATGCTGGTTTCCAAGGGGCGCACGGTGTTTTTGGGAGATACCTCGATTTATGAGCGGCCCAATGCCCGCCAGCTGGCCAATATCGCTGTCGCGCTGGCGGCTGAGGCGCGGCTGATGGGCCATGTGCCGCGGGTGGCCATCCTGTCTTTTTCCAATTTCGGCAGCCCGGCCGGCACGACCTCTACGCAAAACCCGCGTGAGGCTGTTGCGCTGCTGGATGAGATGGGCGTTGATTTTGAATATGATGGCGAGATGAGCGTTGATATCGCGCTGGATTATGAGCTGATGAAATCGCGCTATCCGTTCTGCCGGTTGAGCGGCCCGGCCAATATCCTGATTCTGCCGGGGCTGCATTCTGCCAATATTTCCTTCAAGCTGATGCAGCAGCTGGGAGGGGGAACGGTAATCGGCCCGATGATTTTGGGCGCAACGCATCCCTTCCAGATTGTGCAGATGGGGGCCAGTGTCACGGATATTGTCAATGCTGCCGCGCTGGCTGCCTATGATACTCTCTAGGGGCGGTGTTCTGTGTGCGGCCCTGCTGCTAGCGGCCTGTCAGCAAGGGGCGAGCCTCACCAGTACTATATCTGGCAATCTCTCTGGCAATTTGGCTGGCAACACGCCCCGGCCAGCCGCTCCGCCTGCGCCTGAAATCACCGCTGCCCTGACCCGCGGCGCAGCCGAAAAACCAGCCGCAGACCCGGTCCCGGCCCCAAAAGAGACGCCGCCAGAGACCACCCAAGAGACCGCCCAAGAGACTGCACCGGAAAACGCACTGGCAAAGAGTCCTGAAACCAGACCGGCAGAGATTGCGGAACAGGAAGCCCCAGCAGCGCCCCGGGAACTGGCCATGCTGACGCCGCCGCGGGTGCCCGTGCCAGAGCCTGTGCCAGAGCCTGTGCCAGAGTCCATGCCAGAGTCCATGCCAGAGCCTGCGCCAGAGTCCATGCCAGAGCCTGAAGCTGTGCCTGAAGCTAAACCTGTGCCAAAAACCCAGCCAGAGGCCGCGGCCCCAAAACAGCCTGCCCCCATAGAGCCTGCCCCAAAAGAGCAGGCCGCCCCCACCCCGGCTGAGCCGGCGCAGGTGATAAAACCAAAGCCTGCCCCGCCGCCACCGCCGCCTTTGTTTGATCCAGAGCAGGCGGTTGGCTGGTCAGCAGAGTTGCTGATCGCTGAGATTGGCGCGGCAGATTTTATCCGTGCTGAAGGGGCCATGCGGGTCTGGCAATATCGCAGCTCTTATTGTGTTGCCGATTTCTTTTTCTATCCGAAAGCCGATCAGGCTGAGCTGCTGGTTCTGCGCGGCTGGCATATACGCCCGGCCAATGTCGGGGCCGGGCTTTCTGAAAAAACCTGTTTTGAAGAGCTGGGCCACCGCCTCTAGACCGTCTTGTGCCGAAAGCGGCACAGATGGGCGATGCGGCAAGACGGGCAATCCGGCTTGCGGGCCTTACAGACATAACGGCCATGCAGGATCAGCCAATGATGGGCCCCTTGTTTGAAGGCGTCCGGAATACGGCGCAATAAAAGCTGTTCCACCGCATCGGGCGTTTTGCCGGCGGCCATGCCGGTGCGGTTGCCCAGCCGGAAAATATGCGTATCGACTGCGATGGTCGGCTCGCCAAAGGCTTCATTCAGGATCACATTGGCGGTTTTGCGGCCCACACCCGGCAAGGCCTCCAGCGCCGCCCGATCTGCCGGAACCCGGCTGTCATGCTGCTCTATAAGGATTTTTGACAGTTTCAGCACATTCTCTGCCTTGGCATTGAACAGGCCGATGGTTTTGATATGCTGCCGGATCCCCTCCAGCCCAAGGGCTACCATCTTTTCCGGCGTATCTGCCGCGGCGAACAGCCCCTTTGTTGCCTTGTTCACCCCGACATCTGTTGCCTGGGCAGACAGCACCACCGCCACCAGCAGCGTATAGGGGCTGGTATAGTCCAGCTCGGTGCGCGGATCAGGCCGGTCCGCCGCCAGAATCTCAAAGACAGACGCAATATCGCTGAGCGGCATACGCGCCGCGACCGGTTTTTCTTTTATCGGCTTTTCTTTTGCAGATTTTTTTTGCGCCCGTTTTTTTTTCGCCATGCGATCTTGTGCCACCGGCAGACCTTCTTGTCTGTTTGCTTTTCCGAACTATGATAAGGGTATCTGGCAGATACGCAACCGGAGCTGTCTTGTGACGGACAAAAACACCATCCCCCCGCATTTTTCCCCGCATTCCCGCGCGGCCGGGGGCGGCTTTTGGGATCAGCAACAGCCTGCTGATGGCGAGGCGGTTATCCGGATCACCTTTTGGCCGCATCGCTCGCTTGGCCCGCGCGGCTTTTTGCTTTTGATGGCTGGTTTCGGGTTTCTCGCCTTTTTGCTGGGCTGTCTGTTTTTCTATCTGGGGGCCTGGCCGGTCATCGGCTTTATGGGGCTGGAAATCGGGCTGGTCTGGCTGGCCTTCCGGATGAATTACCGCGCCGGCCAGCATTATGAGGAATTGCTGATCAGCCCGTCAGGCAGCCAGCTGGCCCGCATCGATGCAAGCGGGCGGGCCAAAATCACCGATCTGGCGAGCGCCTGGCTGCGGGCAGAAGTGATAAAAGACCGCCATGGCCGGGGGCGGCTTTATATTCGCCATCATGCAGATCAGATTGAAATTGGCCGCTTTCTGCCACCAGATGAGAAGCCGGGGCTGGCCAGTGCAATCAATAAAGGATTTGAAACGGCCCGGCTGGGCGCAAGCGACGGTTCAGGCCAGCACATCATCCATTGAATAGAGGCCGGGTTTTTGCCCAGCAAGCCAGCTGGCCGCCCGCAAGGCCCCGCGCGCAAAAATGACCCGGCTGGTTGCCTTGTGGGTCAACTCCAGCCGTTCCTGGGCGCCATAGAAAATAACCGAATGCTCGCCCGCCACATCCCCGCCGCGCAGCACGGCAAACCCAATATCCCCGGCCCGCCGTGCCCCGGTCTCGCCATCGCGGCCTGAATCGCGCACCGCATCCAGAGACACGCCGCGCCCCTCAGCAGCAGCCCGCCCCAGCGCAAGCGCGGTTCCGGACGGCGCATCAATCTTTCGGTTATGATGGGTTTCCACAATTTCAATATCCCAATCCTCTGCCAGACGGGCTGCGACCTGACGCACCAGCTGGCTGAGCAGGGTGACACCCACCGAGGTATTGGCACAATACAGAACCGGGATTTTGCGCGCCGCAGCGGCCAGCCTTGCCTCTCCATCAGCGCTGAGCCCGGTGGTGCCGATGACCAGCGCGGTGCCGGTTGCCTCAGCAATGTCCAGATGGCCCATGCTGGCCTGCGGGCGGGTAAAATCCACAATCACGCTGGCCTGTCCCAGCTCTGCCGGATCGCTGGATATGGCAACACCGCTGCCCGGCTGGCCCAGCAGTTCGCCGGTCAGCTGGCCAATATGGCTGCTGGTCTCGCTCTCGGTTGCGGCTACCAGATCAAAGGCGGCGCTCTCGGCAATCAGCCCGGCCAGCATCCGGCCCATGCGGCCTGCCACACCGGGCAGGGCAAGGCGAAGGGGGGTCTGTGTGCTGGCCATGCGTGTCTCCTGTCAGCTGATCCGGGGGCGGGCCTGTTATGGCGCGCAGCTGCCCGATCTATAGCATTTGCGCGGCGAGCTGGCCAGCTAGCTATTGTCCCAGATGCGCTTGACCCGTTCCATAAAGCTGGCTGATTGCGGGCTGGAATCGCCGGCGGCTGCAAATTGCTTCAGCAATTTTTCCTGTTCTGCTGTCAGGTTGGTCGGGGTTTCCACCTGAATATCCACTATCTGATCGCCACGCCCGGCCCCGCGCAGGGCCGGCATACCCTTGCCCCGCATTCGGAAGCGGCGGCCATTCTGGGTGCCGGGTTCAATCTTCAGCTTGGCCATCGTTCCGCCCAGCGTCGGCACCTCTATGGAACCGCCCAGCGTTGCCACGGTCATCGGCACTGGCACCCGCGCCAGGACGGTATTGCCATCGCGCTGGAAAATAGGATGGTCACGCACCGATACAAAAATATACAAATCCCCCGCCGCACCGCCGCGCAAGCCCGCCTCACCCTTGCCGGACAGCCGGATACGCGTGCCGGTATCCACCCCGGCAGGCACCTGGACAGACAGGCTTTCGGTTTTCTGAACCCGCCCCTGGCCGCGGCAATCCCCGCACGGATCAGAGATGGTCTGGCCCATCCCCTGACAGGCCGGACAGGTGCGCTCAATGGTAAAGAAGCCTTGCTGGGCCCGCACCTTGCCGCGCCCGCCGCAGCTGCCACAATTCACCGGCTGGCTGCCCTTGGCTGCACCGCTGCCGCCGCAGCTGTCACAGGCCGCGTTCAGATTGACCGTTATGTCGCGCGCGCAGCCTTCAAAGGCCTCTTCCAGCGAGACATCCAGATCATAGCGCAGATCCGCCCCCTGGCGGGCCGCATCGCCGCCTCCGCCACGGCCGGAAAATTCCGAAAACATCTGATCAAAAATATCGGAAAAGCCGCCGCCAAAGGGGTTGCCGCCAGCCCCGAACGGATTGCCGCCGCCCATGCCGCCCTGCTCAAAAGCCGCATGGCCCATCCGGTCATAGGCCGCGCGCTTTTGCTCATCTTTCAGCACCTCATAGGCTTCGGAGGCTTCCCGGAACCGTTCGGCGGCTGCCTCATCATCCGGATTGCGATCCGGATGGTTGGCCATGGCCAGCTTGCGATAGGCAGTTTTTATCGTTTTTTCGTCTGCATCGCGGCCTATGCCCAATATCTCGTAATAATCCCGCTTGGCCATTTTTGCTCAAAAACTCCTGTCCGCGGCGCAGCTGCCGGGACAGCTTGCAACGAAAACAAGGACTGCACAGCCTGTCTCAGCGTGCAGCCCTTTGATATTTTGAAAGGGACGTTCCGGACCGGCCCCCCGTATCAGGACGCATCTTTTTTGTTTTCGTCCACTTCCTCAAATTCCGCATCCACAACGCCGTCATCAGCCGCGCTGTCCGCGCCGCCGCCAGCCGCGCCGGCTGCTTCTTGCTCACCCTGATAGGCGGCCTCACCCATTTTCATCAGCGCCTGTGAGAGCGCTTCGGATTTTGCTGAAATCTCGGCATCCTCCTCGCCCTCAAGGCTGTTTTCAGCTCGGCTACCGCACCCACTCAACCTCACCTTTGAGGGCCGGGTCCACCTTCTCGCCCAGATCAGAGGATTTTCAGTCGCATGAACCAGCGCTTCGGCCGTTGCGGGTCTCTACCTTGTCCTCTTCGGCATGGAGCCTCGGCATTTTTGATCATATCTTCAATGTCGGTATCTTCCAGCCCGCCATTCGCCTTGATGGAAATGGCCTGTTCCTTGCCGGTGGCCTTGTCCTTGGCGCTGACCTTGACGATACCATTGGCATCAATGTCAAGGTCACCTCAATTTGCGGCACACCGCGCGGGGCAGCTTGGAATCCTTCAGATTGAACTGGCCCAGCTGCTTACATTTATCCGCAGCCATTCCGTTCACCCTGATAGACCGAGATGGTCACCGCAGACTGGTTGTCATCAGCGGTGGAAAGACCTGGCTTTTCTTGGTCGGGATAATTGGTGTTGCGGTCAATCAGCCAGGTAAAGACCCCGCCCAGCGTTTCAATGCCAAGCGACAGCGGCGTCACATCCAGCAACAGCACATCCTTGACATCACCGGTCAGCACGCCCGCCCTGAATCGCCGCCCCGGAGGCAACCACCTCATCCGGATTCACGCCGCGATGCGGCACTCACGGCCAAAGAATTTTTCAACTGTTTCGACGATTTTCAGCATCCGGGTCATACCGCCGACCAGATCACCTCATCAACCTCACCAGCGCCGGCCCCGGCATCTTTCCAGCGCCTTGCAGCACGGCTCCAGAGAGCGTTCGACCAACTCCTCTACCAGGCTTTCCAGCTTGGCACAGGGTCAACTTGACCGCCAGATGTTTCGGGCCGGATTGATCTGCAGTAATAAAGGGCAAATTGACCTCGGTCTGGGTGGCGCTGGACAGCTCTTGGCCTTTTCAGCCGCCTCTTTGAGCCGCTGCAAGGCCATCCGGTCACCGCGCAAGTCAATGCCGCTGTCAGATTTGAACTGGTCTGCCAGAAAATCGATGATCTTCTGGTCAAAATCACTCACCGCCCAGGAATGTATCCCCATTGGTGGATTTCACCTCAAACACGCCATCGCCGATTTCCAGCACCGACACATCAAAGTGCCGCCGCCCAGATCGAACGGCGACCGTGCCGTTCTTCTAATCAGCCATAGGCCAGCGCGGCGGCGGTCGGCTCATTGATAATCCGCAGCACTTCCAGCCCGGCAATCTTGCCGGCATCCTTAGTCGCCTGGCGCTGGGCATCATTGAAATAGGCCGGCACGGTAATCACCGCCTGATCGACCGTTTCGCCCAGATAGGCTTCGGCATCCTCTTTCAGCTTGCGCAGGATAAAGCTAGGACATTTCGGACGGGGAATAATCCTTGTCATCCACGAAATCCAGGCATCGCCATTTTTCGCCGCGCTCACCTTATAGGGCACCAGCTCAGAAAAGGCTTTTGTGGCCTTGTCATCCAGCGCGGCGGCCAATCAGCCGCTTCACTGCAAAATGGTTTCCGGGTTGGTAACAGCTTGCCGCTTGGCAGGCTGGCCCACCAGCCGCTCGCCATCATCGGCAAAGGCTATCATGGACAAGGGTTATTGCGCGCGCCTTAGTTTTCAATCACTTTAATGAGCTGCCATCCATAATCGCGACACAGTTGTGGTTCCCAGATCAATTCCAGTGCGCGTCCCATCTTATTCATCCTTCCTGACAAGACTATGTGTTCTTTTTGGTCCATATAGGCATTGGTTTTCAGATGCAAGGAGGCGGGCCTGCCAATCAGGCCCCCTTTGTCCATGCCGTTTATTTTTCACCCTCAGCTGCTTTGGCAACCCCGACCATCGCCGGGCGCAACAGCCGGTCATCAGCATATAGCCGGGCTGGGCAACTTGCAGAACCGTGCCCGGCTCTGCCTCATCCGTGGCAATCTCAAACATCACCTGATGCAGATTATAGTCAAATTTCTCGCCCAGCGGATTGATCGCCTTATCTGGTCTTTTCCAGCACTGTATCCATCTCGCACGACCATTTCCAGCCCGACCAGCAGATTCACCAGCCCTTCATCGAGACCGTCGCGTTCCTGCGGGGCCGCCGCGACCGCCTGACCCAGATTGTCAATGCTGGCCAGCAGATCACGGGCAAAGGACAAATGGCCATATTTGCGCGCCGCTTGCAGATCCCGCTCGGAACGGCGGCGCAGATTTTCCAAATCCGCCAGCGCGCGCAGCAGCTGGTCTTTCAACGCATCGCGCTCCTCCAGCAGCTTTTCGGTCACCTGATCGGCTGATCCGCTGTCTTGTCCGGCCTGCAAATCCGCCTCCCCGCCAAACGGGTCTTGCGGCGGCTGCAAATCATCAAGATCAGGCAAATCGGGCTTCTCCTGCACGGGACTATCCAGGCTGTCTGCCTGCTGCATATCAGGAATATCAGGCCGCTGGCCCGCGTGCAGCAGCTTCTGGCTTTGGCTGATTTTTCTTTCCTGCCATGATGTATCTTCCCTGATTTATGGTCTCTTAATTTTTTATCTCTGGCTGCATCGCAGCTCGCGAGGCCATTTTTGTCGCCCCGCCAGTCATGTGGGAAGGGCCGGGCAGATAAAAAAGGGTTCGGGCCTGTTTTTTTTGCAAAAAATGCCTTTTTTCAGGAAAGCAGCCGGGCAATCGTTGCAGAAGTATAATCCACCATCGGAATGATGCGGGCATAATTCATGTGCCGCGGCCCGATAACCCCTATCGCCCCGACGACCCGCTGATGGCCATCGCGATAGGGGGAGAGCACCATCGAAAAGCCGGTCCGGTCAAACAGCGGATGTTCTGATCCGATATAGATTTGCAGGCCATCCGCAGCCGCCACCTGTTCCAGCAGGGTCTGGGCGTGCTTGCGCATTTCTATCATGTCAAACAGGCCGCGCAGCTCATCCATATTTTCCTCGCCGCCCAGCCCGTCCAGCAAATGTGTCTGGCCATTGAAAATAAGGGCCGCATCCGCAGAGCCGGAGCCGTCTGACCACACCGCCAGGCCGCGCGCGATCAGATCAGCGCTCAGATCATCCAGCGCCGCGCGATTGGCGGTCAAATCGGCATCCAGCCGGGTTCCTATCGTGCTGATGGTCATGCCGGTATAATGATAATTCATGAAATTGGCCGCTTCGCTCAAGGCCGAGGCAGGCAGCCCGGCAGGCAGGCTGATCAGCCGGTTTTCCACCTGCCCGCCCTCAAACACCAGAATCACCAGCAGGCGCCTGTCCGCAACCGGCACAAATTCAATATGCCGGATCGCCAGATCCTCGGTCGGGGCCATGACCAGCGAGGCACAGCGCGACAGTCCGGTCAGCGCCTGGCTGGCCTTGTCCAGCAGCTGATTGACGCTCAACCCCTGCAAGCCTGCCAGATGATCAATCGAGGCTTGTTCCTCAGCTGGCAACTCGCTGCCAATCTGCATCAGCCCATCCACAAACAGCCGCAAGCCCGCATGGGTCGGCACCCGGCCTGCTGAGACATGGGGGGAAAATAACAGCCCGGCATTTTCCAGCTCAGACATGATGGCCCGCACGGTGGCTGGCGAATAGCCGATTGATTCAGCCTGGGCCAGCAGCGAAGAGGGCACCGGCTGGCCGGTTTCCAGATAATTTTGCACCAGCTGTTCAAAAACGCGGCGGCTGCGCTGGTCAAGCATGGAAAGATCAGGAGTCTGCATCATCTGGTAAAGATGATATTTGCAGGCGGTTCCGTCAATCGCCGATTTGCACTTGTAGCGAACCCGATTGCGGCCTATTTTGGCGGATAAAAGTTTAGCAAGCCAACAGAGCAAGGGCTGTTCAGATGAGTTTTTCCCGCCCCTCAGGCCGTCCGGCGGATGCGATGCGTTCGGTAACCCTCACCCCCCATTATGCGCGCCATGCCGAAGGGTCTTGTCTGGCCAGCTTTGGCGATACGATGGTTTTGTGCACGGCCAGCCTTGATGAGAGGGTGCCGCCTTTCCTGCGCGGCAGCGGGCGCGGCTGGGTTACGGCAGAATATGGGATGCTGCCCCGCTCTACCCATTCCCGCATGGATCGCGAGGCGGCCAGAGGCAAGCAATCGGGCAGGACCCAGGAAATCCAGCGGCTGATCGGGCGGGCCTTGCGCGCAATTACCGATCTCGAAACGCTGGGCGAGCGGCAGATTAAAATAGATTGCGATGTGTTGCAGGCAGATGGCGGCACCCGCACCGCCGCGATTACCGGGGCCTGGGTGGCGCTGGCCGGGGCAGTGGATTGGCTGATGCTGCAGGGCCAGCTGACCCGCTCACCCTTGCGTGATCAGGTGGCGGCTATTTCCTGTGGTATCTGGCAAGAGGTACCGGTTCTGGATTTGGATTATAAGGAGGACAGCCAGGCCGAGACAGATGCCAATTTTGTGCTGACCCGCTCTGGCGGGCTGGTAGAGGTTCAGGGAACCGCAGAAAAAACCCCGTTCAGCCGCGATGATCTGGGCGCCATGCTGGATTTGGCAGGGGCGGGCTGCCAACAGCTTTTTGATCTGCAAGAACAGGCGGCCAGAGTCGAAAGGCCGGCCCGGTGAGCGATACGGGGGTGAGCGATACGGGGGTGAGCGATACGGGCCCGGTGAGCGATACGGGCAGGCGTGTTTTTTCCGGCTCCAGGCTGGTTGTCGCCAGCCATAATCAGGGCAAGGTAACAGAAATCTGCGATTTGCTGGAGCCGCTGAGCATCACCGCCCTTTCCGCAGCTGAGCTGGATTTGCCAGAGCCTGAGGAAACCGGCGCTACCTTTATCGAAAATGCGGAACTCAAAGCCCGCGCCGCTGCCACGGCCAGCCAGCTGCCCGCCCTGTCTGATGACAGCGGGCTGTGTGTGCGGGCGCTGGGTAATGCGCCGGGGATTTATTCCGCGCGCTGGGCCGGGCCGGATCGCGATTTTGCCATAGCCATGCAGCGCCTGGCAGATGCGCTGCTGCTGTCCGGGACAAAAGACCGCTCTGCCTATTTTGTCTGTGCCCTGTCGCTGGCCTGGCCAGACGGCCATGCTGAGAGTTTTGAAGGCCGGGTTGACGGCGATATTCTCTGGCCGCCGCGCGGGGAAAAGGGCTTTGGCTATGATCCTGTCTTCCGGGCCAAAGGCCATAAAATCAGCTTTGGTGAAATGGAGCCGCAGGACAAACACGCGATCAGCCACCGCGCTGACGCCTTTGCCCAGCTCTTGGCAGCATGCTTTCCAACGCTGAAATAGACCGGCCAGCCGATCAGCAGGCCAGCCAGCCAGTCAACAAGCCGGGCCTTTATGTGCATTGGCCTTTTTGCGAATCCAAATGCCCCTATTGTGATTTCAATTCGCATCTGGGCGGGGCGGTGGAGAGCGATCTCTGGGAACAGGCCCTGCTGGCTGAGCTGGATTGGATGCTGGCAAGGGCGGGCGATCTGATCAGCCGTCAGCAACCCTTTGCAACGGTCTTTTTTGGCGGCGGCACCCCTTCTTTGATGCCGCCCGCGATTATCGCCGCCTTGCTGGAGCGGCTGGACCGGCAGGGTTTGCTGGCCAGCGATGCAGAAATCACCGCCGAGGCCAATCCCGGTTCTGCTGACCGGGCGCAGCTGGCGGCCATGCAGGGAGCCGGAATCAACCGGCTCTCGCTGGGCTTGCAGGCGCTGCAACCTGAAGGGCTGGCGCAGCTGGGCCGCAAACATTCCGTCGCTGATGGATGGGCTGCGCTGGAGGCGGCGCAAAAGCTGTTCGGGGCGGTTTCAGCTGATGTGATCTATGGCTGGCGCGGGCAATCTCCGGCAGGCTGGCAGGCTGATCTGGAGCGGATTTGCCAGCTGGGGCTGACGCATCTGTCCGCCTATCAGCTGACGATAGAACCCGGAACCGTTTTTGCGACGCGCACCAAACAGGGCGAGAAGCTGGCGGCAGAAGATGAGCTGATGGCTGATTTTTATGAGCTGACCGGGGCCTGTCTGGCGGCGGCCGGGCTGCCCGCCTATGAGATTTCCAACCATGGTGCTGGCCGGGGCGGAATGTCGGCATAACCTGAATTACTGGCGCTGCGGGGACTGGCTGGGGATAGGGCCGGGGCGGTCGGGCGGATCGGTCTGGCCGGCCAGCGCCTTGAGATGAAAACGCGCCGCAGCCCGCAAGGCTGGTTGGATGCGGTGGCCCGCCAGGGCCATGGGCTGGATACGCAAACGGTTCAGGGGCGCGAAGAGGATATGAGCGAAAAGCTGATGATGGGCTTGCGGCTGGCTGAGGGTGTGCAGCTATCACAGCAAGAGGTTGGCCAGCTGGATCACCAGCAGCTGGCCGATTTTATTGCCGAAGGCTGGCTGAGCGAGACAGGCGGGCGGCTGACCGCCAGCCAGGCTGGCTGGTTGAGGCTGGATTATTTATTGGCCAGATTATTGCCCTAGCCTATCCGGCAGCTCTGTCAGCTCTCCATCCTGCAGCTGGTGCAGCGCATAGCGGCGCTGATTAACCCCTTCGGGCAACAGGCGGAACGGGCCGCTGAATCCGTTAAAGCCCTTTTGCCGGGTCAGCTTGCGGGACCAGCCCACAATATCTTGCGGCTTGCTGTCCGCATCGGCAAAGGCCGCGATCATGGCCATCGCATCAAAGCCCGTCTTGGCCAGCGATTCAGCTGGTTCGGCAAAGCTGTTTTGCCAGATTTTCTGTAATCTGGAATCATCGGGCAGAGCTGGCAAGGCAATCACACTGCCTTGCAGGGAGGGCTCATGACGCAAGCTGTCACGGGCCCAGAGATCGGTTCCCAGATACAGCACCCGATCCGGCCCCAGATCATAATAGGCCAGCATCGGGGCGGTGCGCAGGACAAAATCCTCACCACCGGTCAGCAGGATCGCATCAAAGGCTGGTGGCGGCAATTCCAGCTGGCCGGCGGCTGGCGGGCTGTATCTGGCAAAGGCGCGCACCTCATCAGCCAGAGCCTGCTGGTCATCCAGAATATCCTTTTCCAGCAAACGCAAATCAGCCAACCCGATGCCCATCTCTTGCAAGCGCTGCAGCGCATGATCGCGCAGCTTTGTGCCGAAGGCATCTGTCGCAGACAGGATGGCAATACGCTGTTTGCCTGTGCTGATCGCATGGCCCAGCAGCATATCCAGCTGCTGTTCCGGCAGATAGCCCATCACCCAGCGCCCGGGACGCGCAACCTGCTGATTGTTGGAAAGCGAGAGAGCCGGCAGGCGGGCAGGCATGCCGCTGCTGTCCATCGCCTCAGCTGAGGCGGTAAAGAGCGGGCCGATCAGGATATCGGTTTGTGCGGTAACCGCTTCGCGGGCGGCGAGGGCGGCGCGCGGCCCGCCCGCTGTATCCAGATAGACCAGCTCCAGCCCCTGCTTGCCTGACTGGAACAGGGCCAATTCCGCCCCGGCTGCTATTTGCCCGCCAAGGCCCGCCCATTCACCGCTGAAAGGCAATAACAGGCCGACCCGCAGATTGCCTGCCGGTTTGGTCGGCAGCTGAAAGTCACTTTCCAGCGAATCGCGCGGTGATTTATCTGCCAACAGGGCGAGGGCTGCCTCTATCGCCTGTTCGGCGAGGGCCGCTGTATTCTCCTGATCAGCCGCAGGCGGCGGGGCGACCGGTTCCCCCTCCCTGGCAGCTGAGGGCGGAACCGGCTGCATCGGGGCCAGCAGCAGGCCGGGATCGCGCTGTTCTTCAAAAACATCCTGTTGCGGACGCGGGCTGGTCAGGCTGGCGATCAGATTGCCGACCATATCTTCTGGCAACTCCTCACCTGCCGGGCTGGCGGGCGGCGACCGGTTTTCTGCCGGGGCGCCGGTTTGTGTATCCGGCCTGTCTGCTGGCTCCGGCTCAGCAGGCAGGGGCGGGGTTGGCTGTTCGGTGCGCGGCACAATGACCTTTTCTTGAGTGGTCCCCGGCTTTTTCATCAGGCTGACTGCCGGGTTTGTGCCAATGCCGCGCGCCTCAGCTGTTCTGCGAGACGGGGCCTGTTGCGGGGCGGCCTCTGGCTGGGTGGTATCCGGCTGGGTGGCAACCGGGGCGGTTTTTTCCGGGGCAGCTGGCTCCGGTGCCGTTTTTTCTGCTGCAGGCGCACCCGGCGCGGCGGTGATTTGTCCGCTGGCCGGCTGCTGCTGTTTGGGCGATATAACCGGCACCGGGGCGCGCAGCTCCGGCGGATGCTGGCAGGCGGCCAGCAATAGCAGCAGCAAGGCTGCTCCGCGGCAGCTTTTATATGGCAAAGACCCTCTGGCCAACCCTCTCTCCTGACTGGCTTTTATGCTGTAACCCTCTATAGTGATGACATGAAACCGGGGATGATTCAATATGGGCCGTCCAGCAGGCCTGATAAAACCGGCTTGCTGAAGATTGTGGCCACACCGGTCGGCAATCTGGGCGATCTGAGCCCGCGGGCCGCAGAGGCCCTGGCCGGGGCGGATATCATCGCTTGTGAAGACACCCGCCAGACACGCAAGCTCCTGCAACTCTGCCAGATTGACAGCGCCGCCAGATTGCTGGCCTATCATGACCATAACGGGGCAAAAATGCGGCCAAAATTGCTCACCGCCCTGCAACAGGGCCAGCAAGTCGCTCTGGTCAGTGATGCCGGAACGCCGCTGATCTCGGATCCCGGCTACAAGCTGGTGGCCGCCTGTCATGAGGCCGGGATAGCCGTGACCAGCCTGCCCGGACCCGCCGCCCCGATCATCGCTCTCAGCATGGCCGGGCTTCCCTCTGACCGGTTTGTCTTTCAGGGCTTTGTGCCGGATCAGGCCGGGCGGGCGAAAAGCCGTATCACCGAATCAGCAGACTGGCCGCTCACCCAAATCTGGTTTGAAAGCCCGCGCCGCCTGGCCGCCACACTGCAGCTGATGGCGCAGCTGCTCGGCCCCAGAGAGGCGGTGATCGCGCGCGAACTGACCAAGCTGCATGAAGAGCTGCATCGCGGCACGCTTAGCGATCTGGCAGACCATTATCAGGCCAGCGGCCCGCCAAGGGTGAGATTGTCTTGCTGGGTCGGCCCGGCTGCCCCGCTGCGGCCCGGACGGGCTGAGCTGATCGCCATGCTGGAGGCGGCGCGTGCCACGGAATCCCTGAAAGACAGCGTGGCAGCGGTTGCCGAGGCAACCGGCATAGCCCGCCGGGAGATCTATCAGTTGGCCCTGACACTGGATCAGCCGGGTTCTGGAAAGGGCGGGTGAGCATGGCTGAGGCACAGCGCCAGCAAGCAGAATTACAGGGCCGCCGCGCTGAGCTGGCAACGCTCTGGCTCTACCGGCTGGCTGGCTGGCGGCTATTGGCCCGCCGCCAGCGCACCCGCTATGGAGAGATTGACCTGATGATGAGCCGCTTTCATACGCTGCTATTCACTGAGGTCAAATGGCGGGCCAGAGAGCTGACGGCTGAGGAAATGCTGCCCGGACCGGCCCAGCAACAACGCCTCTTGCGGGCCATGACAGCAGAGCTGGCAACAATGTCAGCGCGCCGCGGCCGGGCCTTGCAAGGGCGTTTTGATCTCATCTGCTGGGCAGGCTGGCGGCCAGTTCTCTGGCTGCGGCAAGTGGGGCTGGAGGGGCGCGGCAGGCAAATCGGGACTTGACCCGATTCAGCAAAAAAGGTTTTAGTGTGAGAGGCACCCCACAGCCGGGAAGCCCGCGGCTTTTCGCGCTGCTTTTTCACCAACCTTCCGGGATGGATATGATGAACCAGACAAAACCCCTTATCACCTTGCTGTTTTTACTGCTGGCTGCCGGGTTGGGTCTGGGGGGCTGCGCACCGGCGCTGGTGGGTGTGGGAACGGCAGCGGTTGCCGCCTCCTCAACCGAAAAAGGCTTTTCCACCTCAGTCAGCGATACCGTTATCAAGGCCAAAATCGCCGATAAATATCTGCAAAAGGATATTGATTTGACCGAGGGTGTTGATGTGACAGTCAATGACGGATCCGTGCTGCTGACCGGTAAAATCGAAACAGCCGAGAAAAAGATAGAAGCCACCCGCCTCGCCTGGGAAATCAAGGGCGTGCGCGAGGTGATTAATGAGGTGCAGGTCACCCAGACTTCCAATTTGAAGGATATTGCCAAGGATCTGGCCGCGGCAGCGCAGCTGCGGGCCAAGCTGATCGGTGATTCAGAAGTGTCGTCGCTGAATTTCTCGATTGATGTGGTTAATGGTGTTGTCTATCTGTCCGGCGTGGCTGAGACAGAGGCCGAGCGCGAGCGGGTCATCGCCCATGCGCGCGAATTGCGCTTTGCCAAAAAGGTCGTCAATTACATCCTTTTGTCCAGCGACAAGCGGGACTGATATTTCTGTCATGACAGCGTCTGCCTTAAGGGTTGCTATCCAGATGGATCCCATAGAAGGGATCGATATTGCCGGTGATACCAGCTTCCGGCTGGCTCTGGAGGCCCAGAGCCGCGGCCATGAGCTGTTTGTCTATCAGCCGGACAGCCTGTCCTGGCAGCAAGGCAGGCTGAGCGCCCGGGCCAGCCAGGTGCAGCTGCGCGATGAGGCGGGCAATCATGTCACCGCCGCGCCGCCTGAATTGCTGGATTTGGCCAGCATGGATGTGCTGCTGATGCGCCAGGATCCCCCCTTCGATATGAGCTATATCACCGCCACCCACCTGCTGGAGCAGCTGAGCGGACAGGTGCTGGTGGTCAATGATCCGGTCTCGGTGCGCAATGCGCCGGAAAAATTGCTGGTCACCCATTTTACGGATTTGATGCCGCCCACCTTGATCAGCCGGGATGCCGGACAGATAAAGGCCTTTCGGGCAGAGCATCAGGACATCATCATCAAGCCTTTATTCGGCAATGGCGGGGCCGGAGTTTTCCGGCTGCGCGCGGGGGATGAGAATATCCATTCGCTGATGGAAATGTTTTTTGCCCAATCGCGCGAGCCGGTGATGGTGCAGGCCTATTTGCCGGAAGTCCGGCAGGGCGACAAGCGTATCATCCTGATTGAGGGAGAGGCAGCCGGCGCGATTAACCGGGTGCCAGCCGAAGGCGAGGCCAGGTCCAATATGCATGTTGGCGGGCGCGCGCAGGCCTGTGAGCTGACCGAACGCGACCGCGAAATCTGTGCGGCGATTGGCCCGCTTCTGAAGGAGCAGGGGCTGATTTTTGTGGGTATTGATGTGATCGGCAATTGGCTGACCGAGATTAATGTCACCTCACCTACCGGCATTCGCGAGATTGAGAATTTCACCGGCGTAAATCTGGCCGCCGCAACCTGGCAGGCGATAGAAAAACGGCTGGCGGATCACGCCTGAAGCGGGCGCAGGCGACAGGAAATCGCCTCAGCCATGTGCAGGGTGTCTATTTCCTCTGCTGCGGCGAGATCGCGGATGCTGGCCGCCACCCGCAGGATTTTGTGATAGGCGCGGGCGGAGAGTTTTTGCTGATCCAGCGCCTTTTTCAACAAAGCCAGCGCGTCCTCTGAAATGGCCAGCTGCCGGTCCAGCTGGTCCGGGCTGAGGCGGGCATTGATCAAGGGCATATCCTCTGTGCTGCGCCGTTGGGCCATTTTCTCGCGCGCGGCCAGAATGCGCGCCTGAATCGGGGCAGAGGGTTCGGCCTGGCTGTTATCGAGCAGCTGGTCGGCGCTCAGCTCTTCAATATCCAGAATAATGTCAAAACGATCCAGCATCGGGCCGGAAACGCGCGAAATATAAGTGCGCCCGCAATCCGGGGCCCGGCTGCAGGCCCGCGCCGGGTCAGACAGATAGCCGCAGCGGCATGGATTCATCGCTGCTATCAGCTGGAACAAGGCCGGATAGTGGATATGATTATCGGCCCGGGCGATGACCACCTCACCTGTTTCCATGGGCTGGCGCAGCGAATCAAAGGCCGGACGGGCAAATTCGGCCAGCTCATCCAAAAACAGAACGCAGCGATGCGAGAGGGATATTTCTCCCGGCCGGGCTTTCTGGCCGCCACCGACCAGGGCAGCCATGGAGGCGGAATGGTGCGGTTCGCGAAACGGGCGCTCGGTCACCAGCCCCTCATCAGGCGGCACTTCGCCAACCAGCGAATGGATCATGGTAACTTCCAGCGATTCTTCTGCTGTCAGCGGCGGCAACAGGCCGGGCAGCCGCGCCGCCAGCATGGATTTTCCGGCACCGGGCGGGCCAATCATCAACAGATTATGACCGCCAGCCGCCGCGATTTCCAGAGCCCGCCTTGCTGTTTCCTGTCCTTTCAGCTCAGCCATATCGCGCACCCGGCGGCGCTGGGAAACCGGTTTTTGCACAGGCGCTGTCAGCAGCTGATGGCCACGCAGATGGTTGATCAGGGCGGGCAGGCAGGGCGCAGCGATGATTTCCCGCCCCTCTGCCCACACCGCTTCCGGCCCGTTGGCCGTCGGGCAGGTCAGGCGCAGATTTTCCGCCGCCGCCGCAATAGCCGCCGGCAAAACCCCGGCAACCGGCAAAATGGATCCATCCAGCGACAGCTCTCCCATCACCAGCGCATCTTCGGTCAGGTCGGTGGGCAAAGACCCCATCGTCACCAAAATGGCCAGCGCGATAGGCAGGTCAAAATGCGCGCCCTCCTTGGCCACATCTGCTGGCGAGAGATTGACCGCGATCCGCTTGGGCGGCAAGGCCAGCCCCATCGAGGACAGCGCCGCGCGCACCCGTTCGCGGGATTCTGTCACCGCCTTGTCTGCCAGCCCGACAATCTGCATTGAGGGCAGGCCGGATGTCGTATGCACCTGAACCGAGACAGAAAGCGTCTCAATGCCGCGAAAAGCAACCTTGTAAAGATTGTCCTGCATGCAAATCAGTTTCCGGTTGTGCTTTTGATCAGGGCTTTCTGCCCCTTATGTCTGTCACATAGCGGATAAGACGCAGCCAGACCAGAGATTTTTTACGCGGTCGTCTCGCTGGCATTTCGCCAAACATTTATTCGGCTGAATTCGCCCACTGAATCCGTCTGCTGAATTTGTCGGCTGAATTTGTTGGGGCCGTCGCCGGCTCAGCGGGCGCGCAGCGGGCCGATAGGCTCACCGCCCAGAATATGCACATGCAGATGCGGCACCTCTTGATGGCCATGCGCCCCGATATTGGACAGGAGCCGCCAGCCGGTTGCATCCACCCCGGCCAGCCTGGCAGCCCGGCCAACCGCACGCACAAAGGCGGCCTGTTCTGCTGCGCTGGCCCGGTCGGCAAAATCATCCCAATCGACAAAAGCGCCTTTCGGGATCACCAGCAGATGCACCGGGGCTTGCGGGTTAATATCGCGAAAGCAGAGCGTATGCTCACACTCATCCAGCTTGTCACAAGGTATCTCACCGCGCAGGATACGGGCAAAAATATTTGTCTCATCATACTGTTTTTCGGGCATGGCAGCTGGCCTCCTGTTTTTCTAGCGCGGTTTGCGAGCCGCTTTTTCGGCATGGCCGGACTGGCCCATACGCGCCGCAAGCTCAGCCCAGACCTCTTGCGGAGAGACCCCGGTAGCGGCCCAGAGGATCAGCAAATGATAGAGCAGATCAGCTGATTCGCGGCTCAGCGCAGCCTTGTCGCCTTTCAGCGCCTCAATAATCGTCTCGGTTGTTTCCTCAGCCAGCTTGCGGACCGGTTTTTCCGGCGCCTCAGCCAGCAGCGCAGCACTATAGCTTTCCTGCGGGCTGGCTCGCTTGCGCGCTTCGATGGTTTGCCAGAGTTGGTCCAGAATATGCGTGCTCATTCCTGCCTCTCCCTGTTCAGCCAAGCCGCCGCACCGGCACACCGGCATCCTGCATGGCTTTTTTTGCCTGATCAATGGTGAACTGGCCAAAATGGAAAACCGAGGCCGCCAGCACAGCGGAGGCATGACCTTCTGTAACCGCCGCGGCGAAATCTTCCGGCTTGCCAGCCCCGCCAGAAGCGATCACCGGAATCGGCACCGCATCAGCCACCGCCCGGGTCAGCGCCAGATCAAACCCGTCCTTGGTGCCGTCCCCATCCATTGAGGTCAGCAGAATCTCGCCAGCCCCCAACGCCGCCGCCCGCTCTGCCCAGGCGACCGCATCCAGACCCGTAGGCCGCCGCCCGCCATGCGTGAACACTTCAAACCAGCCGGCCTCATTGCGCCGCGCATCTATCGCCAGCACCACACATTGGCTGCCGAACCGGTCGGCTGCGCGGGCCAGCAAGTCCGGGTCTGCCACGGCAGAGGAATTGACCGAGACCTTGTCTGCCCCGACCAGCAACATACGCCGGAAATCCTCAACCGCCCGGACACCGCCGCCGACCGTCAGCGGCATGAAACATTCCTCAGCCGTGCGGGCGATCACATCATAGATGGAGTCGCGCCCCTCATGGCTGGCGGTAATATCCAGAAAGCACAGCTCATCTGCACCGGCCGCATCATAGAGACGGGCCTGCTCAACCGGATCACCGGCATCAACCAGATCGATGAAATTCACCCCCTTGACCACCCGGCCGGCATGAACATCAAGACAGGGAATGACGCGCGCACAGAGCATTATTCCCCTCCGGCTATTTCGCTGGCCACTTGCAGGGCTTTGGCCAGATCAAGCCGCCCGTCATAAATCGCCCGGCCGGTTATCACCCCATCCAGCCCCTTATGGGCCAGCGCGGCACAGGCTTCAATATCCGCCAGGCTGGCCACCCCGCCAGAGGCGATCACCGGAATATCCAGCTGCTCAGCCAAGGCGGCACTGGCCTCGGCATTCACCCCGGTCAGCGCGCCATCGCGCGAAATATCGGTAAAGATAAGGGCCGCCACCCCGCAATCCTTAAAGCGGCGGGCCAGCTCCACAACCGGCACGGTGGAATCTTCCAGCCAGCCTTCTGCTGCGATCAGGCCGCCGCGGGCATCGGCCCCGACCGCTATCCGGCCGACAAAGCGGCGGGCCGCCTCTTTGACCAATTGCGGGTCCTTCAGGGCGGCGGTGCCCAGAATCACCCGCTCAACCCCGGCGGACAGCCACTCCTCTATCGCCTGCAAGGAGCGGATGCCGCCGCCCAGCTGGTTTTCGCACCGCTTTTGATAATTCCGGCAACCGCCTGAATATTGGCGGATTTACCCTGCAAGGCCCCATCCAGATCAACCACATGAATCCAGCTGCAGCCAATCGCCACAAATTCTGCGGCCGTTGCGGCCGGGTCCGGAGCATAGACGGTCATCTGGTCAAAATCACCATATTTCAGGCGCACCCTGACCATCTTTCAAATCAATCGCTGGATAAATCTGCATCGCCCGCGTCCTTCAAAGCAATTTGGTAAAATAATAGCCGGCCACAAACTCCCCATCAATCAGCGCATAATGGGGATGCGTGCCAAATTTCTGAAAGCCGCGCGCTTCAAAGGACTGAATCGCCCGATCCTGTGAGGCGCGCACATCCAGATTAATCACCTTGAACCCTTCTGACCGGGCATAATCCTCGGCCTCGGCGACCAGCTTTGCCGCCAGCCCGTGCCCGCGCGCCCAGGGGGCCAGAAAAAAGGTCGTCAACTGACAGGAGAGGGCCTGTGCCTCATTGCTGCGATGCGGGCGGATAATCTGGCAGGACCCGGCGATCACCATATCCAGCTTGCCGATAATCAGGCTGCGTTCCGGGATCAGCAAAACGCCGCGCCAATAATCTTCCAGCACATTGCGCGGCGGCGGGGCCAGCCAGCCAAACCCGCCCCCGGCCTCTATCGCCTCTTCGGTCGCATCACATAATTCAGACAGATCATTGGCCGACAGATCGGTTGCTGTTTCCAATGTGATGCGCGGGCCTTTTTGCTGTTTTTGCGGGCTCATGGCCTAGGGCCTCCAATTCAGAAATCCGGTCAGCAGCGCCTGTCCCGCCTGCTGGCTTTTTTCCGGGTGAAACTGCGTGCCAAGCATGGTATCGCGCCCGGCCATGGCGGTGACCGGCTGGCCATAATCGGTGCTGGCCAGCAGATCAGACGGTTCAGCCAGCTGCAGATGCCAGGAATGGACAAAATAAACCATTTCATGCGCACGCATCGCCTGACAGACCGGATGGTCAGGCTGTTCCAGCTGCAGCCTGTTCCAGCCCATATGCGGAATCTTCAGGGGCTGGCCGCGCGAATCCGTGCCACCTGCCAGCGCCCGCACCTCACCCGGCAGCCAGCCGAGACCTGCGGTTGGCTGGCCCTCATAGCCGATATCCGCCATCAGCTGCAGCCCAACACAAATGCCCAGAAAAGGCACGCCGCGCTGGCGCACCGCCTCCTGCAACGCCTCAGTCAGGCCAGGCACCCGGTCCAGCCCGGCCCGGCAATCAGCAAAATGGCCCACCCCGGGCAGGATGATATAATCGGCTTGCCGGACAGAATCAGCATCCGCTATGACCGACACCGCCACCGGATGGGCAAGCGCACCAGCCGCGCGCCGCACGGATTGCTCAACCGAGCGCAGATTGCCGGAGCCATAATCAAGGATTGCCAGCTTCATGGCCTGCTCACAGGCTGCCGCCCAGCGTCCCCTTGGTTGAGGGAATCTGGTCCGGCATGCGCGGGTCGATTTCTGCTGCCTCGCGCAGGGCACGGGCCAGCGCCTTGAAACAGCTCTCAACAATATGATGCGTGTTCACGCCATAGAAATTTTCCACATGCAGTGTGATACCCGCCCCCATCGCAAAGGCCTGAAACCATTCGCGGAACAATTCTGTCTCCATCGTGCCGAGCTTTTCGGCGGGCAGGCTGACGCGCCAGACCAGAAACGGGCGGCCCGACAAATCCAGGGCCACCTGCGAGAGACATTCATCCATCGGCAACAGACAAGACGCATAGCGTTTGATGCCCTTGCGATCCCCCAGCGCCTCTTTCAGGGCCTGGCCAATCGCCCAGCCGCAATCCTCGGTCGTGTGGTGATCATCAATATGCCGGTCGCCCTCTGCTGTCAGGGTCAGATCCATCAGGCTGTGCCGGGCCAGCTGCTCCAGCATATGATCCAGAAAACCGATGCCGGACTGGATGCTGCGCTGGCCAGTGCCATCAAGGGTAAGGGAAACAGAAATATCTGTCTCATTTGTCTTGCGCGTAACGCTGGCTGTGCGTGTCATTTTTCCGATGCCTTATGCTCTTTGGACAGTCTGCCTTTGGGCCGCAGCAGTCCTCGTGACGACCCGATTTACCAGTTTGCGCGCCATTTGACCAGAGTTTCAAGCAGCCCGGTTCTTTTCCAGCCTCCGGCCCAGCATTTTATCCCGGCTTTTTATCCCGGCTTTTTATCCCGGTTCTTTTTCTGGCGCCGTCCTGGCCAGCGGGCTGCCTTCCAGCTCAGCCCGCAGGGCCTTGTCCAGACGCTGGCAGGCTTCCTCATCCAGCCGGTCGATATTCTGTGCCAGCCTGTTGGCCAGCAAGACCGCAGGCGGGGCCAGCCGGCCAGACCGGATGCGCGGGGCCGGATGCGACAGCCCGGCCAGCATTTTCAGCTCTTCTGCCTGATCCCAAATCAGCCCCAGCCAGGCACATATCTGATCAACCAGCGCCGCCGAAGGGCGCCCCTTGCGGCCTCTCTCCAGTGCCGAAAGATAGGCCGGGGTCACGCCCAGAAAATTTGCCTGCTGTTGCATGGTGCGTTTTTTCGCAGCGCGCAATTCGCGCATTTTCACACCAAAAGGGGTCACTTTTCCAACCGCTCGCGCTTGCGGCGCAGGCGCACATAAAGCGCGCCGCCTCCGCCATCCTGTCCGGTGGCCTGTTCCAGGGCCAGAATCCGATCTGCCAGAGGAGGCTCTTTCAGCCAGGCCGGCACCTCACGGCGCAGCACCCCCTCACCGGCGCGTCCCTTGCCGGTGATGATCAGCAAGGTGCGAAACTGTCGGGCCTCGGCCTGCTCGATAAAGCGAACCAGCCTGTCATGCGCTCTGGCTGCGGTCAGACCATGCAGGTCAAGACTGGCATCAATTTCAAAGCCGCCGCGTTTCATCAAGCGGCGGGAGCGGTTATCAAGACCGGCCTGCTGGCCAAGGCGCAAATCAGCC
Organism: Alphaproteobacteria bacterium; assembly: GCA_038131695.1. Lineage (GTDB taxonomy): Bacteria > Pseudomonadota > Alphaproteobacteria > Puniceispirillales > Puniceispirillaceae > JADHLK01. The sequence continues at coordinate 1,767 of JAYPQA010000078.1, read as the reverse complement.
GGTTGGCGGGCTGGCGGGGCGTCAGTCTGTTCCGGGCTGGCAGGCTGGTGCGCTTGCTTGCGGGCCGGTTTTTGGTCTGTTCTTGGATCGGTTTTGGCGGCTTGTTTTGGGGCAGGCCGGGGCAGTATCTTGCGTTTTTTCAGCGGCCGCACCCCGGCGGTGAGTTTCTGCCAGGCCTGGTCATCTGTCAGGGCCGATGGCTGAGAGGATTTGAGGGCTGGTTTGGGCCGGTCAGTCATCGTCTCCGGCTCTGGTCTCAACCAGCTTCCAATTCGGATCAGATAATTGGGTATCGCGTTCAAACACCCAAATATCGGTCATTTTTTCCTGCTCAATGCTTTCCTCATCGATCAGCTTGCCATCTGCATCGGTCAACCGGCGGGTCTGCACCGAGACAAAACGCACGGTAACCGACGCAATGCCGTTCAGCACCTCGCCATCCAGCAAGGTGACCTCCTGCAGATCATCCACGCTGATCACCAGCTGTTCATCATTTTTGTTGCGCGCGCGAATCGCCTCGGAAAATTCTTCCATCAATTCAAAGCTGAGCAGGCGGCGCAGCTGCGCCAAATCGCCCTCGGCAAAGGCTTGCAAAATCATCTGGAAGGCCGCTTTTGCACCCTCGGCAAAGCTGGCCTCAGAAAAGCTGGCATCATATTTGCCCACCGCAGCCAGCCCGCTGCCCGATGGCAGCTCCGCATCCGCACTGGCGGGATCGCGCAGTGGCACAACATTATCCTGAGTCGCGCTTTGGGCGGTCTGGTCCGCATCGCGCTGCAAGCGCGAGCGTTGCGGCTGTTCAAAACCGTCGCGGCTGCCCAGAATGGAGCGCAAGCGTGTGATCAGAAAAATCGCGATGATCGCGAAGATCAGAATATCGACAAAGGGCATCTGGCTTCCCATATAAGTTTAGTTAACGCCCTGACGGCTGGTTTTTGCCCATCAGCACTGGCAGTCTGCTCTTATTAGAGATAGGGTGAGTCGAGCAAAAGGGCAAGAAAGGACTGAAAAAATGCCCGCCATAAATTTTCTGCCAACACCGCTGCTGGCCCTGCTGGTCTTTATTTTCTACGGCTGGATGGAATTTGAGGTCTTTTTCCTGATAGGTGATCTGCTCGGCGGCCTGCTGACCTTTGTTGGTATTTTTGTCACGGCTTTTTTCGGTCTCTGGCTGCTGCGCCGCCTGTTTGCCTTTATTCTGGCAGACCTTCAGGCGAGCCTGTTATCCGGGCGTCCGGGCACGGGCGCATTGCTGGATGGGGTTGGCTTGCTGGCCGGGGCGTTTTTGATGTTGCTGCCCGGCTATGTCACTGATTGTCTCGGCCTGCTCTGTTTTCTGCCCGGACTGAGGCGGCTGGTTGGCCAGTTTTTGTTTGCCCGCTTTGCCAGCGGCCGGATGGCCAGCTTTATGGCCAGCCATATGCCGGGCAGAACCGGGCCAAGCGGAACCGGGCCGGGCCCTCAGGCCAGCCAGCGCCCGGCCGCCAAGCAGGTGATTGAGGGGGACTGGCAGGAAAAGGACTGAATCCCCCAACATCAAAAAAGCGGCCTTTAGCATTTTTATTCAATTATTAACCGTGCTATTTTGCCGGGTTTTGAGTAAGGGGTGAACAGCCCATAAATGGTAAATCTGCCCATGATGGCAAACCCTAATGAACCTGAATAACCTATTATAACTTGCAAGGAGACTGGCATGGCCAAAAAACCCGCCAAGAAATCGGCGCCAAAGGCAGCCGCAAAGAAAGCAGCCCCGGTAAAAACAGACCC
>JAYPQA010000077.1:0-35533 GCA_038131695.1 Alphaproteobacteria bacterium | reverse complement strand
CCGAATCAAACACCGCGCGCACCCGGTCCTGCTTGTCGGCGCGTGCGACCTCTGCAAAGCCGAAATCAATCAGCTCCTCATCGGCCGGGGCTTTTATCTCTGGCCCCGCTGGCTGGCGGGAAGTCTTGTCCATCACTTTTCCGTTTTCACTGGTGACTTGACGCGGGCTGCCTGACCTTTATATCAGCGACAGGCTGAAAAGAAAGATGAAAACCATGCCCGAACTGCCAGAGGTGGAAACTGTCCGGACTGCTTTGGAGGCGGTTGTAACCGGCCAGAAGGTGGAAAAACTGCATCTGCGGCGGCCAGATTTGCGCTGGCCCTTTCCGGCTGGTCTGGCGGAACGGGTCGCTGGCCAGATCATGGGCCGGCCCCAGCGGCGCGGCAAATATATCCTCCTGCCTGCCGGAGAGGCGGGCAGCCTGCTCTTGCATCTGGGGATGAGCGGGGCCGTGCGGATTTGCGAGGGCCAGCCGGATTTGGGCCGGCATGATCATGTCCTTATGCAGCTGGCCAGCCAGCGCAGCTGGGTATTTTGTGATCCGCGCCGGTTTGGCCATCTGGACTGGGTGCCAGCCGGTGAGGAGGCGCGCCACTGGCTGCTGCGGGAGATGGGGGTGGAGCCGCTGTCCAACCGCTTTTCCGCGGCCCTGCTGCAACAGCTGATGGCTGGCCGGAAAAGCCCGATCAAGACGGCCTTGCTGGATCAGCGCCTGATTGCCGGGCTCGGCAATATCTATGTCAGCGAGGCGCTGTTCCGGGCCGGCATCTCGCCGCGGCGCAAGGCGGCCAGCATTGGCCCGCAACGGGCGCAGCGCCTCAGCAGCGCTATCCGCCAGGTGCTGCAAGAGGCCATTGCACAGGGCGGCACCAGCCTGCGCGACCATCGCCAGCCCAATGGCGAGATTGGCTATTTTGTGCAAAAGCTGAAGGTCTATGGCAAAAAAGATGCCCCCTGCCCGGCCTGTGCGACCCCGATTCGGATGCTACGCCAATCAGGCCGGTCGGGTTTTTATTGCCCTTCCTGCCAAAGATAGCGATACTGGCCGCATGATTGGGAACAGATACATGGCAAAAAGGGCGCATCCGGCGATTCGCGGCCGACTGCCGGTAGGTCTGCAGGCGGTAGGTCTGCCAGTATTTCTGCCAATATTTCTGCTGGGCTTTTTGCTGGTCTGGGCCAGCAGCCAGCCGCTGCGCGCCGAAGGCCATTTCGTGGCCGATATTCCGCTGATGCCGGATATGCAGCTAGAACAGGATTTGGGCTTCAGCTTTGATTCGCCCTCTGGCCGAATCATCGTGCTGTATGCGCGCAGCCCGCAAACCAGCGCAGCCGTTCTGGATTTCTATGCCAGCAGCCTGTCGGCCCTTGGCTGGCAGGGCACGGGCGGCCAGTTTCAGCGCGGTTCGGAGCAGCTGGAAATAAAGGCGGCGAACAGCTCGGCAGGCCGCATCTGGAAAATCGCCCTCACCCCCCGCCAGCCCTGAGGGCCCGGCCTGGCCAAAAACAAGAAAAACCTTGACTGGCTGGCGGTTTTTCCCCTATAAGCGCGGCCAGTATTGCGTTTGGCAATATGATGGAACCTTTATTTGCAGTGAGGGCCTGATATGGCAAATCACAAATCGGCCAAAAAGCGGATTCGCCGCAATGCGCACCGCGCCGAAATCAACAAGAGCCGGATCAGCCGGATTCGCACTTTTATCAAGAAGGTGGAAAAGGCAATCGCCACCGGCGATGGGGCCAATGCCAAAGAAGCCCTGCGCGTGGCCCAGCCGGAAATCATGCGCGGCGTGACCAAGGGCGTGCTGCACAAGAATACCGCCTCGCGTAAAATGTCCAGACTGGCCCAGCGAATCAAGCTGATGAGTGCCAGCTAGCACCAGCCCTCTGGCCAGCTGCGCCAGATGGTTGCCAACCAGACCAAGCCCTGCTGACCGGCAGGGCTTTTTCTTATGCCTTTCGCAGAAGCCGGCTGGCGCGAGGATTTGATCTGCCGGCAGGGTGATTCGGCCAATAGAATCCCTTTGAAAAGAATACAGATTACCGGCTTCAGCCTGTCCTTTGCGCCTGATCTGCCGGGCTGTGCTGTCAAGAAAAAAATCTGTGTTTTGGGCAAATATATTTTCCCCGCAAGGCGATTCAGCCCTTGCTATCCGATCTGCTTTTTCGCTAATTTTTGACGATGTCCGGTCCTGCTTTTTGCGGGCCAAGAAGGGCGCTTCTGGCGTTCTGGCAGACAAACCGGCTGATAGCATCTATCGGCCTTTGACAAAAACCAACAGACTTTGGGAGGAGGGCTGTTCGTGACCGACAGGGATGAACCGAACATGCAGGCAAGCTCTCCGAATCACGGCCCGGCTGCCACCGAGGGCCAGCCGGATCTGGCCGCTTTCTGGGAACAGGTCTCAGACCGGATGCGCAAGGATATTGGCGAGACGGCCTGGCGCAGCTGGATCCGGCCCTTGCATATTCAAGCGATAGAGGCGGGTGAGCTGCAGCTCAGCACAGATAACCGCCTGACCAGGGAGCGGGTCAATGCCAGCTATATTGACCGGTTGCGGATTCATGCCAATTGCCTGCGCGCTGATATAAACCGGATAGATTTGGTGCTGGCGAATAACCCGCAGCGCGATCCGCCGCCGCGCTTTACCGACAATCCGCCTGTTTCAGGAGAGGCCCGTCCCGCGCATGGGTTGGATCCCCGCTTTACCTTTGCCAATTTTGTCGTGGGCAAGCCCAATGAGCTGGCCTTTGCGGCGGCCCGGCGGGTCGCTGAATCGGAAGTCCCGGACTATAATCCGCTGTTTCTTTATGGCGGGGTGGGTCTTGGCAAGACGCATTTGATGCACGCCATCGCCTGGGAAATGCGCGCGCGCTATCCGCAGCGCAAAATCGCCTATCTCTCAGCAGAAAAATTCATGTATCGCTTTGTCAATGCGCTGCGCCATCAGGATATGATGTCTTTCAAAGAGCAGTTCCGATCCGTGGATATGCTGATGATTGATGATGTGCAATTCATTGCCGGCAAGGACTCAACCCAGGAAGAGTTTTTTCACACTTTCAACGCGCTGGTAGAAGATGGCCGGCAGGTGGTCTTGTCTGCTGACAAATCGCCAACCGATCTGCAAGGGATGGAAGAGCGGCTGCGCTCGCGCCTTGGCTGGGGGATGGTGGCCGATATTCACCCGGCCAATTATGAGGTGCGGCTGGGCATCCTGCAATCAAGAGCCGATAATTGCGGGGTGGATGTGCCGGACAAGGTGCTGGAATTTCTGGCCCATCAAATCACCACCAATATCCGTGAACTGGAAGGGGCCTTTAACCGCATTCTTGCCGGGGCCAATCTGTTCGGGCGTGAGATAACGGTCGAATCAGCCAGAGAGACCTTGTCTGATCTGCTGCGCGCGGCCAACCGGCGCGTCAATATTGAGGATATCCAAAAACAGGTCGCCAGCCATTTTTCCATCCGAACAGCGGATATGTTCTCAGCCCGGCGGGCCCGCCAAATCGCCCGTCCGCGCCAGATCGCCATGTATCTGGCGAAGAATCTGACCGCTTCTTCCTATCCGGAAATTGGGCGCCAATTTGGCGGCCGGGACCATACAACCATCATGCATGCGGTCCGCAAGATAGAGGATTTGATGGCAGAGGATTCACAGCTGGCAGATGATGTGCAGCTCCTGCGCTCCCTGCTGGCTGACCGGCCTGCCTGAAGCCTGTCACCTCCCCGCTTAATTGCCCGGAAATCAGCGGTATAAATAACGATATATTGAGGTCATTTTCGTTTGGCTTCCCATATTTTGTATGCCAAAATAGGTAAACCAACCGCAAACAAGCCGCGGAGAACGCTGAGATGAGATTTGCCATCGACAGAACCAGCCTGTTGCGCCCACTTGGCCATGCCAGCTCGGTTGTGGAACGCCGCAACACCATTCCCATTCTGGCCAATCTGATATTGCAGGCAAAATCGGGCCAGCTCTCCCTGACCGCAACAGATATGGATATGGATGTGGTAACCTCCATCGCCTGTTCTATTTCTGAGGAAGGGGCGGCAACGGTTTCTGCCCATATGCTCAATGATATTGTGCGCAAGCTGCCGGACGGGGCCGAGGTGGAAATTGCGATCAGTGATGGCCAGGCCAGCATCAGCGCGGGCCGCTCCAGCTTTCGCCTGCCGACCCTGCCGGTTGAGGATTTTCCGGCGATCAGCACGGCTGAATTGCCGGTTCATTTTGCCTTGAGCGCGGCGGATCTCTGCGCGCTGGTGGATACCACCCGCTTTGCCATTTCCACCGAGGAGACGCGCTATTATCTGAATGGCATCTATCTGCACAAATCCGAAACAGGCCAGCTCTGTGCGGTGGCGACAGATGGGCATCGCCTGGCGCTCAGCCGGATGGATTTGCCGTCCGGAGCCGGAGAGATGCCGGCGGTTATCCTGCCGCGCAAGGCGGTCAGCGAGCTGCGCAAATTGCTGGATGATGAAGAGGGTGAGGTGCAAATCGGCCTGTCTGACAGCCGGGCAGAATTTGCCTTTGGCGGGGTGCGCCTGACCAGCAAGCTGATCGATGGATCCTTCCCCGACTATACGCGGGTTATCCCGTCCGGCAATGAGAAGATAGTGGCGCTGGATTGCGGGCTGTTTGCCGCGGCGGTTGATCGCGTCTCGACCATTTCCTCAGAGAAATCACGGGCGGTCAAAATGGCCCTGTCTGCCGGGCTGGTAACCTTGTCCGCGCAGAATCCGGATGCCTCCAGCGCGACCGAGGAGCTGGAGATTGACTATGCCGGGCCGGAATTGGAAATCGGCTTCAATGCCCGTTATTTGCTGGAAATCGCCTCGCAGATTGATGGTGAGATGATGCAGATGGATTTGGCAGATCCCAGCGCACCCAGCCTCATTCGGGCCCCGGGTGATGATAACAGCCTGTTTGTGCTGATGCCGATGCGCGTTTGAGAGGGCCCATGCAGACAGCTCCAGCCTCTGCGAGCCAGAAGCCAGACAAACCCCGGCCGGATATGAATCGGCCGGATATGGGTCGCCCGGATATTAATCGCCCGGACAGCACGGCCCCTTTCGCCCCGGGCTGGTGGCTGCGCCATGTGCGGCTGACAGATTTTCGCAATTATGAGACTGCCGAATTGCAGCTGGATGGCCGGCCTGTGGTGCTGACCGGGCCCAACGGGGCGGGCAAGACCAATTTGCTGGAAGCTGTCTCGCTGCTGGCTCCGGGCCGCGGTTTGCGGCGGGCCGGGCGCGAGGAATTGCCGCGCAGCCTGCCAGCCGAATTGCCAGAAGAATTGCCAGACTCGGAAAGCGGGACAGGGCCAGCAGGGGCGCCCAGCCAATCGCAGCTGCTCTGGTCGGTCTCAGCCGGTCTGGTCACCCCGCAATCAGAGCATCAGCTGGGCACCGGGCTTTTGGCTGATGACAGTCGGCGGAGCGTGCGTATTGATGAGGCCCCGGCAACCCAGTCTGAGTTGGGGGCCTGTCTTGCCATTTCCTGGCTGACACCGCAAATGGACGGGCTGTTTGCAGGCAGCCCCTCCGGACGGCGGCGCTTTATTGATCGGCTGGCGATTGCCTTTGATCCGGCCCATGCCGGCAGGCTGGCCCGCTATGAGAGGGCCTTGCGGGAACGCGGCCGGTTACTGGCTGAGGGGCGGGCAGATGCTGTCTGGCTGGCCTCGCTGGAATCGCTCCTGGCAGAAACCGGAGTGGCGATTATGGCAACGCGGGCGGCGCTGATCGCCGATATGAATGCAGAGGCTGAGACATCCGGCGGGCCGTTCCCCAGCGCCTGGCTGGAAATGACAGGCGGGATGGCAGAGCAGGTGGGCCAGATGCCGGCCCTGGAATTGGAAGACAGGTTGCGCCAGGCAGCAGCGGCGGCAAGACAGGCCGGCGATGCGGCCATGCCCGGCCCGCAGGCCAGTGATATGCTGGCCTGGGACAAGGTGGCCAGCCAGCCCGCCAGCCGCGCCTCTACCGGAGAGCAAAAGGCGCTTTTGATCTCGCTGGTGCTGGCCCATGCCCGTTTGCAGGGGCGCCGCCTTGGCCGGCCGCCTATCTTGTTGCTGGATGATGTGGCGGCGCATCTGGATGATATGCGGCGGCAGGCTTTGTTTGATATTTGCGGCTGTCTGGACGGTCAAATCTGGTTCACCGGCACTGACCGGACAGATTTTGCCCCGCTGGAGGGAACGGCCAGATTTTTGGAAATTGCGGCAGGCCGGATTGTCTGGCCGGCCGGATGCTGACAGGGGAGCGCAGGCATGAGTGACGAGCCGGAAGTAACAGAACAGGATGCTGATTACGGCGCTGATTCGATTAAGGTGCTGCGCGGGCTGGATGCGGTGCGCAAGCGGCCGGGTATGTATATCGGCGATACCGATGATGGCTCCGGCCTGCATCACATGGTCTATGAGGTGGTGGATAATGCCATTGATTAGGTGCTGGCCGGCCATTGTGATCTGGTGCTGGTCCAGCTGAATGGCGACGGGTCGGTCACCGTCAATGACAATGGCCGCGGCATCCCGGTTGATATTCATGCAGAAGAAGGAGTCTCGGCAGCTGAGGTGATCATGACCCAGCTGCTCGCTGGCGGCTAGTTTGACAATAATTCCTACAAGGTATCAGGCGGGCTGCACGGGGTGGGCGTATCGGTGGTGAATGCGCTCTCACAATGGCTGGAGTTGACTATCTGGCGCACTGACCGCACCCATCAGATGCGCTTCAAAATGGGCGAGGCCGAAGACCGGCTGGCGGATAAGGGCGCAGCAGAGGGCAAGTCGGGAACCGAAATCAGCTTTTTGCCCTCACCGGAGATTTTCTCGAAAACAGATTTTGATTTTGCTACGCTGGAACACCGGCTGCGCGAGCTGGCCTTTTTGAATTCCGGCGTGAGGATTCGCCTGCTGGATGAGCGCAGCGCTGAGCAAAAACAGGCTGAATTTTATTATGATGGCGGGCTGAAAGCCTTTGTCGATTGGCTGAACCGGTCTCATACCGGCCTGCATGACACAATCCATCACAGCTCTGAGCGGGAGGATATCGGGGTGGAATTGGCGCTAGCCTGGACCGATTCCTATCATGAACAGACCTTGTGCTTTACCAATAATATCCCGCAGCGCGATGGCGGGGCGCATCTGGCCGGCTTCCGCGGTGCCCTGACCCGCATTGTCAATAATTATGCGACCGAAACCGGCATTTCAAAAAAGGAAAAGACCCAGCTCTCAGGCGAGGATGCCAGAGAGGGGCTGACCGCGATTGTTTCGGTCAAGGTGCCAGACCCGAAATTTTCCTCGCAGACCAAGGACAAGCTGGTTTCCTCAGAAGTCCGGCCTGTTGTAGAGGCGGCGATGGCAGATGCGCTGGGCCAGTGGTTTGAGGAACATCCGGCTGAGGCGCGCAAGATTGTGGCCAAGGCCTATGAGGCGGCCGCAGCGCGTGAGGCGGCCCGCAAGGCGCGCGAGCTGACCCGCCGCAAGGGGGTTCTGGAAATCTCCTCACTGCCCGGCAAGCTGGCTGATTGCCAGGAACGCAATCCGGAGAAGGCTGAGCTGTTTCTGGTTGAGGGGGATTCAGCTGGCGGGTCTGCCAAGCAGGGCCGGGACCGGGCGAATCAGGCGATTCTGCCCTTGCGCGGCAAAATCCTGAATGTGGAACGCGCGCGGCTGGACAAGATGCTCTCCTCTGCCGAGATTGGCACGCTGATAACGGCTATCGGGGCCGGTGTCGGCAATGCCGATATGGATATGGAAAAGGTCCGCTATCACAAAATCATAATCATGACAGATGCGGGATGTTGACGGCAGCCATATCCGAACGCTGTTGCTGACTTTCTTTTTTCCGCCATATGCGCCTGATGATTGAGGCAGGCTATCTCTATATTGCCCAGCCGCCCCTGTTCCGGGCAAAGCGCGGGCAGGCGGAAACCTATCTGAAAGATCAGGCGGCCCTGGATGATTATTTGATCGCAGCAGGCATGAAAGAGGCGGTTCTCGTCACGGCTGAGGGCGGCGAATTTTCCGGCGATGGGCTGCGCGCGGAAATCGACCGCGCGATACAGGTCAGCCGCCAGCTTGACGGGCTGGCCCGCCAGATTTCCAATCGTGAGGTGCTGGAACAGGCCGCCATATCCGGGATGCTGAATGATTCGCTGCTCGGCAATAATGAGGCGGCGGACTATCTGGCCAAGCGGATGGACGGGCTGGCCGATCCGCTGGAGCGGGGCTGGAGCGGGGTTGGCCGCAGCGGCCCGATGGGGCCGGAAACCATGCTGCAGCGCAGCCTGCGCGGCATCCATGAGGAGGTGGTGCTGGACCGCAAGCTGATCAATACAGCTGAGGCGCGCGCCCTCGACCGGGACGCCGGCCATCTGCAAAATCTGTTTGGCAAAAAGGCGCGGCTGAAACTGGGCCAGACACAGATTGAGATTTCCGGCCCCAGCCAGCTGGCGGCAGAAATTGTTGCCCTGGGGCGCAAGGGCGCGCAAATTGCCCGCTATAAGGGGCTGGGGGAGATGAATCCGGAACAGCTCTGGGAGACGACGCTGGACCCGGCGGTGCGCACGCTTCTTCAGGTTCGGGTGACAGAAGAGGAGGAAGCCAATAACGCCTTCTCTACCCTGATGGGAGAGGCGGTAGAGGAACGCCGCCAATTCATTCAGGAAAATGCGCTCAAAGTCTCCAATCTGGATGTGTGATCCAAAATGGTGAGGCGGCCTTTCAGCCCGCCGGTGGCAGACGGGTCTGTAACAGGCCGTCCGGCCAGCCCGTTTGATCCCGGCACGATTGTGGTGATTCGCTGGCTGGGGCTGGCGGGCCAGCTGGTATCTGTGTGTCTGGTGTATCTGCTGCTGGGATATGATCTGCCGCTGCTGGAGGTGCTGAGCGTCATTGCGATTGGCGGGCTGATGAATCTCTGGCAGATGCGGCTGCGCGGGCAGGATAGTGAAGCCTCTGATTTGCTGATGCTGGCGCTTGGTTTTGATGTGCTTCAGCTGGCGGCGCTGCTCTATCTTACCGGTGGTTTGCTCAATCCTTTTGCGGTTCTGTTTCTGGCTCCGGTGGTGGTCTCGGCGGCGGTTCTGGATTTGCGCGCCACGCTGATATTGCTGGGGCTGGTGATATGCTCAGCCAGCTTGCTGATCTTTTTTCACCTGCCGCTGCCCTGGTCCGGGTCCGGCCTTTCCTTGCCACCGCTTTTTGAGTTTGGCATCTGGACGGCCTTGCTGGTCGCCTCAGTCTTTATGGGCTTTTATGTATTCTGGCTGGCTTCTGCTGCGCGCGCCAATTCAGCCGCCCTTGCGGCCACCCGTTTGATGCTGGCAGAGGAACAGCGCACAACCGCGCTGGGATCGCTGGCGACGGCTGCTGCCCACAAGCTGGGCTCGCCGCTGAATACGCTGACGCTGATTTCCCATGAGCTGAATCGCGAGCTGGCCGAAACAGACCCGCATTTTGAGGATATCCGCCTGTTGCAGAGTGAGCTGGAGCGGTGCCGGGTTATTCTCTCGGAACTGGATGCAGATGCCAGCCGGGCGGATGCGCACGCGGCCAGTGCCATGCCGCTCAGCCATATGGTGCGCAATATGCTGGCCCAGCGCCCGGACCCGATGAAGGTGGAAACGCGCATCCAGCTATCAGGCGGCACGCCGCCGCAGCTGGCTGAGCCGCTGGTGGTGCCCGTGCCGGAATTGCGCTGGGCGCTGGATACGCTGCTGGATAATGCGGCAGATTATGCAGACCGGCTGATCACGCTTGATCTCAGCTGGTCAGAGGCAGAGATCACCTTGTTGGTGCATGATGACGGGCCTGGTTTCAAGGCCTCCATGCTGGCCGCAGCAGGCCAGCCCGGCCAGACCTCCCGCAAGGGGCAGAACGCGCATCGCGGCCTCGGCCTGTTTCTGGTGCGCGCCTTTATGCGCCAGCTGGGCGGGCAGGCCCGATTCTATAATAGCCAGCAGGGCGGGGCGGTGGTAGAATTACGCTTGCCAAGACAGCGGCTGGAGGCAGAGGGCGGCCCGCGCTGACAAAGTTATTGAGCCAAGGGGGAGACCCTTTAATGCCAAAAGGCAAATTGCTGATCGTTGATGATGATGCGGTGTTCTGCAAGAGGCTGGCCCGGGCCATGCAGGCGGTTGGTTTTGAGGTGACCACAGCTGATTCGCTGGCCGCCGCAAAATCTGCCATTCAGCAGGACCCGCCTGCCTATGCGGTGCTGGATTTGAAGCTGGAGGATGGCAGCGGGCTGGATATCACCGCCTGGCTGCACGCGGCCCAGCCAAATTGCCGCATCGTCATGTTGACCGGCTTTGGCAATATCGCGACAGCGGTCGCAGCGGTGAAGGCCGGGGCGGTGGATTATCTGGCCAAGCCGACCGGGCCGGATGAGATTATCTCGGCCTTGCTGCAACAGGGGGAATCGCTGCCGCCGCCGCCAGAGGATCCGATGTCTGCGGACCGGGTGCGCTGGGAACATATCCAGCGGGTTTTTGAACAATGCAACCGCAACGTTTCCGAAACCGCAAGACGGCTGAAAATGCATCGCCGGACGCTGCAGCGAATTCTTGCCAAGCACGCCCCGCACAGCTAATTTGTCATCATTATGACAGACCGAGACTCCCCTCCCAGCCCAGCTGGCAAAAGCTATCGTTTCCTGACCGGGCCGGACAGCCCGGATTTCTGCCAGCGCGTGTCTGATGCGCTGGCTGAGGGCTGGGTGCTCTATGGCAACCCGGTGCTGGCTGAGAAGGATGGCGTTCTGTATGTCGGCCAGGCGGTTATTTTGCCCGGCGCGGTGCCTATCAATACTCTTGCAGGACTGACAAAATGACCGGTGATCCGAAAAACTGGAAAAAACAGACCCAGCTGGTGCGCGGCGGCCTGGATCGCAGCCCGAACCGCGAGACGGCTGAGGCGCTTTATATGACATCGGGCTATGTCTATGAAAATGCCGAAGAGGCAGAGGCGGCCTTTCGCGGTGAGACCGACAGATATGTCTATTCCCGCTATGGCAATCCGACGGTGCGGATGCTGGAAGACAGGCTGGCGATGCTGGAAGGGGCTGAGGCGTGCCGCATGACCGGCACAGGCATGGCCGCGATTTTCGGGGCGCTGGCCTGCCAGCTGAAAGCCGGCGACCGGATCGTGGCCAGCCGGGCCCTGTTCGGGGCCTGTTATGCCATTGTCTCCCGCATCCTGCCCCGCTGGGGTGTTGAGACAGAGCTGGTGGATGGGCGCGATCTGGCGGCCTGGGAAGCGGCTCTCGCGCGCCCGGCAAAGCTGGTTTTTCTGGAAAGCCCGTCCAACCCGATTCTGCAGCTGGTGGATATCAAGGCGGTCTCAGAGCTGGCCCATGCAGCAGGCGCGCTGGTGGTGGTGGATAATGTCTTTGCCAGCCCGATTTATCAGGCCCCGCTGGAGCTGGGCGCGGATATTGTGACCTATTCGGCGACCAAGCATATTGACGGGCAAGGCCGCTTGCTGGCCGGGGCGGTGCTGGGCACGCATGAGTTTGTCGAAGAGGTGTTTCTGCCCTTTTATCGCCAGACCGGGGCGGCGGTCTCTGCCTTCAATGCCTGGGTGATGCTGAAATCGCTGGAAACGCTGGAGCTGCGCGTTGCCCAGATGACCGCCAATGCCGGCAGGCTGGCAGATTGGCTGGCGGATCAAAAAAAGGTTGCCGGGCTGGCCTGGCCCGGGCATCCCTCGCATCCGCAATATGAGCTGGCCTGTCGCCAGATGAGCGGCGGCTCCAGCCTGATGGCCTTTCAGCTGCCCGGCGGCAAAGGCCAGGCCTTTGCCTTTTTGAATGCGCTGCAGCTGATCGATATTTCCAATAATCTGGGCGATGCCAAATCGCTGGCCTGTCATCCGGCCAGTACAACGCACATGAATTTGACGCAAGAAGAACGCGATGCGCTGGAAATCACCGATGGCCATATTCGCCTGTCTGTCGGGCTGGAACACAGCGATGATTTGATAGCGGATCTGGAACAGGCCCTGCAGGCTGCTGGCTAGCACAGCGATCCGCCCGCGCCCGGCCCTCGTAAAGGGGGAATGGTGCGTGCATTTATCTCCCTGATTGTTTCGGTTCTTCTTGGCGGGTCTGTTCTGGCTGCTGATCTGGATCGGCCTGATCTGATTCAGCCCGCCGCCAGCTATTCCCCGCAAGAGGTGGTCGAGATTCAGCTGCTGGGCCTGCAGGCAGAGGACAGTGATCTAGGTATTGAACAGGTCTGGCTGTTTGCGCATCCGGCGAATAAGGCGATGACCGGCCCGCTGGCCCGTTTCCGCACGCTGTTTGCCAACCCGGCCTATGCACCGCTTCTGGGCCATCAGGCGCACGCGATTCGCCGCATGGATGAAAGCACGGATTCTATCCGCTTTATTGTGCGGGTGCTGGCCCGCGACGGGTTGAGCTATGCCTATCTGTGGCAGCTGCAGCGGGTTGCAGATGGCCCGCAAGCAGATCACTGGATGACTGTGGCTGTGTCGGCCCCGCGCGCTGGCTCAGCCAGCTAGGGTGCGGCAATAAAAAACCCTTGCCAGCAAGCCTTACTCCAGCCAGTGTCTTGTCACCAAAACCGCATGACAGGGCCGCCGGCATGAGCGACACAAGATTTTCATCAAAATGGGCCGCCTATCTTGCCGCGCCGGGCAATCGCCATTTGCTGCAAGTGATAGCGGCGATGGCCATTCTGTCCTTTTCCGACAATCTGGTGATGACGGTGATGCCGCCTGCCAGCCTTGGCCAGTATTTGCTGGTGCGCGCGCTGATCTGTGTCTTGATGGCGGGGCTGGTGATTATGCTGGCGGGCAGCAGCTGGCGGCCGGTCCGGTTTGTGGCGGTGCTGGTGCGCTCGGCTTTTTTTGCCGGTGCGATGGGGTTTTATTTCGGGGCCCTGGTTTTCCTGCCGGTGGCAGAAGCGGCGGCCGGGCTGTTCACCGCGCCGATTTTCGTGCTTGTTTTCAGCAGCCTTTATCTGCGCCAGATACCGGGCTGGCGGCGGCTATTGGCGGTGCTGGCCGGGTCTTTGGGTGTGGTCTTCCTGCTGCAGCCCGGCGCGCCGGATTTCACCCTGTGGCATCTGATGCCGGTTGCGGCCGGGGCCTTGTATGCGCTGGCCAATCTGATCGCCCGCCATTGGTGTGCGGATGAACCACCGCTGGCATTGGTCCTGGGTTATTTTATCCTGACCGGCCTTGGCGGGTTGGGGCTGTTGATTGCCAGCGGATATGCCAGCGGATATGGTCTGGCGGTGATCTGGGTCGGGCTGACCGGCTGGCAATGGGTCTCCTTGCTGGTGCAGGCCGGGCTGACGCTCTTGTCTGTCTGGATGCTGATCAGCGCCTATCAAAAGGGCGATACAACGGTGCTGGCCATTTCAGAATACAGCTTCCTTGGTTTTGCCGCCTTGTTTGGCTGGCTGATTTGGGGCGTGCTGGTCTCGGCGCTGGGCTGGGCCGGCATGGTGCTGATCACGCTGGCCGGGGCGCTGATTATTGCGCGCAGCCCCGCCCGTTCAAATTAGTCTGAC
The DNA here is from genome assembly GCA_038131695.1 of Alphaproteobacteria bacterium. Classification (GTDB taxonomy): domain Bacteria; phylum Pseudomonadota; class Alphaproteobacteria; order Puniceispirillales; family Puniceispirillaceae; genus JADHLK01. The sequence continues at coordinate 21,985 of JAYPQA010000077.1, read as the reverse complement.
CCGTTCACATTAGTCTGGCCCGTTCAAATTAGTCTGGCTTGCTGGCGCGGGTCGCCTCCAGTGCCGCCCGATAGGCTTTTGCCAGATGGAAACTGTCAGCATGGGGGACGACAAAATCAAATCCCTGGGCGGTGCGCCGCTGCGCCCCCTCCACCCCAAAGCAGAAAATACCGGCCTTTTTACCGGCCTTGTGGGCACCAGCCAGACAGCGGGCAATAGCCTCTTCCACATGATCTTCTGCCGGTTCCGGCCCGGGCTTGCTGCCCAGTGACAGGCTCAGATCAGAGGGGCCGAGAAAAATCCCCTGCAGCCCGTCCACCTGACAGATAGCCTCCAGATTATCCAGACCCGCCCGCGTCTCTATCATGGCAAGGCGCACGATAGTGTTATCTGCTTCTGCCAGATAATCCGGCCCGCCATAGAGCAGGCCGCGCACCGGCCCATAGCTGCGCCCGCCTCTGGGGGGATAGCTGCTGGCCGCAACAAAGGCTTCGGCCTGTTCCGCATTATCCACCAGCGGGCAAATCAGCCCGTAACTGCCATAATCCAGCAATTTCATAATCAGCCTCGGATCCAGCCCCGGCACCCGCACAAACGGGCTGGCCGGAGTCGTGGAGATGGCCTGCAGCATGGGCAGGGCGGAATGCATATCCGCCATACCGTGCTGCATATCTATCACCACCGCATCTGCGCCGGTATGGCCCAGAACTTCTGCGATGTAAGAGCTTTCTGTATTGGTCCAGGCAGCAAAGGCGGTCTCGCCTGCCTGCCAGGCCTCGATAACTTTATTGGGACGCATGGTTTTTCCTGTGCGGTGGGCGGGTTGCAAAAGGCTGTTTAACCGGGAAAGGTTACCCTACCCCGATGGGCTATTCAACCCAGGTTGAGCTGCGTCGGGTCTTGCCGTCGCGGGCCATCCAGTCCGAGATCGCCTCGGCCACATTGCGGTGGGCTGCCCGGTTCTTTTTCAGCACCGGATCAAGCGGTATCAGAATATCCCCGTCACTGCGAATCTGCGGCTTTTGATAATCCGGGTGATCCGCCAGAATGGCCTCAAGGGCCGCCAGCACTGCTTTTTCCGCCTGTTCGTCTGACATCTCTTCGCTTCCCTTTTTCGCTTTCTTTTCTGGCCTGTGACGCGGGCATCCGGGTGTCAGCTTGCCACAGCTGGCCACCTGGCTTCAAGCCTGCCTCTGCCGGTCAGGCCGCCTGCTGGTGATCACACATCTTCCCACTTGCCGGAAAGGGCTGAGCGATCCACCGCATCCATCACCTTTTCGATTTTCAGCCCGTCCTCAAAACCCGGCCAGACAGGACTGCCCGTCTCAATCGCGCCGAGCAAATCATGCAGCTCACAGATTTTTACATCCATATAGCCAAGACTGTGTCCACCATTGGGCAGAAAGGCGGAATAGGGCGGATGTTGCGGTCCTGTTAGCAGTGTGCGAAAGCCAGCAGTCGCCGGATCATCGCCGCGGGTAAATAGCTGCAGCTCATTCAGCCTTTCCTGATCATAGCAGATTGTGCCTTCCGTGCCGTGCAATTCCCAGCGCAGGCCGCATTTGCGCCCCCAGGTCACGCGGCTGGCCCCGATATGGCCATGCACACCGTTTTCAAAATGCACCAGCGCGGCGATCATATCGTCATTATCCACGCTTTTCAGGTTGCCGGGGCTGTCTGGATCGCTGCGTTCGGGATGCACAATCGCCATATCCCCGACCACCCGGCAAATTTGCGAGCCGGTCAGAAAATGGGCAACTGAAATGACATGGCTCAACACATCGCCATTGGCCCCGGTGCCAGAACTTGCGCGCGCCATGCGCCAGGACCAGGGGCGCGCGCCATCCGCCTCATTATCGACATCATAGCGGCAAAAAAAGCCGGAAATACGTCCGATTCGCCCGTCTTCAACCAGCCGCCTTGCATGGGTAACAGCAGGATTCTTGGTATAGTTATAGCCGATGATGGTATGAGCTTTTGCGCTGCTGGCGGCCTCTGCCATAGCTGCCGAATCAGCAAGCGATGTGGACATCGGCTTCTCGCACCAGACATTTTTGCCCCTGGCCAGTGCCGCTATGGCAATTTCAGCATGGGTATCATTGGGTGTGCAAATCGAGACCAGCTGCACGGCCGGGTCTTCCACCACCTCCTGCCATCTGTCGGTGTAGCGCGAAAAGCCGAGATCAGTCGCGCGCTGGCTGGCCCGCTGCGGGCTCAGATCACAAACAATCTCCAGCCTTGTACCAAGCCTGTCAAAAAACCGAAGCAGAGGCACTGTGGGCAATCAAGTGTGCTTTGCCCGCAAACCCTGTGCCGATAACCCCGACGCCTATTTCTGCCATGCTGTAGTCTCCTTGCGATTTGGTCTGACCTGTCTTTGGGCTGCCCGGTCAATAATGACCACTTGGATGATGCCGTTTATCTAAACAATAATAAATTATAACTTAGGTGCTATTTTTATTGATTTCTATGAAGAATTTTACTGGCTCCTATTTAAGATAACTCTAATTAAGAGTCTAAAATCTGGAGAGGAAAGAAAAATGAAAAGTTTATGATGGCTTTTATTTGGCCTTGCGATGAGCATGGGCACAGCAATCGCTGCTGATCCTGAGGCTAATATTGTGGTCGTTTCACACAGGTCTGATACAGATGCGTTCTGGGGCGTTGTGCGCAACGCTGTTGAAGCAACTGCTGAAGATACCGGTACGGAAATGTGCAGTATCGCAACCCGCCGACTGAAGTGATCTCAGTGAGATAGCGTCTTTGATTGGGGAGCCGCTATTGCGCAGGATCCCGGATGGTCTGGTTTGTCTAATTCCTGATGCCAATATTCTGGGTGGCCGATCAGGAGACGGCTGTGGCAGCTGGTATCCCGGTCATTTCAATGAATTCCGGTTTGGAGGTATCAAGGAGCTGGTGCGATCATGCATGTCGGCCAGCCGGAATATGACACTGGCAAAGGCGGCGGTAGGGAAGACCAAGAGCCTCAGTGGTTCCAAGGGTGTCTGCTTTAACCATGGAGCGTTCAACAATCCCTGCTGGATCGCTGTCAGGGCTTTGCCGATGGTCTGGGCGAAGAGCTGAACATGGTTGAGTATCCCAGGACTATGGCGATATCAAGAATACCGTGGTGCCTATGACATCCAACCCGGACACCGGTGCGGTGATGGCTGTTGGCCCGACCGGCTGTGATCCGACCATTGCTGCGCTGCGGAAATGGGTAAGTCAGGCGACATCATCTTGGGTATTGTTTCGATCTAGAGTTGACTATTGTTTGATACCATCGTTAGGCACCGTCCATTATGCGATTGACCAGCAGCAATTGCCACGGGGCTATGTACGGTATGGTTCTGTATCTGAACCATCGCAACGGCTTTCTACCGAACTTAATTCCATCAATTCTGGCCCAGGCTTTGCGGCCACGGCCAATATTAGACAGGTAAGCTGGCTGGCGATGGGCGCTAGGCGGTTCTTATAACGCACTATCTGGCGGGCGAACTCATTGCCCGCCATTTGTAAGGAATGAGCTTTTTGGGGGCAATTATGAGCGGCACGGATGAAAGAATCAAACCGGGTAGGCTGATCGAAACCCATTGCACGCGGAGCTTGGGTCGGTATTTGGTCTGGGCATTATTATTATCACGCTTTATGATTTTGACCAGCAGCATCAGCGGCACCTTCAATTACCATGTGGACGAATCCTATTGGCATTCAGGCCTGGGTAGAGCTGGCGGCCTTTGTCGGTATTCTGGCTGTCAGAGGGCATCCTTACTTATGATAGCAGGGGAATTTGATCTCAGCATTGGTGCGAATATTGCGCTGGCGGGCCATTCCTTTGCCCTGTTGCTGATTTTTGGAGTGCCGGTGGTTCCGGCTATTCTGCTGACCTTTGTTGAGCTGGCCATTCTGGGAGCTATCATTGGCTTTATCGTGGTGCGCACCGGCTTACTTAACATTGTGACGTTGGGTTTCTGGTTTGCCAGCCGCGGCCTGGCCCAGCCGTATTTTTGAGCCAGACCCTGGTGAGCCAGTCTCGCCTGTCTGTCAAGCGCAGCTAGGACCGCCTGCCAGCGAGTGAGATCCGACACGGATTGACAATATGTTTGCCCCTTCGATAAAGCGTTTCGGCCTGCCCTTTGATGCGGAAGTCTATTATTTTATTATTTTGGTTGTTCTGGTGGCGCTGATGTTGCACAAGACGCGCTTTGGCAACTGGATTTATGCAGCAGGCGGCGACCCGGCAGCCGCCCGGGCCGTCGGTGTGCCGGTCAACCGGGTGAAAATCAGCCTGTTTGTCATCTCCGCCTGTCTGGCCTGTTTGCTGGGCGTGCTGACCGTAGTAGCGTCAGAACAATCTGATCAAACGGAGTGATTTCCACCCAATTTGCACGCCATTGCCGCAGCTGTTATCGGTGGCTGTGCGCTGACCGGGGGGTATGGGTCCGTTATCAAGGGGAATGATGCTGGGGCCTTTATCTTTGCCATTGCCAGCCGCAGCATCAATTTCGTTCCCGCCCCCCAGTGACAATAATCTGTTCCGTGCCAATGCTGGGGCGCTGGTGATCCACCAGGGGGCAGCATTGCTGAACAGTTTTGCGAAACCGGGTCTTGCGAGGATAGTGATGACACCAACGATTCAGCTGAATGGCGTAGCCAAGTTCTTTGGCAATATTATCGCGCTGAAGGATATTTCATTTGCTGCCTATCGCGGACAGGTGACCGCGCTGCTGGGGGATAACGGGGCTGGCAAATCAACGCTGATCAAGATTTTGTCTGGCGTCTATACACCCGATGAGGGGGAAATCCTGATTGATGGCAAGCGGGTGCATTTCCGCTCTCCAAGAGATGCGGCCGTGGCCGGTATTGGCACGGTCTATCAGGACCTGGCCTTGCAGCCGCTGATGAGTGTGGCTCGCAATTTCTTTCTTGGGCGTGAGATCAGCAAGGGGCCGTTCCTGGATATGGAACAGATGAATGAGATCACGCGCACGCAAATGGCCAAGCTGGGCATTGATGTGGCCGATCCAACTCAGCCAATTGGCACCATGTCCGGCGGTCAGCGCCAGACGCTGGCCATTGCGCGGGCGATTTATTTCGGGGCCAATGTGCTGATTCTGGATGAGCCGACCTCAGCCCTTGGCCAGAAACAGCAGCTGGAAGTTTTGCGCACCGTCAATCAGGTGCGTGAGATGAATGACATCGCCATCATTTTCATTACCCATAATGATATGCACGCCAAGCTGGTCGGTGACAGATTCACCTTCCTCAATCGCGGGCGGGTATTGGCAGATGGCGCGCGGGATGAGATTGATATGGATAATTTGCGGGCCCTGATGGCAGGCGGGGCTGAGCTGGCTGAGCTGGAATCCGAGTTTCAGCGAGCCTCTGCATGAGGGGTGGCCAGCCTGCCTCACGCCAGATAGCCGGCTGACAAGGGACAGGAAACCAGATCATGCTGGATATGATCACAATCGGGCGCAGCTCTGTTGATCTTTATGGCGGCCAGACCGGTGGCCGACTTGAGGATATGGCAAGTTTTGCCAAATATATCGGCGGCAGCCCCACCAATATGGCGATAGGCGGGGCGCGGCTGGGGCTGAAGACAGCGGTTATCACCCGCGTTGGGGATGAGCATATGGGCCGCTTTATCCGCGAGACGCTGGCGGCAGAAGGGGTTGATGTCAGCGCCGTCAAAACCGATCCGGACAGGCTGTCGGCGCTGGTGATTCTGGGTATCCGGGATAGCGAACAATTCCCGCTGATATTCTACCGGGAAAATTGCGCCGATATGGCCCTGTCTGAGGAAGATATTGACCCGCATTTCATTGCCTCGGCCCGCTGCACCGTTGTTACCGGCACGCATTTCAGCACCCCGCAAGTGGCCGCCGCCAGTTTCAAGGCGATGCGCGCGGCGCGGGAGGCCGGGCGCAAGGTGGCTCTGGATATTGATTATCGCCCGAATCTCTGGGCGCTGGGCGGGCATGGAGATGGCGAATCGCGTTTTGCGGCCAGCGCGGCGGTTACCAGCCATTTGCAGGAGATCCTGCCCTTGTGTGACCTGATTGTTGGCACTGAGGAAGAATGGCATATCGCAGGCGGCACGACCGATACGCTGGCAGCCTTGCAGGCGGCCAGAAAGATCAGCCCGGCCGTCCTCGTCTGCAAGCGCGGTGCGCTGGGCTGCTCAGTTTTTGAGGCAGGCTGTTCCGGCTGGGGCGATGCGGTCAGCGTGCCGGTGCAAGGGATTGAAGTCTTTAATGTGCTGGGCGCAGGTGACGGCTTTATGGCCGGTTTCATGCGCGGCTGGCTGCGGGATGAGACGCTGCAAACAGCTGCCAGCTATGCCAATGGATGCGGCGCGCTGGCGGTCTCCCGGCATGGCTGTGCCCCGGCTTACCCGTCTTTTGTTGAGCTGCCCCACCTGCTGGAGGTGGGCAGTGTCCATCAGGCCTTGCGCAAGGATGCAAAACTGGAACAGCTGCATTGGTCAACCACCCGCAAAAAACGCTATCCGGAGCTGCTCAGCTTTGCCTTTGACCACCGCCACCAGTTCGAGGCGCTGGCCAAAGCGCACCAGCGGGATGCGGCAGCGATTGACCAATTCAAGCAGCTGGCCCTGGCCGCGGCCCTGCAGGTGGCTGAAACCAGCCAGCATCAGTTGGGGATTCTGGTAGATGACCGGCTGGGGCGCACCGCCCTGCATCGCGCCGCAGACAGCCCCTTATGGATTGGCCGGCCAATAGAAGAATCAGGCGTATTTCCGCTGGCTCTGGAAGAGGGGCCGGATATCGGCTCTCGCCTTGCAGAATGGCCAGCTGGCCATTGTGTCAAGGTGCTGGCCCCGGTGCGGCTGGATGACCCGCAGGAGCTGCAAGCCCATCATGACCAGCTGCTGGTTCGCCTCGCTGATGCCTGTCGGCGCAGCGGCCATGAATTCCTGCTGGAGATTATCACCTCGCGCCCGGAGCAAGCGGCCGCCCCGGATCAGGTTGCCGGGCTTATGCAGCATTTCTACAAGCTTGGCATTTATCCGGACTGGTGGAAGCTGGAGCCGGAAACAGACCCGGCCTTCTGGCAGGAATGCGGGGTGGTGGCGGCGGCGCATGATCCGCATTTGCAGGGGATTATCGTGCTGGGCAAACAGGCTGCGGACAGCGCGCTGGCAGCTTCTTTTATGGCGGCGCGCCAGGAAAATCTGGTGCGCGGTTTTGCCATTGGGCGCACAATATTTGCGGCTGCCGCAGAAGACTGGTTTGCCGGACAGATGGACGATGCGGCCGCGATTGCGGATATGGCGGCAACCTATCAGCGGCTGATCACGGCCTGGGATGAAGCAGGAGGCTGAGCAAAGATGGATATGATCGAACTGACCCTGTCACAGGCGCTGGTGCGCTGGATGACAGCCCAGAGCATCCGCCAGCTCGATGGCAGCACCGAGCCGGCCTTTGCCGGAGTCTGGGCGATTTTCGGGCATGGCAATGTCGCCGGTCTGGGAGAGGCGCTTTATCAGGTAAAGGACAGCCTGCCGACCTATCGCGGCCATAATGAACAGGGGATGGCGCACGCGGCCATTGCCTATGCCAAGCAGATGAATCGCCGCCGCATGATGGCGGTTACCTCCTCTATCGGACCGGGGGCCACCAATATGGTAACAGCCGCCGCGCTGGCCCATGTGAACCGCTTGCCGGTGCTGTTCCTGCCGGGGGATGTGTTTGCGGACCGGCGGCCTGATCCGGTGCTCCAGCAGGTTGAGGATTTTGCTGATGGCACGGTCTCGGCGAATGACTGTTTCCGGCCTGTTTCGCGCTATTTTGACCGAATCACCCGCCCGGAACAGCTGCTGGCAGCCTTGCCCAAGGCGATGAGCATTCTGACAGATCCGGCCAGTTGCGGGCCGGTGACGCTGGCTCTGTGCCAGGATGTGCAGGCTGAAAGCTGGCACTGGCCAGCTGCCTTTTTTGCCCCGCAGATCTGGGAGATTCGGCGCAGCCCGCCGGACCCGGATGAGCTGGCCCGGGCGCTGGCCTTGCTGGGCCAGTCGAAAAAGCCGCTGATTATTGCGGGCGGCGGGGTGCGCTATGCCGGGGCCTGGGATCAACTCGCCGCCTTTGCCGAAGCCAGCGGCGTGCCGGTTGCGGCGACGCAGGCCGGCAAATCAGCGCTGCCCGAAGCCCATCCCAACTATGTCGGATCGCTGGGCGTGACCGGGGCGTCTGCTGCCAATGAGCTGGCCCGCCAGGCTGATATTGTGCTGGCCGTGGGCAGCCGCTTGCAGGATTTTACCACCGGATCGAATGCGCTTATCAAGGGGCAGGTGATCGCGCTGAATGTGCAGCTGCATGATGCGATAAAACATCAGGCAGCTCCCTTGCTGGCAGATGCCGGGGCCGGGCTGGCCGCGCTGGTGGATCAGCTGGCGGATCAGCTGGCAGCCTGGCAGGCAGAAAAGGGCTGGCAGGAAAAGGCAGCGGAGCTGAAAACAATCTGGCAAAGCGAGGTGGCCGCGGTCTGTGCGGCCCCATCCGGCAATCAGCTGCCCAGCGATGCGGCTGTGATAGGGGCGGTGAACCGCGCCGCCCCGGCTGAGGCGATTGTGGTGGGGGCCGCCGGGTCCATGCCGGGCGAGCTGCACAAGCTGTGGCAGACGGGCCAGACAAATGGCTATCACATGGAATATGGCTTTTCCTGCATGGGCTATGAGGTGGCTGCCGGTATCGGGGTGCATATGGCAGAGCCAGGCCGGCCCAACCTGGTCTTTGCCGGAGACGGGTCCTATCTGATGATGAATTCGGAATTGGCCACCGCAGTGATGATGGGCGTTTCCATGACGCTGGTGATAACAGATAATAGCGGGTTTGGATGTATCAACCGCCTGCAGGTGGCAACCGGCGGGGCGCCGTTCAATAATCTGTTTGCCGATAGCGTGCATGAAGTCTTGCCAGAGATAGATTTTGTTGCTCATGCGGCCTCACTGGGCGCGCGGGCGGTTCTCGGCAACCAGCCTTGATGATCTGGAAAAACAGGTTGCCGGGGCTGTTACCGCCCCGGGGTTGATATTATTGTGATCAGGACAGATCCTGCCCCCTCTACAGGAGGCGGGGGGAAGCTGGTGGGATGTGGCGGTTCCGTCTGTCTCGGCCAGGGATGAGGTGCGGGCCGCCCATAAGGGCTGGCTGGCCGGGCGCGTTGCCCAGAACAAGGGCCAGGGAAGCGGCCCGGATAAAGGAGGGTGAGCATGGCTGACTTGTTAGTAAAGCCGAACCGGAATGCAAAGGCCCGTCATGTGATCACGCCTGCTTCTGCAGGCTGGCAGTATGTCGGTTTTGAGGTGCATGATCTGGTCTCTGGCCAGCAGCTGGACGGGGCCGGGGATGAAACCGAGCTGTGTATTGTCCTGCTGAGCGGGGCGGCGCGCTTTGCAGCAGGCGGCACAGATTTTGGCAGCTGCAGCGGGCGCGCTTCGGTATTTGACAAAACGCCGCCCTTTGCGCTTTTTGTGCCGATGCAGACCGGCTGGCAGGTTACCGCAGAAGCCGAGAGTGAAATTGCCATTTGCCGGGCACCGGGCCTTGACGGGGCACATCCGCCGCGCCTGATCCGGCCAGAAGATATGACGCAGGAAACACGCGGCAGCGGTTCAAATGTCCGGCATATTTGCAATGTCCTGCCTGAGACAGAGCCAGCTGATTCGCTGTTGGTGGTAGAGGCGACCACGCCGCCGGGGAACTGGTCCTCCTATCCGCCCCACAAGCATGATACAGATGATCTGCCACATGAGAGCCATCTGGAAGAAACCTATTATCATCGCATCAACCCCTCGCAGGGTTTTGTGCTGCAGCGCGTTTATACAGATGACCGCGCGCTGGATGAAACCATGGCGGCAGAGGATCGGGATGTGGTTCTGGTGCCGCGCGGCTATCATCCGGTCGGGGCTCCGCACGCTTATGAAAGCTATTATCTGAATGTCATGGCAGGCCCGAAGCGGATTTGGAAATTCCGCAATGACCCCAATCATGACTGGATGCTGGACTGACAGGCAAGAGAGATCATGGCACGCCATCTGACCAAAAAAGACTGTGATACCGCCATTGAAAACCTGCTGGATGGGCCGGGCTATCATCTGTTTGAGTCCGTTTTTGATGCAGATGAGGTTGCTGAGGCCAACCGGATTATCAGGCATTTTTCGGATCAGGCCAGCGGGGCGACGCATTTTCCCGGCGCCCATGCGGACAAGATTCACCTGCAAAGGCGGGTCTGGAATCTGCTGAACAAGGGACAGGTCTTTATCGATATGGTGCAGCATCCGGCGGTGATGCAGGTTTTTGCCAGGATTCTGGGCCGCCAGTTCATTCTGGGGTCTTTTGCGGCGAACCGGCTGCTGCCCGGCGCGCCGGGCCAGGAGCCGCATATCGATTATCCCTATTGGGATATGCATGATCTGGGCGAATTTCCGGCTGGTATCAATGCGGGCTTTCACATGAATTGCCAGTCGTTGATCGCCTTGCATGAATTCACCCCGGAAAATGGCGCCACCGCGCTGGTGCCAGGCTCGCAAAAGCGCGGCGCATATCCCAAGGCTGATCCCTTCGCTGCTGAATCCATCCAGCTGTCCTGCCCGCCGGGCAGCCTGCTGCTTTTTACCGGCCTTATCTGGCATTGTTCCATGCCCAATAACAGCCCGGCTGAGCGCACCTCGGTGCTGGGCCAGTATTTACCGAAATTTGTCAAGCCGATGGAAGATTTGCAGGCCAGCGTGGATCCTGCTGTGGTGGCCGCGGCCAGCCCGGCCCTGCGCCAGCTGCTGGGGCTTGATTTGCGCTATCCGGAATTGCTGGAAGAAGCAGAAGCGGGCAATGCGGAAGGCCGGTCAGCAGCAAAGGGCTGACCCTGTTCACCTGTTTTTCAAGAGGACCCAATCGATGAAACTGCGTCTTGGTATGTCGCCCATTTCCTGGAGCAATGATGATTTGCCGCAGCTGGGCGGTGATACCCCCTTGTCAGTCTGTCTTTCCGAAACCAGACAGGCTGGCTATACCGGCACCGAGACGGGCGGCAAATTTCCCAAGCAGCCTGCGGAGCTCGCCAGCGTTCTGGCGGCCCATGATCTGGCGCTGGTATCCGGCTGGTATTCCGGCACGCTGATCCAGAATGATCTGGCAGCTGAGATTGACCGGATAACCCCGCAGCTGGACCTGTTTGCTGAGGTGGGCGCGGCTGTCATTGTCTATGGTGAGACTTTTGGCACGGTTCAGAACCAGCAGGATCGGCCGCTGGCCACGCGTCCGAAACTGGCGGATTTTGATGTCGCTGATTATGGCCGCAAGCTGACCGGGCTGGCTGAATATTGTGCCGGAAAAGGCGTGCCGCTGAGCTTTCACCACCATATGGGCACAGCCGTGGAAACCGAGCCGGAGATTGACCAGCTGATGGACCATACAGGCGCGGCTGTCGGGCTGTTGCTGGATACCGGGCATCTGGTTTTTGGCGGCGGTGACAATGGCACAGTGATTGCCAAGCATGGCCCGCGTATCAATCATGTGCATACCAAGGATATCCGGGCGGATGTACTGGCCGGAATTGACCCGGCCAGCCGATCCTTTCTTGATTGTGTGCTGGATGGGGTGTTCACCGTGCCGGGGGATGGGCTGATCGATTATCATGCGGTGGTGCGCCAGCTGGCAGATGTTGGCTATGAAGGCTGGGTGATAGTTGAGGCTGAACAGGACCCGGCCAAGGCCAATCCGCTGGCCTATGCCAGAATGGGGTATCAGGCGCTGGCCGAAGCACTGGACGCAGCCGGATATGAGATAACCGCCTAAAACGGGCAAAAGGGGAATATCAGGGCAAGTGGCGGAACAGATGCAAGATGATCCGGGCGCCTTGCTGGCCGGCCGACAAGGGCCGGTCTTTGTGGCTGGTCGCGCCGGTATGGATCTCTATCCGGTTCCGGTTGGCAGCAAGATCAGACAGGCACGGGAATTTCAGGCGGATCTGGGTGGCTCAGCAGGCAATATTGCGGTGGCGCTGGCCAGGCGAGGAATGCCGGTCCAGCTGCTCTCGGCGGTGAGCGCGGACCCGGCCGGTGATTTTGTGCGCAGCCAGCTGCAGGCCTATGGGGTGGGGTGCGATTATCTGGGTCAGGCAGGCGGTCTGGCGCGCAGCTCGCTGGCGCTGGCCGAGACACGGGCAGAAGAATGTGAAGTGGTGATTTACCGCAATGCGGCTGCCGATCTTCAGATAGAGGCAGCGCTGGTTGACCTTATTGATTTTGCGGGCGTCCGCGCTCTGGTGATAACCGGCACGGCCCTGTCTGCCGATCCGTCTGCCAGCAGCTGTCTTGCGGCGGCCACACAGGCAGCGGCAAAAGATTGTCCGGTGATTCTGGATCTGGATTACCGCAATGAGGCCTGGTCAGACAGCCAGCATGCCGCCGCTGCTTTAAGGGCATTTTGTGACCTCGCGCAAATTATCACCGGCAATGATCAGGAATTTGCCGTGCTGGCCAAGGGCGATGGACAGGCTGTTGCAGAAGGGCGCGCACTGGCCGCAGAGCTGGCTCAAACAGGCCGCGTCATTCTCTATAAGATGGGCCAGCAGGGTTGTCTTGTCCTGAAGGGCGACGCGGTGCAGCCAACCGGCATCTGGCCGGTCACCCCGGCCAAGCCATTCGGGGCGGGGGATGCGTTTCTGGGCAATCTGCTGGCCGGTCTGGCCGGCGGGGCTGGATGGCTGGCATCTGTGCGCGAGGGGGCAGCCGCAGCTGCCCTGGTGGTCAGCCGCCCGGGCTGTGCTTCTGCCATGCCGGATGGCCCGCAACTGAACGATTTTATGCACCGCCATCACTATCAAGCCGCAACTGGAGAGAGCTGATGTATTTCCCGCCTTATGACAATGAAAACAAGCCGGTTATTGCCGCCCATCATCCAGAGGTGCCGCTGGTCTATTTCAATATTGTCAAGCTGAAGCAGAATGAGCAATTTACCTATGCGGTGCCGGGCTATGAGACCTGTATCGTGCCGGCGACCGGGCTGGTTGATGTGCTGACCGGCAGCCTGACGGTGGAAAAGCTGGGCGGGCGCGGGGCAGATGTCTGGGATGGCGAGCCGGAGGGAGTCTATATTCCCAGCGGCGCCGAAGCCACCATTGCCTGTCGCAGCGAAGCGGCTGAGATTTTCATTGCCGGGGCCCGCTTTGATGAGGTGTTGAGCCCCTTTGCGGTGCGTGCGGACAGCCTTGATCTGGTGCAATATGGGTCTGAGAACCAAGACGCATCGCAAGATCGGGCATATTTTGGGACGCATATTGGCCAGGTCGGACGGCTTCTGGTCTCTGAGCTGTTCACGGTCGGTGCCGTGGATAGCTTGGTCCGGCTTCCCGCCGCACAAGTGATGATACAGACAGGCTGCCTGGAGGAAAGCCGCCATGATGAGGTCTATACTCTTGCTCTGGCCCGATCATGGCTTTACCTGCAGCTATTGCAACCGGTGACGGCACGCTGGAGAGGCTTTCATCTGGTCAGGTCCAGCTTGGGATTCCGGCAGGCTATCATCCCTGTACGCCGCGCCGGGCTATGAGAGTCACATTACCCATTCTGGGCGGCCTGTCGCAGCGCCTAATGGTGCAATATTTCAGCTCCGAACATGCCTGGCAGATTGAGACAATCCCCGGCATCAAGGATATGGATTGCCAAATTCAATAAGGAGGGCCAAGGCCCATGCCGCTTGCCGGACTGCTGATATTCTGACCAGGGCGCGGGCTGGCGGCCATGGCGTCGCCGGGCTGGTGGTAGGTCGAGTGATGCCAAAAGCTATGTGCTGGCTGCCGAGACGGCCGATTGGTCCGGTAATCTTGCAGGCCGGTCGGCGCCATACCCTTGCCGATACTGGGCCGGCTCGCTGAGTCATTGCTGACAGCGCGAGGCGCTGGTCGTCATCTGGATTGGCAAAAGAATAGATGAGATCAAACAGCGCTGGAACGCGGCTTCGCTCGGCGATGATTGACGGCCTGAGATGGCCCGCGTATAATATCGCGCTGACTCGCCAGGCACAGCTGAACTGGCTCACAGCTGGCGCCTCAATTGAGGCTGAGTTAGGATTTGCTCACGCGTCAGGGAAGGGCTGCCCTGCGATGACTGACCTGCAGAGGCTGGCCGGTTCGTTGCAGAAACCGGGCGGATGCGCTGGCAGTTTCGGTCGGCAACATGTGCATCTGCAGACTGGCAAGCAGGCCGTGATTGATGAGGGCAGGCCAGCCGAAATCGCGGCAATAGGACAGTGGCGCTGGTGCTGCATGGCGGTTCTGGTATTGTTGCGCTCTCTGCGCGCCCGGCTGGCAGCCGGCCGGCTGGTCAGCAAATTCAATATTGGCACTGAGTTGCGCCAGCTGGGGCCTGCGCCGCTATCTGGCGGCTAACCCGATGCCTTTCGACCGGCTGGAAATCTCGCCTCTCTCTCACATGCCGGAGCTGCAACAGGCTGTCGGCATTTTGCGCTCCTTGCGTGCCTGACTTGCAGCCGGATTTCATACTCGCGGACTGGGGCAAAGCCTGAACCTGCGCCGGATCGATTGTGTGGCATATTACATGATGACCCCACCAAGGAGCATCCTTTGGTTCTATTATCCCACATATCGCAAGCGAGAAAACAGATGACCATAGAGGTGCGCGATTCTTCGATTCACGGGCTGGGCGTGTTTGCCATCGAAGACATACTCGGCGGGCGGGCTGATTGAGCGCTGTGCCTATCTGGTGATCGATGATGATGATCTGCAAGAGGTGAACCGGCTGAATGACTATCTGTTCACCAGCCCGGATGATCCCAATGAGTATCTGATTCTGATGGGCTGCGGGATGCTTTATAACCACGCCTTCGCTGTCCAATGCCGAATGGCAGATTGATGAAGGGGATAACCGCTTTGTGCGGATCACCGCTGCTGAGCCGATTGCCAAAGGCGCCGAGATTTTTCAGATTATGGCGAGGAATATTGGCGCACCTGGCCAGAATGAGTGGCGCCCTGCATTAGGAAACACTAGTCACCAAAACCATTCGACTGGCTGGCCGAACCAAGTTTGGGGCCAGCCAGTGCAGACAGACAATCTTTTCTGGCATATTCTGTTTATGCCAGTCGGTCGGCTGGCGTTGATCCCGCAAATCATATCCTCGGTTGCGCAGCACCCAGCATGGTCAAGTGTCTATTTGACCTATCTTGGTAAAGAAATTCTGAAAATCATTCGCGTGGACCTCTCATCCTGGCATGACTGATCAGGGATCGACAGAACCGAGCAGCATGAGGCGTATCAGAGATGTCCCAAAATGGTGTCGAGGGCATTTCACTCGCTATTACATGAATCAGGGCATCCAAATTCATGCCGTGCTATTGCTGATCGTTGACGCAATTCTCCAAGTGGATCAGGGCTTTATCGCTCAGTAAATTACACAAATGTTTTGCCTTTGGCAAACACTCCGTCCAGACTGAGATTATGCTGGCGATGCCATAAGCTGGGCTAACTTCTGCATCGGATTCTTTTGCGGATGCGACCGGATTGCCCTAGCTTGGGGAACAGGAACATTCGAAGGTCCGGTCGCAGCCCCGATTTGGTCACAGCCAAGACGTGCAGGCAACGCCCCAGACCCGCTGGTCGATATTTGTTATGGTCGTTATTCCGGGGAGATGATATGGTGGCAGACCATTTGCATTATTGGGGCTATGCCGATTCCAGGATTACAGCGCTGAGATAAACGCCTGTTTGAAGCCGGGTCTTGGTTTATCCGCGATTTGATCTTTATGAAGGCGTGCGTGGGACAGTCTGGGAATACGAATCGAGAGCTGTTGATACTGGCTGGAGCGTTGCGAACAGGGAATCGCGCCGGAGAAACTCTGCAAGGGCAGTTTTTCTTCCGGCCCGGCGCGTCTCAGCATTACCGGCGGCCAGTCTGGCCCATATGCGAAACCCCAACGCGCGCTGGTCACTGAGGCGTTGGCCCGCTATCTGAGGTGAGGAAGGGCGCTGATTTGCGCTGCCCCTTACCAGCTCCCTCCAGGTTCAGGGGCGGGGAATGCATATGGCGGCCCTGGGCGCAGAAAGACCAGCGTTGGCCGTGCCGAGCTCCAATCCCCATTTGCTGACCCGCGCGCGGTTCAGGGCGACATTTTCATCCAGCTGGTAAATCCAGTCATCAAACCGCACCTCCCAGATGCGCCCGCCAATCGCCAGCCCGACCTCATAGCTCCAATTCAGGGCCGGGCCTGCCGCGCTGCCATCGGCAAGGCCGATCACATCGGCGGCGCGTCCCTGATAGAGGCGGCTGCCATCAGCGGCCCTGGACGGGGTGATGGTCCAGATGCGCTGTTGCTGCTCGCCATCATCATAGATAAAGCGTTCATCCAAAATCAGATCGCCGCCTTCTATCCGCCCGTCTATTTCCACCCGGAAGCGGCGGCGCAAATCCCCGAACCGGTCTTCAAAAATGCCATAGGCGACCGTTCTGCCGGGGAAAAATTCCTCCAGCACCAGCTCTGGCGTGGCCGCGGCGAAATCGCTGGCCGGGCGGCTGGCACAGGCGGTGAGGCCAGCGCCCAAAAACGCCAGCAGGGCAAAGACCGGGATCAAACGGGTAAAAGCAGACATTGCCATGAAATCCTTTTTGCAAACAGACAGGATACTGATATGAGATGATACGCAGCCCGTCGCGGCCGGGATTATCCGCCCGCCTGTTTCGGGCCGATTTTGCTGATTCCGGGCCACATCACAGGCAAGAAAGGGGAGGCAATGGGCAGTCTGGCATTTCTGCGCGCCGAATGGCGGTTTCTGCTCTATGGGCTGTTGATGAGCTTTTTCTCCTCGCTCGGCCAGACTTTTTTCATCTCGCTTTTCTCGCCGCAAATCAGAGAGGCCCTCAGCCTCAGCCATGGCAGTTTTGGCAGCTGGTATGCGGCGGCGACGATTGCCTCTGCGATTACGCTGTTCTGGCTGGGCAAGCTGGCGGATACGGTCTCGGTGCCGCGGCTGAGCTTTTATACCTTGACCGGGCTGGCGCTGGCGGCGCTGTTTTTTGCCTCTGTGCAGACTGTCTGGATGCTGGTTATCGGGCTGTATTTGTTGCGGCTTTTTGGTCAGGGGATGTCCTATCATGTTTATGCAACGGCGATGGCGCGCCGCTATCGGGCGGCCAGGGGGCGGGCGCTGGCGATCTCCAGCCTCGGTATCCATCTGGCGGAATCGATTGGCCCGGCCAGTGTGGTCGCGTTGCTCGCGCTGCTGGATTGGCGTTTGCTCTGGGCCGGGCTGGCGGTGTTTTCCTGGCTGGCGCTGGTCCCCTTCCTGCCTGCCCTGACGCGCCGGACCGAATTGCAAGATGGTCTGGGCCGGCCTGGTTCTGCTGCGGATACGGTCCAGCAGCCAGCCAGCCTGAACCGGCGCCAGATGCTGGCGGACCCGGTTTTTCGGGGGATTATCCTGTGGCTGGTTGCGATGCCCAGCTTTGTGATTACCGGCCTGTTCTTTCACCAGATTTTTTTGGCAGAGGCGCGCGGGGTTGCGCTGTTGGTCTGGGGCGCGCATTACGGGCTCTATGCGCTGGCGGCGGTTTTTGGCGCGCTGGCGGCTGGCTGGCTGATTGACCGGTTTTCGGCCCAGCATCTGGCCGCCTTCAGCCAGGCTGGGCTGGCGGTTGCCCCGCTCGGTCTGTGGCTGGTTCCGGGGACAGCCGGGTTGTGGCTGTTTTTTATCAGTTTCGGTCTGGCTGCGGGCATGACCGGGGCGATGATGAATGCCTTGTTGGCCGAACGCTATGGCACGGAAAAGCTGGGGGAGATCCGGGCGCTTATCCTGCCTGTCACGGTGCTGTCCAGTGCGGTCTCGCCCATGCTGATGGGGGTGATGATAGATGCCGGGGCGGGCCTCGGCCTGTTGATGGGGCTGGTCGGGCTGATCGCGGCCCTGCCGGTCTCGGCGGCCTTTATCTGGTTCAATCTTTTGGGCAGGCGGGTCTATCGTGCGCGCTAATTTCCTGGCGCAAGGAGGTTGCAATCTGCGCCGGGCCTGCCCCATATTAGGGCATGGGAGATGCTTTTCAGATGCTGACAGGCCGATGGCCGTCCTGTGGGCTGGCGGGGTGCTTTTGCTGGCGGCGGCCATGCTGGTGCCAGCCAGCGCTGATCAGGGCAAGCCAGATCAAGCGGCGCGTAACCGGGTCTGGAACGGGGTCTGGTTCACTTGTGAATTTTCCCGCCGCATGGCCCGCCTGAAGATGGCTGCCAGATGTTTGATGATGAGGGTTTGAGGTGATTGACGGGGACTTTTTCTATCTGCGCAATCGCGGCTCAGAAGAAACCGCCTGTCGCGCGCAGCCGCCAGTGTTTGCGGCCAGCATCCCGAAAATCCGCGTTTCCTCGCGCCCGGTCGGCAAGATAGAGATCGCTGAAGACCGGCTCTGGGTGCGCTGGATGGGCTGTCGGCAACTCTTTCATTTCCAGCCGCAGGATGGTTTTATGCGGTCATCCCGGACGAAAACGCTGTTTTTGGGCAAAGGAGCGGCATTTTTATGTCGCCCGCTATCAAGGCCAGGTTGAAAGGGCCGCCGCCCAATGAGCACAGATGCGACGCGCAAAACTGCCGGATTTTTGCCCCGCCCGGATCTGGCTGCCCTGAGGTGAGCGGGCCGGAGGCCGGGCTGTTCCTAAATGATATTCTGACCGCCCAACCAGACCCTGCCGAAGGCCGGATGACACCAGCCTGCTGCTCAGCCCGCAGGGGCGGATACTGTTTGATATGTGAGGTTTGCGGCTGTCCGAAACGCTGTTTTGGCTGGTTACCGAATCCGACAGGCCCCACGGCTGGCCGGCAAGCTGCGCCTCTACCGGTTGCGCCGGCCGCTGGTCATAGAGGCGGTGACCCCGTTCAGCGCGGCCCAGATTTATCATTATGAGACCCGGCCTGAAAATTCGCAGGGCGTTTTTGTCTTTGCGGATCAGCGCCAGCCTGGCCTTGGCAGCCTGCTGGTGGCGGGATCGGACCAGCTGGCCTGTCCGCCCGGTTTTGCCGAGCAGGAGGAGGCAGTCTGGCAGGGGCTGCGAATCGCGGCCGGAGTGCCTGAAGGGGCGGCTAATCTGACCCCGGACCGGGCGTTGATGCTGGAGGCCGGGCTGGATCAGCTGGGCGCGGTTGATTTTGAAAAGGGCTGCTATATCGGCCAGGAAGTGACCGCAAGAACGCGCTGGCGCGGGCTGGTCAAGCGGCGCATTGTGCCGGTCCGGGCCGCTCCGGACTTGACCGGCCAAAGCCCGGTTTTGCAAGCCGGAAAGCAGGTTGGCCAGCTTTTGTCCTGCGTGGCAACGGATAGCGGCTGGCTGGGTCTGGCCAGCCTCAGGCTGGAGGCGATAGCGGCCGCTGAGGCGGGCCAGCAGCTGGGTCTGGAGGATGGCCAGCCGCTGGAGCTGGCGATCCCGGACTGGATGCGGCCCCTGCCAAGCCAAAAACAGCAGCCGAAATAGACGGCCCTGCGGTCTTTGGCTGGCAATAAGGGCCTGCATTGCACGCCAGGTCTTTGCAAAACGGTTGCAGAGGACTATATAAGCTGAGGCAAGCGGGCCGACAAGGCGTGGCCCGGGCCAACCCCTTATTTTCGGGCCGAAAGTTTTGGCCGTCATTTTTGAAAGACTGAATCGATGACACAATTGCTGATGCCAAAGGCAACCGCCGTCTGGCTTATTGACAATACCGCGCTGACCTTTGAACAGATTGGCGATTTTTGTGACTTGCACCATCTGGAAGTTCAGGCCATCGCGGATGGCGAGGTGAGCGGCGGTATCCAGGGCTATGATCCGATCCAGAATAACCAGCTCTCAGCTGAGGAAATTCAGCGCTGTGAGGCAGACCCGGAAGCCAGGCTGGTGCTGTCCCAGTCACATTTGCCGGCTCCGACCCTGCGCACCAAGGGGCCGCGCTATGTGCCGGTGGCCCGCCGCGGTGACAAGCCGGATGCGATAGCCTGGCTGATCAAGCATCACCCGGAATTGACCGATGCCCAGATTGGCAAGTTGATCGGCACTACCAAGGAAACCATTGGCAAGGTGCGCGACCGCACACATTGGAATATCTCCAACATTACCGCCAAGCATCCGGCGATGCTGGGGCTGTGCAGCCAGACAGACCTGAATGCCGCCATTGAAAAGGCAGGGGGCCAGCCGCGCGCCAGTGAAGAACAGGTGGAAAATCTGTCTGAGCTGCCCTGAGGTGGGCCGGGCTGTTCGCTGATTCGGGCAAGCAGCAGGCTGGCCAGCGCTGCAGGCAGGTTTTTAACGATTGGAAAGACCCGCAGTGACGCAGGACACGCCAAAAACAGACTTGCAGGCCAAGCTGGATGAATTGCTTTCAGAACATCGTGATCTGGATGATGTCATTGCCCGGCTGGCAGAGGAAAAGCCATTTGACCAGCTGCAGCTGCAACGGCTAAAAAAACGCAAGCTGATCCTGAAGGATGAGATTATCCGTCTGCGGGCCAGACTATTGCCGGATATTATTGCCTGACCGGCCGGGCAGGCCCGCAAGCAGAAAAGCAAAAGAGGTGACAGCATAATGGCGCAAGGCTCTGCAAAAATCGTGATTTGTATGGGCAGCCAGTCGGACTGGCCAACCATGCAGGAAGCTGCCGATATTCTGGTGCAGCTGGAGGCCAGCCATGAGGTGCGGATTATCTCTGCCCACCACCCCGGACCGGCTGGCTGATTTTGCCCGCAATGCCCAGGCTGACGGGGTTGGTGATTATCGCGGGGCTGGCGGGGCGGCGCATTTGCCTGGCATGATAGCGGCCCATAGTAACCTGCCGGTGCTGGGTGTGCCGGTTGAATCAGCCGCGCTGAAAGGCATGGATTCACTGTTGTCGATTGTTCAGATGCCGGGGAGTGCTTCGGTCGGCACGCTGGCCATCGGCAAGCCGGGCGCGCGCAATGCCGGTATTCTGGCGGCGCAGATATTGGCCTTGCAGGATAGCGCGCTGGCCGCCCGGCTGGATGCTTTTCGGGCCGCCCAGACCGAGGCGGTGGCAGACCGGCCGGACCCGCTGAAAATATGAGCGCCCGCCCGCCCTTCACACTTGGCATTCTTGGCAGTGGCCAGCTGGGCCGGATGATCGCCATTGCGGCGGCTGAGCTGGGCATCCCCTGTCATGTTTATGCCCCGGATGCGCTGGACAGCCCGGCCGGCCAGCTGGCTGTTCGCACACATACGGCAGACTATCAGGATGCGGCGGCGCTGGCAGAATTTGCGGCTGGTGTAGAGGCGGTGGTCTGTGAATTTGAAAATGTGCCGGCCAGCGCGCTGGCCAGCCTCTGCGAGCTGGTGCCGGTCAGCCCGGGGGCAAAAGCCTTGCAGATAGCCCAAAGCAGGCAGGCGGAGAAAACCCTGGCGGCGGAGCTGGGCATCAAACTGCCGGATTTCTGGCCGGTTGCCTCAGCTGCTGAGCTGGCTGATGCGCTCACCGCGCTGGATGGGCCGGGGATTTTGAAAACTGACCGGATGGGCTATGACGGCAAGGGCCAGATCAGGCTGGACAGCCGGGCAGAGGCGGAAAAAATCTGGCAACAGATGGGCGGCGTGCCCTGTGTGCTGGAAAGGCTGGTCGATTTCTCAGCTGAAATCAGCTTTTTGGTGGCCCGTGATGCGGCTGGCCAGCTCTGTCATTTTCCGGCCAGCCAGAACAGCCATCAGGACGGGATTCTGGCCCGCTCGGTTGCGCCGGCGGAATGTGATGCGGCGCTGCTGGCAGAAGGCCGGCAAGCGGTTGCAAAGCTGGCTGATTCGCTTGATCTGGTCGGGGTGCTGGCGATGGAGAGTTTTGTCACCGCGGCGGGCCAGCTGCTGTTCAATGAGATTGCCCCGCGTCCGCATAATTCCTTTCACTGGACGATAGAGGGCTGTGCCACCAGCCAGTTCACCCAGCTGGTGCGGGTGCTGGCCGGGATGGGCTTTGGGGCAACAGATATGGAT
>JAYPQA010000076.1:0-41282 GCA_038131695.1 Alphaproteobacteria bacterium | reverse complement strand
AGCAGCTTGCGGGATACGAAAATTATCTATATGCATCCGTTGGTAAATGATCTGACCTTCGGCATGGCCCCGGCCAGCCTGCTGGCCTTTTTGGACGGCTTGGATGTGCAGCCCAGCTGGATTGACTGAACAAACCTGCCGGATTGGGACAAAAGAACCGGGATAACAGACAGGCAAAAGACAAGGAACAGGAAAAATGGAACCGATCATCGCTGAGGCCACCGCTCCGATAGTTGAGGTTACAGCCGCCAATTTCATGGAAGAAGTGATCACAGCCAGCCAGACAGAAGCGGTGATTGTGCAATTCTGGGCCCCCTGGTGTGAGCCATGCAAGCAGCTGGGCCCGATCCTGGAAAAAGTGGTTGCAGCGACCAAAAATGTCCGGCTGGCCAAGGTCAATATTGATGAGAACCAGCAAATCGCTGCCCAGATGCGGGTACAATCCGTGCCGACTGTCTATGGTATTGTCAATGGCCAGCCGGTCGACGGCTTTGCCGGGGTGCAGCCTGAATCAGCCGTGCGGCAATTTGTGGAAAAGCTGGCGGCCGCGGCGCCCGGAGCGGTGGATATTGAGCCGCTCTTGCAGGCTGGAACCGCCGCGCTGGCCGATGGCGATACCCAGGAAGCGCTGGCCGCCTATCAGCAAGCCCTGGCGGCGCGTCCGGAATCAGCTGAGGCGCTGGCTGGGCTGGTGCGCTGTCTTGTCCAGATGGGAGAGTTGGATGAGGCGGCAGAAATCCTGCAGGGGCTGGATGAGGATCGGGCCGCCGCCCCGGCCTTGCGCGAAGCAGCCGCTGCGCTGGATATGGCCAGAAAATCAGGTGACAGCAACGCTGATCTGGCCCCGCTGGCCGCGGCCGTTGCGGCCAATCCCCAGGATTTGCAGGCGAAACAGGATTATGCGCTTGCCCTGTTCGCCGACGGCCAGCAGGAACAGGCAATGGACCAGCTGCTGGACTCTATCCGGCAGGATCGCGACTGGCAGGAGGGGGCGGCCCGCCAGCAGCTGCTGGAATGCTTTTCTGCCATTGGCCATGCCAGCCCGCTTGTCGCCAACGCCCGCGCGACCCTGTCCAGCATATTGTTTTCCTGATCCGCTTTTTTTTGCAAATCAGCGGCCTATATTGGCAAAGATGGGCTATTGCAGCCCCCCTTGATTGGTGAGCAGGCTGACTATCATGAAAAATCGCGGGCCCTTTGAACCTCGTTTTAGCGAGTTGCCGGCAAAAATGGCTATCTTTCCCTTGTCCGGGGCCTTGTTGCTGCCGGGGGGACGGTTGCCGCTGAATATTTTTGAGCCGCGCTATCTGGCGATGGTGCGCGATTGCATTGCCAGCCCGCAACGGCTGATTGGCATGATTCAGCCAACAGGCGATGAGGAAGATGCTAGCCTCTACCAGATTGGCTGTGCCGGGCGGATAGCCAGCTTTGCCGAACAGGATGACGGGCGCATTACGATAACATTGGCTGGCACGGCCCGCTTTCGATTGCTGGGCTGTGATGAGCTGGCAGACGGATATCTGATGGCAGAGGTCGGCTGGGGCGATTTTGAACCGGATTTGAAACCCGATGATGAGGCGATTGACCGCCCCGCCCTGTTACAAATCCTGCGCCATTATTTTGAGGTAAAGGGCTTTTCAGCTGACTGGAAACAGCTGGAAGCCTGCGGTGATGAAAGGCTGGTCACCAGCCTTGCCATGATCTGCCCGTTTGAGGTAGCAGAAAAACAGGCCCTGCTGGAAGCGGGCGGGCTGGGCGCGCGGGCCC
Organism: Alphaproteobacteria bacterium; assembly: GCA_038131695.1. Classification (GTDB taxonomy): domain Bacteria; phylum Pseudomonadota; class Alphaproteobacteria; order Puniceispirillales; family Puniceispirillaceae; genus JADHLK01. The sequence continues at coordinate 39,515 of JAYPQA010000076.1, read as the reverse complement.
AGCTGCTGACCACCATTCTGCAAATGGCCACCCATGAGGAATCGGATGAGCAACCCGCCAAACATTGAGGCATCGCGGGCGCGCCCCAGCCGCACCGATCCGGATTTGCTGTCCTTGCTGGTCTGCCCGCAAACCCGCGGCCCGCTGATATTTGACCGCAGCGCAGACGAGCTGATCAGCCTGCAGGCCGGGCTGGCCTTTCCGATTCGTGATGCGGTGCCGGTCATGCTGGTTGAGGCGGCGCGCGCGCTGAGCGAGGCAGAGCGAGCCAGATGGCATTCCAAAAAATGACAGCCCCGACAACAGGAAAAAATCCGGGCAAAAATTCGGGCCAAAATCCGGGCACAGCTCCGGCTGAAATCAGGCTGAACAAACAGGCTGACCGGCTGGCGCTGGTCTGGCCGGACGGGCGGCGGCAGGAGATTTCAGCTGAGCTGTTGCGGGTGGAATCCCCTTCGGCTGAAGTTCAGGGACATGGTGCGGATCAGAAAACCACGCCGCTTGGCAAACAGGCGGTGCGGATTGTGGCGATTGAGCCGGTTGGCCAATATGCGGTGCGAATCAGCTTTGATGATGGCCATGATACCGGCATCTATAGCTGGGTGTTGCTGGCTGATTATGCAGATCGCCATGATCAGCTGATGGATGATTATCGCCGCCGGGCCGGGGCGGGCGCCTAGAATTTGCCTAGAATTTGCCTAGAATTTGCGGGGAATGTGTGGGCCGCGCTCTGGTTAGCGCGGCAGCTTTCCGTCCAGCAGGCTGGCCCGCGCCAGCACCCCGCCCATCGCAATATCTGACAGCCTTGCCCGCATGGCAGACCGCCCCAAAAGGGTCATGCCGATACCGGCCAGACGGGCAGGCAGCGCGCGCGCGGCCAAAGGCATCCGCCCAAAGGATTGAATAGGGGGCCGTATCGGCAGTGGAAAAAGCGGCAGCAGATCGGTGCTGAACAGCCTGTTCAGCCCTTCGGTGACGGCGCTGAGGGCGGCGGTTTCCACCACCCGCCTCTGCTCATAATCGGCCAGAATGCTGGCGTGATCTGCGGCCAGCCCGCGCTGGCGGGCCGCGGCCAGACAATCTGCCAGCACCGCCGCATCACTCAAGGCAAGGTTAAAGCCCATCCCGGCCAGCGGGTGCAGCGCGTGTGCCGCATCCCCGGCCAAAACCAGATGCGAATGCGTGCGTTTTGGCACAAAGCTGGGGCGCAGCGGCCATTTAGCCAGCCTGTCCAGCAAGCGCATCTGGCCCAGCGCATCGCCAAAAGCCGCCATCAGTTCGGCCTCAAAATCCGGCTGGCTGCCAGCGGCCAGCCGGTCCGCCTCCTCCGGCGGCAGCGACCAGACCATCGCGGCCCGGTTTTCCGGCAGCGGCATCAGGGCCAGCGGCCCGCCCGGCAAGAAGCGTTGCCAGGCCGTATCCTGATGTGGCAGGCCAAGGCCCAGACGCCCCACAAGCGCCGTTTGCCCGGCCGGACGGTCACCTATTTTCAGCCCCGCCGCCTGACGGGCCGGGCTGTCGCGCCCATCACAGGCGACCAGCAAATCCGGCTGCCAGATCTGGCCTGCTGCATCTCTCAGCACAGGCCGTCCCTCTTGCCAGCTGAGTGTGTCCAGCGGGCTGGCCGCTTGCAGAACCCGGCCCTCCCCCTCCAGCAGCTGCTGGCAGGCGGCCAGCAGCGCGCTATTCTCAGCTGTATAGGCCATCGGGCTGGTGCCATCGCCAAAATCCAGCGACCAGCCCCCTCTTTGCGGGCGGCCCTCCGCCAGCTTGATGCGGCTAATCGGGGCCGGGAGTATGGGCAGAGCCTGCCACAAACCCAGACAATCCAGCATCCGCTGGCCTGCTGCATGGATGGTGGTGGTGCGGCTGTCCGGCCGGGCCGGCGTTTCTGCCGCCGGAAAAAAGACGATCTGATAGCCGGTTTCCGCCAGCGCCAGCGCCATCACCATCGCGGTGAGGCCGGACCCGGCAATCGCTATCTGGACAGGCGTTTTCTGGTCCGGCGTTTTCTGATCCGGCGTTTTTTTGTTCGGGCGCGCAGTCATCGGCCAGCCTGACCCGCAAGGCCGGCATAATGGCGGTTCAGAATATCGCGCGCCAGCTCAGCCAGATCACCCTCCAGGTCGAACAGATAGCCGCTGGCCCCGGCCGCCTCTCCGGCCTCTACATCTGTCTGGCGATCCCCGATCATCACCGAGCGGCTGAGATCAATCTGCCAGCGTTTGGCCAGCTCCAGCAACATTCCGGGGGCCGGCTTGCGACAGGCACAGGGGCCGGACAGCTCGGCAATCACCCCGTCCGGATGATGCGGGCAAAAGGCGATATCCAAAAACGGGGTGCCCAGCTTTTCAGCCTCAGCAGCCATGTGGCTGTTGAAACGGTGCATATCTGCTTCTGTAAACAGGCCGCGCGCGATACCGCCCTGGTTGGTTACCACCAGCAGCGGCAGCCCGGCCTCGGTGAACAGGCGCAGCGCTTCGGGTGCGCCCCTGACCCAGGCAAAATCCTCTATCGCAAATGTATAGCCCGCATCCTGATTGAGCGTATCGTCCCGGTCGAGAAAAACAGCAGGTCGCATCAGCAGATTTCTTCCTTGTTCAAAAACAGCGATTTGTTGCCCTGATTCCGCTCTTGTATTAGACTGCGGGTCACTGTGCCAGAGGCTTTTCCTGTCTGCCAGTGTGCCGTGTCGCCCAGAGAAGAAGCAATCATAAATATGCTGAACCCGGATTTTGCCATTTTCCAAGATAATATGTTTATCGCGGCCCGCCGGTTACTGGCAGACCTGACACCGCCGGAAGGGCTGGGGGAAATGCTGCTAACCATTGGTGAGCCGCAAATGCCGCCGCCTGAATTTGTGCAGGAAATTCTGGCAGATCGCCGCACTGGCTGGCAATTCTATCCAAAACCGGATGGCAGTGGCCAGTTTCGCCAGGCTGTGCATGGTTATATTGCCCGCCGCTTTGGCCGCCCAGCGGTCGCCCGGCTGGACCCGGACAGGCATATTCTGCCGGTGCCCGGCACGCGTGAGCCGCTGCATATGCTGGGCTGGCTGAAAAAGGAAACCAAGGCGAACCCGGCGGCTCTGGTGACCAACCCGTTCTATCCGGCCTGGCGCACCGGGGCCTTGGCCAGCGGGGGCGAGATTATCTATCTGAATGCGCTGGCTGAAAACGGATTTCTGCCGGATCTGGAAGCGCTGTCGCAGGATTTGCTGGCCCGCACCGTCATTGTCTATCTGTGCGCGCCCAGCAACCCGCAAGGCACGCTGGCCAGACGCGCCTGGCTGGAGAGAGCTGTCCAGCTGGCCCGTGAATATGATTTTCTGCTGGTCATGGATGAATGCTATATTGATATCTGGCGCGCAGAAAAACCGCATGGCCTGCTGGAGGTCGCCGCCGAAATGGACGGGCCGGATGCCGAGCCGCTGGCCAATCTGGTGGTGGTGAATTCCCTGTCCAAGCGATCCAATGCGGCCGGGCTGCGGGGCGGCTTTCTTTGCGGGGATGCACGGATCATAGAGGCGTATCGCCTGCTGGCGGCAAATGGGCTGGCGCTGGTTCCGGACGGGTTGCTCAGCGTGGCCGCGGCCCTCTATTCAGATGATCGCCATAATAGCGCTATTCGCGCCCATTATGACAAATCCTTTGCGCTGGCCAGCCGGGCCCTGGATATTGTCCCGCCAAAGGGCGGGTTTTTCCTCTGGCTGCCGGTCGGCGATGATCAGGCTTTTGCGCGTGATCTTTACCGGCAGACCGGCTTGCGGGTGATGCCCGGCAGCTGTATGGGGGTGGTCTCGGACGGGGTGAATCCGGCGGCCGGTTATGTGCGCGCGGCTCTGGTGGCGGATCATCCGCAAATAGCGGCGGCACTGGATCGCCTTGCCCCCTTTTGGCAGCAGCTTCAGGAACAGACAGGCTGATGGCAGAACAGGATACGAAAAGACCGCTTTTTTCCGATGCGCTGGTGCAGTTTTTCAAGCGCCGGATGACCGAGCTTGTCGGGCTGGCCGTGCTGGCTGGCGGGGGGCTGCTGTCGGTTATTCTGCTGACCGCGCGCGATTCAGACCCTTCCAGCCATGCCAGCTCGGACGGGCCGGTGCAGAATTGGCTGGGGGCTCCGGGGGCGGAAATCGCTGCCCAGCTGCTGCAATGGGTGGGGCTGGCCAGCTTGCTGATCGCGCTGACGCTGGTGATCTGGGGCTGGTCGCTCTTGCGTCACCGCCCGGTCAGCAGCTGGCGCTTGCGGCTTTTGGCCTGGCCGGTTTCGATCTGGTGGCTGGCCACTGGCATGGCGGGTCTGGCCAGCTCTTTTGGTGCCAATTTGCCGGGCGTTATCGGCCATTGGACGATTTCAATGTTCCTGCCGCTCACGGACAGTCTGGTGCTGCTGCCATTGCTGCCGCCTGATCGGCTGTTGGGGCTGGTCTTTTGTCTGGCTGGGCTGGCCCTTTATCTCTGGGCCTCGGCCTTCAGCCGGTCGGAATGGGTCTTGCTGCGGGGTCTTTTTGCGCGGGCCGCAAAGCCATTTCAGCTGCTGGCGGCGGGTCTGGTCGCCCGCAAGGGCCGCGCGCAGCCAGAGCCGGATCAGAAACCGGCAAAGGCTGCGAAAAAGAAGGCCCGCAAGAAACAGCCGCGCCGGGAACCCCAGCTGATGGGCGAAGCAGCTGCGGCGGCGACTGCCAAAAAATCCCGCCCGGCTGGCAAAACCGCACAAAAGAGCTTTGATTTTGACAGCCGCCAGGGTTTCCGCCTGCCAGAGACGGGCCTGCTGAAGGCGGCGGGCAAAGCGGCCCGCGGCCCGGCGCAATCGGTTCTGGATGCCAATGCAGCTGAGCTGGAAAAGGTGCTGGCTGATTTTCGCATTCAAGGAGAGATTACAGATGCCCGTTTCGGGCCGGTGGTTACCCGCTATGATCTGGAACCCGCGCCGGGCACCAAATCCCAGCGGGTGATCGCGCTGGCCGATGATATTGCCCGCTCCATGTCGGCGATGGCAGTGCGGGTTGCCGTGGTGCCGGGCCAGAATGTGATTGGCATAGAGCTGCCCAATGCGGATCGCCAGACGGTGCTGCTGCGCGAATTGCTGGAAGATACAGGCTGGACGGATCACAAGGGCGATTTGCCGGTCTCGCTGGGCAAGGATATTGCCGGCGGCCCGGTGATTGTTGATCTGGCCCGTATGCCGCATTTGCTGGTCGCTGGCACAACCGGCTCCGGCAAGTCGGTGGGCATTAATGCGATGATTCTCTCGCTGCTCTATCGCCATACGCCGAAACCTGCCGGTTGATAATGATTGATCCGAAAATGCTGGAATTGTCGGTCTATGACGGCATACCGCATTTGCTGACGCCGGTGGTGACTGAGCCGGCCAAGGCGGTGATGGCGCTGAAATGGGCGGTGCGCGAGATGGAAAGCCGCTATCGCAATCTGGCCAAGCTGGGGGTGCGCAATATCACCGGCTATAACCAGCGTCTGGCAGAGGCACGCGCCAAGGGTGAGGTGCTGAACCGGCGGGTGCAAACCGGCTTTGATGAGGAAACCGGCAAGCCGATCTTTGAAGAGGAAATTCTGGATCTGGCCCCGCTGCCCTATATTGTGGTGGTGATAGATGAGGTGGCCGATCTGATGATGGTCGCGGGCAAGGAAATTGAGGCGGCCGTCCAGCGCCTTGCCCAGATGGCCCGCGCCGCCGGTATCCATGTCATCATGGCCACCCAGCGCCCGTCGGGCGATGTGATCACCGGCACGATCAAGGCCAATTTTCCCACCCGCATCTCCTTTCAGGTCACCTCGCGCATTGACAGCCGCACCATCCTGAATGAGCAAGGGGCCGAACAGCTGCTGGGGCGCGGCGATATGCTCTATATGGAAGGGGGCGGGCGCATTATGCGGGTGCATGGCCCGTTTGTTGATGACAGCGAGGTGGAGCTGGTGGCCAATTTCCTGCGCGCCCAGGGTGAGCCGGAATATGATGAACAGGTCACCGAAGAGGCAGAAGAAGGTGGTGATCTGGCGGGCGGCGCAGGCGGACAGGCCTTGCCAACCGGCGACAGCCTCTATGATCAGGCGGTCCAGCTGGTGGTCCGTGAGCAGCGCGCTTCAACAAGTTTTGTGCAACGGCATCTGAAAATAGGCTATAATCGGGCCGCGACCCTGATAGAGGAAATGGAACAGGCCGGGGTTATCAGCCAGGCAAACCATGTCGGCAAGCGTGAGGTATTGATACAGGATGACTAGGACAATCACGCGCTTTTTGCTTTGGCTGGGGCTGCTGGTCTGGTCCGGCCCCGGGCTGGCTGATCTGGTCAGCCGGGCCGAACAGGCCCTGATGGATTTCTCTACCCTGCAGGCTGATTTTGTGCAAATTTCCTCGGATGGAACGGCGATCTCCGGCAAGCTCTATCTGCGCCGTCCCAACCGGATGCGCATTGATTATGAGGATTCCGTGCAATTATCGCTGGTCGCAACACCGCTCTGGCTGCATGTGGATGACAAGCAGGCACGCCAGGTCAGCAGCTATCCGGTGCGCCAGACCCCGCTGGCCCCGCTGCTGCAAAAACAGATTTCCCTGCGCGGCGATGATTTTGAAACCCGTATCGCTGAGGCAGATGGCATTGCCCAGATAACCCTCTCGCGCCAGACCGGTGAGGCAGCTGGCGAATTATTGCTGGAATTTGAATTGCCGAATTTCCGGCTGCGCCGCTGGATTGTGACAGATGCTGTCGGGGTCAAGACCATGGTGACCCTGCAGAATGTCCGGTTTAACCTGCCGATGAAAATAGATAATTTCATTGCCCCGGAATATCGCGAGGATGAGGATTAGGCCGTGCTGAAAATCACCAGCTGGAATATCAATTCAGTGCGTTTGCGCCTGAGGTTGGTCATAGATATGCTGAACCAATTACAGCCTGATCTGCTCTGCTTGCAGGAAACCAAGGCTCAGGACAGTGACTTTCCGGCTGCCGCGCTGGCTGAGGCTGGCTGGGCGCATCAGGCGATAAGGGGCGAGAAATCCTATAATGGGGTTGCCATCCTCTCGCGCCGGCCGCTCAGCGATATTCAAATGCTGGATTGGGCCGGCCGCACCGATTGCCGCCATATCAGCGCGGTTGTGGATGGGGTGCGGGTGCATAATTTCTATGTTCCGGCAGGCGGGGATGTGCCGGATCGGCAGGTGAATGACAAATTTGGCCACAAGCTGGATTTCCTGGACGGGATGAGGGCGCATTTCCGCTCAGAAAGGCCGGAAAAATCTGTGCTGCTGGGCGATTTGAACATTGCCCCGCTGGCTGAGGATGTCTGGTCCACAAAACAGCTGCGCAATGTCGTCAGCCATACTGATATTGAGCGTGAAAAGCTGCTCGGCCTGATTGATCAGGGCGGCTGGCATGATGCGGTGCGCGGCCATTTCGGGCCAGAGACTGTTTTATATAGCTGGTGGTCCTACCGGGCGCGGGACTGGCTGGCCAGCAACCGCGGCAGACGGCTGGATCATGTCTGGGTCAGCCGCGATTTGAAAGACAATGTTGCCGGGGCCGATATTTACCAGCCGGCGCGCGGGCTGGAAAAACCGTCTGATCATGTGCCGGTCTCGGTCACCTTGAATATGTGAGGCCCCGACAATCGGTTTGTTTTTCAGCCCTGGAAAAGCTATATCTGGGCGCATGACAGAATTTTTCAAAATGCACGGTCTGGGAAATGATTTTGTGGTGCTGGATGCGCGCCGGCAATCCGGCCCGCTCAGCCCGCAGCTGGCCGCGGCCCTGGCGGATCGCCGCACCGGCATCGGCTGTGACCAGATTATGGTTTTGCGCCCGCCCGCTGACACCGGCGATCTGTTTCTGGAAATGATCAATGCTGATGGCAGCCCGGCCGGGGCCTGCGGCAATGGCACGCGCTGTGTGGCTGATTTGCTGATGACAGAGACCGGCCGCGATCAGATTGCCATAGAGACGGTTTCCGGCCTGCTCACCGCCTGGCGTGCGGGCGATCAGATCAGCGTTGATATGGGCCCTCCGCGGTTTGGCTGGCAGGATATTCCGCTCAGCCGCGAGATGGATACAAGCGCAGTGCCGCTGGCTGCTGCTCCGGTTCCGGCTATCTGTGTATCGATGGGCAATCCGCACGCGGTCTTGTTTGTTGACGATGCCGAAGCCGTCAATATCGCCGAATTGGGCCCGCAGCTGGAACAGGACCCGCTGTTTCCCGGGCGGGCAAATATTGAATTTGCCCATATTATCGCCCCGGATCGGATTCGGATGCGGGTTTGGGAACGCGGGGCCGGCATCACCCGCGCCTGTGGGTCCGGGGCCTGTGCGACAGCGGTTGCGGCGGTGCGCGCCGGGCTGGCCGGGCGGCAGGCTGAGCTGGTGCTGGATGGCGGGGTGCTGGGGCTGGAATGGACAGATGGGGACCGGGTGATTATGACCGGCCCGTCCGAGCTGGTCTCGCGCGGCCATCTGGAAGGCGGGCTGGCGGCCCGCTATGCTGTTGAGGGGCCGGGTAATGGCCGGTAACCGCGCCCAGATAGAAACCTTTGGCTGCCGGCTCAATATCTGGGAATCAGAGGTGATGCGCCGCCATGCGGATGCGGCCGGGCTGACCAATGCGATCATTGTCAATACCTGTGCGGTCACCGCCCAGGCGGAAAAACAGGCGCGCCAGAAAATCCGCCAGCTGCGCCGCCAGCAACCCGGTGCGGTGATTCTGGTAACCGGCTGTGCCGCCCAGATAGCCCCGCAGGACTGGGCAGATATGCCAGAGGTGGATCAGGTTCTGGGCAATCATGACAAGCTGCAGGCGGCCAGCTGGCAGCAGCTGGCAGATGGCTTGTTGCCTGCCCGCCAGGTCAGTGATATTGCCGATATAGCAGAGGTAGCCAGCCATCTGATGGATGGGTTTGAAGGCCATACGCGGGCCTTTTTGCAGGTTCAGCAGGGTTGTGATCATCGCTGCACCTTTTGTATTATCCCCTATGGCCGCGGCCCGTCGCGTTCGGTCGGGGCAGGGGCAGTGATTGATCAGGTGCGCGCGCTGGTTGCGGGCGGCACGGCTGAAATCGTGCTGAGCGGCGTGGATTTGACCAGCTGGGGCCAGGATTTGCCGGGTCGGCCAAGGCTGGGCCGTCTGGTGCGCCAGATTTTGGCCGAAGTGCCGGACTTGCCGCGCTTGCGCCTCTCCTCCATCGATCCGGCTGAGCCGGATGCCGAGCTGATGGCGGTGCTGGCTGAAGAAGAAAGGCTGATGCCGCATCTGCATCTGTCTGTCCAGCATGGCGATGATCTGATCCTGAAACGGATGAAAAGGCGACATCTGGCCCGTGATGTGCTGCGCTTTTGTGAAGAGGCGCGCCGTCGCCGCCCGGGCGTGGTATTCGGGGCTGATATGATCGCAGGCTTTCCGACCGAGACAGAGTCAGCGCATCAGAACAGCCTGTCCCTGATCGAGCAGGCCGGGCTGACGCATCTGCATATTTTCAGCTATTCCCCGCGCGAGGGAACACCGGCGGCCCGCCTGCCGCAACTGCCGCCGCAGCTGATCAAACAGCGCACGGCTGACCTGCGCCAGCTGGGCGCGCGCCAGCGCCGCCACTATCACCGCTCGCTGATCGGTGATCAACAGATGATGCTGGTCGAGCGGGGCCAGCAAGGCTATCTGCCCGGCTATGCAAAGGTTACGCTGACCGGTGCCGGGCGCGTTTCTGCCGGGGCCTTGCTGCCGGTGGAAATTCGCACGGCCGAAGATGAGGGCGTTACAGCAGTGGTGGTGTCATGAGCTGGCTGAAAAAACTCACCTCGGGTTTGAAAAAATCCTCTGATGCGGTGACCGCCAGCCTGTCCGGCATTTCCGGTCTGTTTGGCAAGCCGAAAATTGATGCCGGCTCGATTGAGGAGCTGGAGGACGCGCTGATCACGGCTGATCTGGGGGTGCAGGCGGCAACCGAAATTGCTGAGTCGCTGCGCAGCCGCAAATGGAGCGGGCCGGTTGATGCGGACCAGCTGCGCGCGGCGCTGGCTGAGAGCTTGACCGATATATTGGCGGCCTCAGAAGCGTCGCTGGAAATTTCGCCCGCCCGCCCGCATGTAATCCTGCTGGCCGGGGTGAACGGCTCTGGCAAGACAACGACAGCAGGCAAGCTGGCGGCCCGCTATGCCGGGCAGGGCAAAAAGGTGATACTGGCCGCTGCCGACACCTTCCGGGCAGCCGCGATTGAGCAGCTGGATCGCTGGGGCGCGCGCAGCGGGGTTGAGGTGGTGGCCGGTGAGCGCGGCGGCGATGCGGCGGCCCTTGCCTATCAGGCATTGGAAAAGGCGCAAGGCGAACAGGCCGATATCCTGATCATTGATACCGCAGGCCGCTTGCAGAATCGCACGGAGCTGATGGATGAGCTGGCCAAGATTATCCGGGTGCTGGGCAAGCTGGATGCCGAGGCCCCGCATGACCGGGTGCTGGTTCTGGATGGCACGGTTGGCCAGAATGCGCTGGCCCAGCTGCGGATTTTTCAGGAAACCGCCGGGATAACCGGTCTCATCATCACCAAGCTGGACGGGTCTGCCAAGGGCGGGGTCGTGGTGGCGCTGGCCCGCGAATTTGGCCTGCCGCTGCATCTGGTCGGGGTGGGCGAGGCCGCCGAGGATTTGCAGGATTTCAACGCCAGCGAATATGCCCGCGCGCTGGTCGGGCTTGATCCGGCCTGATCCGGTTTGACTTGGGCCTGATCAGAAGCGTCGCGGCGGGCGGCGCGCTTAAATCCTGCCGGTCAGCCAATACGGGCCAGCCCGATATATTCATGGAAAGCAGAATGAAGGATGGCAAATCCGGCAGCTGGATTGAAACCCCAATCCAGCCCGGCTGGCCGGGTCTGGTAATCGACCGGATAGGCAATCATCTGCGGCCAGCCTGCTGCCGCGAGCTGGCCATGGCGCGCGCGGCACATGGGCAGCAGAGGTGACCAACAGCCAGCTATCTGTAGCGTCCGGCTGCGCCATCTCCAGGCTGAAGCGGGCATTTTCAGCCGTATTGCGCGCCCGGTTTTCCAGCCTGATCTGATCCATCCCGGCCCCCAGCCGGTCCAGAAAATAGCGCGTTGTGCGGGCCTCATCCCAGCCTTTTGGCAGCAAGGCCCCGGAAAAACCCGAAAAAATAACCGGTTTTTGAGGGTATATCCGCGCCAGCCCAACCGCTTCAACCAGCCTTTCTGCTGCCCCGCCCAGCTGCCCGGCCCCGCGTTCTGCCGGCAGCAAGCCTGATTGGGCAAAGCCGCCCAGGACAATTATCCCGCTGGCTTGGCGAACCTGCTCAGCGGTCGGGGCTGGATAGGCATTTTCCAGCGGCCGGATAACCAGCTGGGCCACCGGCAGCCAGCTGTAAATCACTGTCAGACAAAAGGCCGTGATGAGAAGCCCGCGCCGCCAGCTGCGCCAGCCCAGCCAGCCAAGAACAAGGCCCAGCAAGACCAAAAGCAGCGGATGCAGGATCGGCTGGGCCAGCAGCCCAACCGTCTTTGACAGGAAAAAAAACATGGCCTCCCTCTTTTCTGTCCTGCGCCCAACTGCTTTATACTTGACATAAAAGGACAAAAAGGCCAATAAGGGCCCAGATTTTCGGCATTTTTGATTGCCAGACCTAACGGGTTCCATCCGTCCTTGAAGTTTTCGAGCACGGGTGCCGTTTTGCTATGGGTTTTGGGCAGTCTATGCAAAGGCCAGACCAGTTGAGGCAAACCAGACAAGGACAGGCATTTTTCAAGATGTTTGATTCGCTGAAAGACAAGTTACAGTCGGTTTTTTCCGGCCTTGGCAAGCGCGGCGCGCTGAGCGAGGCAGATGTGGATGCCGCGCTGCGTGAGGTGCGCCTCGCCTTGCTGGATGCGGATGTGGCCCTGCCGGTGGTGAAGTCTTTCATGGCCGGTATTCGCGAACAGGCGGTCGGGGCCACCGTGCTGAAATCGGTGCGCCCGGATCAGCAGGTGATTAAAATCGTCCATGACGGTCTGGTAGCGATGCTGGGCGGTGAGGCAGAAGAGCTGAAGGTGGATGTCACCCCGCCTGCGGTGATTTTGATGGCCGGCCTGCAAGGCTCAGGCAAGACGACAACAGCTGGCAAGCTGGCCTTGCATCTGCAAAACAAGCAGCGCAAGAAGGTGATGCTGGCCTCGCTGGACATGACCCGCCCGGCAGCGCGCGAGCAGCTGCGCGCTGGGTGAACAGGCAGAGGCCGGAATTCTGCCGGAAAGCGATAGTGAAACCCCGGTGCAGCTGGCCCGGCGGGCGCTGAAAATGGCGCAGCTGAAGGCCTATGATGTGCTGGTTCTGGATACGGCCGGGCGTCTCAGCATTGATGATGCGCTGATGACTGAGCTGTGGGAGATCAAAAAGGAAACCAACCCGCATGAGGTGTTGCTGGTCGCTGATGCGCTGACTGGCCAGGATGCGGTGAATACGGCCAAGACCTTTCATGAACAGGTCGGGGTGACCGGCATTGTGCTGACCCGTCTGGATGGCGATGCCAGAGGCGGTGCGGCGCTGTCCATGCGGCAGGTTACCGGCTGTCCGGTCAAGCTGGTCGGGGTGGGCGAAAAGCTGGACGCGCTGGAAGGGTTTGACCCCAAGCGCATGGCAGGCCGCATTCTGGATATGGGGATGTGGTCGCGCTGGTCGAAAAGGCCGCCGAATCGATTGCCGAGGAAGAGGCGATGCGCATGGCAGAGCGCATGGCCAAGGGCAAGTTCGATATGAATGATTTTCTCACCCAGCTGCGCCAGCTGCAGAAAATGGGCGGGCTGGGCGGTCTGCTGGGTATGTTGCCGGGCATTGGCAAGATGCAAAAACAAATCGCCGCTGCCGGCATTGATGACAGCCTGATCAAGCGTCAGGAAGCGATTATCCTGTCCATGACCCGCAAGGAACGGCTGTCTGTTGGTTTGCTGAATGCCTCGCGGCGCAAGCGCATTGCCTTTGGTTCCGGGACCACGGTTCAGGAGGTCAACCGGCTGGTCAAGCAATATCAGGATATGGCCCGCATGATGAAGAAGATGGGCTCCAAAACCGGGGCGGCGGGGCTGAAAGCGCTGATGGGCGGCGGCAATCCCCTGGCCGGAGCTGGTGGGGCTGGGGCTAGAGCCGGGGCTGGTGAGGGCGTGCCGGACAATGCGGCCCTGCCGGATATGGCCAGCCTGCAACAGCAGCCGGGCAGCGGCGCAAATCCGCTGGCTGGTCTGGGGCGCGGCGGCTTGCCGGGGCTGGGCGGCAGATGGGCGGCTCCGCTGGGCGGTTTGCCCCCGGCCCAAGGCGCGAGCAAGAAATAGGATTATAGAGAAACAGGATGACAGAACAGGGCAGGCAGGCCCTTTCCTAACTGCTTTTGAAAAAACAACCAACCCTAATAGTGAAGCGACAAGGAAACAGAACTATGGCATTGAAAATCAGACTGGCCCGCAGGCGCAAAAACGCCCCTTCTACCGGATTGTTGTTGCTGAGGCATCAGCCCCGCGATGGCCGCTATGTAGAGCGGGTCGGCCATTACAACCCGATGGTTCCCAAGGATCATGACCAACGCCTGCTGGTCAATGGCGAGCGGGTCAAATTCTGATGGAGCGCGGGGCCAAGCCGACCGAGCGGGTGCAGAAATTGCTGGCCAGTGTGCAGCTGGCCGAGCCGGTAGCGATGCGCGACCAGCCGCTGAAATCTGCCCCTGGCAAGAAGCGGGCTGAGCGGGAAGCTGCGGAGGCAGAAGCCGCCGCGGCCGCAGAAGAAGCAGCAGCAGAAGCCCCGGCTGAGGAAGCGGCGGCAGAAGAGGCCCCGGCCGAGGAAGCGGCTGCAGAAGAAGCCCCGGCTGAGGAAGCGGCCGCAGAAGAAGCACCGGCAGCGGAGAGCTCCGGCAGAAGAAGCACCGGCAGAAGAAGCCCCGGCTGAGGAAGCGCTGCGGAAGAAGCCCCGGCTGAGGAAGCTGAAAAGGAGTCCTGAGGCGGGCTGACAGGCGGCGATGGCAGACAGGCGGGAGAATGAGCGGGTTCTGATCGGGGCGATCACGGGTCCGCACGGGGTGCGGCGCTTTCAAGGTGAAAGCTTTGCCGCCCGCCCGGCTGATTTGCTGGCCTACGGGCCGGTTAGTCTGGCAGATGGCCAGCAGTTGGCGCTGTCCCTGACCGGTCAGCAAAAAGGGCTTTGATCTCGGTGGCGCAGCACTGTGCGTGATCGCGACAGGCAGCCAGCTTGCGCGGAGCCCAGCTTTTCGTGGCGCGCAACCCTGCCGGAGCTGGCAGAGGATGAGCTCTATCATGCTGATCTGATTGGCTGTCAGGTGGTTGATATAAAGACAGGCCCGCTGGGCCGCGCCGTTGGCTTTCATGATTTTGGCGCCGGCCAGCTGATTGAGGTAAGGCCGGAAAAGGGCGATACGGTTTTTCTGCCCTTTGCCGGGCCAGCCATCGCCGGGATCGATCTCGAACAACGCCTGATACAGCTGGTTGTTCCGGATGGTCTACTAACCGAACCAGACGCTGAAGGCGAATAAGGAGCCGAGCAGATGAGCGATGCGATGCCCTGGCAGGCAACGGTTCTGACGCTGTTTCCCGATGCTTTTCCCGGGATGCTGGGCCAGTCCCTGGCCGGCCGGGCGCTGGCGGCCGATCTGTGGCAGCTGCAGACGGTTCAGCTGCGCGATTTTGCCCATGGCAAGCACCGGCTGGTAGATGATACGCCCTTTGGCGGCGGGCCCGGCATGGTGATTCGCCCGGATGTGGTGGCAGATGCGCTGGCTTCGGTGGCAGAGGCCCCGGGGCCGCGCCTTTATCTCTCGCCGCGCGGGCGGCTTTTGGATCAAGAGCTGGTGCATGAGCTGGCTGACGGGCCGGGGGCGGTTTTTGTCTGTGGCCGGTATGAGGGGCTGGATCAGCGCGCCATAGAGGCCTGTGATCTGAGGGAGGTTTCGGTCGGGGATTATATCCTGAGCGGCGGTGAGCTGGCCGCCCAGCTGGTGATGGATGCCTGTATCCGGCTGTTGCCCGGGGTGATGGGAAAGCCTGCGTCGCACCAGCAAGAGAGTTTTGAGACCGGCCTGCTGGAATATCCGCTCTATACGCAGCCGCGCAGCTGGAACGGGCGTGATGTACCGGATATTCTGACCTCTGGCCATCACCGGCAGATTGCTGAATGGCGACAGGCTGAGGCAGAAGCGATCACCCGCCAGCGCCGCCCGGATCTGTGGCAGGCTTGGCTGGCAAAAAAGGCAAAAGGCAAAAACGCCAAAAAACCAGGGTGAAGCAACGATAATCATTGACAAATATCGGGTTTTTCTGCTCTAAGGAGGCCCGAGCCAAAGGAGCTGGACATGAATATCATCGACAAGATTGCCCAAAAGCAAATTGACAAGGCGCGCGCCAAGCATGAAATGCCGGAATTCGGGCCGGGCGATACGCTGCGAATCAATGTCAAGGTTGTAGAAGGCACAAGAGAGCGGGTGCAGGCTTTTGAAGGGGTGTGCATTGGCCGCAAGAATGACGGTATCGGCTCCTCCTTTACGGTGCGCAAAATCTCCTATGGTGAGGGGGTGGAACGGGTCTTCCCGCTCTATTCGCCGAAAATCCAGTCCGTTGAGGTGGTGCGCCGCGGGCGTGTGCGCCGGGCAAAGCTCTATTATCTGCGGGGCCGCACCGGCAAGGCAGCGCGCATTGCTGAAAAAACAACCTATCGGTCGAATGCTGCATCTTGAATCCACAAGGATGAAACGCGTAGATTAAGAGGGCAGCACAGGAAACAGGCTGCCCTTTTTGTTTGTCCAGGAGAGAATGCCGGGAGAGAATGCCGGGCGGCTGGACAGCCCGGCCTTAGTATAAACAGGCCTTGGAATAAACTGGCCTTGGAATAAACTGGCCTTAAAATAAACCGGTCTTGAAATAAAAAAGAAGGGGGAATTGCGAGATGGCACAGCTACGCACCTTGTTTGACAAAATCTGGCAGGCGCATCTGGTCGATCAGGCAGAGGATGGCACTTGCCTTATCTATATTGATCGCCATCTGGTGCATGAGGTTACCAGCCCGCAGGCTTTTGAAGGGCTGCGCAATGCTGGCCGCACCGTGCGCGAGCCGGGCCGCACGCTGGCGGTGGCGGATCACAATGTGCCGACCACGGATCGGGCTGGCGGTATCGCAGATCCCGAATCCCGCATCCAGATTGAAACGCTGGAAGCCAACGCCGCTGAATTCGCGGTGCCCTATTTCGGCATGAGTGATATTCGCCAGGGCATTGTCCATGTGATCGGGCCGGAACAGGGCTTTACCCAGCCCGGCATGACGATTGTTTGCGGTGATTCGCATACCGCCACCCATGGCGCATTTGGGGCGCTGGCCTTTGGCATTGGCACCCAGAGGTGGAGCATGTGCTGGCAACCCAGACGCTGATTCAACAGCCCGCCCGCAATATGCGTATCACTGTCGAGGGGGAAGTTGGCCCGTTTGTCACAGCAAAGGATATTGTGCTGGCCATCATTGCCAAAATCGGCACGGCTGGCGGGACCGGCCATGTGATTGAATTTGCCGGCAAGGCGATTGAGGATCTGTCCATGGAAGGGCGGATGACCGTCTGCAATATGGCGATTGAGGCAGGCGCGCGCGCCGGCATGATAGCCCCGGACCAAAAGACCTTTGACTATCTGCAAGATAAGCCGATGGCCCCGTCCGGGGAGCTGTGGGACCAGGCGGTGGCCTGGTGGTCCTCGCTGCCCTCAGATGCCGGTGCGAAATATGATACAGAAGTGGTGCTGGATGCTGCCGACATCGTCCCGACCGTAACCTGGGGAACCAGTCCGGAAGATGCGCTGCCGATCACCGGGGCGGTTCCGAATCCGGCCAGGGTGAGCGATCCGGCCCGCCGGGCCAAGCTGGAGCGGGCGATAGATTATATGGGGCTGAGCGCGGATCAAAAGCTGACCGATATTCAGATTGATACGGTCTTTATCGGCTCTTGCACCAATTCGCGCATAGAGGATTTGCGCGCCGCCGCCGCGCTGGCAAAGGGGCGCAAGGTTGCCGACGGTATCCGGGCGCTGGTGGTGCCGGGGTCCGGCCTGGTCAAGCAGCAGGCCGAAGAAGAAGGGCTGGATGAGATATTCCGGGCCAGCGGCTTTGAATGGCGTGAGCCGGGTTGTTCGATGTGTTTGGCAATGAATGCTGACCGGCTGGCTGAGGGAGAGCGTTGTGCCTCTACCTCCAACCGCAATTTTGAAGGCCGCCAGGGCCGCGGCGGGCGCACCCATCTGGTCAGCCCGCAAATGGCTGTTGCGGCGGCGGTGACAGGCCGTCTGGCTGATGTGCGCGCCTTGCAAGACTGAACCCCTGGCCCTGACGGGAGAGACAAAATGCAGAAATTTGACAAGCTGACAGGCATTGCTGCGCCGCTGGATATTCTGAATATCGACACCGATATGATTATCCCGAAGCAGTTTTTGAAAACCATCAAGCGGTCCGGGCTGGGGGTCAGCCTGTTCCATGAGATGCGCTATGATAATGACGGGGCAGAGCTGCCGGAATTTGTGCTGAACAAGGCCCCCTGGCGGGCGGCTGAAATTCTGGTGGCCGGGGATAATTTTGGCTGTGGTTCCAGCCGGGAGCACGCGCCCTGGGCGCTGCTGGATTTTGGTATTCGCTGTGTGATTTCCACCAGCTTTGCCGATATCTTCTATAATAATTGTTTCAAGAACGGGATTTTGCCGATCAAGGTCAGTGCTGATGAACGCGATGCCTTGCTGGCGGATGCGGCCGATGCGGAAAACCCGGAGCTGGCCATTGATCTGGTCGCCCAGACGATCAGCCGCCCGAACGGGGCCACAATCAGCTTTGAGATCGACCCGTTCCGCCGCCAATGCCTGCTGGACGGGCTCGATGATATTGGCCTGACGCTGGAAAAGGGCGCGGCCATCAGCGATTTTGAGGCGGCGCGCCAGCAAAGCCACCCCTGGCTGTAAGGCTGTTTGGATAACAAGAAGGATTGGAAAAGAACATGGCTTCTAATCGCAAGGTAATGGTCTTGCCGGGAGACGGTATCGGCAAGGAGGTGATGGCTGCCAATATGCAGATCATGGACTGGCTGGCCAAGCATCGCTCGCTGGATTTTGATGTCAGTGAAGGGCTGGTTGGCGGGGCGGCCTATGATGCGCTGGGCACACCGCTGAGTGATGAAACGCTGGCGGATTCGATGGCGGCAGATGCGGTTCTGTTTGGCGCGGTGGGCGGCCCGCAATATGATGACCTCCCTTTTGAGATGAAGCCGGAGCGTGGCCTGCTGGCCTTGCGCAAGGAAATGGATTTGTTTGCCAATCTGCGCCCGGCGATGGTCTTTGCCCCGCTGGTGGCGGCCTCTACCCTGCGCGCTGATCTGGTTTCCGGGCTGGATATCATGATTTTGCGTGAATTGTGCGGCGGCTCCTATTTTGCTGAGCCGCGCGGCATTGAAGAGCTGCCGGACGGGCAGAAAAAAGGCTATGATACCAACGCCTATACCACCTCTGAGATTGAGCGGATTGGCCGGGTGGCCTTTGATCTGGCGCGCAAGCGGGCCGGCCGGGTTACCTCTGTGGAAAAGTCCAATGTGATGTTTTCCGGCGTGCTCTGGCGCGAGGTAATAACCGCCCTGCACGCACAAGAAGGCAGCGATATTGAGCTGAACCACATGTTTGCCGATAATTGCGCGATGCAGCTGGTTCGCCAGCCCAAACAGTTTGATGTGATCGTAACAGACAATCTGTTCGGTGATTTGCTCTCTGATTGTGCGGCGATGCTGACCGGCTCGCTGGGGATGCTGCCCTCGGCCTCGCTCGGCGCGCCGGACCCGGAGACCGGTCTGCCGCAGGCCATGTATGAGCCGGTGCACGGATCCGCCCCGGATATTGCTGGCCAAAACAAGGCCAATCCGCTGGCCCAGCTGCTCAGCTTTGCCATGATGCTGCGCTACAGTTTCGGCCAGATGGAAGAGGCTGATTTGGTAGAGCAGGCGGTGGACAAGGCTCTGGCTTCGGGCAAGCGCACCGGTGATATCATGTCAGATGGCTGTGAGCTGGTGGGCACAGACGGGATGACCCGTGCGGTGCTGGATGCGCTGGATGAGCTGGCCCGCTAGGTCAGAAAAACCATAGATAACAAAAGGATAACAGGATAATGGGTTATCGTGTCGCGGTGGCTGGCGCAACAGGAGCGGTCGGCCGGGAAATGTTGCAAACGCTGGCGGAGCGCAATTTTCCAGCCAGCCAGATTATCGCGCTGGCTTCGGACAAATCCGCCGGGCGCGAGCTGTCTTACGGTGAGGATCAGACGCTCAAGGTGCAGCCCCTGTCCGGTTTTGATTTCAGCGGGGCGGATATTGCGCTGTTCTCGGCTGGCGGGGATATTTCAAAGGAGATCGCCCCCAAGGCCGGGGCGGCTGGCTGTATCGTCATTGATAACAGCTCGGCTTTCCGCATGGCTGAGGATGTGCCGCTGATTGTCCCGGAGGTGAATCCGGATGCGATTTCCGAAATGCTGCCGGAAAATGGCGGGCGCAATATCATTGCCAATCCGAACTGTTCGACCGCCCAGCTGGTGGTGGCCTTGCAGCCCCTGCACGCGGCCTTTCAGGTCAAGCGGGCGGTGGTTGCGACCTATCAGGCGGTGTCCGGGGCAGGCCGCCCGGCGATGGATGAGCTGTTCAACCAGACCAAGGGCATTTTCGTCAATGATGAGGTGCGCCCGGAACAATTTACCAAGCAAATCGCCTTTAATGCGATCCCGCATATTGATGTGTTTCTGGAAGATGGCTTTACCAAGGAAGAATGGAAAATGCGGGCCGAGACCAAGAAAATCCTCGATCCGTCGATTGAGCTGGTGGCCCATTGTGTGCGCATCCGGTCTTTATCGGTCACAGTGAAGCGGTATTTATTGAGACAGAAAAGCCGCTGGATGAAAATCAGGCCCGCACCCTGCTGCGTGAGGCTGACGGGATCAGCGTGATCGATTACCGGGAAAATGAAGGCTATGTGACGCCGCTGGAATCAGCGGGTGAGGATGCGGTCTATATCAGCCGGTTGCGCGCTGACCCGACCGTGCCGAACGGGCTGGTTTTCTGGTGTGTGTCCGACAATCTGCGCAAGGGGGCGGCGCTGAATTCGGTGCAAATCGCTGAATTGGTGGTGGCCCGCGGGCTAGCCCGCCAGAGCTAGGGATTGGTCAGGCCAGACCGGTTATCAGGGCCAGCTGATTGGCCAAATCCATATCCAGGCTGTCCGGTGCGCGGGCTATCATCTCTCTGGTGATCTGGCTGGCCTTTTGGGCGGCCTCTGCCAGCGGCTGGCCGGCCAGCATCAGCCCCAGCAGCAAGGCCGCCAGACAGTCGCCAGCCCCGGAAACCCCTTGCGGGCTGGCCGGGCCGCTGAACAGGGCGCGGCTCTCCCGGTTCAGCAGCAAATCCCCAACTTGCCCGCCTGGCAGGCTGATGCCGGTTGCCAGCACGGCGCCCGGCCCGGCTTCCAGCAAACTGGCAGCTGCCTGTTCAGCCTCAGCCAAATTGGTGACAGCCAGGCCGGTTAGCCAGCCAAGCTCAAAGGCGTTGGGGGTGATAATATCGGCGTGCGGCAACAGCTTGCCGCGTATCGCTGCGGCAATCTGCGGGGCAACATAGAGCTGGCCGTTATCCCCCAGCACCGGGTCCAGCAGATAGAGCGGCGGTTTGGCCTGCTCCAGAAAATCAGCCAGCTCAGCGGGCTGGCCTGCCGCGCCGAAATAGCCTGATTGCACCGCATCCAGCTGCCCGGCCATGGGCAGCTGTGCAAAATCCTGCAGCAAGCCGCGCAGGGCCGCGGCCGGGGTGTTATGCCGAAACCGGCACCCATGCCCGGGATGGGCAGCCAGCCGCACCGTATCGAGCCGCAGCGCATGATGGCCCAGCCGGGCGTGTATCAGGCTGGCCGCCTCATTGCCGACAAATCCCCAAATAACAGCAGACTGGACAGATAGCAGGCAGGCAGGCTGGTGCGATTGATAAGCTGACATCAAAACTTTCTTTCCTTACCCGGGCAAGTGAACAGAGCGGCGCTGTTTTTGCCAAATTTTCCTTTACACAGCCCCCGCCCCCCTTCCGGGGTGTGAAAATGCTGTTGATGTGCCATTGATTTAACATAGCCAAGATTCTATAAGTTTTTCATCTATAAAATTCAGCAGGATCCCTTAAATGAGTCGACCACGGCCTCTTTCTCCGCATCTGTCGGTCTGGCGTTTTCAGCTGCCGGCGATCATGTCGATTTCCCATCGCCTCAGCGGTGTGATTCTGGCCAGCGGAACAGTGCTTTTGGCAGTTTGGCTGCTGGCTCTGGCCAGCGGGCCGCAGGGTTTTGCGCTGGTGCAGGGGCTGTTTGGCCATCCGCTGGGCCTGCTGGTGCTGTTCGGCTATTCGGTTGTGCTGTTTTACCATGGCTGTAACGGGGTGCGGCATTTGGGCTGGGATTTGGGGCGCGGCCTGACAATACCGGCGGTTTATCGCAGCGGTGTGGCGGTTCTGCTTGTGGCCTTTTTGGCGGTGCTGGCCTTGTGGGCAGCGGTTTTGTTGTAAGGGCTGGGCAGGGAGACAGGCAGGATGCAGAAAACAGGTTCCATGCAGACGGCTCTGGAGCGGGTGCGCGGGCTGGGCTCGGCCAAATCCGGCCTGCAGCATTGGCGGCATCAGCGGATCAGCGCGGCGGCGATGGCGGTGCTGGTTATCTGGATGGTGGGGCTGGCGGCCCAGCTGCCCGGGGCTGATTATGAGACGGCGCGCGCGCTGGCGGCGCATCCGGCCAATGCGGTGGCGCTGGTGCTGTTTCTGGCTATTGGTTTCTGGCATATGGCTCTCGGCCTGCAGGTGGTTCTGGAAGATTATGTCAGCCATGAGCTGGCGCGCATGGCGGCTATTTTGCTGGTGCGGGCGGGCGCGCTGATCTTGGCGGTGGCAACGATACTGGCTGTGCTGCGTATTATGCTGGCGTGACGGAGATTTAGGACAGGGGCAAGGAACCGGCTTTGGTCTGGCAACAGGCCGCTGAAAAGGTGAAAGGCAGATTATGAGTGCTTATGAAATAACCGACCATCATTATGATGTTGTTGTGGTCGGCGCTGGCGGGGCCGGCTTGCGTGCAACTCTGGGCATGGCAGCAGAAGGCCTGCGCACGGCCTGTATCACCAAGGTGTTCCCGACCCGCTCGCATACGGTTGCGGCACAAGGTGGTATCGGGGCGGCTCTCAATAATATGGGTGAGGGCGATAATTGGCGCTTTCATATGTATGACACGGTCAAGGGTCAGACTGGCTGGGCGATCAGGATGCGATTGAATATATGTGCCGGGAAGCGATCCCGGCTGTCATAGAGCTGGAACATTACGGGGTGCCTTTCTCGCGCACTGAGGAGGGCGATATCTACCAGCGCCCGTTTGGCGGCCATACGCTGGATTATGGCCAGTCCATGGCGCGCCGGGCCTGTGCCGCCGCCGACCGGACAGGCCATGCCATTCTGCATACGCTCTATCAGCAATGCCTGCGCCATTCGGCTGAGTTTTTGTCGAATATTATGCCATTGACCTGCTGATGGATGAGAATGGCAGCTGTCAGGGATTATAGCGCTCTGCATGGAAGATGGCAGCATCCACCGTTTTCTGGGCCAGCGCACGGTGCTGGCCACCGGCGGCTATGGCCGGGTGTATTTCTCCTGCACCTCAGCCCACACCTACCCGGCGATGGCAATGCGATGGCCTTGCGGGCTGGCCTCGGTTTGCAGGATATGGAATTCGTCCAGTTTCACCCGACCGGTGTGTATGGGGCCGGGGTGCTGATCACTGAGGGCGCGCGCGGCGAGGGCGGCTATCTGACCAATTCCGAAGGCGAGCGGTTTATGGAACGCTATGCCCCGACGGCCAAGGATTTGGCCAGCCGCGATGTGGTCAGCCTGCGATGACCATGGAAATCAATGAAGGGCGCGGAGTTGGCCCGAACAAGGATCATATTCTGCTGCATCTGGAACATATTGACCCGCAGACACTGCATAAGCGCCTGCCCGGCATTACCGAGACAGCGCGGGTTTTCTGCGGGGTTGATGTGACCCGTGAGCCGATCCTGGTGCTGCCGACCGTGCATTACAATATGGGCGGGATTCCCACCAATTATCACGGCGAGGTGCTGGCCCCACTGAAGCAGACCCGAACCGGGTCGCGGGCGGCTGATGGCTATCGGCGAGGCCGCTTGTGTATCGGTGCATGGGGCGAACCGGCTGGGCACCAATTCGCTGCTGGATATTGTGGTGTTTGGCCGCGCTGCTGCGCACCGGGCAGCTGAGATGGTAACGCCGGGCGCCAGCCTGCCGCCGGTTTCCAGCGACTCAACAGATCGCGCCCTGGCCCGGCTGGATCGGATGCGCCATGCCAGCGGCAAGCGCAAGATAGGGCCCTGCGCCTTGAAATGCAACAGGCCATGCAAAAATATGCGGCTGTGTTCCGGTCCGGTGAGTCCCTGAGCGAAGGGTCGGCCGCATGGATGAGATTGCCGGCCAGATGACCGAGATTGGCATCAGCGATCACTCCCTGGTCTGGAATACCGATTTGATAGAGGCGCTGGAGCTGGAAAATCTGATGAGCCAGGCGCTGGTCACCATCCGGTCTGCGGATCAGCGCACCGAATCACGCGGCGCGCACGCGCATGAGGATTACCGGACCGCGATGATCAGAACTGGATGAAACATACGGTGATGTGGCTGGATGAGAAGAACAAATCTGCGCTGGGATACCGGCCTGTTACCATGACCACCCTGACCAATGAGGTGGAGCCGGTGCCGCCGGTTGCACGGGTCTATTAGGAGCCAGGAAGGACAGGCAAGACCAATGGCTGAATTTTCACTTCCCGCCAATTCGCGCCCGGTAAAGGGCACGCACCACCCGGCCCCGCAAGGGGCAGAGAACACAAAGCTGTTCACGATTTATCGCTGGTCGCCGGATGATGATGAGAATCCGCGCCTGGACAGTTTTGAGGTGGATTTGGATTCTTGCGGGCCGATGGTGCTGGATGCGCTGATCAAGATCAAGAATGAGGTGGATTCCTCCCACCTTCGACGCTCTTGCCGCGAGGGGATTTGCGGGTCCTGCTCGATGAATATTGACGGCACCAATACGCTGGCCTGTCTGAAATCGATTGATGAGGTGAAGGGGGATGTCAAAATCTATCCGCTGCCGCATATGCCGGTTATCAAGGATTTGGTGCCGGATCTCAGCCATGCCTATGCCCAGCTGACCTCTATCCAGCCCTGGCTGAAAAGCGACACCCGGCCCCGGCCGGCAAGGAGCGCAAGCAAAGCCCGCAAGAGCGCGAGGAGCTGGACGGGTTGTGGGAATGTGTGCTCTGTTTCAGCTGCACCACCTCTTGCCCCAGCTATTGTGGAATGGGGATCGCTATCTGGGCCCGGCTGTGCTGCTTCAGGCCTATCGCTGGATAGCAGACAGCCGCGATGAATATACGGGCGAGCGGCTGGATGCGCTGGAAGACCCGTTCCGGCTCTATCGGTGCCATACGATTATGAATTGCACAAAGACCTGTCCCAAGGGGCTGAACCCGGCCAAGGCCATTGCCGGTATCAAGACGCGGATGCTGGAGCGGCAGGGCTGATAGCCGATGGCTGATCGCTTCTGCTCTCCGCAAGCCCTTTATGAACACACGCTGGCAACCAGTGAATTGCAGCCTGACCCGGCCCAGAAAAGTGCCGTTACAGACCTTACCCGCCTGCATGAAATCGTAACAAACCTTCCCGCCCCGTCGGCCCTGGCCCGGCTGCTCGGCAAGCAGGCGGCTGCGCCGCGCGGGCTGTATCTGCATGGCGGTGTCGGGCGCGGCAAGACTTTGCTGATGAATCTGTTTCACTGGACCCTGCCAGGCGGCCTCAGCCAGCGCCTGCATTTCCATGATTTTATGCTGCGCGCCCATGGGGCGATAGAGACGGCCCGCAAGCAGGGTGCGGCAGACCCGGTTGAGGCGGCGGCAAACAGCCTGCTGGCAGCGGGCAGGGTGATCTGTTTTGATGAGATGGAAGTGCGCGATATCGCGGATGCGATGATCCTCAAACGCCTGTTTGAGGTGATGTGGGAAAAGGGGCTGGTGATGGTGGCAACTTCCAACCGGCCCCCGGATGATCTGTATAAGGGCGGTCTGCACAGGGATCGGTTTTTGCCTTTTGTGGCGGCGCTGAAACAGCAATGTGATGTGCTGGAGATTGGTGCTGGCCCGGATTGGCGCGGCGCGGTGCTGGCCGGGCTGGATGTTTGGCTGACCCCGGATGATGCCGCTTCGGACAAAAAGCTGGCCGAGATTTTTGCCGGCCTCAGCCGCAATCACCCGCCCGCCCCTGATCAGCTGGTCAGCGCTGGCCGGGTGATTGAGATACCAAAGGCGGCCCGTGATATCGCCTTTGCTGATTTCGGCGATCTTTGCGGCACGGCTCTGGCGGCGCGGGATTATCTGTTGCTGGCGGATCGCTATGCCGGGCTGGTTCTGGGCCATATTCCGCTGATGGGCGATTCTGAGCAGAATGAAGCCCGCCGCTTCATGTGGCTGGTGGATGCGCTCTATGACCGGGGGCGGTTTCTGGTCGCCTCGGCAGCGGCCCCGCAGGATAGCATTTATCAGGGCAGCCAGTGGAAATTTGAATTTGAGCGAACCAGATCACGGCTGGTTCAAATGGCCAGACTGGCATGAAAGGCACTCTTTCATCGCCGATTTTACCTTGTCAGGCTGCGCCAATTTGGGTAGGTAAAACCAACCTTGATTTTTCATTTCCTGCGGCCCGCTGCCGCGCAGAGCTTCACGCAGCGACGCCGGGTTTTTTGAAGCTGCAGGGTTTTCTTTGGGGATAGCTTGGGGGAACAGCATGGCACGCAACAAGATAGCATTGGTTGGTTCCGGAAATATCGGCGGCACACTGGCCCTTTTGGCCGGGATGAAAGAGCTGGGAGATGTCGTTCTGTTCGATATTGCGGAGGGGATTCCGCAAGGCAAGGCCCTGGATATCGCCGAGGCCAGCCCGGTAGAGGATTTGACGCTGCGGTGACCGGCAGCAATGATTATGCGGATTTGGCCGGCGCAGATGTGGTGATTGTCACTGCTGGCGTGGCGCGCAAGCCGGGGATGAGCCGCGATGATCTGGTCGGCATCAATACCGGTGTGATGACCCAGGTTGGGGCCGGTATCAGGCCCATTGCCCAGAGGCGTTTGTTATCTGTATCACCAATCCGCTGGATGCGATGGTCGGCGTGCTGCAACGCGCTTCCGGCTTGCCGGCAAACAAGGTGGTGGGTATGGCCGGGGTGCTTGATTCGGCCCGTTTCCGCTATTTCCTGGCTGAAGAATTCGGCGTATCTGTCGAAGATGTGACAGCCTTTGTGCTGGGCGGTCATGGCGATACGATGGTGCCGCTGATTCGCTATTCCACCGTTGCCGGTATTCCGGTGCCTGACCTGATCAAGATGGGCTGGTCAACGCAGGAAAAGATTGACCAGATAGTCCAGCGCACCCGCGATGGCGGGGCAGAGATTGTGGGCCTGCTGAAAACCGGCTCGGCCTTTTATGCTCCGGCCTCCTCAGCGATAGAGATGGCGGCCTCTTACCTGCGCGATAAAAAGCGCCTGTTGCCCTGTGCGGCGTTTGTTGACGGGGCCTATGGTCTGGACGGGCTGTATGTCGGGGTGCCGGTGGTGATCGGGGCTGGCGGTGTGGAGCGCATTGTCGAAATTGAGATGAATGAGCAGGAGCGGGCCGCTTTTGACCATTCGGTCGAGGCGGTGAAAACATTGAATGAGGTTGTGGCGCGGGTTGGATAACCCGCGTTTTTTTGGGGATGGAAGACAGATGAATATCCACGAACATCAGGCAAAGGCCCTGCTGGGCCAGTTTGGCGTTGCGGTGCCGCGCGGCAAGCCGGCCTTTTCGGTTGCCGAGGCGGTGGCCGCTGCGGCAGAGCTGGACAGTGCGGTGACCGTGGTCAAGGCCCAGATTCACGCGGGCGGGCGCGGCAAGGCGGGCGGCGTGAAGGTGGTTAAATCCTCAGCCGAGGTGGAACAGGTGGCGGCTGAAATGCTCGGCAAGATTCTGGTGACCCATCAGACCGGCCCGGCTGGCAAGGAAGTTCAGCGCCTCTATATTGAAGAGGGCTGCGATATTGCCCGTGAGCTGTATCTGTCCATGCTGGTGGACCGCGCCAGCTCTTGTATCACCCTTATCTGTTCAACTGAAGGCGGCATGGATATTGAGGAGGTGGCGGCCAGCACACCGGAAAAAATCCTCACCCTGCCAATTCATCCGGCGACCGGGCTGCGCGCCCATCATGTCCGGCGGGTTGCCGGGGCTCTTGGCCTCAGCGGCGGGACAGCCAAACAGGCAGGCAAATTCCTGCAAAGCCTGTATCAGGCCTTTACCCAGCTGGATGCGTCCTTGCTGGAAATCAACCCGCTGGTGGTGACCGGCAGCGATGATTTGATCGCGCTGGATGCCAAGATGGGTTTTGATGACAATGCGCTGTTCCGCCAGCCTGAAGTGCTGGCTCTGCGCGATTTGACCGAAGAGGACCCGGCAGAGGTCAAGGCCTCGGAATTTGACCTCAGCTATATCAAGCTGGATGGCAATATTGGCTGTATGGTCAATGGCGCCGGGCTGGCGATGGCAACTATGGATATCATCAAGCTGCGGGCGGCGAGCCAGCCAATTTTCTGGATGTCGTGGGCGGCGGGGCCACAACCGAAAAAGTCACTGAAGCCTTCAAGATTATTCTGTCCGATTCCGCCGTTGAGGGTATTTTGGTCAATATTTTCGGCGGTATCATGCGCTGCGATATTATTGCCGAAGGGGTTGTGACAGCGGCTCGCAATCTGGGGCTGACCAAGCCGCTGGTGGTGCGGCTGACTTTTAATGTAGAAGAGGGCAAGCAGATTATGGCCCATCCGGCCTGGCGATTATCGCTGCCGATGATTTGGGTGATGCGGCAGCTAAAATCGTTGCTGCGGTAAAGGGGGCATAGGCGATGGCTGTTCTGGTTGACAAGGATACCCGCGTTATCTGTCAGGGCTTCACCGGGGCCCAGGGCACATTTCACAGTGAGCAGGCGATTGCCTATGGCACCAAAATGGTGGGCGGCGTAACACCGGGCAAGGGCGGGCAGACGCATCTGGATCTGCCGGTTTTTGATACGGTGGCAGATGCGGTCGCCGAGACCGGGGCCAATGCGTCTGTTATCTATGTGCCGCCGCCCTTTGCAGCTGATTCGATTCTGGAGGCGATTGCCGCAGGGGTGGGGCTGATTGTCTGCATCACTGAGGGGATTCCGGTTCGGGACATGATCCCGGTCAAGGCGGCGCTGCAAGGCTCGGCCAGCCGTCTGGTCGGGCCGAATTGCCCGGGCGTGATAACGCCGGGAGCCTGCAAGATTGGTATTATGCCGGGCCCATTCACCAGCGGGCCGGGTGGGCATTGTCTCGCGCTCCGGCACGCTGACCTATGAGGCGGTGGCCCAGACAACGGCCAGCGGGCTGGGCCAGTCCAGCTGTATCGGCATTGGCGGCGATCCGATTAACGGCACCGATTTCATTGATGCGCTGGATCTGTTCCTGGGCGATGATCAGACCGAGGCGATTGTGATGATCGGAGAGATTGGCGGGTCTGCTGAAGAAGAGGCGGCGGCCTTTTATGCCGCCCATCCGAACAAGAAACCGATAGCTGGTTTTATCGCTGGCCAGACCGCCCCGCCGGGTCGCCGCATGGAGCCATGCCAGGGCGATTGTAGCGGGCAGCAGCGGCTGATGGACAAGATTTCTGCCATACAGCAGGCCGGCTTTGTGATGGCGGATTCTCCGGCTATGCTGGGAGAGGCGGTGCAAAGGCACTGGCTGATTTCTGAGTCTCAATGCCCGGGTATCAGTCGGCGGCAGGGCCGCACAGGGAATGGACAAAGGACAGATGTAAAGGGCAAGTGAGATGGATAGCGGTTTCCTTTACGGCGCAAACGCCACCTTTATTGCCGAGATGCAGCGGGCCTGGAAAACCGATCCCGCCTCGGTCAGCCCGCAATGAGCGGGTCGGTTTTTCCCAGCTGGGCGAGCTGGCAGAGGCCGGCGTGGGCTGCCCAAATGGGGGCGTCCACCCCAGCCAGGTTGTCGGGGCGCATGATCCGGAAGCCTCTATCGAGGCGGTGGCCCAAACAGCCGGCAATCGTGATTTGATGGCAGCCGATGTGCGCTCAGCCACGCTGGATTCGCTGCGCGCCATTATGCTGATTCGCGCCTACCGGATTCGCGGCCATTTGCTGGCCGATTTGGACTACGCTGGCCTACGTAGGAAGTGCATCCGGGGCTGGACCCGGCGAGCTATGGTTTCAGACCTTGAAGGATTTTGACCAGCCTATCTTCATCAATTTCGTGCTGGGGCATTGGAGATTGCCACGCTACGCGGCAGAAATTCTGGATGTGCTGAAAGGGCTATTGCCGCAGGACCATCAGTGTTGGGTCCCATGCATATTCAGGACCCGGCGCAAAGGCCTGGATTCAGGAGCGGATTGAGGCGATTAGCAACCGCACGGAATTTACCCGCCGCGGCAAGGTCGCTATCTGAGAAACTGGTCGCAGCCGAGGCTTTGAGCGTTTCTTGCATAAAAAATATATCGGCTTCCGGCAATTCGGGCTGGATGGCGGCGGGGCGCTGGTGCCGGCTTTTGAGCAGATTTTTGAAGCGCGGCGGCAAATGGGGCTGGAAGAGGTGGTCATTGGCATGGCCCATCGCGGGCAGCTGAATGTGCTGCATAATGTGATGGACAAGCCGTTTCGGGCGATTATCTCTGAATTTGACGTCCGCCAGCGGAAGAGGCAGAGCGGGTCGGGGATGTGAAATACCATTTGGGGTTTCCGCAGACCGGGTGTTTGATGACAATGAAATTCATCTCAACCTGTCGCCCAACCCGTCGCATCTGGAAATTGTGGACCCGATTGGCGATCGGGCGCGTGCAGGCCAAGCAGCATCAGCGCGGCGATGGGGATTTTCGCAAGGTGCTGGCGGTGCTGACGCATGGCGATGCAGCTGCCGACCAGGGGGTGGTGGCTGAGACTTTTGCCTTTTCCGCCCTGCGCGGCTATCACTGGCGGCACGATTCGCTATTATTGTGAATAACCAGATTGGCTTTACCGCAAGCCCGTCTATTCGCGGTCCTCGCGCCCTATCCGACCGATGTTGCCAAGATGGTGATGGCCCCGATCTTCCGCGCCAGATAGGGACGATCCCGAAGCGGTGGTTCATGCCAGCCGCATTGCCATTAATTCCGCCAGACCTTTGGCGTGGATGTGGTGCTGGATATGCTGTGCTATCGCCGCTGGCCATAATGAAGGGATGACCCTCTTTGCCAGCTGCTGATGTATCGCCAGATTGCCAAGCAGCGCAGCACGCAGGAAAAATATGCCAGCCAGCTGATCGCCGGAAGGGTGCTGGATGAAAGCCCTTATGCGTCCGGGATGAACGCGAAAACTGGCTGGAAGCCGAATTTAGGCGGGCAACAGCTACAAACCGAACAAGGCGGACTGGCTGGAAGGCCAATGGTCAGCCGAAGGCAGCCTGGGGTGATGACCGGCGCGCGAAACCGATGTGCCGCTGGGTGCTGCGCGAGATTGGCGGTGATGATGCCTGCCGGACGGCTTCAAGCCAATCCCAAGCTGCAGCGGGTGATCAAGGCACGGGCTGAGGCGATCACCTCCGACAGCCAACATTGACTGGGCGACAGCTGAACATCTGGCGGCTTGCTGAAACAGGGCTATGGTGCGCCTGTCATGGGATTCCTGTCGCGGCACTTTTTCCCCCAGCGCCATGCCGTTTTTGTCGATCGGGAGACCGAGACGCGCCATACCCCGCTGATGCATCTGGGCCGGATCAGGCAGTTTTGAGGTTATTGACTCGCTAGTGTCTGAAGCGTCGGTGATGGGGTTTGAATATGGTTTCTCGCTGGCTGAGCTGAATGCGCTGGTTATGTGGGAAGCCCAGTTCGGCGATTTTGCCAATGGCGCGCAGAGTGGTGGTGGATCAGTTTATCAGCTCAGGTGAGTCAAAATGGCTGCGGATGAACAGGCTGGTCTACTCTTGCCGCATGGCTATGAGGTCAGGGCCGAACATTCCTCAGCTCGGCTGGAACGCTATCTGCAACTCTGTGCTGAGGATAATATGCAGGTGGTTAATTGCACGACACCGGCCAATTATTTCCATGTGCTGCGCCGCCAGATGATGCGCGATTTCCGCAAGCCGCTGGTGGTGATGACGCCGAAATCCCTGTTGCGGCACAAGGAATGTGTCTCAGAGCTGGCGGATATAGGCCCGGATACCAGCTACCAGGTCTTTGATGAACGGGATCCGGCGATTCGCAAGAACAAGGCCCGCCGCTTTGTGCTCTGTTCGGGCAAGGTTTATTATGATCTGCTTGAGGAGCGCAAAAGCGCGGCCTTGAGGATGTCAGCATCCTGCGTATTGAACAGCTCTATCCGTTTCCGCAAAAACCGTCGCCGCTATTCTGGCCGTTCAAGACAGCCGAGATTGTCACCGTTCAGAAGAGCCAAAATATGGGCAGCTGGGCCTTTGTGCGCGACTATCTGGAAACAGCGATGGCCAAGGCAGGCATGGCCGAGCGCGCCTATCTATGCTGGCCGGCCTGCGGCGGCGTCTCCGGCAACCGGGTCCATGGCCCGCCATCAGCGTGAACAGGCAGCGCTGGTGGATGCGGCCCTGGCTGCTGACTGTGAAAAATTGGCGGCTGAATAGGCGGCCCAATCTGTGGCGGAGCCGATATGCTGGCCCGCAAGAAGGAGTGAACAGGCAATGAGCGTTGAAATCAAGGTCCCGGTGCTGGGCGAATCGGTATCGGAAGCGACCGTCGCCAGCTGGATGAAAGCGGCCGGCGAGACAGTCGCAGCAGATGAGCCGCTGGTCGAGCTGGAAACCGACAAGGTCACGCTTGAAGTGCCGGCCCCGGCAGCTGGCGTGCTGGAGCAGATTGTTGCCGAGGCAGGCAGCGTGGTCGGTGTGGATGCGGTTCTGGGCCTGATAGCAGAAGGGGCGGCGGCCAGCCCGGCGGCGGAACCGGCCCCGCAAAAAGCCGCTGTCGCCGCGCCCGCACCTGCCGCGGCGGCTCCGGCTACTGCTGCGGCAGTTGCTCCGGCATCACCCCCGACATCACCCCCGGCATCACCCCCGGCAGCCACCCCTGCGGCTCCGGCTGCTGCGCCGCTTGCCGCGGCTGCGCCCTTGTCTCCGGCGGTGCGCCGTCTGGTGGAGGAGCATTCTCTCGATCCGGCGAAAATTTCGGCCAGCGGCAAGGATGGCCGGCTGACCAAGGCGGATGTGCTGGCCGCGATTGACAGCGGCACGGCCCGCCGCATGGCCGCCCCGGCAGCGGCTCCGGCCACAGCGGCCCCGCGCCCGCGCTCCGATGATCCAAGAGAAGAGCGGGTGCCGATGTCACGCCTGCGCCAGGTTATTGCCCAGCGGCTGAAAGAGGCGCAGAACAATGCGGCCATGCTGACCACTTTCAATGAGGTCGATATGGGCGCGGTGATGGAATTGCGCGCCGCCTATAAAGAGGATTTTGAAAAAAATCACGGTGTGCGGCTGGGCTTTATGGGCTTTTTCGTGCGCGCTGTGATCACGGCTTTGCGCGAATTTCCGGCTGTGAATGCGGAAATACACGGCACCGATATTGTCTATAAGCCGTTCAGCAATATCGGCGTTGCGGTTGGCACGCCGCAGGGGCTGGTCGTGCCGGTTCTGAAAGATGCCCAGGATCTGTCGCTGGCTGAGGTGGAGTCCCGCATTGCCACATTTGGCCAGCAGGCCCGCGATGGCAAGCTGTCCCCCTCAGACATGGCTGGCGGCAGCTTTACCATTTCCAATGGCGGGGTTTATGGCTCCTTGATGTCCACGCCGATTCTGAACCCGCCCCAGAGCGGTATTCTTGGGATGCACAAGATTCAAAAACGGCCCATGGCGGTGGGTGACAAGGTGGAAATCCGGCCCATGATGTATCTGGCCCTCTCCTATGATCACCGGATTATTGACGGGCGAGAGGCGGTATCGTTTCTGGTACGAATCAAGGAACTGATTGAGGATCCGCGCCGCTTGCTGCTGGGTGTGTGAGGAATTTTTGCCGCAGGCAAGGAAAAGAGTGAAAAGATGGCTGAACAGCATTTTGACCTGATTGTTATCGGTGCCGGGCCGGGCGGCTATGTTGCGGCGATACGGGCGGCCCAGCTGGGGATGAAGGTGGCCTGTGTGGACCGGCGGCCCGCCCTGGGCGGCACCTGTCTGAATGTTGGCTGTATCCCGTCCAAGGCGCTGCTGCATACATCTGAACGCTTTGCCGAGGCCGCCAGCGGGCATCTGGCCGAATTGGGCATCAAGGCTGCGTCGGTCAAGCTGGATTTGAAAACCATGATGGCCAACAAGGACAAGGTGGTTACCGGGCTGACCGGCGGCATTAATCTGCTCTTTGCCAAGAACAAGGTCACCCGCCTGACCGGAGAGGCGCATATACCGGCGGCCGGTTCGGTTGAGGTGGCAGAGGGGC
Source organism: Alphaproteobacteria bacterium (assembly GCA_038131695.1). Taxonomy (GTDB): domain Bacteria; phylum Pseudomonadota; class Alphaproteobacteria; order Puniceispirillales; family Puniceispirillaceae; genus JADHLK01. The sequence continues at coordinate 5,901 of JAYPQA010000076.1, read as the reverse complement.
GCAAGAAAACTACCTATAGCGCTGAACGCATTCTGATCGCCACCGGCTCGGCTCCGGCCAGCCTGCCCGGCCTGCAGATTGATGAAAAGACCATTGTCTCCTCCACCGGTGCGCTGGCGCTGAAAAAACTGCCGGAAAAGCTGGCGGTGATCGGGGCTGGCTATATCGGGCTGGAGCTGGGCACCGTTTGGGCGCGGCTGGGCGCAGAGGTTCAGGTGATCGAATATCTGGATCGGATTCTGCCGGGCATGGATGCTGAGGTGGCACAGAAATTTCAGGCTATTCTGGAAAAGCAGGGCCTGTCCTTCCAGCTTTCCACCGCTGTTCAGTCTGCCAGCCACAAGGGCAAGGGCGTCGAGCTGGAGCTGGCCCCGGCGGCTGGCGGAAAGACCGAAAAGCAGTCTTTTGATGTGGCGCTGGTGGCGGTTGGCCGCAAGCCGCATACTGAAGGGCTGGGTCTGGAGGGGCTGGGCGTTGGCCTCAGCGAGCGCGGACAGATAGAGGTGGATGAGGATTTTGAAACCTCAGTGCCGGGCATTTTTGCCATTGGCGATGTGATCGCCGGCCCGATGCTGGCCCACAAGGCTGAGGAAGATGGGGTCGCTGCGGTGGAAATCATGGCCGGCAAGGCGGGCCATGTGGATTATGATCTGGTCCCCGGCATTGTCTATACCGCCCCGGAAGTTGCCCAGCTTGGCAAGACCGAGGAACAGCTGAAACAGGACGGCACGGAGTATAAAAAGGGTGTTTTTCCCTTTATGGCGAATAGCCGCGCACGGGCAACCGGCCAGGCAGAGGGCTTTGTAAAATTGCTGGCGCACAAGCAAACAGATCAGCTGCTGGGCGCGCATATTATCGGGCCAGAGGCAGGCACGCTGATCCATGAGATTGTCGCGGTGATGGCGTTTGGCGGCTCAGCCGAGGATGTCGCGCGCAGCTGCCACGGCCACCCCACCTTGAGCGAGGCCGTCAAGGAAGCGGCGCTGGCGGTGGACAGGCGGGCCATCCACAGCTAGGCCCGAAAACGACAAAAAAGCCAGGTCAAAAACCGGTTGCTAGCGGCGCGGATGCGCTTGCCGGTGGGTGCTGCGCAGCTGTTCGCGATCGACTTTTGTATAGCGCTGGGTGGTGGACAGACTGGCATGGCCCAGCAGTTGCTGAATCGCCCGCAAATCCCCACCCCCGGCCAGCAGCTGGGTGGCAAAGGCGTGCCGCAGGCTGTGCGGTGTAGTATCGCCGGGCAGGCCAGCTGCCAGCCGCAAGGCTCCCAGCAATCTTTGCACGGCGCGCGGGCCCAGCGGCTTGCCCCTGGATGAGCAGAACAGCCCCTGCTTGCCCTGCGGCTGAAACGGGCACAGAGCGCGGGCATGGGCGACAGCCTCAGCCACGGCTGGCAGGATGGGCACTTCGCGCATCTTGTTACCCTTGCCGGTAAGTCGTAGCCAGTCCGACAGGGGCAGCTCCTGTGCGGTCAGCCCCAGCACCTCGGACAGGCGCAGCCCGGCCCCATACATCAACAGCACCAGCGCCTCATCGCGGGCTATCTGCCAGTCTGGCAGCGGCCGATCCCGCACCGCCCGCAGCAAGGCTGCCGCCTGATCATGGCTTATTGCCCGCGGCAAGGGCTGGCCGCGGCGCGGGGCTTTCATCCAGCTCAAATCCGGCAGTTCTGTCTGGTGATGACGGGCCATCCAGCGGTAAAAACTGCGCACCGAGGAAACCCGTCTGGCGGCGGTGCTTTTGGCCAGCCCGGCCGCCTGCATCCCGGCCAGCCAGCCGCGAAACCCATTGCGGGCCGGGGGCAGGAGCGGCTGTCCCTGTTCTGCCTGCGCGGCAAAAAAATGCTCCAGATCGCGCTGATAGGCATCCAGCGTATGATCCGCATAATGGCGCTCACTCGCCAGCCAGTCCAGCCAGCCCTGATAGGCGGTTGCCAATTCTGCGGGCGGGCCGGTCATCTTCTCAGTTCTCAATGCGGGCCAGCAGGCAGACCCCGACAATTTCGGCCAGATAGGTCAAAAGCGTCTGGCCCTGATCCGGGGCAAAGCTCTGCGGGGTGCGCCCGCCCAGCACCAGGGCGGATCCGGCCACCGGTTCCGGCAGCTGATCCGGCAGCCGCACCACCGCCATAGAGGCAGAGGGGACGGAAAACAGCACCGGCCCGGATTTTTCCGGCGGCCCCAGATAGACAGAGCGGGCCTGACAAATCCGGTCAATTTCGAGCGGCAGGACCAGAAAGCCGAGGCTTTCAGCCAGTGGCAAGGCCCCCTTCAGCAGGCATCAGCAGCCGCGCTCTCGGCAAGGCCGAATAACCGGCAATTCATCTTCTATCATCTGCGCTGAAACTGCTGATATTTGTGCAGGCCAGAAATCCCAGCGTGGCATGATGTGAGCTGCTGCCAATGCAGCATATTTTCCGCCGCCAGATGCAAGAGCGACTGGTTGGTTTGCTGCATTTTGCGGGCTTCTGCACGCGCGCGGGCGGCAATGCGGCGAGTCAAATCCACAACCGTGCCGCTCTTGTCCAGCTGCGGATTGGCGACCCAGCCCAGCTGGTCTGCATGGCGCTCCAGAAAATCCGGATTATCAGCCAGCCAGGCCAGAATCTCTTCAGCCTCCAATTTTGGCGGTTTTGGCGGGCGTGTCATGGCCTCCTGCCTTTTGTTTGTGCGGGGCGGGCCGGTTTGAATAAAAGCCCGCGCCCGCTGCTATAAAATAGACTGGCCGGTTGCCGCCCAATCCTGCAAAAAGGCATCCAGCCCCGTGTCGGTCAGCGGATGCTGATACATCTGATCCAGAACCTTTGGCGGCAGGGTTACCACATCTGCACCCAGAAGGGCTGCATCAACAATATGTTGCGGGCCGCGGGCCGAGGCGACCAGCACTTCGGTGGCAAAATCATAATTGGCATAAATATCCACAATATCGCTGATCAGCCCCATCCCGTCCGCGCCCAGATCATCCAGCCGCCCGACAAAGGGGGAGATGAAACGCGCCCCCGCCTTGGCGGCGAGCAGGGCCTGGGCAGCCGAAAAACACAAGGTGACATTCACCATTATCTGATCCTGGCTCAGGCTGTGGCACACGCGCAAGCCAGCCGGGGTCAGCGGAACCTTGACCGCGATATTATCGGCAAGGCCCGCCAGCTTCCGGCCCTCAGCCAGCATGGTCTCAAAATCAGTGGCCGTTACCTCAGCGCTAACCGGTCCGGAAACAACCGCGGCAATATCGGCAATCGCCTCCAGAATATTGCGGCCTGACTTGGCAATCAGCGACGGGTTGGTGGTCACCCCGTCTATCAGCCCGGTTTCATTCAGCCGGCTGATTTCGGAAAGCTCTGCGGTATCCAGAAAAATTTTCATCTCAGTAAATCCTGTCTTGGTTGGCTGCGATTTGGCGCATCTCCCTTTGCAAGCCTGTCAGCGGCAGTTTAATGTGGAGTTCATGACCCATGCAACCGGAAAAGACCGCAGCACCGCAAAAGGTTCTGGCCTAAATGGTTCTGGCCCAAATAGTTCTGGCTCAGAGCAAAGGCTGGTGCGTGTTGGCGTACCGGTGCCGATAGGCCGCGGCCGCCTGTCCGGCTATGACTATCTGCTGCCCGCTGGCTGGCAGGCGGGGCCGGGCCAGCTGGTCAAGGTGCCGGTCGGCCCGCGCCAGCTCTGGGGCGTGGTGCTGGAGTGCCCGGATGAAGCAGAAATAGACCGCAGCAGGCTGAAGGCTGTTCTGGCTCTGGCTGATGTGCCGCCGCTGCCAGCCACGCTGCTGGAATTTGCCCGCCGGGTGGCAGAATGGACCCTGGCCCCGGGGGGGCAGCTGGTGCGGATGCTGCTCTCGGTGCCCGATGCGCTGGAGCCGCCCGCCCTTGTCACGGTCTTGCAGCGGGCCGACCCGCTGCCCGAAAAGGCCCGGATCACCGAATTGCGGGCGCGGGTGCTGGATTTCCTGCAGGATGCCCCGCCGCTGCCAGCTGCTGATCTGGCGCGCGAGACCGGGGCCAGCACGGCCAGCCTGACAGCCATGGTCAAGGCCGGCTTGCTGCTACGCCAAAAGGTGCCGCGCCAGGACCGTCTCAGCCTGCCGGATCGCCTGCAGGCAAAAGAGCTGGTGCTGAATGACAGCCAGCAACAAATTGCCAGCGAAATAGCCCGGAGTTTTGGCCATTTTGCGGTGCATTTGCTGGATGGGGTCACCGGCTCCGGCAAGACCGAAACCTATTTTGATCTGGTGGCAAAACAGGTCAATCAGGGCAAGCAGGTCTTGATCCTGTTGCCGGAAATTGCCCTGACCACAGGCTGGGAGGACAGGTTCCGCCGCTGGTTTGGGCTGGCCCCGCAAATCTGGCATTCCGGCATTACCGGGGCGCGCCGCCGCCAGCTCTGGAAAGCCTGTCTCAGCGGCCGGCCGATGGTGGTTGTGGGCGCGCGCTCAGCCCTGTTTTTGCCCTTTGCCAATCTGGGGCTGATCGTGGTGGATGAAGAACATGATGCCGCCTTCAAACAAGAAGATCAGGTGATCTATCAGGCCCGCGACATGGCGATTTTGCGGGGCCGCTGTGAACAGCTGCCGGTTGTGCTGGCCTCGGCGACGCCGTCGCTGGAAAGCTGGGTCAATGCTGGCAAGGGGCGTTACCGGCATTGGCAGCTGGCCTCGCGCTACGGGCCGGCAGAACTGCCAAAAATACAGGCTATTGATCTGCGCCGCCATCGCCCGCCTGCCGGTTTCTGGCTGTCGGAGCCGCTGGCCGCCGCGATGCAGGAGACGATAGCGGCGGGCGAACAGGTTTTGCTCTATCTGAACCGGCGCGGCTATGCGCCGATGGCGATTTGCACCGATTGTGGCGAGCGGCTGGGCTGTCATCAATGTGATGCCAGTCTGGTCACCCACCGTTTGGCTGGCCAGCTGCGCTGTCATCAATGCGGGTTTTCCCAGCCGCTGCGCCCGCACTGCCCCTCCTGTCAGACAGAAAACAGCCTGCAGCTGGTGGGCCCGGGTATTGAAAGGCTGGCTGAGGAGGTGATCAGCCGCTTTCCGGACGCCTCTTTCGCGCTGATGTCCAGCGATTTGCTGGCCCGCTCGGATGAGGCGGCGCGTATTGTGCGCTCTATCGAATCCGGCGAGGTGGATATTATCATCGGCACGCAGCTGGTCGCCAAGGGGCATCATTTCCCGAAATTGACGCTGGTCGGGGTGGTGGATCGGGATTTGGGCTTAGGGGGCGGGGATTTGCGTGCGGCGGAACGCACCTGGCAAATGCTGGCCCAGGTGGCGGGCCGCGCCGGCCGGTCTGACAGGCCCGGGCGCGCGCTGATCCAGACTGGCCAGCCGGATCATCCGGTGATGGAAACGCTGCTGGCAGGCAGGCGGGATGCGTTCTTGCAGCGCGAATCAGAGATGCGGCAGGCGGCGATGATGCCGCCGCATGGGCGGCTGGCGGCAGTGATTGTGTCGGCTGCGGATCAGCCAGCCGCAGAAAGTTGTGCCGCGCAGCTGGCCGCCGCCTGGCCGGGCTGGCAGCAGGTGCAGTTTTATGGCCCGGCCGCCGCCCCGATAGCGATGCTGCGGGGCCGCTACCGGATCCGCTTTTTAATTAGCGCCCCGCGGGCTGCGGATCTCCAGCAAATGCTGCATCTCTGGCTGGAAAAGGTCAAAATTTCGGCAAAAATCCATCTGCAAATCGATATTGATCCCTATCATTTCCTTTAAAGCAAAGCGGGCCTTTCCTCGAAAGCAAAGTGGGCCTTTCCTCTGGAGGGGGGCAGGCCTCTTCTATAAGGGCTGCCAGCCATGCGACAAATTGGTCCTGCTGCAATTTTTTTCGCCAATTTCCTTGTTTTTGGGGGGCGTGTATGATAGCTGTCTTGCGGGAAAAAGGTGAGGGAACCTGCGGTCCGACAGGGT
>JAYPQA010000075.1:0-46235 GCA_038131695.1 Alphaproteobacteria bacterium | reverse complement strand
TGTCATTGCCTGTCTTTTGTTCCGGTGTTTTTGTTCCGGTCCGGCAGGCTTGTTCAGTCAATCCAGCTGGGCTGCACGCCCAGATCATTCAAAAAGGCCAGCAGGCTTTCCGGGGCCATGCCAAAGGTCACATCATTCACCAACGGATGCATATAGATAATTTTCGCGTCCCGCAAGCTGCTGTCCATTACCAGATGCACGCCGCGCCCGGCCCCGGTGATCATGGCAAAGGGGGTAACCGCCCCCGGCCGCACCCCCAGATTTTCAAACAAGCGCTCAGCACTGCCAAAGGAAAAGCGGCCAGCCCCCAGATGATCGGCCAGCCAGGCCAAATCCAGCTGCCGGTCCTCTTGCAGCACGATCAGGTAATTTTTCTTGCGCTTGCAACGCAGATACAGATTTTTGATATGCCCGCCACCCTCTTGCGGGGTCAGCATCCCGCTGCGGGCCAGCTTGGAATCGGCCACGGTGCGCAGGGGCGGGTGGCTGAACCGTTCATAGGAGAGGCCCAGCCCGTCCAGCCGCGCCGCCAGCTGATCCGGGGTAACCGGCAAGCTGTCTGCAAAGGCCGAGCTGGCATCAGCTGTCTGCTCTGTCATCACCTGTTATCCTTTTTGTATCCGGGCCCGGTCTTGTTTCGGGGGCGGGCGGCCCGGTTCTTGCCTGCCTATCATATAGGGGCTGGCAGCGCCCCCGGCAAGGATTGGATACGGCCTGGCGGGCGGCTCCCGAAAAGTAACAAAAAGCAACGATTGACGCCGATTCCTTCTTTGGTGTTTAAGGCAAGGGCAATTCAGCACAGGCTATCGACAGGCCAGACAGGAACAGCGCATGGCAAGACAGAACACAGATGCCGATCAGGCGGTCCGTCTGGCGCTGATTGGGTGTGGGTTGTGGGGACGCAATATTGCGCGCAACGTAGCCGCGCTGGGGCTGCTGGAAGCTGTGTGTGACAGCGAACGCGAGCGCGCCGCCAGCTTTGCCCGCGATTTTTCCTGTGCGGCGCGGGAATGGCAGGCGGTTCTGGAGGATGACCGGCTGGATGGGGTGCTGATAGCCGCCTCAGCGGCCGCCCATGAAAGCCTGGCCATTCAGGCCCTGCAGGCTGGCAAGCATATTTTTGTGGAAAAACCGCTGGCCCTTTCGCTGCCTGCCGCCCAGCGAATATGCCGGGTGGCAGACGAAACGGGCCGCCAGGTCATGGTTGGCCATTTGATCCGCTATCATCCGGCCTTTGCCGAACTGTGCCGCCAGATTGAAGCCGGGGCGATAGGCCAGCTGCGCCATATTCAGGCCAACCGTCTGGCGATGGGGCGTATTCGGGCCAGTGAATCGGTGCTCTATGATCTTTGCCCGCATGATCTCTCGCTGATTCTGGCGATCACCGGCACAATGCCGCAACAGGTCAGCTGTTTTGCGGCCAGCCATATCACGCAAGGGGTGGCAGACTGGCTGGCCGCTGGGCTGGGCTTTGCAGACGGGGTTACGGCCGCGCTGCAAACCAGCTGGATGTCGCCCTACAAGGAGCATCGGTTGACCGTCACAGGCAGTGCGGGTGCGCTGGTTTTTGATGATACCAAGCCTTGGCCGGAAAAGCTGATCCTGTATCACGATACGATCCGCCAGGCCGGTGATCTGTTTGACATTGAGCGGGCCGAGCCGGTTTGCCTGCCGGTTGCCGAGGCTGAGCCGCTGCGTGCTGAAATCAGCTGCTTTGCAACAGTTTGTGCCAGCGGCCAGCCTGCCCCGACCGGGGCCGAAGATGCCCTGCAAGTGCAAGAGGTTTTATCCATGCTGGAAGCAAAGATGGGAGAATTGCGGCAATGATTCCCTTTATTGATTTGGCTGCGCAACAAAAGCGCCTGCGTGCTGAGATTGACCAGCGTCTGGCGCGGGTGCTGGATCACGGGGCCTATATTATGGGGCCGGAGGTCGCCGAGCTGGAAGCTGAACTGGCCAGCTGGGCCGGCTGCGGCGAGGTGGTCAGCTGTTCATCCGGCACAGATGCCCTGCTGCTGGCCCTGATGGCTCTGGGGCTGAAGCCGGGGGAAGGGGTGATTGTGCCGAGCTTCACCTTTACCGCCTCTGCTGAGGTGATGCCGATGCTGGGGGCGATCCCGATCTTTGCAGAGGTGGAGGAAGACAGTTTCAATCTGGACCCGGCTGGGCTGGACGCGGCGCTGGCGGCAGCTGAGGGGGCCGGTGTCAAGGTCGTGGGTATTATGGCGGTTGGCCTGTTCGGCCAGCCTGCTGACATGGACGGGCTGGCCGGTTTTGCCAGACAGCACGGGCTGTGGCTGATTGATGATGCGGCCCAGTCTTTTGGCAGCAGCTGGGCCGGGCGCAAGACCGGCTCGCTGGCCGATATCAGCTGCACCAGCTTTTTCCCGGCCAAGCCGCTGGGCTGTTATGGGGATGGCGGGGCCTGTTTCACCGATAATGCCGATTATGCCGCGCTGATGCGCTCTGCCCGGGTGCATGGCCAGGGACAGGACAAATATCACAATGACCGGATTGGCATGACCGCGCGGCTGGATTCAATGCAGGCTGCGGTGCTGCTGGCCAAGCTGGGGATTTTTGAAGAAGAGCTGCAGCTGCGCCAGCTGGTGGCCGATCGCTATGCCGATCTGCTGGATGGGGTTATTTGCCCCAGCCTAAAAGAGCAGGCGACCAGCAGCTGGGCCCAATATACGCTGCGCCTGCCAGCCGGCACCGATCGCAGCCGCCTGCAACAAGAGCTGGCCGAGGCGGACATTCCGACCGCCATTTACTATCCGGTGCCCATGCACAAACAAGCCCCCTATGCAGCCTATCCGGTTGCCGCCGGCGGGCTGGAAGTGACCGAGGCGTTGAGCCAGACCGTGCTGTCCCTGCCCATGCATCCCTATCTGTCGGAGGCCGAGCAGGCGCATATCGCAGATCAGCTGAACCGGGCGGTCGCAAAAGGCTGATACCGGTTATCGGGCGGTCCGAACGGTTTTTGCTTGAACCGGGCAAACAGACAGGATATATACTGGCCTGCCGCGCGGGTGTAGCTCAGGGTAGAGCACAACCTTGCCAAGGTTGGGGTCGAGGGTTCGAATCCCTCACCCGCTCCAAACTTCCTTTCAAGAAGCCGGAGCATCGCGGTCATTCCAGCAAAAAAGCCTTAGCCCGCCAGTTCGGCGGCGATGCGTTCTGCGATCCGCTTGCGATAGACCAGCGGGCCGCGATCAATGGCGATACGCAAGGGTGCAGCACTGGCCCCGGCCTCATTTTGTTCGACCGCTTCCAGAATTTCCTTATCCTCAGCAAAGGCAATGCGGAACAGTTCATCCATTTTTTCCGCCGCTGCCGGGTTGTCCAGTGCGCTGTTGCGGATATGCATCCAGCGGTCAATCGTGTAATGCGCCCCGACGGGGGTCAGAAAATGCAAGGCATAGATCCGCACGCCCTTTTCGCGCTCATCCTCGGACAGATTTGCGCTGACCGGCGCGCTGCCAAAATCAATCACCGCAATCGAAGGCAGATGCAGATGATAATAATGCCAGCGATCCACCATCCCCTCCAGACCGGCAAATTCCCGGAAAAACCCAACCGGCGGGGCATTTTTAATCCAGCGCCAGGCGGTGATCACCTCGCCTGAAACATCGGCTGATACCGGCACATCCTCACTGGCACTGCTGCCCAGCGTGGTTGGATGCACAAAGCTGACATGGGCCGGGTCCACCAGATTTTCCGCAACATTCAGATAATTGGCCGCAATATGCAGCGCATCGCCTTGATGGGCGGCCCAGCCCGCGGCGTCAAATTCCGGCATATCGAAAATCGCGGCTTCATCTGCCAGGGCCGGATCCCCCATCCAGACCCAGACAATATGATGGCGTTCAACCACCGGATAGGCGCGCACACAGGCTGAGGCAGGCAGATTATCCTGACCCGGTATCCGCACACAGGCCCCGGACCCGGAAAAAGTCAGCCCGTGATAGCCGCATTGCACCGTGCCATCTTCCAGCAGCTTGCCCATAGAAAGCGGCAACATCCGGTGCGGGCAGCGATCTTCCAGCGCCGCCAGACTGCCATCAGCCTGGCGCCAGAAAACCAGCTTTTGATCCAGAATCTGAAGCGGTTGCAAATCGCCAGAAAATTCAGACGACCAGCCAGCGACATACCAGGCATTGCGGACAAATTCCAATTCCCGACTCCCCAAAATAGTGCGAAATGGCCTGACCAGCCAGATCATTACACCGGGTCATTACACCGGGTCACACGGGCGTGTGTCAAATTGAAAATGGCTGGCTGGCCGGGGCCGCTATGGCCGGGTCAGGCGGCTATCTGGCGCGCCACATCCAGCATCCGGTTGGAAAAGCCCCATTCATTGTCATACCAGCTAAAGACCCGCACCATGCCATCGGGCATAACCCGCGTCTGATCCAGATGACAGATGGAAGAAGCCGGATGATGATTGAGGTCTGAGGAAACCAGCGGCCGGTCTGTGGTCGCCAGCACCCCGGCTAGCGGCCCGGATTCAGCAGCCGCGACCAACGCCTCATTGACCTGCTCAGCTGTCAGCTTGCGGTCGGTGACAGCCGTCAGATCAACAGCCGACACATTCGGGGTCGGCACCCGTATCGCTACCCCGTCCAGCTTGCCGTTCAACTCTGGCAGAACCAGACCGACAGCCTTGGCCGCCCCGGTCGTGGTCGGGATCATGTTCAGGCCGGCAGCGCGCGCCCGGTAGGGGTCTGAATGATCCGCATCCAACAGGCGCTGATCACCTGTATAGGAATGAATGGTGGTCATGAAACCCTGCTGGATGCCGCCCAGCTGATGCAGCACCTGGGCCACCGGGGCCAGACAATTTGTCGTGCAGGAGGCGTTTGAGATCACCTGGTGATCCGCGCCAATCATCTGGTGATTGATGCCATAGACAACGGTCAGGTCAGCCCCCTTGGACGGGGCCGAGACCAGCACCCGGCTGGCCCCTGATTGCAGATGCAAGGCGGCCTTGTCACGGTCGGTGAATTTGCCGGAACATTCCATCACCAGATCAACGCCCAGCGCGCCCCAATCCAGATTGGCCGGATTCGCCTCAGAGACATAGCGCACCGGCCCGCTGCCCGCATCAAAAGAGCCGCTTGAAATCGCAACCGGGCTGGCCAGCCGGCCATGCACCGAATCCATCTCCAGCAAAAAGGCCGCCTGTTCGAGAGAGCCAAGACCATTGACCGCTACAATCTCTATGCCCGGCCAGTGCCCCTCAATATAGGCGCGCATGACATTGCGGCCAATGCGTCCAAAACCGTTAATGGCGATTCTCAAGCTCATTGCCTTGCCTTTCTGTTGGCGGTGAATAAGTCGGTGATGCGGCCTGCCGGGCCGTCCGTAATTGAGTGCCCTTTCAATCGGCCAGAACGGCCATAAAGTCCAGCCCAAATTTGAAAAAACCGGCGATTTGTCGAGATTATTCGCCGTCAGGCTGAAAGAGGCCTTTCGGGCAGGATAGAATGGCACAACATGCGCAAAACTTGACTCTGGGTAGAGTTTTCCTATTCATTGTAATTTGAATCGGGGGGAATGGTCGGCCTGACTAATCACAGGCCATCTTAAACGCATAAGCCATTGATGCAAGGGAGACACACATCATGGTGCCGCTGGTCGGGCCGGTTCTGATCGCGATGGGGTTTGATCCAGTCTGGCTGGGTATCATGATCGCGGTCAATTTGCAGACCAGCTTTTTGACCCCGACCTTTGGCTTTGCGCTGTTCTATCTGCGCGGTGTGGCCCCGCCAGAGGTGAAGACGCGCGATATTTATATCGGCGTGCTGCCTTTTATTATCTTGCAGCTGATAGCGCTTTACCTGTTCTGGCTGTTCCCGGACTTAACGACATGGCTGCCGGACCTGCTGTTCAGCTAGGCCCGCCCGATAGAGCTGTAGGTCAGCCCGGCCGCCCGCATCTGCCGGGGATCATAGACATTGCGCAAATCCACCAGCACCCGGCCTTTCATCTGATCAATAAAGCTTTGAGGGGTCAGGGCGCGGAACTCATTCCATTCGGTCAGCAGAACCGCCGCATCCGCCCCGGCCAGACAGTCTGCCGCGCTGCCCGCATAGGCCAGCTGGTCTGGCAGGAGCCTGGCCGCCTCTTCCATCGCGGCTGGATCATAGGCGGTCACCTCAGCCCCGTCTGCCAGCAGCAGCGGGATCATATCAAGGGCCGGGCTCTCCCGCATATCATCTGTCTCCGGCTTGAAGGCCAATCCCAGCACGGCGATATTGCAGCCTGCCACAGACCCGCCAAGGGCGGCCTTGACCCGCCCGGCCATCGCCTGCTTGCGCGCCTGGTTATAGGCCACAACTTGCGAGACAAGTGACAAATCAATCGCGTGCTGCTCAGCTGTTTTGACCAGCGCCAGCGTATCCTTGGGAAAACAAGAGCCGCCATAGCCCGGCCCGATGCAGAAATTTGCTGCCAATGCGCTTGTCCAGCCCCATCCCCTTGGCCACCGCATGGACATCTGCCCCGGTCTCGCTCACACAGATCGGCAATCTGGTGATATAGGAATCTTGACTGCCAGAAAGGCGTTGGCCGCATATTTGATCAACTCAGCAGTCTCAAGGCCGGTAAATTGAACCGGCGTTTCGATGAGATAGAGCGGGGCATACAGGCTGGCCATCAGTTTTTCCGCCCGCTCTGTCTCACAGCCTACCACCACCCGATCCGGGCGCATAAAATCAGGAATGGCAGAGCCTTCGCGCAGAAATTCCGGATTTGAGGCTACATCAAAATCAGCATCCGGACGGGCTTTTTTGATAATCGCCTCAACCTGTCTGCCGGTGCCGACCGGCACGGTGGATTTTGTGACCACCACCGTATAGCCGGACAGGTTGGCGGCTATTTCCTCAGCAGCGGCATAGACAAAGCTAAGGTCAGCATGGCCATCCCCGCGGCGGGTTGGGGTGCCCACCGCGATAAAGACCGCATCTGCTGCGGCAACGGCCTCTTCCATGCGGGTGGTAAAGCTGAGGCGGCCTGCCTTGTGGTTGCGGGCCACCAGATCTTCCAGACCCGGCTCATAAATCGGTATCTGGCCGGCAATCAGCATATCAATCTTGGCCTGATCCTTGTCCACACAAGTGACCTCAAAGCCGAATTCAGAAAAACACGCCCCGGATACCAGCCCGACATAGCCTGTGCCAATCATGACGATTTTCACGCTTTGCTCTCCTTCACCCTGCCTCGGCCCTTTATGTTGCCGATCAACCCCTCTCAGCCAGCAGCTGTTCGGTGCGCGCCGTGATCGCATGGCCCAGCGCGATATGCGCTTCTTGAATATGCATCACTGTTTGGCTCGGCACCCTGATCACAATATCCGCCAGACCGGCCAGCTGGCCGCCGCCTGCCCCGGTCATCACAATGGTTTTAACAGCCATTTTTTGCGCTGTTGTGACAGCCTCAACAATATTTTTTGAATTGCCGCTGGTGGACAGGGCCAGCAGAATATCAGCAGGCTGGGCGAGCGCCTCTATCTGGCGGGCAAACACTCCCTGAAAGCCAAAATCATTCGACCAGGCGGTCAGCAGGGAGGTGTCGGTTGTCAGGGCGAGCGCCGCCAGGCCCGGGCGCGGTTTTGTGTGATCCAGCGTCGCCACAAATTCAGCTGCCAGATGCTGGCTGTCAGCTGCCGAGCCGCCATTGCCGCACAGCATCAGCTTGCCGCCCGCTGCCAGACTGTCTGCGACAAGCCGGGCGGCGGCCTCAGCCTCCCGGCTGCACTGTTCAGCTGTTTGTTTTTTCACCTCAGCCGAGGTTTCCAGCAGGGATTTTATCATTCTTTCAGCCGCCTTGTTTTGCCTCTGCAACCTGTATAGCAGAAAACTGCCGCTTTTGTGAGCAGGGCTGCAAATTGCCCGGCCCGTATCCACGCATTGCTTGACCGGCTGTTTATGCCGCTTTAAGAGGGAGGCTGCAAGCCCAATACCAGCTTTTGCCGGAAAGAGAATGACATGATTCGCAAGGCTATTTTTCCCGTCGGGGGTTTGGGAACCCGGTTTTTGCCAGCAACCAAGGCCTTGCCAAAGGAAATGCTGCCAGTTGTGGACAAGCCGCTGATTCAATATGCGGTGGAAGAGGCCGCCGCTGCCGGGATAGAGGAATTCATCTTTGTAACCGGTCGCAACAAAACCGCGATTGAGGATCATTTTGACCACTCAACCGAGCTGGAAGCGGTGCTTCAGGCGAAGGGCAAGACAGAGGCGCTGAGTCTGGTTCAGGCGATGATGAAAAATCCGGGCGCGGTCTCTTATGTGCGCCAGCAGGAACCGGCCGGGCTGGGCCATGCTGTCTGGTGCGCGCGCAATCTGACCGGCTCCGAGCCGGTGGCTATCTTGCTGGCTGATGATTTGATATTAGGCCAGCCTGCGCTGGCTGAAATGGTCGCGCACTGGCCGGGCGGCAATATGGTCGCGGTAATGGAGGTGGAGGGCGAGGCAACCGGCTCCTATGGGATTGTCACCCCCGGCCATGATGACGGGCAGCTGGTGGAAGTCCAGGGGCTGGTGGAAAAGCCGGACCCGAAACAGGCCCCGTCCAGGCTGGCAGTGGTGGGCCGCTATATTATTGAGCCGGGCGTGTTTGACCAGCTGGACAAGCAGGAAACCGGGGCGGGCGGCGAAATTCAGCTGACCGATGCGCTGGCGGCCCGCATTGGGGCGGCCCCGTTTCATGGGCTGCGCTTTTCCGGTGAACGTTTTGATTGCGGCTCCAAGCTGGGGTTTTTGAAAGCCAATATTGCCTTTGGGCTGGCGCGCGCGGATTTGGGAGAACCCTTGCGGGATTGGCTGGCCCGGTTGGGGTAATGCAGTAACAGGTCGTATCGCGGGGTCAGGGTTATGACAGCACATCATTTTCAACCAACCATTTTGCGCGCCTATGATATTCGCGGCGTTGTCGGGGAAACCCTGTTTGCCGAAGATGCCTATGCCATAGGCTGTCATTTTCCGCATTTTCTGAATAGCCAGCGCCGCCAGCCCCGCATAGCGGTGGGCCGGGATGGCCGGTTGAGTGCCCCGCAGCTGCACGCGGCGCTGATAGAGGGGCTGAAACAAGCCGGGGCTGAGGTGATAGATATTGGGCTGGGGCCGACCCCGATGCTTTATTTTGCCGATCGCTGGCTGGAGTGTGATGGCGCCATTCAGGTAACCGGATCGCACAACCCGCCTGATCATAATGGCTTCAAGATGGTGGCTGGTCACAAGAGCTTTTACGGCGAGCAGATTTTGCAGCTGGCCCGCCGCGCGGCTGAGGGCCATGGATCGGACGGGTCTGGCAGCCAGGCTGAAGAGGCGGTGCTGGAGGCCTATTGCACCCGCCTGCTGGACGGTCTGGATTTGCCGGAAGTCTCTGTTGTCTGGGATTCCGGCAATGGGGCAACCGGGCCGGTGATGGAGGCGCTGGCCAGCCAGCTGCCCGGCCAGCATCATCTGCTCTTTACCAAAGTGGATGGCCGGTTTCCCAATCATCACCCGAACCCGGTGGATCCGGAAACGCTGGGCCTGTTGCGTGCGGCCCGGGAGGAGCAGGGGGCGGTCTGCGGTATCGGCTTTGACGGGGATGGCGACCGCACCGGCATTATTGATGAAAAAGGCCGCCTGATCGCAGGCGATTTGCTGACCGCGTTTCTGGCCACCGAAATTCTGGCGCGCCAGCCGGATCAGCCGGTTATTCTGGATGTGAAATCCAGCGGCCTGGCCATGCAGATTATCGAACAGGCTGGCGGCAGGCCGGAGCTGTGGAAAACCGGACACAGCCACATGAAGGCAAGGCTGGCAGAACGCGGCGCGCCGCTGGCTGGCGAGATGTCCGGCCATATTTTCCTGTCCGATGGCTGGTTTGGTTTTGATGATGGTATCTATGTCGGCTTGCGCACCCTGGCAGCGATGAAACAGCTGGGTCTGACCATTACCCAATTTGCCGATCAGATGCCCGCCATCATGGCCAGCCCGGAATATCATATCGCCTTGCTGATGAAGAAAAATTCAGCCAGATGGAGGCTATCGCCCGGCTGGTCGGCGAAACCGCAAAGGCGGAGGAGACGCTGCTGGATATTGACGGGGTGCGGCTGACCGGGCCGGATGGCTGGTTCCTGCTGCGCGCCTCCAATACCGAGCCGGCGCTGGTCGCCCGGGCGGAAGGGCGCACGGCTGAGCAGCTGGACAGCCAGCTGCAACGCCTGCACTCCATTCTGGCCGAGGTGGGCATTGACTGGCAGCCCGGCCCCCGATAAGCGCTTTCCAATCTGTAGAATGGTTTTCCACGATGTGGAAAGGTCTCATTGAGTGACCGGCCTCTATTCCTGTAATATCAGGGCAGAGTTGCTCAATGAAAGGGGGCCGGAATGACTTATATTCAGCGTGGAAATCTGCAGGTTGATCCGCTTTTAGACAGCTTTGTTGAAACCGAATTATTGCCCGCCAGCCAGCTGGAGGCCCCGCAATTCTGGGCCGGGTTTGAGGCGGCGCTGGATCAGCTGGTGCCGCAAAACCGGGCGCTGCTGGAACGCCGGGCGGGGTTGCAGGCTGAGCTGGATAGCTGGCTGGCCGACCGGCGCGGCCAGAAAATTGACCCGGCCGAGACCGAGGCGTTTTTGCGCGAGATCGGCTATCTGGCAGCTGAAGGGCCGGATTTTCAAATTAGCACAGATAATGTTGATCCCGAAATTGCCAGCATTGCCGGCCCGCAGCTGGTGGTGCCGATTATGAATGCCCGCTATGCGCTGAACGCGGCCAATGCCCGTTGGGGCAGCCTGTATGATGCGCTTTATGGCACGGATGTGATTGGGGATGCGGACGGGGCGGCGGCCGGGTCTGGCTATAATCCGCAGCGTGGCAAAAAGGTGATCGAGAAGGGGCGCGCCATTCTGGATGCGTTCGCGCCGCTGGACGGGGCCAGCTGGTCCGAGGTGACCGGCTTTGCGATTCAGGATGGCCAGCTGAGCCTGCAAACCGGGTCCGGCCAATGCCAGCTGGGCGATCCGGCTGGCTTCAAGGGCTGGTCCGGCGCGGCGGAGGCCCCGCAGGCGATTTTGCTGGGCCGCCATCATCTGCATATTGAGATTCAGATTGATGCGGCGGGGCTTGTCGGCAAGGAGGACCCGGCCCATATTCAGGATTTGCTGGTTGAATCGGCCATTTCGGTGATCATGGATTGTGAGGATTCGGTCGCGGCGGTGGATGCTGAAGACAAGGTTCTGGCCTATCGCAACTGGCTTGGGCTGATGCGCGGCGATCTGGCTGAGGAGCTGGAAAAAAATGGCCGTATAATCACCCGCAAGCTGAATCCCGACCGTTGTTACAGCCGGCCGGAGGGCGATTTTACCCTGCCCGGGCGGGCCTTGATGCTGGTGCGCAATGTCGGCCATTTGATGACCAACCCGGCGATTTTGCTGGCCGATGGGACAGAGATTCCAGAAGGCATCATGGATGCTTTCATGACCGTGCTGGGGGCGCTGCCTGATCTGGACAGGCAGGCCAATTCGCGCTGCGGGTCTGTCTATATCGTCAAGCCGAAAATGCACGGGCCGGATGAGGTCGCTTTTGCCGTGCAGATATTTGCCGCCGTTGAGGGGCTGCTGGGCCTGCCCGCGGCAACGATAAAAATCGGCATCATGGATGAGGAACGCCGCACCTCTACCAATCTGAAGGAATGTATCCGGGCGGCGGCTGACCGGGTGGTGTTTATCAATACCGGCTTTCTGGATCGCACCGGCGATGAGATGCATACCGCAATGGAAGCCGGGGTGATGATCCGCAAGGGCGATATGAAACAGGCTGCCTGGATTGCAGCTTATGAAGATCGCAATGTGGATATCGGGCTGGCTTGCGGCTTTTCCGGCCGCGCCCAGATTGGCAAGGGAATGTGGGCCGCCCCCGACCGGATGGCAGAGATGCTGGAGCAGAAAATCGGCCATCCGCAATCCGGGGCCAATTGTGCCTGGGTGCCGTCCCCGACGGCGGCGACCCTGCACGCGCTGCATTACCATCAGATAGATGTCTTTGCCCGCCAGCGCGAACTGGCCGGGAAAAGCCGCGGCAGTCTGGCAGACCTGCTGACCATGCCGCTGGCCGCACAGGCCAACTGGTCAGAAGAAGAAGTCCGGGCCGAGCTGGAAAACAACGCCCAGGGCATCCTTGGCTATGTGGTGCGCTGGATTGATCAGGGGGTGGGCTGTTCAAAAGTGCCCGATATTAACAATGTCGGGCTGATGGAAGATCGGGCCACCTTGCGGATTTCCTCGCAGCATATGGCAAACTGGCTGTATCATGGTGTCTGTTCTGAGGAGCAGGTGCGCGCGGTGATGGAAAAAATGGCCGCGATTGTGGATCAGCAAAATGCAAGCGATCCGGCCTATCAGCCCATGGCCGCTGATTTTGCCGGCTCCCTCGCCTTTCAGGCCGCCTGTGATCTGGTCTTTGAGGGACGCCAGCAACCCTCTGGCTATACCGAGCCGATCCTGCACCGGCGCAGGCTGGAGAAAAAAGCAACAGGATAGGGCCGCGACCATGCCGTTTGATCTGGATCCGCATATTGGCAAAATCCCGGACTTCCCCAAACCGGGGATCACCTTTTATGATATCAGCCCGGCCCTCGAAAAGCCGGAGGTCTTGCACCAGGCTATTGAGGCGATGACCGGGCTGGCAGCTGGTTTTGAGCCGCAGCTGACAGCTGGCATTGATGCGCGCGGATTTTTATTTGCCATGCCGCTGGCTCTCAATCTGCAGACCGGCACGGTGATGATCCGCAAATCGGGCAAGCTGCCCGGCCAGCTGGTGGAGGAATCCTACGCGCTGGAATATGGCGAGGCCCGGATAGCCCTGCAAACCGCCCGCGCGATCACCGGCCAGCGCGTTGTCCTGTGTGATGATCTGCTGGCGACCGGTGGCACGCTGGCGGCCAGTGCCAGGCTGGTTGAGCGGGCAGGCGGGATCGTGGCAGGGGCGGTCTGCATGATTGAGCTGACCGGGCTGAAGGGGCGGGAGAAGCTGGCTTGCCCGGTGGCGGCGCTGCAATCTTATGAATTTTAGCGCCCCTGAATTAGAGCCAGAGCGAATTTTATGAAGAGCGCTGGCTGATTATTGGGCGCTGCCGGATTGCGCCATTTCCGCGCGCAAGGCGGAGCGCAGATCATCAATCGGCACACTTTTGCCCTTTTGCTCAATATGCCAGAAAGTCCAGCCATTACAGGATGGCGCGCCCTGCAAGCTGGCCCCCAATGAATGGATGGAGCCGCTGGATTTATCTGCTGCGACCAGCGAGCCATCCGCGCGCACCTGGGCGGTAAAGCGGCGGCCAGCATCGGTTAGCTGATCGCCCGGCTGCAGCCAGCCGCGCTCCAGAAGTGCGCCGAACGGAATCCGCGGCAAGGCGCGCTTTTCCGGCGTTTCCAGAAGTGCTGTATTCGCCAGTGGACGAATTTTGGCTATCCGCGCTTTCGCCAGACGGATATAGTCTGCATCCTGTTCAATGCCGATAAAATGCCGGCCCAGCCGCGCCAGCACCGCCCCGGTGGTGCCGGTTCAAAAAACGGATCAGAAATCAGATGCGCCGCTGCTGGAAGCCAGAATAACCCGGGCCAGCAGTTTTCCGGCTTTTTGGGTCGGATGTGCCTTGCGCCCGCCCGCATCTTTCAGCCTCTCGGAGCCGGTGCAAATCGGCAGCAGCCAGTCCGAGCGCATCTGCACCCCTTCATTGAGCGCTTTCATCGCCTCATAATTAAAGCAGTATTTTGAGCTGTCTGATTTGGCGGCCCAGATCAGGGTTTCATGGGCATTGGTAAAGCGGCGCCCGCGAAAATTCGGCATCGGATTGCTCTTGCGCCAAATCACATCATTCAAAATCCAGTAATCGAGATCCTGCAATGTAACCGGCCAATGCGGAAAATATTGTGATAGCTGCCGATCACCCAAATCGCCCCGTCCGGCTTTAGTACCCGGCGGCATTCTTTCAGCCAGCCCTCAGCCTGGCGATCATAGGCGGCAAAACTGTCATAGCTGTCCCAGGCATCATCCACCGCATCGACCAACGAGCTGTCCGGGCAGTGCAGCGCACCTTGCAGCTGCAAATTATAGGGCGGATCAGCAAATACCAGATCAACAGACGCATCCGGCAGGCTGGCCAGCCTGTCCAGACAATCCCCCTGCAGAATCCGATCCTGCCATTTTTGCACCTTACCATGAGCCATAACCGCCCTGCCTGCCTTTCAAAAAGCCGTGAATCCCCTTCATAGAAACAAGCAGAATCAAGGAAAGTCAAACAATTATCTGGCATTCTTTAAGTCATAACAACATATTGTAGCAGGTCGGCCGACAGGGGCTTTATCTAGGGGGGGTAGCACAGGCGGCTCCCCCTTGCCAACACCGATCAGCCAGAAGGCAAAGCCTGTGTTGGCCCGCCTTCAACCTATGGCGACTATGGCAGACTACTGGCAGATCCGGGTCCAGCAAGCGGGCTACCGGGCGAAAGAGCGGCGATGCCGGGCAGGGGCCGTGCCGGGCCAGCGCCTCAGAATGGGCCTTGGTGCCACTTAGCCCTTGTGGCGGGCAAAGCCATAGGCCGGAAATTGCCGATCCAGCCGATCCAGCTGCCGGTCGCGATCGGTCTTGGCCAGAATTGAGGCCGCCGCGATAGACAGGCTCTTGCTGTCGCCCTTCACAACCGGCAGGATTTCCGGCAGCCCCCCAGCTGCGCCGCCAGCCCCTCCAGCCGCGGGATAAGATTGCCATCCACCAGCAGGCAGCCCGGTCGGCCAAGTGCCCGGTCCTGCAGCAGCCCCAGCAAGCCGCACAAGGCCCGATCCATCGCCAGAAAGGTGGCCGGCAAAATCCCCATCTGGTCAATCTCATCTGCGCTGGCCTCAGCAACGCAAAACAGATGCGGGCCCGCTTTCAATTCTGCTTCCAGACGCTGGCGCGCCGCTGCCGAGTTTTCGAATCGGTCAGCCCGCCGGGCAGACCGGCCTCCGGATCGCGCCAGAAAGCGGCGGCTGTAACCGGCCCGGCCCAGGGCCCACGCCCCGCCTCATCAATCCCAAGAACCGGCCCCTTGCCTTGCCAGGCCTGCTCCAGCCGGTCATCCGGCAAATCCGGGGCGGGTTTCATTTGCGGGCGCGCACCCCGGCTGCCTCAGTCAGCCGCGGCATAATCTCAACAAAATTGCACGGGCGATGCCGGTAATCGAGCTGATGCACCAGCAAATCATCCCAGGCATCCCGGCAGGCCGAGGGGAGCCCGGCAAGGCAAACAGATAGGTCCCGCCCGCAACCCCGGCAACCGCGCGGCTCTGCAGGGTGGAGGTGCCAATCTTGGCAAAAGACAGAAAACGGAAGGCTTCCCCAAATCCCTCTATCTCTTTTTCAAAGACCGAGCGAAACGCCTCCGGGGTCACATCACGGCCGGTCAGACCGGTTCCGCCTGTGGCGATCACCACATCAATCGCCGCATCTTTTATGGCCTTGTCCAGAAAGGCACAGATCGCCGCCTGATCATCGGGCACAATATCCCGCATGGCCAGGCTGTGCCCGGCCCCGGTCAGCCGTTCGGCCAGCAGATCGCCGGACTTGTCCTCAGCCAGTGTGCGGCTGTCCGAGACCGTCAGAACCGCCATCCGCACCGGCACAAAGGGCCTTGTTTCATCCAGCTTGCTCATCCTTGCACCCCCTTTATCCTCGCGCCCCTCAGGGCTGCCCGCTGGCTTCATCGGTGGCCGGACTCAGCAAGAAGGCCAGCTTTCCGGCCTGCGGGTCCCCGGCAATGACAGAACGCAAGGCCGGTGTATCCTCGCCAAATTTGATCCGGTAGATCCACATATCTGTTATAACGCTTTTGATATAATTGCGCGTCTCACGGGCGGGGATTGATTCGATCAGCAAAAACACATCATCTTGATGATCACGCCGCCGCATCCATTTATTCAGATTGCCCGGCCCGCCATTATAGGCGGCCAGCATCCGCACCAGATTGCCGCTGATCAGCGGCTCGTTCAAAAGATGCACGATATAATCCTGGCCCAGCTGCAAATTGACTTCCGGATTATGCAGCATATGGCGCATGGAGCCGCGATAGCGCCTGTCACGGGCAATAAAGGCAGCGGTGGCCGGCATAATCTGCATCAATCCAGAGGCGCGCACGCGACTGCGGGCCAGCGGGTAAAAGCCAGATTCCTTGCGCGCAATCGCCCAGAGCAAGGCCCTGTCAACGCTGAATTCCACCGCAACCTCAGGTTCCGGATAAAGCGCCCCGTAATAGAGGATGCCTTTTTCCCGGCGGAAAATATCAGCCAGCCGGAAAGCCAGCCCGGGCATATTATGGTGAACGGCAAACACCATCATATCGCGCCTGCGATCACTGTCTGCCTCGGCATAAAGATAGCGCAGCTCGCGCGCGGCCTCAGTCCAGTTGCCGGTCTGCAACAGGGCAAAGACACGCCGCCCGCCGCGCCGGGCCAGCAGCCAGTCTGTGAAATCCCCTGACATCTGCGGCAGGTCAAAGGAAATCGGCAAATGCTGGCCAGAAGCCTGCAAGGCCATCACCCCATAAAAGCTCTGCGGGGCCGCAGCCGCAATATCCAGCCAGCGCATCGCAGCGGCAAAATCGCCCTCCCGCAAGGCCAGCCTCTGTGCCCAGAAGGCCGCCCCGGATCGCAAGACGGCCGGGGCCGCTTCCAGATCGGCCAGCGTGCGAAACAGCATCCCGGCCAGCTCCGGCTGGCGGCTGCGTATCGCGGCCAGCCCCCCCGCCCAATAGGCCATATAGGCCTCAGCCCGGCCCTTGCCGATTGCCTGGCGGGCAATGCGGATAGCCTTGTCATCCAGCCCAAAGACAAAATAGCCATGCGCGATCTCGCCCAGCAAATGCCCTTCCTCAACCTTGGTCAGATAGCGCAGATTGCCCGGCTGGCCAAGGTAGCGGGCCGCTGCCGTCGGAGCGCCGCGCCGGATCGCCCGGCGCACTTCAGCTGCGATAGACGCGGTCTTTCGGGGGGAAGCGCGCCCGGACCGGCTAGCCGGAATAGCCGCCCGCCAGCTTTGCGGATCATGATGGCCAACCCCGTTCAGATAGCCTTTTTTCGGTTGCGTCGGGCCAGCAGCCCCTTTCGGGCGGCGCTTGTCAGCCAGCCATTTGATGCGGCTGGCGGCCGGATGATCAGAATAAAGCGCCAGCCAGTCACGCAATTCTGTATATTTGGATCGCCAGGCAGTCGGGTGCAGATAGCGCTGCGAGAGGATGTGGCCCATCAAAAGGGTGTTGTCCAGCTGGGCTATCAGCTTGTCGGCCTGTTTGATATTGCCCAGCTCCTGAGCCTCAAAAATCTGCTGGTAAAGGCGTGTGTCCTTGTCTGTTAAAATTTCTGGTAAACTCTCTGGTAGCTCTGCGGCGCGCAGCGGCAGGGCCAGCAGGGCCAGCAGGAAAAAGGTCATAACAGCACGGTAAAAAATCATGGAATAAACCTATTTTCCCTTTATCAGTCAGCCTGCGCTTCGGTTGTTATGGGCCACCCGTCCTATATGGGCGGCTGGGCGGCGGCTTGTCAATCATCTGGCCCGGTCAGGCCTCTGGCGAACTGGAGGCTGGATCGGGGGCTGGATCGGGGGCGGCCCCCGCCTCGGCGGCCGCTTTATCAGCCGGCAAATTGTCCAAAAAATGGCGCAGGGCCAGCAAATCCGCCCAAGCCAGCTTTTTTTGTGCCGGAGAGCGCAGCAAATAGGCCGGGTGCAGGCTTGGCAAAACCGGCAGCGGAGCAGGCAGGCCAAAATCCATCTCCCGCATCTGGCCGCGCAATTTCAAAATGCCGGTCTGGCTGTCCAGCAGCAATTTTGCCGAAGACCCGCCAAGGGCCATGATAATCTGCGGTGCTTTCAGCTGGATATGGCGGCGCAAAAAAGGCCAGAGCAGGGCTGTTTCCTCAGCTGTTGGCGTGCGGTTGCCGGGCGGGCGCCAGGGCAGGATATTGGTGATATAGACCTGGCTTCTGTCCAGCCCTATCGCCGCCAGCATCCGATCCAGCAGCTGGCCAGCCGGGCCGACAAAGGGCAGGCCCATGCGATCCTCATCACGGCCCGGGGCCTCGCCAATCAGCATGATTTTCGCCTCTGGATTACCATCTGCAAAGACCAGATTGCTGGCCGTATGTTTCAGGCTGCACCCTTCAAAATCTGCCAAGGCTTTTTGCAGAGCAGAAAGGGAATCCAGCCGGTCCAGATCGAGGCGGGCCGCAGGCAGGCTGGCGGGCAGGCCGGAAAAGGCCGGACCAGATATGGCAGGCTGGCCAGATATAGCAGGCGGGGCAGCCGGGTCAGCCGGAGCCGGGCGGGCCGCAGCAGAGGCCGCGGTATCTGCTGTTTTGGCAGCTGGCATGAAAGCCGCCATCGGTGTTGTCCCGGCTGGGCCTGCCGGGCTGTCCAGCAAGGCCGCATCCGCGCCGATTTCCACCTGCCAGAAAAGCGCGCTCAGCAATTCATCACGGGTTCGCGCGGGCATTGTCATATCACTTTCCTTCTGGCATTCTGCGCTGCATGAACCCTATAATGACATGATAGGCGGATGAACTGAACTCTGTTTTGTCCTCTTCTGGAAAAACCGGCTTTTTTGCAAAGATACAGGCCGGGGTTCCGGGCCGGGCACAGGATTGATAAAGGGCATTGAAATGGCTGAACGCGAATCCATGGATTATGATGTGGTGGTTGTCGGGGGCGGGCCGTCCGGCCTGTCGGCTGCGATCAGGCTGAAACAGCTGGCTGCTGAACAGGGCCGCGATATTTCTGTCTGCCTGCTGGAAAAGGGCAGTGAGATCGGCGCCCATATCCTGTCCGGGGCGGTGCTGGAGCCGCGCGCGCTCAATGAGTTGCTGCCGGACTGGAAAGAGCGCGGTGCGCCGCTGGACACGCCTGTGCAATCTGATCGGTTCATGATGTTGAGCGCGAGCGGGGCGACCCGCCCGCCAACGCCGCCGCAGATGAACAATCATGGCAATTACATTATTTCGCTGGGCAATTTCTGTCGCTGGCTGGGCGAGCAGGCTGAGGCGCTGGGGGTGGAAATCTATCCGGGCTTTGCGGCGGCTGAAGTGCTGTATGATGAGGCAGGGGCGGTGCGCGGCGTCGCCACCGGCGATATGGGCATTAGCCGCGATGGCCAGCCAACAGACGGGTATGAGCCGGGGATCGAATTGCTGGGCAGGCAGGTGATTTTCGCCGAGGGCTGCCGCGGGCATCTGACCAAGGGGCTGTTTGAGCGGTTCGGCCTGCAAGAAGGCAAGGACCCGCAGACCTATGCAATCGAATCAAGGAGCTATGGGATATTGAGCCGGAAAATCGAAGCCCGGCACAGTCTGGCATTCGGTTGGCTGGCCGCTTTCCACCGATACTTATGGTGGCTCGTTTTTGTATCACCTGAATGGCAATCAGGTGGCAATCGGCTTTGTTATCGGGCTGGATTACAGCAATCCGCATTTATCGCCTTTTGAGGAATTCCAGCGTTTCAAGACACATCCGGCGGTGCGGCCGCTGCTGGAAGGCGGGCGGCGGGTTTCCTACGGAGCGCGGGCGCTGAATGAGGGGGGCTTTCAATCCGTGCCGAAGCTGACCTTTGGGGGCGGCTGTCTGGTGGGGTGCACGGCCGGGTTTTTGAATGTGCCCAAAATCAAGGGCACCCATACGGCGATGAAGTCCGGTATGCTGGCAGCAGAGGCGGTTTTTGAGGTGCTGGACGGCCCTGCAGACCGCGCAGAACCGGTCGCCTATGCCGAAAAATTACAGGCCAGCTGGCTCTGGGATGAGTTGCACCGGGTCCGCAATATCCGCCCGGCCTTCAATCGCGGCTTTTGGTTCGGCATGGCCTATTCTGCCCTGGATACCTATATCTTGCGCGGCAAGGCCCCCTGGACTTTCCATCATCATGCCGATCATGCCTGTCTGAAAAAAGCCAGCGAGGCCCCGGTCATCCAGTATCCAAAGCCGGATGGGGTGGTCAGCTTTGATCGCAATTCGTCTGTCTATCTGTCCGGAACCAATCATGAGGAGGATCAGCCGATCCATCTGCAGCTGAAAGATGACAGCGTGCCGATCGCACATAATCTGGCGCTTTATGATGCGCCGGAGCAGCGCTATTGCCCGGCCGGGGTCTATGAGATCGTGCGCGAGGAAGATGGTAGCAATCCGCGCCTGCAAATCAACGCGCAGAACTGTGTGCATTGCAAAACCTGTGATATTAAGGATCCCAGCCAGAATATCAACTGGGTGGCCCCGCAGGGGGGCGGCGGGCCAAACTATCCAAATATGTAAGAGGGGGCCGGACGGGTGCAAGACAGCAAGGACAGCGCCCGCCTGAAGCCTGTGCGGCAAGCCGGTCTCATCCGGCCTGTCCTGCTGGCCGGGCTGTGTATCGGCTTGCTGGCCAGCTGCCAGAGCGGGCCGCCAGCGGCAAAGGCAGAACTCAGCCAGGCGGCAAGCACAGAATATGGCGCAGGGCCGGGCGGGCCGGACGGGCTGGCCGCCAACTGGCTGATTGCGCGCCAGGCCTTGCAGCTGAATGATCTGGAGGCAGCTGCGACTTATTTTTCCCGCGCGCTGGCGGCTGACCAGAAAAATGAGGCGCTGCTGCAACAGAGTTTTTTATCCTTTTATCAGAATGGCCAGATTGAGGAAGCGGCGCTGATCGCAAGCCGGATTGAGACAGCCGGTCTGGCCGTCGCCCTGGCCAGCGAGCCAGCCGCCGCCATGGCGGTGCGCGAGGCAGACTGGCAAGCGGTGGTCGCACTGGCCGAAAATCTGCGCCAGTTTGACAGCAGCAGGCCGCTGGCCCAGCTGATGACCGGCTGGGCCTTGCTGGCGACCGGGCGAGCAGAGGCCGGGCTGGCCGAGCTGGAAAAGCTGGCTGATTTTATCACCCGGCAGGAGGAGGCAGACCCGGCCTTTATGCAGCTGCATCTGATGCTGGCTCTGGAATGGGCGGGCCAGAGCGAAGCGGCGCGCCGGGCCGCGCTGGAGCTGGCCGGACAGCCCGGCCTGCCGGCCCGCCTGACCCTGCAGCTGGCCGGGGCCCTCTGGCGGATGGCAGAGCCAGCAGCAGCAGGCCAGCTGGTGGAGGGCTTGTCTGCTTCTTTTAACCGGGCGCGGCTGAGGCAGCTGCTGGAGACAGGCCAGCTGGAAAATGCCGCCGCCCCGCAGGCAGGCCAGGCACTGGCCGCAGCCATTCTGGACCTGACCTGGTTCTGGCAGAGGCAGGAGAACCGGCAGCTGCTCCTGTTGCGGGCCTATCTGGTGCAATATATGGACCCGGACAATTCAGCGAGCTATTTTGTGCTGGGCCAGCTGCTGGACAGTCTGGAGGACACAGCGCGATCTGCGGCCCAGCTGGCAGGCATCAATCCGGCCAGCGGCTGGGCCCAGCCCGGCTTTATGCTGCAGATCGACCAGCTGCATCAGGCAGCTGACTGGCAGCTGGCTGAGCAGATGATAAAAGAGCGCATGGACCGGCAGCCGGAAAATAGCCGCCTGCCCTATTTGCTGGGCGATCATTACCGCTACCGGTCTGAATTTGGACAGGCCATCACCGCCTATGAAGCGGCGCGCGCGCTGGGGGATGACACGGCCGGGCTGTGGCGCAATCTGGGCGTCTGCTATGAGCAAACCGGGGCCGACAGAAAGGCCGAGGCGGCGCTGAAAAAGGCGATTGAGATGAACCCGCAAGATGCCTGGGCGCTGAATTATCTTGGCTATTGGTGGGCGGATGAAAACCGCAATTTGGAGGCTGCTATCGGGCTGATTGAAAAGGCCGTTGAATTGCGGCCAGACTCCGGGGCTTTTGCAGATTCGCTGGGCTGGGTCTTCTATCGGCTGGGCGATTTCAACAAGGCGGTGGCCTGGCTGGAAAAGGCGCATCGCCTGGATCCGGGCGATGCGGTGATTACCGATCATCTGGGGGATGTCTATTGGCAGCTGGGCCGCCCTCTCGAAGCGCGCTTCAAATGGCAGCTGGCACGCGATCTGGAGCCGGAGCCGGAGCTGGATGAGCTGATCGCAGAAAAGCTGGCGAACGGTTTGGAGCCGACAGAATGACCGCGCCGCCGCGGCTATTGGCAGCTGCCAAAATCAACCTGTTCCTGAAGATAACAGGCCGCCGCCCGGACGGGCTGCATGATCTGTCCTCACTGGTTTGTTTTGCTGATTATGGTGATTATCTGGAATGTGTACCAGACTCTGCACCAGTTGGGGAAGACCGGCTTGAGCTGGGCGGGCCGCTGGCCGACGCGCTGGAGGAAGCAGGCGGGGCCGGGCTCATCACGGCAGCCTTGCAGGCATTGCGCGAAGCAGGATGCGCTATCCCGCCGCTGGCGGTGCGGCTTGAAAAAAACCTGCCAACTGGCGGCGGGCTGGGTGGCGGCTCAGCTGATGCGGCGGCCTTACTGCGTTTCCTGCCCGACTTTTTTGATCAGCCCCTCCCGCCGGATCAGCTAGCCCGGCTGGCCGCCGGGCTGGGCGCGGATGTGCCGGCCTGTCTGGCTGGCGGCTGGCTACATATCACCGGCATCGGCACGCAGATAACAGAGCTGGCCGCGCCGCAGAGGCTGCCCTTTGCGGTGCTGGCCAATGCCGGTATATCGGTTCCGACCGGCCCGGTCTTTGCGGCCTGGTCCGAGGCGGCAAACCGAGCCAGCCGCTGGATGAGGCGGTTTGGCTGGCGGCCCTGCAACAGGGTGACTGGCCGTTTTTGCTGCAGCTGGGCAATGATTTGACCGGGCCGGCCAAAAAGCTGCATCCCGGCATTGCTGATCTTCTGGAGGTGCTGGAGGAGACTGGCAGGCGCGCCGGGGCGATTTTCTGGGCGCTGCGATGAGCGGGTCCGGCAGCAGCTGTTTTGCCCTGATGGCCAGCCAATCTGCAGCAGAGCAGATGGCCGCTGATTTGACCGGCCGCGGCCCTGGCGCGTTGCCGCAGCCGTGCCCTGCAGGGTCCGCGGGGGCAGCTGATGGGGCCAGCTGGTGAGCGACGGTTTTGGGCCGCTATTTTTTGATTGATCAAGCCCGCCCGGATGGTTACAGTGCCCGCAATTTGACAGTCTCCGGGCGATGGGTTCGCCGGGGCCGGTTGCTGGGAGCGTAGCCAAGTGGTAAGGCAGCGGTTTTGGTATCAGTATCGTAGGTCTGAATCCTACCGCCCCAGCCATCTTCACCGTCAGAGTTCTGCTGACCAAAAACGGTAGTGATTCATGAACAGAAAAACGCTCCTTCTCACGCTCGCGGGTTTGGGCTTGGTGTTTGGTGCCGCGGTGGCCGGCAGTTTTTTGATTCGCCAGCATCAGGGGCCGGATTCCTATCAGGCCATGCATCAGCGCCATCATGGCAGTGATCACGCAGCGTCTCATAAAGCAGAGTCCAATATGGCACATTCTGGCCGCGGCGCGCATCAACATGATGAGGCCAATATGCCGGGCTTGCGGGGAAAGGATACGCTGGAAATTGAAGAGCGTGATCTGCGCAAAATTTTTCAGCAGCATCAAGGCATAACACGGTCTGTAGAAACCCTGCCGAATGGAATAAGAACCACGACAGAGGGAAAGATGAAGAGCTGCGGGATGCAATTATTTCCCATGTCTCAATGATGGTCACGCGCCTCGAAGAAGGCCGCAACCCAGAGGTGATTATCCAATCCCCTACGCTGGACGCGCTATTTGACTATCACCGTGAAATAGAGACTGAGATTGAGGTAACCGAGCTGGGCATCAGCGTGCTGCAAACCTCATCCAATCCACAGGTGGTTGCTCTGTTGCAAAAACACGCTGGCGAGGTCAGCGATATGGCCGCACGCGGGATGGCCGCCGTGCATGAACGCATGATGGGCCCGTCCTCCTAGGCCCAACCCGAACCGGCCCTATTTTTCCAGACAATAGCCATTGCCCGTCGTGCGGATCACCGGCAGGTCGGTCAGCCGGGCGATCTTCTGGCGCAGCCGGTAAATATGGGTTTCCAGCGTATGGGTGGACAGGCCGGACTGATAGCCCCAGACCTCAGACAGCAATTCTGTCTTGTCGATTCCTCTGGCCAGGCGCGCACCAGATTTTTCAAAATCATCGTTTCCTTTCCGTCAGAACCGCTTTTTGCCCGCCATCTTGCTGGCTCAGCGTGCGGTTGGCCGGGATAAAATCCAGCCCGACAAGGGTAAAGCGCACCGCATCTGAAGCTTGAAAGGTTTTCAGATGGGTTCGGATGCGGGCCAGCAACTCACCCATCCGCATCGGCTTTGCGATATAGTCATTGGCCCCGGATTCCAGCCCTCTATCACACGGGGCTTCTTCATTCTGGCCTGTCAGCATCAAGATGGGGCGGGTAAAGCCGGCCGCGCGCAGCTGGGCACAGACCTATCACCGCTGCCATCGGGCAGCTGGACATCCAGCAGGATCAAATCCAAGGCGAAAGCTGGTGACAGTTTCCGGAACCGTCTCGGTTCGGTCACATTCGGCCAGGAACCCAACCCCTCGCGTTTCTAGCTGATCCAGCAAGACAGCACGCAGATGGTCATCATCATCAACCACCAGCAATCTGGCCTGTGACAGCATTGCCACCCCCTCATTTCCATTCGCCTGCCGCTGTATCAGCTTGCTTCCTGCATTGCTTGACCGGGCGGTTTTAGGATAAAAGACTATGAGCCTGGCAACAAGAGCTTGGCAAGCACTGAACCATTTTAATTTTCCGGCCATGAATTTTCCCGGCCGGCACAGCAGGACACAAGCCATGCACGGCACGATTTCCGACAGCAGAAATTCCACTGTTCTGAAACTGGATCAGGCCAGCACCGCGCTGCGGCGGGGCGGGGCGGTGATGATCCGCGACCAGCAGGGCCGGGCAGCGTTATGTATCGGGGCTGAATTTGCCGATCT
Source organism: Alphaproteobacteria bacterium (assembly GCA_038131695.1). Classification (GTDB taxonomy): domain Bacteria; phylum Pseudomonadota; class Alphaproteobacteria; order Puniceispirillales; family Puniceispirillaceae; genus JADHLK01. The sequence continues at coordinate 21,324 of JAYPQA010000075.1, read as the reverse complement.
GGCCACCGAACAGCTGATCGCCATGGCCCGCGCGCAGCCTGTTTTGTGCCTGACTGCCCGCCATCTGGAGAGCTTTGGCCGCCCGGTGCCAAAAGATCGCCCGGTCTTCAGCCTGCCCGCAGGCGGCTTGGCAGCTGAGCAAATAGTCGGGCTGGTCATGGGTGATGGGGCCTTGTTGCCAGAGCCGGGCGGCCTGTTGGCTGAGCGCAGCGCCAGCTTGCCGGATTTGGCGTGCCAGCTGATGCGGCTGGCCAAATTATTGCCCGCCGCGCTGATCTGCCGAACCGGGCTGGTAGATCGGGCCGCCCAGATCAGCCTGGCCAACCGCTGGCAGCTGCCGGTTCTGGAAGCGCGCGAGCTGGCTGAGCTGAAAGATCACAAGCCGGATATGGTGATCACCACAAGGGTCAAATTGCCGCTGGTCGTGGCAGAAGATGCCCAGATGGTGATGTTCCGGGCCCCCGGCCAGCGCGAGGAGCATTTCGCGGTTCTGATCGGGCGCGGTGCAGAAGAGGCCGAACCTCTGGTGCGGCTGCATTCGCAATGCCTGACCGGCGATGTTCTGGGATCCTTGAAATGTGATTGCGGGCCGCAGCTGCAAACCGCGCTGGCCCGCATGGCAGAGGCGGGAGGCGGTATCCTCATCTATCTGGCTCAGGAAGGGCGCGATATAGGCTTGCTGAACAAAATGCGCAGCTATGCGCTGCAAGAGGCCGGGCTGGACACGGTAGAAGCCAATCACCGGCTGGGTTTTGAAACCGATCAGCGCCTGTTTGCCCCGGCCGCCCAGATGCTGGCCCTGCTGGGGGTAAAAAAAATGCAGCTGCTGACCAATAACCCCGATAAAATCACCCAGCTGGAACAGCACGGGCTGACCGTGACCAAAAGAGTGCCTTTGATCCTGCCAACCAATGCCCATAATGAACGCTATATGGATACCAAGCGGGCGCGCACCGGCCATTTGCTGGATAATCAGGACGGCGCGGCAGACTGACCGGCCGCGGCAGGGACACGGACAGCCGGTCTGCTAGGGGCGCGGCGGGCGCGGGCCAAACAGGGCCGAGCCGACCCGCACCGATGTCGCCCCAAAGCGAATCGCCTCCGCATAATCGGTGCTCATCCCCATGGACAGATCAGCCAGACCCAGATCAGCCGCCAGCCTGGCAAGCAGGGCGAAATGCATGGCTGGCTCCTCCGCAGCTGGCGGTATGCACATCAGGCCGGTAATCTGCAAGCCCGCCTCGGCCGTGCAATAATCATAAAAACTGGCCAGTTCCTCTGGCAAAATGCCTGATTTCTGGGGCTCCTCGCCGGTATTGACCTGAATAAGACAGGGCAGGGGCCGGTTCTGGCGAGCCATTTCGGCTGCCAGCGCGGCGGCGATTTTCGGCCTGTCCACTGTTTCAATAACATCAAACAGTGCCACCGCCTCAGCCGCCTTGTTGGATTGCAGCGGCCCGATCAGATGCAAGCGCAAATCCGGCCAGTCGCCGCGCCGCCCGGCCCAGCGCTGGCGGGCTTCTTGCACCCGGTTCTCGCCATAAATCCGCTGGCCAGCCTCCAGCATGGCGGTGATTCGCGCCTCCGGCTGCTGTTTGGAGACCGCCACCAGCTGCACAGACCCGGCAGGGCGCCCGGCAGCTGAGCAGGCTGCCTCTATTTCACCGGTTATAGCGGCCAAATTATCGCTGGCTGACATGATTGCAGGCCCTTTTTGTTTGTGGTCCGGTCAGGCATAGGCCCTTGCCCTGAGGCTTTCTGTGACATTTTTGCCCCAGCCAGACAGGGAGTGCAAGCCGGCAGGCTGCCTGAACAGGGAAGCATTCTTCCTTGCTGCCCTGTTTGACGGCCTGTTTTCTCTGAAAAGCACACCGATTTGGGCAATCTGTTGCAAAAAATATCACCGGGGCCGTTTCCAAATATTAATAAATTCTAAAGTGAGAAATTGATGATTAACGAAAAATTAATAAATTGGAGAGGAAGCCAATTCTGGTTTCAGGTTCAATCTTAGGAGAAAATCATGCGTAGATGCTTTCTTGCTACGACTGCATTGGTTGCTCTGGGTGGTGTGTCTGCTGCTTCAGCTGATGTCACTCTCTCAGGTAAGACCATGTTCAACTTCACCAGCTGGTCGACAAGCCAGTCTGATCCAAATGGTGCAAAACAACTCAACCATGGCAACTTCTGCAGAGGTGGATGTTACCGCATCTGCGACGACCGATTCCAACGGTCTGACCTGGTCAACCAACATCGAGTGTCTGACAATACCGAAAACCTGTCACTGTCTGGTGACGGCTGGAAGCTTATATGTCTGACTCAGACGATGGCGACGGCGTTACCTTCGCAACTTCTGCGAGACCCGGTTGCTGATGAGGATTACGGCGGAAACACTATTACTTACAACGGTAACGAAGCCGTTGTCGGTGGCGATGTTTCCTGAAGTCCACTTTGGTCCGGTTTCATCTCCGCCATTGGTCAGTCTGATGGCGGCACAACTGGTGATGACTCACTGTCCTATGGTGTGTCTTACTCAACCACAGCTGCGGGTGCAGGTATCACTCTGCAGTATGCTGCTTCTGACTCAACCTGACATCAGGTGCAGATGGCAACATAGCCACTTCACTGGGTGTGAAGATCACTTCTGGCGATCTGGGCATCACTCTGGCTCAGAACACCAAAGAGATCAATAGCGGGTGCAACAACCACTGCTGACTACTCAAGCAACAGGTATCGCTATCACCTACAAGATTAGCGATGTGCTGTCTCTGGCCGCTCAGACCAAGGCTGTCGATGATGACCTCGCTGGTGGCACCTGAGTTCAACGAAACTGCTGGTTCACTGTCCTACACCATCGGTGCAGGTCTGGCCGCACACCTTTCTGTAACAGACTTCAACCCAGAAGGGGTGATTCCGTTGTCAACAGTAGCTTCCACTGAACTTGAGCTTGCTGTCTCTTTCTAATCGAGAGATTATTAGCTATAAGAAAGGGGTCGGTTTCCGGCCCTTTTTGATGACCAGATTTCTTTATCCGGCGAGGAAATATCATGATCGCTTGATGGTCTTTGTTCCTGTCTTGCTTGTCGCGCTGGCTGCCTGTTCGGAAGCGGTCAGACCAAATGCCCTGGTTGCTGAGCGCACCCGGATGATATTGGCTCTATCCTGACCGGTCTGGCAAACTGCTGGCATATCCCTGTCTGATTTGACAGGTCTTGGCTCCGGCAGCACCGCGGGCTTGCCGATCAACGCCTTATCTGGCGGGCCTCTCTGGATATTGTTTCGGTCCTGCCGATTGGGATATTGACGCCTTTGGCGGCTCTATCATCACCGATTGGTATGCGCTGCCCTCCCGCCCGGATGAGCGGATAAAGCTGTCTGTCTTTGTGCTGGATCGCGAGCTGCGCTCAGATGCGGTGCGGGTGATTGTCTATGTGCAAAAACGCCAGGACGGTCTTTTCGTTGATGCTGGCATTGATACAGAATTATCTGACCGGCTGGAGGAGTTGATTCTCACCCGCGCCCGCGAATTGCGTGCCACCGTCGAGAATGGCGCTGAATAGGTTTTGCCGTCACCAAAACAAGACATAAAGGCTGGGGTCATGGGGGATTTTGAACCTGTCCGGATAGAACAGAAATGGCAGCAGGCCTGGGAGGCGGCGCGCTGTTTCGCGGCTGAGATAAAGCCGGACAAGCCAAAATATTATGTTCTGGAAATGCTGCCCTACCCGTCCGGGCGCATCCATATGGGCCATGTGCGCAATTATACGCTGGGGGATGTTGTCGCCCGCTATCGCCGGGCCAAGGGGTTTAATGTGCTGCATCCGATGGGATGGGATGCGTTTGGGCTGCCAGCTGAAAACGCCGCCCTGGAACGCGGCGCACATCCGGCAGAATGGACCTGGTCCAATATTGCCTCCATGCGTGATCAGCTGAAATCCATGGGACTGTCCTATGATTGGGACCGCGAATTTGCCACCTGTGACCCGGATTATTACAAGCATGAGCAGCTGATGTTCCTGCGCTTTATTGAGGCGGGACTTGCCTATCGCAAGGAATCCTGGGTGAATTGGGATCCGGTTGAGCATACGGTTCTGGCGAATGAGCAGGTGGTCGATGGCAAGGGCTGGCGATCCGGCGCGCCGGTTGAGCGCAAGAAGCTGTCACAATGGTTTTTGAATATCACCCGCTATGGCAATGAGTTGCTGGAGGCGATAGAGGGGCTGGACAGATGGCCGGACCGGGTCCGGCTGATGCAGCAGAACTGGATAGGCCGGTCGGCCGGGGCGCAGCTGCGTTTCAAGGCTCATGGCAAGGCCAAAGAGCTGTTTGAGGAGATAGAAATCTTTACCACCCGTCCCGATACGCTGTTTGGAGCCTCTTTTCTGGCTGTTTCAGCGCATCATCCGCTGGCCGCCCAGCTGGCAGGGGAGCGGGCAGAAGTGCGCGAATTTATCGCCGCCTGTAATGCGCTTGGCACCTCTGAAGCGGCGATTGAAACAGCTGAAAAGCTGGGGCTTGATACCGGCCTTGAGGTGGTGCATCCGCTGGACCCGGACAGGCGGGTGCCGGTCTGGATCGCCAATTTTGTGCTGATGGATTATGGCAGCGGCGCGATTTTTGGCTGTCCGGCCCATGATCAGCGCGATTTGGATTTTGCGCGCAAATATGATCTGCCGGTTTATCCGGTGGTTTGCCCGCCAGATAGGGATCCGGCTGATTTTGATATAGCAGATGAGGCCTGGACCGGGCCGGGCCGTCTGATCAATTCCGGTGCCTGGGACGGGCTGGAGATAAAGGATGGCATAGAGGCCGCGATAAAGGCCCTGGAAGCTGCCGGGGCCGGGGCCGGCCAAACCGTTTTCCGGCTGCGCGACTGGGGGGTGTCAAGACAGCGCTATTGGGGCTGTCCGATTCCGATTATCCATTGTGAGAGCTGTGGCAATGTGCCCGTGCCGGAGGCGGATCTGCCGGTAACGCTGCCAGAGGATGTCAGCTTTGATCAGCCTGGCAATCCACTGGACCGGCATCCGGACTGGAAATTTGTTGATTGCCCGAAATGCAGCCAGCCAGCCCGGCGCGAGACCGATACTTTTGATACGTTTTTTGAAAGCTCCTGGTATTTCCTGCGCTATACAGATGCCAAATCGCAGCAGGCCTTTGACCGGCAGACAGCCCAATATTGGATGCCGGTGGATCAATATATTGGCGGGGTGGAACACGCTGTTCTGCATTTGCTCTATTCCCGGTTTTTTACCCGCGCCCTGTCTGAGATTGGCTATCTGGATTTGCAAGAACCCTTTGCCGGTCTGATGACCCAGGGGATGGTCTGTCATCAGGCCTTCAAGGACAGTGAGGGCAACTGGCTGTTCCCGGAACAGGTTGCGAAAACCGCAGATGGCTGGGTTGCGACGGAATCCGGCGCGCCGGTGAGCGCAGGCCGGGTCGAGAAAATGAGCAAATCCAAGCGCAATGTGGTCGATCCGGAACGCATTATCCAAACCTATGGCGCAGATACGGCCCGGCTTTTCATGATGTCTGATTCGCCGCCAGAGCGTGATCTGGAATGGACGGAATCCGGCGTAGAGGGCGCCCATCGCTTTATCAGCCGTATCTTCAAACTGGCAGAGCAGGGTCAGGCCCTCGAAAAGGGCGGCGATCAGCAGATTAGCCAGTTGGATGAGGCGGGAGCCGCGCTGTTGAAATTGTCGCATCGCTCTATTGACCAGATTGCAACTGATATTGACCGGTTTGCCTTTAACCGCTGCGTGGCGCAGCTGCATATCTGGACCAATGCGATTCAGGATTATCAGGCGGCAGCAGATCCTGATCCGGCCCTGCTATGTGAGGTTTTGCGGCGGCTGGCGGTGGCCTTGTCCTGTATTGCCCCGCATATTGCCGAGGAATTATGGCAGGCCGCAGGCGGGTCCGGGCTGGTTGCCGAGGCAGACTGGCCGGAAGTGGACCCGGCCTTGCTGATCGATGAGCAGGTTGAGCTGGCCGTTCAGGTCAATGGCAAGATGCGCGCGCGCCTGTCCTTGCCGGTGGATTCGGCCCAACCAGAGGCCGAACAGGCCGCCCTCGCCCTGCCGGAGGTCATCCGCCATTTGGATGGCCGTCCGGCAAAACGCATTATTCTGGTTCCGAACAGGTTGATCAATGTGGTGGGCTAGGCGGGCCTATTTGGCAGGCGCCGCGCTGCTGGTTCTGCTGCTGGCCGGATGCGGGACTGTTGCGGTGCAGAGCCTTGGCAATTTGCAAAACAGCCAGCTGGCTGAGGTAGGGTTTGATGCGCCCAAAAACCGGTCTGAACAGCTCTTTATCCGGCCTTCGAAGGTGAGCGGTCAGGAGGTCGCAGAGCCGCGTTGGCAGCTCAGCTTTCAGCTCTCCTATTCAGCCTCCAGCAGGCTGAGAGTGCGTGGAAAGGGATCGTCGCTGACCAGCAGCGATATGTCGCTGCGCTATCAGCTGATTAGTCTTGAAACCGGCGAATTGGTGACCTCTGGCAGCCTGAGCGCGGAAGCCAGTTCCGGGGCGGTTTCCAGCTACTATGCGCAGAGCGCCTCAGAGCGCCATGCCGAGGAGAGGCTGGCGGAATTGCTGGGCACCAGGCTGGCTGAGCGGCTGACCAGCTATTTCGCCAGAAACCGGACCGGTGGCGGATGAAGATTACCGCCCGCGATACAGAGCGTGTCCTGAAAGGGGGCGATGCGTCATTGCGGGCCTTTTTGCTGCATGGGCTGGACCGCGGTCTGGCCGGGAACGCGCCCGCAAGGCGGCCAGCCTGTTCGCCACAGACCTGGAAGATCCCTTCAGCAGCGTGCGGCTGGACGGGGCGGTCTTGAAAGCAGACCCGGCAAGGCTGGCCGATGAGCTGGGCAGCCTGCCGGCTTTTGGCGATTTTCGGCTGGTGCTGTTAGATGGCAGTGCTGGCGATCTGACGGATGCGGTAAAAAATGCGGCTGACCATCTGCATGAAACCAGCCGCCTGGTGATCACCGCCAGCGATACCACAACCCGCCATGCGCTGGTGCAATTTGCCGACAAGCATCCGGCTTTTGCCTCTATTGGCTGTTATCCGGATGAGGCGCGCGATCTGCGGCAGCTGGCACAGCAGATATTTTCTGAACATAATATTTCAACAAATGATGAAATATTAAACCTGATTATGCTGCGGCTGGGCAGTGACCGCGGGGCAAGCCGGGCGGAGCTGGAGCGGCTGGTCCTGCTGGCGGGGCCAGGGGGCCAGCTGACAGCTGAGATGGTGGATGAGGCGCTGGCAGACAGCGCGCTGCTGGCCGGTGATAATCTGGTTCAGGCGCTGATGCTGGGCAATTTGCCGGAAATGGAACGCCAGCTGGGCAAGGCGCGTGCTGAAGATGTCTCGCCGGTGCAGCTGCTGCGCCAAATTCAGGGATGGGTGCGGGCCTTGCTGCTGGCCAAATCGGCGATGACAGCCGGAGCCAGCCAGGAGGAGGCGCTGCGCCAGATACGCCCGCCCCTGCATTTCAAGCAAAAACCGGCCTTTACACGCCAGTTGCAAATCTGGCCGGAACCGCGCCTGTTCAGCCTTCTGGACAGGCTGATCACGCTGGAGGCGAAGCTGAAATCAGATGCCAGCCTGCCGGATTACACGCTGCTTGGCCAGACTTTGCTGGGGATTGGCTTGCGCAACAAGCCGCGCTAGAGGCCGGCCATCAAAAACCGGGCATCAAAAACCGGCGATCAAAAAACGGGCCATGCCAAATCGGGCACCAAAGGCTGGGCACCAAAAGACGGGCATCCCCCATTACAGGTCAGATGGCTCCAGATCAGATGGCCACAGATCGAGCGGCTACAGATCAGGCGACCCCCCCCTTCAATGGCTCCGGCCTAGCTGGAAAGACCCAGCTTTTGCAGAATGTCATCCATCTGTTCCAGCGAGGAAACCGCGATTTTCAGCGTGCCCTTCTCGGCTTTCTGATCCCAGCTCATCTGCATCCTCACCCCCAGCTTTTCTGCTGCGGCTTTTTCCAGCTCTATGATATCGCTTGATTTTTCTGTGCCCTGGCGGGCCGGTTTTGGGTTGAGACCCGTTTTAGCCAAGGCTTCGGCCTGCCGCGCGCTGAGCTTTTTGGCGATGATATGGGCCGCCAGCTTTTCCGCCTCCGGATGGCCGATCAGCGGCCGCGCCTGACCGCTGGTCAGCCGGCCTTCCAGAATATCGGCGCGCAGCTTTTCCGGCAGGCCGAGCAAACGCAGCAAATTGGCAATATGCGGGCGTGATTTTCCCATCAAATCGGCCAAAGCCTGCTGGGTATAGCCATGCTGGTCAATCAGCTGCTGAAACGCCTCAGCCTCTTCTATGGCGGTCAAATCGGTGCGCTGGATATTCTCCACCAGCGCCAGCTCAGCCGCCTCGCGATCCTCAATATCCCGCAGAATAGCTGGAATTTCATGCAGCTTTGCCAGCTGCGCCGCCCGCCAGCGCCGTTCTCCGGCGATCAGCTGATAGCGCTGCGGGTCTTGTGGATGTGCGCGCACCAGAACCGGCTGAACCAGCCCCTGTTTTTGCATGGAGGCTGCCAATTCCTGCAACGGGCCGCGCTCAAACCGGCGGCGCGGCTGCCAGGGGCCGGGTTCTATTTTCTCGACCGGCAAACGCGTCAGGCCAGAGGAGGAGGAGGCCTGCGGCTCAGCATTGCCAGCCGGGCTGTCCTGCGACAGGCTGGCCGCCAATGCCGGATCACACAGCAGGCTGGACAGGCCGCGCCCCAGTCCCTTTGCCGGACGGGCTGCTTGTTTTTTATCGCTCATGCCGCTTTTTTCTCCTGTTTCAACAGCTCGGCAGCCAGCGCCGCATAAGCCAGCGCCCCGGCACATTTCAAATCATAAACCAGAACCGGCTGGCCAAAGGATGGGGCCTCGGAAACCCTTACATTGCGCGGAATAACGGTTTGATAGACCTGCTCGCCAAAATGCGCGCGCACATCCGCCACCACCTGATCAGACAGGTTGTTGCGGCTGTCATACATGGTCAGCACGATACCCTGCAGCGCAAGGGCGGGATTAAGGCGCGCGCGCACCGCCTCTACCGTGCGCAGCAGCTGGGCCAACCCTTCGAGCGCATAAAACTCACATTGCAGCGGCACCAGAACCGAATCAGCTGCCACCAGCGCATTGACCGTCAGCAGCCCCAGCGACGGGGGGCAATCAATCAGGATATAATCATACTCTGCGCGCACCGGCTGCAAGGCTTGTTGTAAGCGGAATTCGCGCTGATCCGCATCACTCAATTCCACCTCTACAGCGGATAAATCCAGCGTGGCCGGTATCAGCATCAAACCCGGCACCAGCGTTTCACAGGCTGCCTCGCGGGCATCCGTGCTGCCTGCCAGCAGACGGTAGGAATCAGCCTGCCGATCCGCAACCTCAACACCCAGACCGGTGCTGGCATTGCCTTGCGGATCAAAATCGATCAGCAGAACCCGCATCCCGCAAGCCGCCAGCGCGGTGGCCAGATTGACCGAGGTAGTGGTCTTGCCTACGCCGCCTTTCTGATTGGTGATGGCAATAATTTTTGTATTATTTTCAGCCATTTAGCTGTTTTCCTTGCCTCATTTAGCGGCTGTGCCGGTCGCGTTCTGACAGTTTCAGAATATGCCCATCCGGCGCGGTGATCGAGTCAAAAATCTCTGGTTTCAGTGTTGTCCAAGACGCGGCGGCGGTCAATTCGGAATTCACCTCGCGCCCCTTATGCAACCAGAAAACCAGATCGCGATGATGCTGCGTCCGGCTGATCGCCAGCAAGCGATCCAGCGGGGCAAAGGCGCGCGCGGTGATAATATCGGGCTGCAAATCCGGCAAATCCTCTATCCGCCCCTCATGCAGCACGGCCCGGCTGCCCGTCTCACGCAAGGCCACCCGCAAAAAGGCGATTTTGCGGCTGTCTGATTCGGCCAGATGCAGCTCATGGCCTGTCATAATCGACAAAATAATCCCGGGCAGGCCCGCCCCGCTGCCCAAATCCAGAATTCGGCTTGGCTGGCGCGGCAGATGCGTGACCAGCTGGGCGGAATCCAATATATGGCGCAGCCAGACCGTCCCGGCCGTCTTGCCGGAAATCAGATTGATTCGCTGCTGCCATTTCAAGAGCAGGGAGGTAAAGCGGGCCAGACGCCCGATTGTTTCCCGTGAAACATCCTGTTTTTCAGCCCAGCGGCAGAATTGGCGAAAATCCGCCCGGTCCCGGAATGGCGTGGCTGGGTCCTGGTCTGTGTTCTCCTGCATCTGGCTGGCTGTCCGGCGCTCAGGCCTGTTTGCGGAACGGCCCGCGCCGCCGCACAAAACGCAGCAGAACCAGCACCGCGGCAGGCGTCAATCCGGGGATACGGCTGGCCTGGGCAATGGTTTCGGGCTGGTGGCGGGCCAGCAAATCACGGGATTCAGCAGACAGGCCGCCAATTTCATTGAGCGGCAGATCGGGCGGGATTTCCAGCGCCTCATCGCGCCGCATCGCCTCTATATCGGCGGTCTGGCGGCGCAAATAGCCAGCATAGCGGCAATCGGTGGCCAGCTGGCTGCGGCACTTCTTGTCAATTTCGGCCAGCTGCGGCCAGACTTTCTGGCAATCCTCAAAGCTCACCCCGTCCAGAGCCAGCAAATCTGCCGCGGTTTTGGGCTGGCCATCGCGCGGGCTGGGCAAATTGGCCGCCTGCAGCTGCTTGCTGCCGACCGGATTCGCGCGCAGCAGGGCGCGCCCCTGTTCCAAGGCCTGCTTTTTTTGCTGCCAGTGCTGGCGGCGTTCGGGCCCGATAAGACCGATTTCGGCCCCCTTGCCGGTGAGGCGCTGATCGGCATTGTCTGCCCGCAAGAGCAGCCGGTATTCCGCGCGCGAGGTGAACATCCGATAGGGTTCCGGCGCACCGCGGGTAATCAGATCATCAATCATCACCCCGATATAGGCATCTGCCCGGTCGAGGCTGAAGCCGGATTGCCGGCCTGCCGCCCGCAGCGCGGCATTGGCCCCGGCGATCAGCCCCTGGGCCGCCGCCTCCTCATAGCCGGTGGTCCCGTTAATCTGGCCAGCCAGAAACAGGCCGGGCAGTTTTTTCAGCTCCAGCGTGCGATTGAGGCTGCGCGGATCGATAAAGTCATATTCAATTGCATAGCCATATTGCAGGATTTTTGCCTTTTCCAGTCCCTCTATGGAGGCGATCAGCGCGTCCTGAACCGGCTTTGGCAGGCTGGTGGAAATGCCGTTCGGATAGATGGTTGGGTCCTCCAGCCCTTCCGGCTCCAGAAAATCTGATGCGAGTCGCGATCTCCAAACCGGTGCACCTTATCTCAATAGAGGGGCAATAGCGCGGCCCCTGCCCTCAATCTGTCCGGAATAGACAGCCGAGAGATGCAGCGATTCAGCGATAATTTCGTGGGTGCGGGCATTGGTGCGGGTGATCGCACATGCAATTTGCGGCACCTCTATGCGCTCTGTCAGGGTGGAAAAGGGCTCTGGCGGGTTATCCGCCTCCTGCTTGGGCAGGCTGTCCCAATCGATTGTGCGCTTGTCCAGCCGGGCAGGCGTGCCGGTTTTCAGCCGCCCGACTGGCAAATCCAGCCCGCGCAAAAACGCCGCCAGCTGGTTGGATGGGGCCTCTCCCATGCGGCCGGCCGGCCAGCGCTCCTGACCCAAATGAATCAGCCCGCCCAGAAATGTCCCGCTGGTCAGCACCACCGAAGCCGCCTCAAAGCGATCGCCGGTTTCTGTTATCACACCTGCAACTGCGCCGTTTTTCACGATAAATTCAGCGGCCGCTGATTTAATCAAGCTGAGGTTTTCCTGCTGCGCCAGCGCCGCCTGAACAGCCTTTTTATAGAGCGCGCGATCCGCCTGGGCGCGCGGCCCCTGCACAGCCGGGCCGCGGGACCGGTTCAACACCCGAAACTGAATACCGGAGGCATCAATCGCCCGCCCCATGAGGCCATCCAGAGCGTCAATCTCACGCACCAGATGCCCCTTGCCCAGCCCGCCAATCGCCGGATTACAGGACATTTCTCCAATTTTGGACAAATCCATCGTGATCAGGCCCGTGGCCGCGCCCAGCCGGGCCGCAGCCGCAGCCGCCTCAGTGCCCGCATGGCCGCCGCCAATCACGATAACATCAAATCGCTTGTCCATCTTCTGACCTGTGCCCTGTTTTATATGCCCGGCTATATATGCCCTGTTGCGTGCAGGGACTGTTTCCTATGCCCGAGGGGTATGGGGGTACGCCGGAAAATCTGTTTGTGGCGCGAAATTAGACAGGATCGCCCCTGATTGTCAAAACCTAATGCCGGGTGCGGCCGCGGCTGGCCAGCGGTTTTGTGGCAAACCTGCCTGCGGCGGGCCTATTTGCCAATGCAGAAGCGGCTGAAAATCTGATCCAGCAGCTCTTCCACATCCAGCTTGCCAGCCAGCCGGCCCAGCGCATCTGCCGCGCGGCGATACTGTTCAGCACGCAATTCAGGCGCGCTGGCCAGCTGATGGGTCTGGCCCGCCATAAGGGCGGCTCGCGCTTCGGCAAGCGCAGCTGCATGGCGCTGGCGGGTGATCAGCGTGTCAGCCGCGCTGATATTTTGCGGAATCAGCCGATCCGCCAGCTGTTTTTCCAGCTGGGCAGCCGCCCCTTCCTGCTGCATGGATAGTAGAACCCAGTTCTGATCAGAGCCTTCAAAATGGGCGGTGATGCGCGCCTTGTCAGCCTCTGTGGCCTGGTCGGCCTTGTTCAGCAAAACCAACTTTTCAGCCTCGCCCCAGCCTTGTAATTCGGCCAGCTGCTCTGGCCAGCCCGCCGCGCTGGCATCCAGCACAATCAGCAGAAAATCGGCTTCAGAAGCGGCTTGCCGGGCTCGCCGGATACCTTCTGCCTCCACCTGACCGCCCGCCTGACGCCAGCCTGCCGTATCCGCTATGCGGACCGGCACACCGCGCAAATCCAGCCGCAATTCAACAATATCGCGGGTTGTGCCCGCCTCATCCGAGACAATCGCCGCTGCCCGCCCGGCCAGCGCATTCAAGGTCGTTGATTTGCCTGCATTGGCGGGCCCTATCAGAACCAGCTGCACCCCCTGGCGCACCAGCTCTCCGGTGCCGGCCCCGGCCAGCGCGCCGGTGAGTTCCCCAACCAGCTGACCGGCTTGCTGATCCAGCTGCTCTGCCAGTTCCGGCGGCAACTCCTCATCGGCAAAATCAATCAGCGCTTCAAGCTGGCTGAGCAGGCTGAGAATACGGGCGCGCCAGTCAGCTGCAGGCAGGCTGAGAGCGCCCTGCATCTGGCGCAGGGCCTGAACCCGCTGCAAATCCGTCTCTGCCTCAATCAGGTCTGCCAGACCCTCTATTTCGGTAATATCCTTCTTGCCATTCAACAGGGTGCGGCGGGAAAACTCACCGGGCTCGGCAGCGCGCAAATCCTCACAATCTGCCAGAATCGCAGTTATTCCGGCCAGCACGGCCGGGCTGCCATGACAGTGAATTTCCAGCACATCCTCGCCGGTTGCTGATCGCGGCCCGGCAAAGCTGAGCAACAGCACCTCATCCAGTGGCGCGCCCTGACGATCTTGCAGGCGCGCATAGCGCATATCCCGCCCAGCCGCTGCTGGCAGGCCAAACAAGCCCGGCACCTGCAAGGCAAAATCGCCGCTGATGCGGATCACCGCAAGGGCCGAGCGGCCGGGCGGGGTGGCCAGCGCATAAATTGTATCTGTTGTCTGCACCATCAGTTGCTTTCTGGCAGTTGCTTTCTGGCGGTTGCTTTCTGGCGGTTGCTTTCCGGGTAATCTCTGTGTCGGCGCGTCCTGGCACTTGTCCGGCCAGCTTGCAAACTGGGTTAGCCGCAAGGGGATGGACAGGCGCCGGGTAACCGTCCAGACTGTTATCAAATATTTGTCCTGTGCTGGCAAGCGCTTGTATCAATTCCTGTTTTGTCTGATGAGATGGCAGGGTGCCTCCTGCCGCCCTGATCCGGGTTTTTCCTGAAACACCAGGCTCGGATTGAAAAGAAGGAGGAAAAAATGGTCCATTATCCAGCAGATGGCCGCAAAAGAATCAGCCAGCCGATACCGGTTCTGCAGAGCGAGATAGGCTGGTTTCGCCCGGTTTGCACTGGCGACGGTCTGGCCCGGCTGGACTGGCAGGAAGCCGGTTTTGCTGAAGATTTGCCCGATCTGAACCCGGATGTTTCACGGGAAACATGCGCGCAGCTGGCGGCCTATCTGGCTGGCACGCGCCGCGATTTCACCCTGCCGCTGGATTTTTCAGCCCTGAGCACAACCGCCCGGCGCTGGCTGGATTGTCTGGCCCGAATTCCCTACGGGCAGGTGATTTCCTATGCAGATTTGGCGGAAAGCTGGGGGAACAGGCGGGCGGCGCGCCCGGCTGGCCAGGCTTGCAGGCGCAACCCGCTGCCGGTTATTCTGCCCTGTCACCGGGTGGTCAGCAGCACAGGCGGCCTCAACCAATATAGTGGCGGCCCAGACCGCGGGGCGTGATCCGGCCAATCTGCAACGCAAAGCCTGGCTGCAGGAGCCGCCCGACACACAAGCCTTGCCGGCAGCCAGCTAGAAGGAGTGAGCCGGAAGATTTTCCCCGGCAGATTTTCCCGGGCAGATTTTGTCCGGGAGATTTTACATGAGCAGCTGGGCCGGGGCTTGGCTAGCTGTTCATCTGTTCAAAGAAATCATCATTGGTCTTGGCGGCGCATCTTGCCTGCCAGAAACTCCATCGCATCGACCGGCCCCATCTGCATCAGGATGCGGCGCAGAACCCACATTTTTGACAGGTCGCCTTATCCACCAGCAGCTCTTCTTTACGGGTGCCGGATTTGGTAACATCAATCGCCGGGAAGACTCCGCTTAAGTCAGCCAGCTTGGTGGTCCAGCACCACTTCAGAATTGCCGGTGCCTTTGAATTCCCAAAATCACCCCAACCATGCGAGAGCCGTCTCAATCAGCGCGGTGGCGATGATGGTCAGCGAGCCGTCTCCTCTCAATATTGCGCGCCGCGCCGAAAGGCTTTGGCTGCTGCAGCGCATTGCATCCCACCCCGCCTGTCAGCACTTGCCCAAAGAGGGAACCACTGCATTATAGGCGCGCCAGACGGTGCAATGGAATCCAGCAGAATCACCACATCGTTTATGCTCCACCAGCCTTTGGCCTTTCACAATTCATATCCCGTGACCTGCACATGGCGCACGGCAGGTTCATCAAAGGTTGAGGAAACCACCTCACCCTTAACTGAGCGTTGCATATCCGTTACTTCTTCCGGCCGTTCATCAATCAGCAAAACGATCAGATAGACTTCCGCGGTTTTCGGTAATCGCGTGGGCCATGGATTTGCATCATGGTCTTGCCGGTGCGTGGCGGGGTCACGATCAGGCCGGGCATGCCTCGGCCCATCGTGGGGAAATCAAACTACTTACTCGCGGGTCCGGTCCCCGTTATCCGATTGTAGGGCAGCTCCATCGTCAGCTTTTCTTCATCCGGATAGAGCAGTCGATTGTCAAAATTGATGCGGTGCCGAACCTGTCCGATCCTCACTGATCGATCTGACCGCAGCGGCGCAAAATACCGCTCCCCCTCTTCGGGGCGAATTTCTCCACCGTGTCACCCGCAAGCCAGCGTTTTACCTGGCTAAGCGAGACATAGATATCATCCGGGGCCAGGAAGATACTCGATTCCGCGCGCAAAAGCCGAACTCCACACTCCAACACTTGATAACGCCATATTGCTGAAGAATGGCAACCCCATTTTCTGCCAGCCGCTTCCAATATCGCGAACATCAGCATCCTGCGTGCAGGTAGGAGGCGTTTCTTGACTTCAAGCCCTTCTGCATAGGCGAGCAGTTCCAGCCGGGTTTTTCTGTTTTAATTTTGCAAATGCATTTTTTGCCACCAATGCAACCAGAATTTTTTGGGAAAAGAAAAAGGCGGTATTTTTTGTGACCGGCTCTAATTAGCAATACAAAAGCCCAACTGGCGAAAGGTTGCTTTCAGCCGCAACAAAAAGGCTTTACCACCGCCAGAATCACAATCACGATCATCAGTGCGTCGGTACTTCATTCCAGACCCGCAGAACCTGTCAGACCGGCTGTGATCATTCGCTTCCAGCTGGCGGCGCATACGCAAGACTATGTGACAGCCAGTCAGCCTGGCAACCGCAGCCAGCTTAACCAGACCTATTTCAGCAAAGCCAGATTTGCCGCCAGTATCCACAGCCCGAAACTCCCAGCTACGTATCATGGCCGGATTCATAATCGCTTTCAAAAGGCGGCGCTGCATCAGTTTCAGCGGTTTCGCCCATGCCGAGCCCGGCTCAACGAAGCGCCTGATAGACAAACAGGCGCGGCAGATAGAGCAGCGCCCGTCATCCAAATGACCGAAATATCGCAGCGCCTTGGTCCAGCTATACTCCATCAGCCCTGCTCCTGGCACCATCCGGGTCAATTCTGCCACATTCTCAACCGGCGCATACGGCATAAACCCATGACTCCAAATTGAAAATATAATGCCTGGCCATCGCCGCCAGGAATTTGGTCCAGCTTCGCGCGCATCGCCGGCCCGCCCGCGGCCACGGCCAGCGGTCCATATTGCCCTGCAAGACCAGATTTTCCGGCAGGTTTTCTGCCGCCCAGGCCAAATTTGTATGCTGGTCAATCCCCAGACCCTGACAGGGCACCTGCTCCTGCAAAGCCCAGCAACCCCGCCCAGCCCTCGAGCCAGATAACTGGCTGCTCAACCTCGCTGGCGCAGCCCGTCAATAATGCGGGTCGCCGGGCTGATGACAAAATCCTCTCGCAAGGCGTCCGGGACAGCACCGGCCCAGCTATCAAACAACATCAGCACATCGGCCCCGGCGCGGGCCTGCAAGACCAGCAAGCGAGCATCATTCCCTTCCAGCAGGGAAAACAGCGCCAAACTCTCAGCCCGCGCTGACCAGAGCCAGGATTTTGCCCTGGCAAAGTCGCGGCTGCTCCCGCCTTCTGCCATATAGGTTGCCAGCGTCCAGGGGGCCCCAGCAAAACTGATCAACGCCTTGTCACAGGCCAGTTTTCTGCGGGTTAGCCTGACCGCCTCACCAACCGGGGCTAATTTCTTGCTCCAGACCGGTGATGAGCTGGGCGTTGATATCAAGCGGATGATCCATTGCATCCAGCAGCGGCCCCTTGCCTGGCTCAAACCGCAAATTGAGCTCAAACAGCCAGGGAATGGTCAAAATATCTGAAAAAATAATAGCCGCATCCAGATCAAAGCGGTCTATCGGTTGCAGAGTGACCTCACAAGCCCTTTCTGGATTCAGGCAAAAGGAGATGAAATCAGGCATCTCAGCCCGCACAGCCCGGTATTCCGGCAAATAGCGTCCGGCCTGGCGCATATACCAGAGCACACGTCCTGCCTGCCGGTCACCTTTTAGCAAATTGGAGAGTCGCATGAATTTTATTTCCCTGACTAATAAGAATTATATTTATATAAGATTAGAGACTTTAGTAGCACTGGCACAAAATATCTGAAAACATCCTGTTCGCATTTTATCCCCAGACTTATCCCCAATTCTGGCCAGCCTGTCCAGCCTGCTTGACCGGGCTGTTTTGCTGCTTATCCCCGTTTTGGCCAGCTGGTGGATGCGGATTTCTCCCGCCTGTGCCATACCCGGCTGGCGGCTGTGCATAAACAGGACAGTTTCTGGCCCTTGCGGATTTTATCCCGTGCCAGCCGGGGTTTTCCCCAACCTCTTGCAAAACCCTTTGCAAGAAGTCTGTTCCCGCTGTTTTTCAATGGCCAATAGATGACAATTCGGGCCTTCCCTGTTATGTCAGAGAGCATGAGTGAACAGACAATCCATCTGCATCTGGTTTCTGATTCCACGGGGGAGACGGTGCATCAATATGCCCGAGCCGCGTTGGCGCAGTTTCCCAAGGTTCAGGTCAGCGAACATATCTGGACGCTGGTACGCACCCCGGCCCATGTTGAGGTGCTGGCCAAGGCGCTGGAGCGCGACAAGGGGGTGGTCTTATTTTCAGTTGTGGACCAAACCATTCGCAAAGAGCTGGAATCTGTCTGCCGGGCACAATCAATTCCGCATCTCTCGGTATTGGACCCGGTGGTGACCCTGCTTGGCTCGCTCTTCGGCACGCAGGAGATGAACAGGCCAGGCGCGCAGCATCGCATGGACAAGGCCTATTTTGAGCGCATGGCGGCGGTGGAATTCGCGGTCAATCATGATGATGGGCTGAATATGGCGAATTTGCAGGGGGCTGATATGCTGCTGATCGGCGTCTCGCGCACCTCCAAGACACCGACCTCCATGTATCTGGCCAATCGCGGTTTCCGGGTGGCCAATTATGCGCTGGTGCCGGGGGTGCCCTTTCCGATTGAGCATCTGAACGGCTTGCAGATTTTTGTCGTCGGGCTGGCCTCAGACCCGAAGCGGCTGACCCAGATCCGGCGCAACCGGCTGGCGCATCTTTCGGATGAGGGCAATGATATTTATGCCGATCTCGATCAGGTAACCCGCGAAATGCAGGAGGCACGCCGCCTGTTCAATGCCAATGGCTGGCCGGTTCTGGATGTCACGCGCCGCTCGGTAGAGGAAACAGCAGCGGCTATCATCCATCATTACAATATCTGGCGGGAGAAAAACCATGCCTCCTGAGGTAGGCTGGGCCCTGCCCGATACACAGATTCTGCTGGCCTCGGCCAGCCCGACACGCCAGCAGATGCTGGCCAATGCCGGGCTGATTTTTGCCGCCCGGCCTGCCCATATTGATGAGGAGGTGGTGCGCGCCGGGGCTGGCGCCGAAGGCTTGGCGCTGCCGGAAATCGCGGTCCTGCTGGCTGAGCTGAAAGCCGAGGCGATTTCGGCCCGGCATCCGGATGCTCTGGTCATTGGCTGTGACCAGCTGCTGATCTGTGCGGGGGAAATGTTTGCCAAACCGGCAGATCGGACCTCAGCCGCCCGCCAGCTGGCGCAGCTGTCCGGCCGCGAGCATGAGCTGGCCACCGCGGTGGTTCTGCTGAAACAGGGCAAGCGGCTCTGGCACCATCTGGCCCGCCCGCAGCTGGTCTTGCGTGCGCTGGGCCCGGATTTGATAGAGGCTTATCTTGATCAGGCTGGAGAGGCAGCCCTGAGCAGTCCTGGCTGCTATCAGATTGAGGGGCCGGGAGCCCAGCTGATGCAGAAGATTTCCGGTGACTGGTTTTCGATATTGGGCCTGCCCTTGCTGGAATTGCTGGCGCAGCTGCGCGAATATGGTCTGGCCCCGCAGACGCGGCAGGCTGGGTGATGCAGATTATCGGGCTGACAGGGTCGATTGCGACCGGCAAGAGCACGGTGGCCGATATGTGCCGACGCTTGCGCCTGCCTGTGCATGATGCAGATGGCTGTGTGCATCGCCTGTTGGGGCCGGGCGGTGCGGCGGTCTTGCCGGTTGCTGCGGAATTCGGCTTGCAGCTGGATGCGAATGGGGCGATTGACCGGGCGGCTCTGGGCAAGAAGGTGTTTCAGGACCCGCCCGCCCGCCGCCGGCTGGAAGCGCTATTGCACCCGCTGGTGAGTGCAGACCGGGATCGCTTCCTCGCCCGGCAGCGCCGCCGCCGTGCCCGCCTTGTTGTGCTGGATGTGCCGCTGCTGTTTGAAACGGGCGGCGATGCTTTTTGTGATTTTGTTATTTGTGTCTGGGCGCCGCTGCGGGTGCAGAAAAAGCGCGCCCTTTCCCGCCCGGCCATGACCGGGGAAAAGCTGGCAGGCATCCTCAAGGCACAGATGCCGCAGGAAACAAAAAAAAGACTGGCGGATCTGGCCCTGCCCTCCGCGCTTGGCTATGCTGAGACCAACCGCCGCCTGCGCCGCTGGCTGGCGCGGCTCAGGCATCCGGAAAAAGACTAGGAAAAACACCTGGAAAACCTCTAGGGACAGGCAGGAATGATGCGCGAGATTGTGCTGGATACAGAAACGACCGGCCTGTCGGCTGAAGAAGGCCACAGGATCGTGGAAATTGGCGCGCTGGAGCTGGTCAATATGGTGGCAACTGGCCGCCAGCTGCATCTCTATATCAACCCGCAAAGACCGGTCGATCTGGAGGCAGAAAAAGTGCATGGGCTGTCAGAGGAATTTTTGTCTGATAAGCCTGTTTTTGAGGCGATATCCGGCGAATTTCTGGATTTTATCGGCGAGGCCCCGCTGGTTATTCACAATGCCCCGTTTGATGCCGGTTTTCTGAATGCAGAGCTGGCCCGCCTCAGCCTGCCTGCGCTGGATCAGGGCCGGCTTATCGATACGTTGACCATCGCGCGGCGCAAATTTCCCGGCGCGCCGGCCTCTCTGGATGCGCTGTGCCGCCGTTTTGGTATTGATAACAGTCACCGCGATTTGCATGGCGCGCTGGTAGATGCTGATTTGCTGGCGGAGGTCTATATAGAGCTGAAAGGCGGGCGGCAACCCAATCTACTGGGGGCAGAGGTGGAGAGCGAAAAAACCGCCAGCCAGCCCGTATCTGATCAGGCCCTGTCACCCCCGGCTCAGGCCGCCTCGGACGGCCCGGATGCGCTGGCCCGCCTGCTGGCCCAGGACAGGCCGCTGCGCCCGCTGCGCCCGCATCCTGAAAAGCCGGAGGAAAAGCGCGCCTGGGAAGCCTTCCTGACCAAAGTGACCGACCCGATATGGCTGGATAAATAAAGCCAGCCATATCAGGCAAATCAAAAGAACCGTTGCAATTCTATTGCTGGCCCATTACTGGCCTATTGCTGGGTTTGGCCGTTCTGGGCGGCTTGCTGTTGCTGGGCGGCGATATTGGCCCGGTAAACAGCCACAAAATCAATCGGCTGGATATTCAAGGGCAAAAAGCCGCCTTCCCGGGTGATATTGGCAATCACCGCGCGGGCAAAGGGGAATAGCAGGCGTGGCCCCTCAATCATCACCATCGGGTTGATTTCCTGCTCATTGGCCCCCTGCACCGAGACCACCCCGGCATAGGTCAGCTCTACCAGAAACAGCTGCGTCTCATCAGCCTTGGCATCAGCCGTCAGCCGCAAGGCGATTTCATATTGCTCCTCATTCAGCTTGACCGCATTGACATTGACCCCGACATCGACATTGGGCTGGCCGGCATTCTGGGCCAGCACCTCTGCGGCATTCGGGTTTTCAAAGGACAGATCCTTGACATATTGGGCGTGCATGACCAGCTGGCGCGGCACCTGCTGGGCGTCGCTCTGGTTGTTTTCAGCAGCAGCCTGTGCGCTTGTTTGTGCGGCTTGTTCTTTTGCCGGGTCTGTTTTTACCGGGGCTGCTTTCTTTGCGGCTGCCTTTGGCGCCGATTTCTTG
>JAYPQA010000074.1:0-1003 GCA_038131695.1 Alphaproteobacteria bacterium | reverse complement strand
GTATATAGGGTCATACCAAGACGGCGGCGGGCCAGATAAGAGTGGCGCCCAAACAAACCGGCGGCTTGGGTATGTAACCAAACATCCTTTGGAGGGATATCAAATGCTGAACTTCATCAAAAACTTCCGCAACGACGAAAACGGCGCTGTAACTGTTGACTGGGTTGTGCTGACCGCTGCTGTGGTTGGTCTGGCTGTTGGCGCCTACACCGCGCTGGACACCAACATTTCGGCACTGGCCACCGGCGCCGCAACCACGATGCCCACATTCTAAGACCTGCCCGTGCCCCGGCACGAACAGGACATATCAAAGGGGCGTCCATCGCGCTTGGGCGCCCCCTTCCTACCTCAAAGCGCCCTACCCGGGCCCAATCAGACTGCCGGTCAAAAGGGGGCCGCATGGCCAATTTTTCTGATCTTGGGTATTCTGGCCAATGCCATGGGGCTTTTTGGTGCGGGGGATGCCAAATTTATTGCCGCCGCCGCCCCCTTTGTTTGGGCCGCCGATGCGCGGCTGGTGGGGCTGATCTTCATGGCCAATTTGCTGGCCGCCTATCTTGCCCATCGCATGGCCAAGCACACCGCCCTGCGGGCACTGGCCCCAGACTGGGCCAGCTGGGATGCGGGCGCGAAATTTCCCATGGGCCTGCCCTTGGCCACCAGCCTGATGATCTATCTTGCCATCGCCAGCCTTTAGGCTGGCGCGCGCGCCTTTGCATTTCCCTGCGCGCCGCGATGCGCTAGATCACCGGCATGAGCACCTACCCACAGGCCATCGACGATTGGTTTCACAGCCGCGGCTGGCAGATGCACCCGCATCAGCGCCAAATGCTGGCCTGTGCCCATGCCCCGGCCACCCTGCTGATCGCACCCACGGGGGGCGGCAAAACCATGGCCGGTTTCTTGCCAACGCTTGCGGAATTAGCCGCGGGCCAACACACGGGCCTGCACACAATATATGTCAGCCCGCTCAAAGCCTTGGCCAGCGATATCGCCCGCAACC
>JAYPQA010000073.1:0-1010 GCA_038131695.1 Alphaproteobacteria bacterium | reverse complement strand
GGATCTGGGCGATATCGAGCGCTGCCTGGCGGTGTGCCTGACCAGCCAATTCATCACCATTGGCCGTGCGGTGCCGTATCTGCGCCAGGGCCGGTCGCCTGCGATTGTGAATATATCCTCGCTGGCGGGGCGGCTGGGGTTTAAATTGCGCAGCCCCTATGCGGCGGCAAAATGGGGGGTGATTGGCTTGACCAAATCGATGGCCGTAGAACTGGGCCCCGATGGCATTCGGGTGAATGCCGTGCTGCCCGGCATTGTGGCGGGGGCGCGCCAGCGCCGGGTGCTAGAGGCCCGCGCCCAGGCCCAGGGGCGCAGCTTTGCCGAAACCGAGGCGCAGGCCTTTTCCTATACCGCGATCAAAGACTATGTAACGCCCCAGCAAATTGCTGATCAGGTGGCGTTTTTGGCCAGCCCCCGCAGCGCCACCATGACAGGGCAGGCCATATCGGTATGCGGCGATACCGCGATGCTGGGCTAGGGCGCGCGCCAGCGCCTAGCGCCGCCGCAGCCCTTGCGGGGTTTCCCCAAAGCGCGTTTTGTAATTGCGCGACAGCAGATCGGCCGAGCTAAACCCACAGGCGGCGGCCACTTCGGCCACGCTCATATCGGTTTCGGCAAACAGCGCGCGGGCGCGATCAAGGCGGATGTTTTTATACACATTGGCGGGGGTTTCGCCCAGATAGGTGATGAACAACCGCTCGATCTGGCGCCGCGATAACCCAGAGGCCTGTGCCAGCTCGGTCATCGATAACGGCTCTTCCAGGTTGTCATACATCGCCCGCATCACCAAAAGCAGCTTGCCATTGCGCGAGCTGATGGCCCGCGCGATAGACGAGCGCTGTTTTGCGTTTTGCGTGATATCCACCGAATTCAGGCACATATCTGAAACGACCATGGCAAAATCATAGCCATAATCGCTGGCAATCAGCGACAGCATCATTTGCGTGGCCGCAGCCCCGCCGCCGCAGGTCATCAAATCGGCGTCGATTTCAAACTTGTTGGGGCTGGGC
>JAYPQA010000072.1:0-1023 GCA_038131695.1 Alphaproteobacteria bacterium | reverse complement strand
ATATCGCGGACAAGAAAAGCCGGATTCCGATGGGGCGGCTCTGCACGCCTGGTGAAATCGCGTCGATGACGGCCTTTGTGGCCTCGCAGGCCTGCAGCTTTACCACCGGCCAGGTCTTTGATGTGACCGGCGGGCGGGCGACCTGGTAGGGTTTCATGCGCCAGCTCGGTCTCGCGGATATTTGTGTGCATCAGGTCTGCCTGTCAGAGCAGACTGATTTTGCCGGCTCGCTGGATAGTCTGGCCCGGCACGCGATTGGCCTGACCGCGCTGTGGCAGCCGATGCTGGCAGAAACCGGGCGGCGTCAGGCCAGAAAGCTCTTATCCGATCATGGGGTGCGGCCGGTCTCGCTCTGTGCGGCCCAGCTGTTTGCCGGGCAGGCGGCGTGCCTTGCCATGCTGGAGGCGGCGGCTGAGCTGGGGGCTGAGAGTGTGGTTCTGATCACTGGCGGGTTTGAGGCGGCGGATACAAGGCTGGAGCAGGCGCGCGTTAAGGCCGACGCGGCCCTGGCTGAGCTGGCTGAGGCGGCGGCAGATTTGCCGGTCAGGCTGGCATTGGAGCCGCTGCATCCGATGGTGTGCGGCTTTCGCTCAGTCCTGTCCAGCCTGGCTGAGGCGAATGCGATGCTGGACCGGTTGGATCAGGCCGTGCCACAGCACAAGGTCGGGCTGGCGGTTGATTCCTATGCCCTCTGGTGGGAAGCAGATATCAGCCAGCAGATAGCACGGGCTGGTGACCGGATTTTGAATTATCATATCTCGGACTGGCTGGCCGATACGCAGGATATCAGGCTGGATCGCGGTATGCCGGGAGACGGGGTGATTGACCTGCTGGACTGGCGCCGGATGATAGAGCAGACCGGCTTTGCCGGGCCGGTGGAAATTGAGATATTCTCCGCCCGCAACTGGTGGCAGCGCCCGGCCGACGAGATGCTTCAGGCGATTATCTCTGGCATGAACCGGATTTATTGAGCGGCCTGCTCAAAGCTGGGCAGCGCATGGGCCAGCCCATCCTCAATATGGC
>JAYPQA010000071.1:0-1030 GCA_038131695.1 Alphaproteobacteria bacterium | reverse complement strand
GGCCAGCGCGGTCGCCAGCATTGCCGGGGCCGTTCCGGCATTGGCGGCTGGCTTTGTCGCTTCTGGTTCTGCTGGGGGCCAGCCGGGCCGAAACCCTCATCTGGCCGGAACGCGAGGCCGAGAGCAGCGCCCCCTCACAGCTGCTTGACCCCAAACAGACACAGCCAGACGCGAACCCACCCCGGCAGCTGGACACCACACAACAGCTGGGCCGCAAAGAGCTGGCGGTTGCTGATTCCGATGCTGACCAGCTATTTTCTACTTTCAGGATTTTACCCTGACCGGCTCTTTCACCTTGCCGCAGGCTGAGCTGCGCGCGCTTTGGGACAGGCAGCCCGACGAGACAGCCAGTGTCGGCGATATTTTCCGCTTTGCCGAGGCGATCACAGCCACCTACCGGGCGCGCGGCTATCTGCTGGGCTTTGCGCTGGTTCCGCCGCAGGATATTCGCGCCGGCCAGTTCACCCTGCGGCTGGTAGAGGGGCAGCTGGACCGGCTGGTGCTGACCAGTGATCCGCTGGCCAGTGATCCGCTGGCCGCGGATATGCAGGCCCTGTTGCAGCGCTGGTTTTTACAGCTGCAAAAACAGGGCCCGCTCACCCAGGATCAGCTGGAAAATTTCCTGCTGCGGGTCAATCGCCTGCCCGGGCTTTCGGCACAGGCTATCCTGCAGCCCGGCACAAAGCCGCAAACCACCGATATCTATTTGCAGGCCCGCCAGACCGGCCGGCAGATAAATCTGACTGCCAGCAATCATCTCTCCTCCAGCCTTGGCCGTGAGGTTACCACGCTTGATCTGAACCAGCCGCACGCGTTCAAAGCGGGCGATCAACTCTCCATATCCTTGCGCAGCGCGCCCGATATGGGGGTTTATCGCTATGGCCGGGCCAGCTGGCAAAGTCCGCCGGGAGATGCTGGCAACACGCTCAGCCTGACCGCCAGCCAGACCCGCATCCGGGCAAAAAAAGGCGCGCTGGCCGCAACCGGCTTTGCCAGCCAGGCCGAAACCGCCTCCGCCGCCCTTGTCTGG
>JAYPQA010000070.1:0-1081 GCA_038131695.1 Alphaproteobacteria bacterium | reverse complement strand
ATTCGAGGTGCCAAGCCCCACCAATTCCTGGTCGGGTGTGATGCGCTGGCGCTTTTTCGCCGCCAGTGTTTGCGCCACCGACACCGATTCCACGAAACCGATGATCGAAATCAGCACCGCCGACATAAACAACTGGCCCCATAATTCAGGGCTCAGCGAGGGGGCGGTCAGCGGCGGCAGGCCCATCGGCACCTCGCCCACAATCGCCACGCCTTTGTTTTCCAAATCGAAAATCCACACCGCCAGCGTGGTTACAGCCACCGCGCCAACCGGCCCTGCCTTGGCCAAAATATCCGCCAATCGCGGCTTTAGCCCCAGGCCTAGCAGCAAGGGTTTCAGCCCCTTGCGCACCCAGAACAAAAACGCCACCGTGCTTAGGCCGATAAACAGCGTGATCGGGTTTGTCAGATGCTGGCTGGCCATCAATGACGAGATGATCTCTGGCAGGGCATGCCCATGGGCCGAAATGCCAAAGATATGTTTCAACTGGCTGGTGGCAATCAGCACGCCCGATGCGGTGATAAAGCCCGCAATCACCGGGCGATGAAATCAAAACCCCAGGCGCAGCACCCCATCAGCGTTAGCATGACACCAGAAATAAAGGCTAGGGTAATGAGCTGCCGCGGCATATCTGCCGGGCTTTGCAGCCCCAGATTGCCCACAGCTGCCGCAGTCATCAGCGACACCACCGCCACCGGCCCCACCGCCAGCGCGCGGCTGGTGCCGAAAATCGCATAGGCCACCAGTGGCAAGATCGAGGCGTAAAGCCCCATCTCGGGCGGCAGGCCCGCCAATAGCGCATAGGCCAGCGATTGCGGGATCAGCATGATCGTCACGATCACCGCCGCCACGGCATCGCTGGTCAGCGTGTCGCGGTCATAGCTGCGTGCCCATGTCAAAATCGGCAAATGCCGCTCAAAGGCGGCGCGGGACAGGCGGGGCAATTTCATCGGCGTTTCCTGTGATGCGGTTGGCCCCTATATATTCAATTTGCAGAATAGGTAAAGCCCATTTCCCAAATCCCCAAGCTTGGGCATCGGCTGTAGCATGGGGTTGGGCATGGGCCGGGGCACATAAAAAC
>JAYPQA010000069.1:0-1084 GCA_038131695.1 Alphaproteobacteria bacterium | reverse complement strand
GACTGGGGCTATTTCGCCTTTGTCAAAAACGCCGATCTGCCCGCGCCCAGCAATTTCCGGGCCCTGGCTGAAAGCTATCTGAAAATCATCATCCAAGATCCGCGCTCGTCTACGCCGGGGCTGGGCTTGGTGATGTGGGTCAAGGCCGCTTATGGCGATCAGGCCGGTGAAATCTGGCAAGAACTGGCCGACAATATCGTCAGCGTCACGCCCGGCTGGTCCGAGGCCTATGGCCTGTTCCTGGAAGGCGAGGCCGATATGGTGCTGTCTTACACCACCTCACCCGCCTATCATTTGATCGCTGAATCAGATGCCAGCAAAGCCGCCGCCGCCTTTGACGAGGGTCATTACATGCAGGTCGAACTGGCCGCAAAACTGGCCAGCACCGATCAGGGCGCACTGGCCGATGAATTCATGCTCTTTATGCTGGGGGATGCCTTTCAATCGATCATTCCAACCACAAATTGGATGTATCCGGCCAAAACCCCCAGCACCGGCCTGCCAGATGGGTTTGACACGCTGATCACCCCCGCCAAATCGTTACTGCTTTCGCCCCAACAGGCCGGTGCCCTGCGCGACGCCGCCATCAGCGAATGGCGCAACGCCTTGGCCCGCTAGGCCCACCCGGTGCCTACGGTGCGCAGCTTGCCCGAATGGCCCGGCTGGGTGGCCGGGCCGTTTTTGGCGGTTTTTTTGACCCTGCCCATGGCGGCTGTGCTGTGGCACGCGGGCGGCGGCAGCGCGCCACAGCCCGCCGATTGGGCGGCGCTGCGCTTTACCGTTTTGCAAGCGCTCTATTCGGCGGGTTTGTCGGTGCTCTTGGCCATTCAGGTTGCGCGGGCGCTGTCGCGGCGCCAGTTTCGCGGGCGCGCCTTGTTGCTGGCTCTGATGGGCGCGCCATTTATATTGCCCGTGATCGTGGCCATTTTGGGCCTGCTGGCGGTCTTTGGCACACCCAAGATCGAATAGAAATCGCGGGCCATCGCGCGCCTACTTCAGGAGCAGCTTGCCGAGTCGGCTCACTGCGTGTCGATATCCGAGGAACCCGATCAGCGCGAGGAATCCGATATCCGCGAGCATCAGC
>JAYPQA010000068.1:0-1087 GCA_038131695.1 Alphaproteobacteria bacterium | reverse complement strand
GGCTAACCGGCAAGGCAGCAACCCACCCGCCAGCCCGCCGCAACTGGTGACGGCGGACTTCCTGTTTGCCCAGCCCCTGGGTAACAGCCCCTTTGCGGCCTTTGAGCAGATGGAGGTGCATTCTGATTATTGCTGCTGTTCAGGATGCAGCCAGACCGGCCATCATCACAATCAGGCGAACAGCCCGCCCCTGAATAATTTGAACCTGATACCGGATCCCGGCAGCGGGCCGGTTCTGAAGGTCAAGAATGTGGAATCCCTGATCCTGACCGGCCGGGATGATAATGTGACCGGCAATTCTGCCTCGAACCGGATTGATGGCGGGGCTGGCAATGAAACGATTCGCGCAGGCGGCGGGGCTGATGTGATCATTGGCGGCAGCGGCAATGATGATCTGACAGGCGGCACAGGCGGTGATCTGTTTATCTTCAACGGTTCTGATTTTGGCCGGGATACCATCACTGATTACAGCAAATCTGGCGGTGATGCGATCTGGCTGCGTGATATTCGGGCAGCAGATTTGCGTATCAGCACGGCGGGCGATACGGTCAGCGGTGGCCATTTGCTGATCTATAAAGCTGGCCAGCCTGCCCTCTCCGGCACGCAAGGCAATTACCTTGTCCTGGGCAATATCGCAGCAGGCCGGTTCCAGATTGATCTGCGCGCTTCGGATCGCAGCTTTTTCGCCGGCCAGGATTTTACCTTTGGCAGTTCCGGCAATGATACCATCACCGGCACAGCCGGGTTTGACATCGTCTGGGCCTTTGGCGGGGATGACCGGGTTACCGGCGGGGCCAGCGGCGATATTCTGTTTGGCATGGGCGGCAATGACCAGCTGGAGGGCGGGGCTGGCAATGACCGGCTGGAAGGCGGGGCGGGCAATGATATTTTTGTGCTGGATCATTTTGCCAGCACCGATGCCAGCGCTGATCTGATAACCGATTTCACCCGCGGCCAGGATAAGATAGATTTGCCGGACGGGCTGCGTATTATCTCCTACCAGCATATTGATACGGACAGCGATGGCACAGATGATGCTACCCGCCTGACCGACCAGACTGGCAGCCAGATCTATGCGGTGCTGAGA
>JAYPQA010000067.1:0-1102 GCA_038131695.1 Alphaproteobacteria bacterium | reverse complement strand
GCGCGGGGCGGCCGGAATCCCTTCCAGATTGAACTGGCCCAGCTGCTTGTTATCCGCAGCCATTTCCCGTTCACCCTGATAGACCGAGATGGTCACCGCAGACTGGTTGTCATCAGCGGTGGAAAAGACCTGGCTTTTCTTGGTCGGGATGGTGGTGTTGCGGTCAATCAGCCGGGTAAAGACCCCGCCCAGCGTTTCAATGCCAAGCGACAGCGGCGTCACATCCAGCAACAGCACATCCTTGACATCACCGGTCAGCACGCCAGCCTGAATCGCCGCCCCGGAGGCGACCACCTCATCCGGATTCACGCCGCGATGCGGCTCACGGCCAAAGAATTTTTCAACTGTTTCGACGATTTTCGGCATCCGGGTCATACCGCCGACCAGAATCACCTCATCAATATCACCAGCCTTGACCCCGGCATCTTTCAGCGCCTTGCGGCACGGCTCCAGAGAGCGTTCGACCAGCTCCTCTACCAGGCTTTCCAGCTTGGCACGGGTCAGCTTGACCGCCAGATGTTTCGGGCCGGATTGATCTGCAGTAATAAAGGGCAAATTGACCTCGGTCTGGGTGGCGCTGGAAAGCTCTATCTTGGCCTTTTCAGCCGCCTCTTTGAGCCGCTGCAAGGCCATCCGGTCACCGCGCAAGTCAATGCCGCTGTCAGATTTGAACTGGTCTGCCAGAAAATCGATAATCTTCTGGTCAAAATCCTCACCGCCCAGGAATGTATCCCCATTGGTGGATTTCACCTCAAACACGCCATCGCCGATTTCCAGCACCGACACATCAAAAGTGCCGCCGCCCAGATCGAACACGGCGACCGTGCCGGTTTCCTTCTCATCCAGCCCATAGGCCAGCGCGGCGGCGGTCGGCTCATTGATAATCCGCAGCACTTCCAGCCCGGCAATCTTGCCGGCATCCTTGGTCGCCTGGCGCTGGGCATCATTGAAATAGGCCGGCACGGTAATCACCGCCTGATCGACCGTTTCGCCCAGATAGGCTTCGGCATCCTCTTTCAGCTTGCGCAGGATAAAGCTGGACATTTCAGACGGGGAATAATCCTTGTCATCCACGGAAATCCAGGCATCGCCATTTTTCGCC
>JAYPQA010000066.1:0-1136 GCA_038131695.1 Alphaproteobacteria bacterium | reverse complement strand
CGCGCGTCTTGCCGCCGCCGCCCGCCCCTTTTGATGATGTCATGGCCTGCCCCCTTTTTTTAAGGATTAGCCTGCCCGGCTGCCAATAGAGAACAGCCAGATAAAAGGTCTGGAGATCAGCCGGAACAGCCCAGCCGCCAGCTGGCCTATATCCCGACCGGCCCCCAGCGTCGCAGGCACCACAAACAGCACCAAACAGGTGGTAACCCCCAGCCCAAAGGTGATGGTCGCGGCCATCGGGATCAGGAACTGGGCCTGCAGCGAGGTCTCAAACATCAGCGTGGACAGCCCGCCAATCGTGGTCATGGAGGTCAGCAGGACAGGCCGCAGCCGGTCCGCCGCCCCTTGCACAATCGCCTCTTCCAGATGCTCATCCCCGCCGCCCAGATCAGCCAGCCGCCGGTCAATCGTCGCCACCAGAATAATTGAGTTGTTCACCACAATCCCGGCCAGGGCGATCAGCGCAAACATTGAGAGAATTGACAGGCTGAGCCCCATGACAAAATGCCCGAACACCGCGCCGATCAGGCCGAACGGGATCATAATCATCACCGCAAAGGGACGCATCCAGCTGGAAAAGACCCAGGCCAGAATGACATAGATGGAGAGCAGGGCCAGAATCGCCCCGGTCTGCATATCGGCAAAGGCCTCGCCCTGTTCTTGATCGCGCCCGTCAAACCGGTAGCGCAGCCCCTCACCGGCCAGCTGGCCCGGCATCTCGCCTGCTTGCAATATTTCGGTCAGCTGGGCGGTATTGATGACATTCTCATCCAGCTCGCCCTGCACGGCTACCTCGCGGAAGCCATCCTTGCGGCGCACCACGGAAAAGCCCAGCCGCTGCTCTATCGTCGCAATCTGAGCCAGATCAACAAAGCTGCCGGTCGGGGTGATCAGGCGCAGGCTGCCCAGCCGGTCATCGCCCAGCTCACTGTCCGGGCGGGTCAGCCGGACGGTGACCTCATCATCACCTCTGGCAAAGCGTTGAACCACTGCCCCATCAAGGGCAGCGCGCAGCTGCGCCCCAACAGAACTGACGGTAAAGCCGAGCGAGCGGCCCAGCGGGGTCAGCCGGATAATCCGCTCCTCAGCCCCGTAATTCAGGTTTTCTTCCAAATCGCTGGTGCCCGGTATGGCAT
>JAYPQA010000065.1:0-1160 GCA_038131695.1 Alphaproteobacteria bacterium | reverse complement strand
CGCGGGATAGGCGTTGCGGTCATCACCAGAATATCACAGCCGCGCCCTTTCTCGCTCAGCAGCAAGCGCTGGCGCACGCCGAACCGGTGCTGTTCATCAATGACAGCCAGCCCCAGATCAGCAAATTCCACCCCTTCGCTGAGCAGGGCGTGCGTGCCGATGATCAGCTGCGTCTCGCCGCTGGCCAGCCTGTCCAGAATCTCCTGGCGTTGCTTGCTCTTTGCCCCGCCCAGCAGCAGCGCACAATCAAGCCCCAGCGGGGCCAGCAGCGCCTGAAAGCTGGCATGATGCTGGCGCGCCAGAATTTCGGTCGGGGCCAGCAGCGCGGCCTGGCTGCCACATTCAACCACATTCAGCATGGCCAGAAGGGCCACCAGCGTCTTGCCGGAGCCGACATCCCCCTGCAGGAGCCGCAGCATCCTCTCCGCCGCGCCCTGATCGGCAGCGATTTCACCAACCACCCGCTGCTGGGCCCCGGTCAGCGGCCAGGGCAGGGCGGCGATCAGCTGGTCTTGCAAATGCCGGTCACCGGTAAATTGGCGGCCCGGATCATCGCGCTTGCCAGAAGCGCGCAGCAGGCCAAGGGCCAGCTGATTGGCCAGCAGCTCATCATAGGCGAGGCGCTGGCGCACCGGGGCGTTGGGGTCCAGATCAGCCGGCCCCTCTGGATGGTGCAGGGCGCGCATGGCCGCCGCAAAGCCGGGCCAGCCCCGCTCTGCCAGCCGCCCGGCCTCTATCCATTCGGGCAAATCAGGCAGTTTTTTCAAGCCGGCCTCTATCGCCCGCCGCAGCGGCTTGGCCCGCAATCCGGCAGTCAGCGGATAGACCGTTTCAATCTCCGGCATCTCCTGTTTTTTCGATAAGGGCAGGATATAATCAGGATGCGGCATTTGCAGCGTGCCCTGATACTGCTCCACCCGCCCGCTGATCAGGCGTTTTTCCCCCACCGGCAAGGCGGTTTTCAGCCAGTCAGGCTGGCTGCGAAAGAAGATCAGCTCTATCTCGCCTGTGTCATTGCCGCAGCGGATACGGGCTGGACGGCGGCTGCGGGCAGGCGGAATATCAGCTGCCAGAACGGTCACCTCAAAACTGGCGATTTGCCCGTCCAGCGCGTCTGGCAGGGCCGGGCGGGCGCTGCGGTCAACCAGCCCGGCTGGTGC
>JAYPQA010000064.1:0-1180 GCA_038131695.1 Alphaproteobacteria bacterium | reverse complement strand
TATGGGCTGCCCGGCCAAAAAGGTGGTTGGGGGGCTGTCTGGGTCGGCCTTGATGCGCAATTTGGATCATGCGCTGCAGCTGATCGAGGCCGTGGTGGCGGCGGTGGATATCCCCGTGACGCTCAAAACCCGGCTGGGGTGGGATGATAGCTGCCTGAACGCCGCGGAACTGGCGCGCCGCGCCGAGGGGGCAGGGGTGCAGATGGTGGTGATTCATGGCCGCACGCGGTGCCAGTTTTACAAAGGCCATGCCGATTGGGCGGCGATTGCCGATGTGAAAGCGGCGGTGGGTATTCCGGTTGTGGCCAATGGCGATATCACCGGGCCCAAAGACGCGCAAAAGGCGCTGCAGCACTCGGGCGCGGATGGGGTGATGATTGGGCGCGGGGCGCAGGGGCGGCCGTGGGTTTTGGCGCAGGTGGCGCATGCGTTGGGCTATGGGGCCGTGCCCGATATTCCACAAGGGCGCGCGCTGCTGGATATGATCTGCGGCCATTACGAGGCGATGCTGGGGTTTTACGGGGCCGAATTGGGCCTGCGCGTGGCGCGCAAACATTTGGGGTGGTATATGGATGATCTGGCCACTTGCGCCAAACTGCGCCGCGAAATCTTAACCCAGCGCGATCCTGCGCAGGTGCTGGCCTTGCTGGGCCAGGCCGATGACCGCGAAAGATGCGCCGCATGAGTGACGAGGCCGCCCTGTGGAATTCCTTGCCGGTGCCTGCGCTGCTGGTGGGGGCTGATGACCTGATCGAGCAGATCAACCCCGCCGCTGAAGGGTTTTTGAACGCCTCGGCCAAATCTGTGGCCGGCGCCCCGGTATGGGACAGGTTGGCGGTGGATGCGCCGCTGGAAGAGGCTTTTGCCCGCGCGCGGGCGGCTGGCACACCGCTGTTTGTAAACGATGTCGATGTGGGCACAGGCGACAGGCCGCCGCTGCAATGCAACCTGCAAATCTCGCCGCTGTTGGGGCATCCGGGAAAGATGCTGTTTTTGGTGGCGCCTCGCGAATTGGCCAGCCGGATGACGCAAAGCCATTCGGTGAAATCGGCTGCGAAATCGGCCATTGGCATGGCTGAAATGCTGGTGCATGAAATCAAAAACCCGCTGGCTGGCATTGCGGGGGCTGCGCAATTGCTGAGCATGAATTTGGGGCCAGAGGATTTAGAGCTGACAGATT
>JAYPQA010000063.1:0-1184 GCA_038131695.1 Alphaproteobacteria bacterium | reverse complement strand
GTTTAACAAGCCGCGGTCATGGCTGATAATCAGCACGCTATGGGGATAGCGCTGCAAATAGTTTTCCAGCCACAGCGCACCTTCCAGATCCAAATAGTTGGTGGGCTCGTCCAGCAGCAACACATCGGGCTGGGCAAATAACACGCCGGCCAGCGCCACGCGCATGCGCCAGCCACCCGAAAAGGCGCTGCAAGGCATCTTTTGCGCCTCAGTATCAAACCCGAGCCCGCGCAAAATCGCGCTGGCGCGGCCCTCGGCCGACCAGGCATCGATATCGGCCAGCCGGGTCTGTATCTCTGCAATGCGCCCGGCCTCTGTGGCGCTTTCCGCCTCGGCCATCAGCGCGGCGCGCTCGGTGTCGGCGGCCAGCACCGTATCAATCAGGCTCACCTCATTGCCCGGCACCTTTGCCCACGCAGCGCTGCGGGCAGGTATGGCGCGCTTCAGGCCCACCCGCGCGTATCAGCTGTTGAGTGGGTTCCCGGCCATTGCGCTATCCCCACTTTAGCCATCGGATCACGCGCTGGCGCCTCAAAAGCGGCGCCCTTGACTGCGCAGATATCGCCTTCAACATAGCAAATTTTTATGCTGGAAAGATCCGCCCTTCATCTTGCCAAAAATACTCAAATCCCGCGCGCGCCCAGGGGCGGCTTTGGCCAGTTGGGCCTTTCCAACCCTGCCTGCCCATGCTACCAGCGCCGCGATTTCACTCTGGGGCCGCAAGGGGCGGTCTCGCAAACCACAGGAGCCTGCCCGATATGGCCATTCAGCGTACCTTCTCGATCATCAAACCCGATGCCACCAAGCGCAACCTGACCGGCGCCATCAACGCCAAGCTCGAGGCCGCAGGCCTGCGCATCATCGCCCAAAAGCGCATTCACCTGACCAAAGCACAGGCCGGCGTGTTCTATGCCGTGCACGCCCAGCGCCCCTTCTATGACGAGCTGTGCGAATTCATGGCCTCCGAGCCGATCGTGGTGCAGGTGCTGGAAGGCGAAGACGCTATCGCCAAAAACCGCGAAGTGATGGGGGCAACCAACCCAGCCGATGCCGCAGCCGGAACGATCCGCGCAGAATTTGCCGAAAGTGTTGGCGAGAATTCGGTGCATGGCTCTGATGCGCCAGAAACAGCGGCAGAAGAGATTGCATATTTCCCTTCTGGAATAGAACTTGTTGGCTAAATC
>JAYPQA010000062.1:0-1227 GCA_038131695.1 Alphaproteobacteria bacterium | reverse complement strand
CGCCCTGAAAGCAGCTGGCCAGCAGGTCTTGTTGCGCGAAATCCTGTTGCGGGACAAGCCAGCTGCCTTTTTGGCGGTTGCCACAGACGGCACGGTGCCGGTTCTGGTTCTGCCGGATGCGCCACCTGACAGGCCGGTGATAGCTGAAAGCCGGGATATTATGCTCTGGGCGCTGGGGCGGGCAGACCCGCTTGGCTGGCTGGCCGGGCTCAGCAGCGCGCAGATTGACCAGCATTTTGATCAGCTGGATGGGCCGTTCAAATATCATCTGGACCGGTATAAATATGCCAGCCGCTATGCGGGGGCAGAGGCGGCGGAGCATCGCAGCGCCGCCGCCGAAATCGCCAGGGGCTGGGATTACAAGCTGGCCGGGCAGGGGGCCTTGTCCGGCGCGCGGGCCGGGTTGCTGGATTATGCCAGCCTGCCCTTTATGCGCCAGTTCCGTATCGCTGACCCAGACTGGTTTGATGCGCAGGACTGGCCGCATTTGAATAGCTGGCTGGGCAATTTTCTGGCCTCAGCAGAGCTGGCTGCCATTATGCAAAAATACCCGCTCTGGCAGGAGGGAGAGGCTGGCATTCTGTTCTAGCAGTAGGACCGGCAGAGAACCGCGCTTGTTCAGCTATGCGCTCTGGCTTGGTTCTTGCGCACCATATAGCGGATATAAAAAATCAACGCGCTGACCACAATCAGCCCGCCCAGCAGGGCCCGGTTGCCCGGCTGCTCTCCGACAAACAGCCAGACCCAGACCGGCCCCAGCACGGTTTCCAGAATCATCAGCAGGCTGATATTGGCGGCCTGGGTATAGCGGGTGGCAGAGGTCAGGCAGAAAAAGGACAAGGGCAGGATAAGTGTGCCCCGGAGATGCTGATCATCAGCGGGTCGCCTTCCCACAGGCTGGCCGGGGCGGCAAGGGCCAGCCCAACCAGACCGGAAAACAGCGTCCCGGCCGCGGTCGCCAGCACCACATTGATGCGCGGATCAGCCCGCAAACAGACAAAATTCGCCCCAATCAACAGCGCCGCCATCAGCGCAAACCCCGCCCCCAGCAGAACCGAGCCGCCGCCCTGGCGGGTAACCATCTTGACCGCCTCAGCATCCAGCACCGCCAGCGCAACCCCGCCAAAGGCCACCGCAATGACCAGCCAGGTCGCCGCATAGGTCTGCTCGCCCAGCAGCAGGCGTGAAATAAGCGCGGCAAAGACAGGCGAAACCGCCAGACAGACC
>JAYPQA010000061.1:0-1231 GCA_038131695.1 Alphaproteobacteria bacterium | reverse complement strand
ATTGTGCCATTTCCAGATGCTGGAATGGCCCTGCAGAGCGACCGAACCAGCTGTCATTACTGACGGTGACCAGCAGTTCTGAGCTGCTCGCCCCGCGCCAGACAAAATCCGGGTAGACCACCTCGTAACAGATGAAGGCGGCGATGTTCAGGCCCTGGCCCTGCAGCACCGGAGGCACGTTGGGTCCGGCAGTAAAGCTGGACATGGGCAGGTCAAAGAATTCGATCAAGCCGCGCAGCCATTCCTCCAGGGGTACGTACTCGCCAAAGGGCACCAGCTTTTGCTTGCGGTACTCGCCGGTGCCGCTACCCAGGGCGATGATGCTGTTGTAGCGGCCGCTATCGTCCCGGGTGGGGATGCCCGTAATCAGCGTCGATTCCGCTGCCGCCGCTGCCTGTTCCATGCGCTCCAAAAAGGGTGCGGCAGTATCCCGGTAGGCCGGGATCGCAGACTCCGGCCACAGTACGATATCGCTGCCCGGCAGTGCCGGCTTTGTCGCCCGTTCGTACTGTTCCAGGAAGCTGCGGAAATACAATGGGTTCCACTTTTGCTCCTGGGGAATATTCGGTTGGTAAAGGGCAACCGTGACAGGGGCGCCGTGGGGCCGGGTCCAATCAACTTTGCCCACGAGAAAGCCCAGTGCCGACACTGCTACCAGCAGCGCCGCCCGTATGCCCCAGGTTCTGCGCTGCTGGCGGTCCAGCGCCACCCCCGCCAGGCAGCCGGCCAGGACGGTAACCAGGAAACTCTGGCCGAATACCCCCAGCACCGGGGCCCAGCCGGCTGCCGGGGTGTGGAGGGTGGTGTAGCCGGCGTATAACCAGGGAAATCCAGTCAGCAGCCAGCTGCGCAGCCACTCGAACAGCACCCAGAGCGCCGCAAAGACCAGCACCCTGGGGATTGGCCCGGGGCCCGCAAGGCGCAGGTAAAGACTGGTCTGCATGCCGGTGAGGACCGCCAGACCGAGACAGAAGCATGCGGTCATAACAGCCGCCATCGGCGCCGGGGCGTGACCGTGAACATGGATGCTGACGTACACCCAGGAGGCCCCGGCACCAAAAAAACCGGCGCCATACAGCCAGCCGGTCAGGAACCCGGAAGCCTGGGGAGTCCGATGCAACAGGAATAACAGCAGGGCCATGCTGACCAGGGTCAGGGGCCAAAGGCCAAACGGTGCCAGTCCCGGTATGAACAGCGCCCCCGCCAGAACGGGCAGCAGCCAGCGCAGCAG
>JAYPQA010000060.1:0-1243 GCA_038131695.1 Alphaproteobacteria bacterium | reverse complement strand
AATAAACACCCCGGCTGGGGAAAATGGCAGGCATAATGAAACAGCAATTTTATCTCGCGTTATTTTCAACATTTCTCGCTGTAGATGGGGCGGTGGCACAGCAGGCGCCGGTGCAGGCGCCGCTGGCTGCACCTGTTGTAGGTAGCAGGCCATTGCGCCCCAGCAAATTGCCTGGGTGCAGATCGAGGCCCAACCCACCCTTGCCGCCGCGCAAGAGCGCGCGCGCATCTATTCCGCCACCCTGCCCGATGTGAACGGCTTTGCCTTGGGCAGCGGCTGGTATGGTATTTCCTTGGGCCCCTACACCCCCGAAGACGCGGTTTTGGTGCTGCGCAGCTATCGGGCGCAGGGGCTGATCCCCAGCGATAGCTATGTGATGCCAACGGCGGATTTTGGCCAGCAATTCTGGCCCATTGGCGCCGATGTTTTGGGCCGCACCCGCGCAGCTGCGCCAGCCGCGCCCAGCCAGGCCGCCGACGCCCAGCAAAGCGCATCAGCCGCCCCCACCGTGGCACCGCCGCCGGCCGATGAAACCCCGCGCGAGGCCCGCGCAAGCGAGGCGCAGCTGAGCAAAGCCCACGCGGGCCTTGCAAGTGGCGCAAATGGGCCGGGTTTACACTGCAGCCATCGATGGCCTTGGCAGCGGCACCCGCCGCGCCATGGAGGCCTGGCAAATTGCCAATGGCTATACCCCCACGGGCGTTTTATCGACCCTGCAGCGCGTCGATCTTTTGGCACAATATAACGCGGTGCTTGAGGGGCTGGAGCTGCAGCAAGTGGCCGATGCCAATGCCGGTATTTCCATCGTCATGCCCACAGCGGCTGTGGGGTTTGAAAAATACGAATATCCCTTTGCCCATTATTCGGCCACGGGCGATTTGCCGGCCAAGGTGCTGTTGATCAGCCAAAAGGGCGATCGCACCGCACTCTTTGGCCTTTATGACGTCATGCAAACCCTGGCGATCGTTCCCCCCGAGGGGCCGCGCCGCCGCGACAGCGATGGGTTTTTCCTGATCGGCCAAGGCACGGATTTCATCTCGCACACCGAGGTTGCGCTGCAAAATGGCGAGATCAAGGGCTTTACTCTGCTGTGGCCCGCAGGCGACGAAGAGCGCCGCACAAGGCTGCTGGGCGAGATGCAAAAAAGCCTGCAGCGCCAGCCCGGCACGCTGCGCGGCCAGCAGCGATTCACTGGCCAGCAGCAGGTTGCCAATGTAAAGCAGATTGTTGTGTACCTTAAGGG
>JAYPQA010000059.1:0-1281 GCA_038131695.1 Alphaproteobacteria bacterium | reverse complement strand
GCGCTGCTGTCCCGTCATGATACGATTGAACAGGCCCTGCAGCTGGCCGCAGCAGAGGCACAGCAAGCCATAGCCGCGCTGGATCCGCTGCCAGCCAGTGACCTGGTTGCGGCTCTGGCCTCAGCAGCAGCCTTTGCCGCCGCCCGCCAGAGCTAGGGATAAAAGCGCCTGCCAGCCCCTACCTACTTATTCCGGCTTGTTTTTTCCTCTTCATGCGCCCGGTTT
This sequence comes from Alphaproteobacteria bacterium, assembly GCA_038131695.1. Taxonomy (GTDB): domain Bacteria; phylum Pseudomonadota; class Alphaproteobacteria; order Puniceispirillales; family Puniceispirillaceae; genus JADHLK01. The sequence continues at coordinate 1,056 of JAYPQA010000059.1, read as the reverse complement.
TAGCGCACACATCTGATCGCACAAGGTCTCAAACACACCGGCATGGCGCACCTCACCGCGGGCATAGGCCGCCGCTATTGGCTGCGCCCGCTCCTGCTTGGCCCGCATCGCCCGCGCCCGCCGCACCAGCACGGTATCCGGGGCCTGCGCCAGCTGTTTGAGCCAGCTGAGCGGGCGCGGCGTCGTCGTGGCCCGCAGGCGCGGCTGGTCCCCGCGGCGCAGGGGCAACAACAGATTATCCAGCGCTTCCGGATACTGCCATTTGGCGATTTCGTCTGCCAAGCCATGCTCAAATTCCGGCCCGCGCAGCTGATCCGGGGCCTCTGCCGCAAAACAACGCGCCTTGCAGCCATTCTCCCAGATCAGCAAACGGCGCGAGGGATACCAGCGCGAGCGCTGCTGCGCGCTGGCAACGGCCAACACACCAGACGCCCCCTCAACCATCACATGGCGCACATCATCCAGCCTCTCCCCGACCAGCGCGATATGCCGGCCACGGCCACTTTCCGCCAGCCAGCGCACCCATTCTGCCCCGGCCCACGTCTAGCCAAAGCCGCGCCCGGCCAGCAACAGCCAGATTCGCCAGTCGCCCTGCGGGGGCAGTTGGCTGGGCCTGGCCCATAAAGGCCAGCATTTGGACAGCCAGGCCCGTTCAGCCGGTGTCAGGCTGGCCAGGAACCGCTGGCGCATCGGCGCGGTCATCCTCGCCAAACAGCTCGGCAAGTTTGCGCTCAAGCTCGGCCTCGATATGCTGCCCATCCAGACTGTCTCCACCGCCTGTCCCAGAAGCCTCACGAGCTGCGGCCGACGGGCGCGCCTTCAGAAGTTGGATCATCAGCCGCTCCGAAAAGCGCCTGATCACAGCGACCTGCTCTCCTTTGTAAAAATAAGGGATTTCCACCCCCCGCGTGGCCTGCTGCCAGGCCAGATGTTCCAAACGATCCCAGGCGGCCTGCAAGGCATCATCCCAGGCCGCCGCAAATTCTGCATCCTGACCGCGCCACTGATGGACTTGCGAGCGTCGGCACCCGGCCCATTCTGCAGCCACGGTCACAT
>JAYPQA010000058.1:0-1299 GCA_038131695.1 Alphaproteobacteria bacterium | reverse complement strand
CCACATGACCTCACCATCGGAAGGTGGCGAAGGGGCCATGCGTTGTATGCAGGCAGCCATGGGCAGTGGCGGTATCAACCCTGACCAGATCGACTATATCAATGCCCATGGCACTTCGACGCCGCTTGGGGATTTGATTGAGGCCGGGGCGGTGCGCCGCTTGCTGGGCACGGCAGCTGAAAATCTGTCCATGTCCTCTACCAAGAGCGCAACCGGGCATTTGCTGGGGGCGGCCGGGGCGATAGAGGCCATATATTCCATTCTGGCCGTAAAAACCGGCGAGCTGCCGCCCACCCTCAACCTGCAGGAGCCGGAGGAGGAGCTGGCGGGCATGGATTTGGTGCCGCTGAAGAGCCACAAGCGCAGCGTGCGCAATGCCATGTCCAACAGTTTCGGTTTTGGTGGCACAAACGCCTCTCTGATCCTTGGCCAGCCAGACTGAGACATCTGCCAAACCGACCAGGCGGGCGGTGCACCTGCTCCGGGGCTTGCTGGTGCTGGCCGTGCTGTGCGGGGGAGCCGCTTGGCTGGCCGGCAGCCTGTGGCTGGATATGATTTCCAATCAGCCCGGCCCGCATGACAGCAATCAGATTATCCTGATAGAGCCGGGCGATGGGGATGTGCGAATCAGCTGGGTGCTCTCCCGGGCCGGGGTGGTGCATCACGGCCGCATTATTGGGCCCCAGTCTGCGCTGCCAGGCTAGCTTAATCCAAGGTCGGGAACAGGATCTCCCGCGGCGCGCCAGCCTGGCTGAGATTATGGAAATCCTGCAGGCTGGCAAATCGCTGCAACGCCGCCTGACGGTGCCAGAGGGCTGGCAGGTGCGCCAGATTGTCGAAATACTGAACGAGGCAGAGGGGCTGACCGGCCAGATTGTGCGCCTGCCCGCCGAGGGCAGCCTGTTTCCCGATACTTTTTTCTATGAGCGCGGTATGGAGCGCGGCCAGTTGATTGAGCGGATGCAGGCCGCCGCAGAGACCGAGCTGGCTCTGGCCTGGGCTGGCCGGGCAGACGGATTGCCGCTGGCTTCAGCGGGTGAGTTGCTGGTTCTGGCCTCTATGATTGAGGCGGAAACAGGTCGGCGCGAGGAGCGCAAGCTGGTTGCCTCGGTCTTTGTCAATCGCTTGCGCCGCGGGATGCGCCTGCAATCCGATCCCACCGTGCTATACGGGCTGCAAGGCCGCCAGCTGAGCGACAGGCAGATCAGCAAGCAGGATTTGCAAAGCCGGCATGGCTGGAACACCTATCTGCTTGACGGCTTGCCGGGGACACCGATTGGCAATCCGGGGCGGGCCGCG
>JAYPQA010000057.1:0-1300 GCA_038131695.1 Alphaproteobacteria bacterium | reverse complement strand
CCTGCCGGAGATGTTTTTCAACCGCGCCGAAAAGATGGCAGAGGTGCCGTTTGTCTGGCACCGGCATCGCGGGCGCTGGGCTGCGGTCAGCTGGAAGCGGATGGCGGATCAGGTGCTGACGCTGGCGGCGGCCTTGCGCCAGCGCGGCATCACCAGCGGCACAAGGGTGGCGATATTATCGGAGAACCGGCCGGAATGGGTGGCTGCTGACCTGGCGATTATGCTGGTCGGGGCGATTTCCGTGCCGCTATTCACCACCCATAGCCAGACCGATCTGGCCTGGCTGCTGGCCCATTCCGGCGCGCGGGCGGTTATCTGCTCGGATGAAAAGCTGGCCGGGCGGGTAGAGGCAGCGGCCCAGGATTGCCCGGAGTGCTATCTGCTGGTGGTGATGGAGCCGGGCAAGCTGTTGCAGTATCCGGCCGGGCTGGCGGTGGTCTCGCTGGATCAAATGCTGGCAGAGGGGCGGCAGGCCGGCTCTGTCCAGCCCGCCGACTTTCCCAAATTAAAGACCGGCGATGTCGCCTGTATCATCTATACCTCCGGGGCGCATGAACAGCCCAAGGGGGCGATGCTCACCCACCGATCCATTATGGCGAATCTGGCCGGGGCAGAGGGGTTGCTGCGCGATCTCTCGCTTGGCGATGAGGTATTTTTGTCGATGTTGCCGCTCAGCCATGCCTATGAACATTCGGTCGGCTGTTTTTCCATCCATATTTCCGCCCAGATTTATTTCCTGAATCGGCCAGAAGCGCTGACCTCCACGCTGCTGGATGTGCGGCCTACCATTATGACAGCGGTGCCGCGCCTGTATGAAGTGTTGCAGGATCGGATGCGCCAGGTATTTCGGGCCAAGGGGCCGCTGCAGCGCCGGATGCTGGAGAGGGCCATAGAGCTGGGCACGCTGGCCGCCAGGGCAGAACCGCTCAGCCTTGGCCAGACAATAGAGAACCGGCTGCTGGATCTTTTGGTGCGGCGGCCTATCCGGAATCGTTTTGGCGGCCGGCTAAAGGCCTTTGTTTCCGGCGGGGCGGCGCTTGATCCGAATAGCGGCTTTTTCTTTCTGGCCCTGGGCATCCGGCTATTGCAGGGTTATGGCCAGACCGAAGCCAGCCCGGTCATCACCGCCAACCCGCCGCGCGCCATTCGCATTGAAACAGTCGGCAAGCCGCTGGCTGGGGTAGAGCTGGGGCTGACCCAGTCCGGCGAGATTAAGGTGCGCGGCCCGCTGGTGATGGTCGGTTATTGGAATGATCCGGTGGCCAGTCGCAAGGTGCTGCGCGGCGGCCGGCTCTATACA
>JAYPQA010000056.1:0-1301 GCA_038131695.1 Alphaproteobacteria bacterium | reverse complement strand
AGCTGGGGATGCGTTCGGTCCTCTCAGCCAAGGCGGCGGCTGGCAAGCTGATCATTGTGGATGAGCTGAAATCAGACGGCAAGACAGCGGGCCTGCGCGGCAAGCTGGACAAGCTGGGGGCCAATAATGCGCTGATTATCGGTGGTGACAGCCTGGATGAAGGGCTGGTTCGCGCAGCTGGCAATTTGCCGCTGGTCGATGTGCTGCCGCAGCAGGGTTTGAATGTCTATGATGCGATGCGCCGCGATGTGCTGGTTCTGGCCAAGGATGCGGTCGCCTTTATTGAGGAGCGCCTGAAATGAGTATTCGTCCACGCGCCAAGCAGGAAATCACCCTGAGCAAGGAACGGGCCTATGATACGATCATCCGCCCGGTGGTGACCGAAAAATCAACCATGGGCAATGAAAATGGCCAGGTCTCCTTTGTCGTCGCAAAGACTGCCAGCAAGCCGGAAATCAAGGCGGCTGTGGAAATGCTGTTTGATGTGAAGGTCACAGCGGTGAACACCATGATCACCAAGGGCAAGACAAAAATGTTTCGCGGCCGTCCCGGGCGGCGTAGCGATGTAAAAAAAGCGGTCGTGACGCTGGCAGAAGGCCAGACTATCGACTTTATGGGAGCATAAGATGGCACTCAAGCAGTTCAATCCCACCTCTCCCGGCCAGCGCGGCCTGGTTCTGATTGACCGCTCCGGCCTGCATAAGGGTGGCCCGGTCAAGAAGCTGACCGAGGGTCTGAGCAAGACAGGCGGGCGCAATAATTCCGGCCATGTAACGGCCTGGCATCGCGGCGGCGGCCATAAGCGGCGCTATCGCAAGATTGATTTCAAGCGCACCAAACAGGGCATGACCGCAACTGTGGAGCGGCTGGAATATGATCCCAACCGCACCGCCTTTATCGCGCTGATTACCTATGAAGATGGTGAGCAGGCCTATATTCTGGCACCGCAGCGTCTGCGGGCTGGTGACAAGGTAGAAGCTGGCCCGCAGGCAGATATAAAGCCGGGCAATGCTCTGCCGCTGGCCAATATTCCGGTCGGCACGCTGGTCCATAATGTGGAGCTGAAGCCGGGCAAGGGCGGGCAGATCGCGCGCTCTGCGGGCACCTATGTGCAGCTGGTCGGGCGTGACCGCGGCCATGCCATCTTGCGCCTGTCCTCTGGAGAGGTGCGGCTGGTGCGTTCAGAATGCATGGCTTCAATCGGGGCGGTATCCAACCAGGACAAGCAAAACACCAAAATCGGCAAGGCTGGCCGCAATCGCTGGCTGGGTAAGCGCCCGCATGTGCGTGGTGTCGTGATG
>JAYPQA010000055.1:0-1302 GCA_038131695.1 Alphaproteobacteria bacterium | reverse complement strand
CGTGGCCTGCGAGCGTAACACCAGCCCATCGCTGAGTATTTTCAGGTGATTGGCGCGCAGCGTGTCGCCGCTTGATGTGATATCGGCAATCGCCTCGGCGGTTTCGTTTTTCACCGTGCCTTCGGTTGCGCCCTGGCTGTCCACCAGCTGATAATCTGCCACGCCATTGTCGCGCAGGAAATCGCGCACCAAACGGTGGTATTTCGTGGCCACCCGCAGCCGAAACCCGTGTTTGGCACGAAAGGCGGCGGCGGCGGCATCCAGATCATCCAGGCAATCGACATCTGCCCAAAACGCCGGCACCGCGATCACCAGATCTGCATGGCCAAAGCCCAGCTCGGCCAGCTCTTCAACCTGCTGTTCCCAGCCTGCCAGCTTTTCGCGCACCAAATCCGTGCCCGTCACCCCCAAATGAATGCGCCCCGCGGCCAATTCCCGTGGAATTTCGCCCGCAGACAGCAACACCAGCTCGACCCCGTCGATCCCCTGCACCATACCGGCATATTCACGCTCAGACCCGGCACGCGACAGGGCGATGCCGCGGGCAGCAAACCATTCAAAGGTTTTTTCCATCAGCCGCCCCTTGGACGGCACACCCAGTTTCACGCTCATACCCCTGCCCCCAATTCTGCCAGCAGGCCCGGGCGGATCACCCCACCCACCGCCGGGATCGAGCGGCCCTGCCCCAGCACCGCCGTCAAGGCATCATAGCGCCCACCACTGGCCACAGCCGGCAAATCAGCGCGTGTTTCGGCGTAAAACCCAAAAACGAACCCATCGTAATATTCCATGGAGCTGCGCCCGTAGCTGGCCTCGAAATCCAGCCGCGCCACATCGATGCCGCGGCGTTCCAGCGCCTGCATCCGCTGGGCCATGCGCGCCACAGCCGGCGCGATCGCGGGCAGATCAACCGAGATATCGCGCAGCTGTTCCAGCGCATAGGGCATGGCCTCGCGCACATCCAAAATCGCATCGATCAAGGCCACCTGGCTGGCCGGTATCGGGCCCGCCTGCGCATCTTCGCGCAGCGCGGCAATGCGCGCCTCGACCTCGGCCATGCTGCGCAGGCCAATTTCAGGCGCCCCAGATGGGGCCAGCTGGCCTGCAATCACCGCTTGGCGGCTGGCAGGCACCGGCGCACGGCCTGAAAAGCGATCCATCAAGGCGCGAAACCGGCGCGGGCGCCAGATATGGCGGCGCAGCGCGGCGCGGCGCGGCGCTGTTGTTTCCAGCGCGTCAACAGCCGCCAGCAAAATGCCGATATCGCCCGTGGCGGCCCGCAATGGCGCGGGCCCCAATGCC
>JAYPQA010000054.1:0-1316 GCA_038131695.1 Alphaproteobacteria bacterium | reverse complement strand
CTATACGGTGTTTCCAAATTTTGCGGTGTCGGTCTGGGCGGATGGTTTCCACTTTTTGCGGGCGCGCCCGCATCGCAATGATCCCGAGCAATGCCTGTTCGATAACTGGTGGTACGCCTCGCCCGCATCCTTGCAAGCGCCCTCCATGCAACGCTCCAATTCGGGCATGCCCGCAGATGTCAATCCAGATACCGGCGAAGTCGATGTGACCTGGCTGACATACCCGCAGGACTCCATCGGTCCGGCCATCGAAGAGGACGTCGCGGTATTCGTGACCCAACAGCGCGGCTTTCGCTCGCGGGCCGCTCTGAAGCTGGAGCAGATAGAGGCGAAATTTCCCTTTCTGGCCCCGCATCAGCGGGTGGTTGATCTGGGCTGTGCGCCGGGCGGCTGGCTGCAGCTGGTGGCGCGGCGCTGTCAGATAGAAGACGGGCCGGGCAAGCTGGTCGGCATTGACCTGTTGCCAGTGGACCCGGTGCCGGGCGCCCAGATTGTCCAAGGTGATATTACCGATCCGGGGATGCTGGAAGGGGTGCGCCGACTGCTGGACGGCCCGGCCGATCTGGTGCTCTCAGACATGGCAGCCGCAACCACAGGCCACCGGGCGACAGATCATTTACGCACGATGGGCCTGCTGGAAGTGGCGCTTGATTTTGCGGTTGAGGTGCTGACGCCGGGCGGGGTGTTTCTGGCCAAGGCATTTCGCGGCGGCACGGACAAGGCATTGCTGGATGCGCTGAACCAGCATTTTGACAAGGTGCGCCATGTCAAACCCGATGCCAGCCGGTCTGAATCTGTCGAAACCTACCTGCTTGCTACCGGTTTCAAAGGTGCGGGCGGATAGCTGTAAAGCCGCGCGGACCGCCCCTTGCTGTCTGGCCGGATTCTTTTCTTCTGCCTCTTTTCATTATCGGCCGGGCGTGGTAATTATCACTGCCATCCAGCCCGTCCGATGGAGGCATCTATCATGGCCAAACCGCCAGCCAGTCAACCAGCTACCAATCTGCCACAAGGTCAGCCCGCTATCATCGAAGCGCTGACCTTTGATGATGTGCTTCTGAAACCGGCCCATTCTTCAGTTTTGCCCGCAGATGTGGATATTGCCACCCGCCTGACCCGGGATATTACCCTCAATCTGCCGCTTGTTTCAGCGGCGATGGATACGGTAACCGAGCATCAGCTGGCAATCGCGATGGCACAGGCGGGCGGTATCGGCGTGCTGCACAAGAATTTCACCATAGAGGAACAGGCCGCAGAGGTCGCAGCTGTCAAGCGGTTTGAAGCAGGCATGGTGGTCAATCCGCTGACCATTGGCC
>JAYPQA010000053.1:0-1334 GCA_038131695.1 Alphaproteobacteria bacterium | reverse complement strand
CACCTGGGCTGCGCGCGGGCCCAGCGGGGCGGTGGCCAGGATAAAGTTGTTGATGGGCATAACGCGGCTGGCCACCTGCCGGTTCAACCCGCCCAAATAGCCATTGGCGGCCAGAATAACCTGATCTGCCAATATATGGCCCTGGTCGGTTTCAACACGCGCTGGCGTGCCTGGGGTTTTTTGGGTAACGGCGGTATTTTCATACAGGCGCACCCCCGCCTGTTGCGCCGCGCGGGCCAACCCAAGGGCAAAGTTCAGCGGGTGCAAATGGCCTGCGCCCATATCCAGAATGCCGCCATGATAGGCGGGCGAGGGGCACAGCGCCTGTGCGGCTTGCGCGTCAAGCGGCTGGATCTGATCATAGCCATAATCGCGCGCCAAAGTTTCGGCATAGCTGTGCATCTTGGCGGTTTCGCCCGCGCCAAACCCCAGCCAGGCAACGCCGGGCCGATAGGCGCAATCGATCTGGTGCTGCGCAATCAGGGCATGCACCAGCGCTTTGGCCTCTTCGCCCAGATCCCACAGCAGCTGCGCTGCCTGCGCGCCCATCATTTTGCGCAAATTGTCTTGGTCTTGGCGCTGGCCGCTGCCCAGCTGCCCCCCATTGCGCCCCGAGGCACCAAAGCCCACGCGATGGGCATCGACCAACACCACCTCTAGCCCCTCTTGGGCCAGATGCAGGGCGGCCGACAGGCCGGTAAACCCGGCCCCCACCACCACGGCATCGGCGCGTGTTGCGCCCTGCAATTGCGGGTGCGAGGGGCTGGCATGGGCCGTGGCGGCATACCAGCTGGGGGGCCATTGGCCTGGGGTGTCGTTGCAGTAAAGCAGGCTCATCAGACGTTTAGCAGCAGATGCTTGCGCTCCCAAGGGCTGATGACCTGTAAGAATTCTTCGTATTCGGTGCGTTTGACAATGGCATAGACGCGGGCAAATTCCTCGCCCATCACATCGTGCAGCGCGGTTGCGCCTTCGAACAGATCCAGCGCCTCGCCCATCACGCGGGGGATTTGGCCCTCGCCCTCGTAGGCATCGCCCTTGAATTGCTTGTCGGGCCATTCTTCGTTCATCAGCCCCAGATAACCACAGGCCAGGCTGGCGGCGATGCCCAGATAGGGGTTGCAATCCATGCCCGCTATACGGTTTTCGATGCGCCGGCTTTCGGGGCGCGACAGCGGCACGCGAATGCCGGTGGTGCGGTTGTCGCGGCCCCATTCCAGATTGATCGGGGCGGCAAAATCCCGCACATAACGGCGATAACTGTTCACATAAGGCGCCATGATTGCCACAACATCCGGCATATGATTTTGCATGCCGGCAATGAAATGCATAAA
>JAYPQA010000052.1:0-1343 GCA_038131695.1 Alphaproteobacteria bacterium | reverse complement strand
CTAGAACAGGGTATTACCCGCCGCGAAGATATTGAAAATCTGACACAAAACCAGCTGGAAAATGCTTTGAAAAGAGCAGCGATCGCTGCTGCGCTCAACTGCGAAAGGCAAGGCTGCCAGCCGCCAAGAAGCAAGGATATTGATAGCCAGATCGCCTGACCTCTCTTCGTGATATTTTTGGCATTAAAAGGGCCAGTCTCCGGCCTTTAGGGCACGGCAGGCCGCCCGTATTCTAAAAAAGCTATCGGCTATTTTTGCAGAAGAATAACGCCCCCGCAAATAACCATGCACCAGACCTTCCTCAATATAGCAATGTGCCTTGCCGCCTGCCTGAATAATCTGCCTTGCATATGCAGGCCCATCATCAAAAAGCGGATCGCAACGAGCAGAAAAAATAACAGTTGGTGGCAGATAGCTGAACTCTATTTCCAATAACGGACCAATTTGTTTGTCTGGCTGGTCTGTGCCCCAAAATTGCTGGCCATACCATAAAATCTTTTCTCTGGTCAAAAGCGGGGCATCGCCATGCTCTATATAGCTGCCGGTTGTGACATCCCCGCCCAATGTGGGATAAATCAGCAGCTGGCCCAGCAAGCCGGGCTGCTTTCCGGCCAGGCGATGGGCAACAGAGGCGGCCAGCCATGCCCCGGCACTATCGCCTGCCAGTAAAAACGCTCTATTCGGAAAAGCCTAGCAAAAATAGCGGGTCGCGGCCAGCGCATCATCCAGCCGGGTCGCCGCGCTGGCCAGCCGCCCGCTGCCCTGCTCCGCCCGCGCCAGCGCGGCGCGCAGCTTCGTCACCGCCGCCTTGCGTGCTTCGTCCGACGGGGCTTCCTGACGCGGCGCGGTCAGCGACGGCAGCAGGAACAGCGCGGCTTCCTGCAGGATCAGCAGCTTTTCGTCCTGCCGCTTCGGCACGTAATCGGTCAGGGTGCGGGCGCTGTCCACCGTGCGCAGCTTGCCCAGCCGGGCGGCCAGTGCGTCGGCGGCCGCCAGAGACGGCGTCAGCACCTCAACCGAATAGGGCCCCTGCCGGTCGCTCTGCATCACGTCGAACAGGGTGGCCACCGTTTCCGTTTTCGGGTCCTTCAGGTTCAGCGGATCGAAATCAAACCGCGCCGAGGGCAGCAGCGCCGCCGACCCCGCCGCCAGAAGAAGGGCGACGCCCAGCACCAGCCGCCGGTTGTTCACGATCCAGTCGGACGCGGCGGTGCGCTTTTCATCCGCGGCATCATCCACCCAGGGGTTGGGCTTCGGCGGGATGACGACCAGCAGCGCGGGCACCACGGTCAAATTGGCGATCAGCGCGATCACCATGCCGCCGCCCGCGATCAGCCCCAACT
>JAYPQA010000051.1:0-1352 GCA_038131695.1 Alphaproteobacteria bacterium | reverse complement strand
AAATTGCCCGCGAGGATCTGGCTCAGCCTGATCTGGCCCAATCCCTGGCCAATAGTGATATGGAAGGGTTTGCCGATGATGCCGGTATGCAGATTGGTAGCGGTGCTGAGCTGGATTCCACCGGCTTTGAGGATGTCGATCTCACTGCCCTGAACGGGGATGACTAGGGCAGAGACGCTTGCCGGCCTGAAGCGGGGCCGCCCGACAACGCCTTCGCCCGATCTGCTGGATCAGGCGATAGAGGATTTGCTTAACCGAATCCGCGCCTATAACCCATACATGGATGAAGACAGGCTGCGCCGCGCCTGTGATTTGGGCCGCACCGCCCATGCCGGCCAGCAGCGCGCCTCTGGCCAGCCCTATTTCACTCATCCGGTTGCGGTGGCCCGCCTGCTGGCCGATATGCACATGGACCTGGATACATTATCACGGCCCTGTTGCATGATACGGTTGAGGATTGTGATGTCACGCTGGAACAGATAGAGGCCGGGTTCGGCAGCGAGGTTCAAACGCTGGTAGATAAGTTACTAAGTTGACCCGCCTGCAACCTCGGCTGGCAGTTCCAAACAGGCAGAGAATTTCCGCAAGCTGATCGGGGCAACCAGTGATGATATCCGGGTGTTGCTGGTGAAGCTGGCCGACCGCCAGCATAATATGGAAACGCTGGATGCGCTGGCTGAGGAAAAACGCCAGCGCATTGCCCGCGAGACGATGGATATTTTCGCCCCGCTGGCGGAAAGGCTGGGCATCACCCGTATCCAGAACCAGCTTGAAGATACCGCCTTTGCCGTGCTGAATCCGGAAATGCGCCAGACCTTGCTGAACCGGCTGGAATTTCTGGCTGCAGAGGCGGAAAATGTCATCCCGCGCATTTGCCAGGAATTGCAAACACTGGTTCAGGCCAAGGGGATTGATTGCCAGGTCTCCGGGCGGCGCAAGACGCCTTATTCCATTCACCGCAAGATGCAGTCCAAGAAAGTGGCGATGGAACAGCTGGCGGATGTGATGGCCTTTCGGGTGATCGTGCCGGATATTGCCGCCTGCTATGCCACGCTGGGGGCTATCCATACCGAATATCCGATGGTGATGGGGCGGATGAAGGACTATATCTCTACCCCCAAGCGCAATGGCTATAAATCTATCCATACCGGCGTTATTGGGCCGATGAACCGGCGTATTGAAATCCAGATACGCACGCCGGAAATGCATGATGTCGCAGAGCGCGGCGTGGCGGCCCACTGGGACTACAAATCCTTGCGCGAAACCAGAGAGGCGGCTGTCTTTGGCTGGGTGCAGGAAATGATCCAGCTGATAGAGCTTAGCAGTGGGGCAGAGGATTTGCTGGAACACAG
>JAYPQA010000050.1:0-1362 GCA_038131695.1 Alphaproteobacteria bacterium | reverse complement strand
GTATCAGGCGTTGTTCGAGATCGATCCCGGCGATGGCTGGCCCGGCAAAGGGCAGAAAAACCGTATCGCCCTTTTCCGGCCTTACCTCAATCAGCTGGCCGGCGCCAAAATCATGAAAGCCAACGGTACGGCCCAGCGGGCCTGCCTTTATATCAACCACGTGACAGCCAATCAGATCAGCATGATAGAGCTCATCCTCGGCCAGCTCCGGCAGGGCAGTGCGCGCCACGAAAAGCTGGGCTCCGCGCAAGCTGGCGGCCTCGTCGCGATCACGCACAGTGCTGGCCGTGCAGATCAAAAGCCCTTTTTGCTGACCGGTCAGGGACAGCGCCAACTGCTGGCCATCTGCCAGCCTAACCGGCCCGTAGGCCAGCAAATCAGCCGGGCGGGCGGCAAAGCTTTTCACCTTGAAAGCGCCGCGCACCCCATGCGGACCCGTGATCGCCCCGATCAGAACCCGCTCATTCTCCCGCCTGTCTGCCATCGCCGCCTGTCAGCCCGCCTCAGGACTCCTTTTCAGCTTCCTCAGCCGGGGCTTCTTCTGCAGCCGCTTCCTCAGCAGGGGCCTCTTCAGCCGGTGCTTCTTCTGCCGGAGCTTCCGCAGCCGCTTCTTCTGCCGGTGCCGCTTCTGCTGCTGCTTCCTCGGCCGGAGCCTCTGCAGCCGCTTCCTCAGCCGGGGCCTCTTCTGCCGCCGCTTCCTCAGCCGGGGCTTCTGCTGCTGCTTCTTCTGCGGCCGCGGCGGCTTCTGCCTCCGCAGCTTCCCGCTCAGCCCGCTTCTTGCCAGGGGCAGATTTCAGCGGCTGGTCGCGCATGGCCACCGGCTCAGCCAGCTGCACACTGGCCAGCAATTTCTGCACCCGCTCGGTCGGCTTGGCCCCGCGCTCCATCCAGAATTTGACCCGCTCGCCATTGACCAGCAGGCGTTGGTCATGATCCTTGGGAACCATCGGGTTGTAATGGCCGACCCGCTCTACATAGCGGCCATCGCGGGGGGCTGACGCCTCAGCAACAACAATCCGGTAGAAGGGACGTTTTTTTGCACCGCCCCGGGCCAGTCTGATTTTCAATGCCATAGTTTTGTTTCCTTGTCGCTTCACTATTAGGGTTGGTTGTTTTTTCAAAAAGCAGTTGGGAAGGGCCTGCCTGCCCTGTTCTGTCATCCTGTTTCTCTATAGTCCTATTTCTTGCGCCCGCGCCTTGGGCCGGGGGGCAAACCGCCCAGCGGCCCGCCCATCTTGCCGCCCAGCCCCGGCAAGCCGCCGCGCCCCAGACCAGCCAGCGGATTTGCGCCGCTGCCCAGCTGCTGTTGCAGGCTGGCCATATCCGGCAGGGCCGCATTGTCCGGCACGCCCTCACCAGCCC
>JAYPQA010000049.1:0-1381 GCA_038131695.1 Alphaproteobacteria bacterium | reverse complement strand
CCTGATTCTGCAGGCGGTGGAAAACCGGGATTATGAGCAGGTTGCCCAACTGGATGGTATTCGCCAATTTCTGCTGACCAATCTGAATAATCTGCAACCTGAGGAGCGCGATGCCCAGCTGTTTGACCTGATTGCACAGTCTGCCGCCAAGAATTCAGCAGCGGTTGCCAGAATGACGGCCCAGATGGATGAGACCTGTCGGCAAGTTGGCCGACATTTGCGGGTGCTCACCGGCTATCGGCAATAGCAGGCCAGCCAGGCCGGGCCGGCCCCGGCTAGTCAGCCTGGCTGTCTGAGAGCGGCTTTTCGATACCCAGCTTTTTCATCTTTTCAATCAGCGTGGTGCGGCGCAGCTTCAGCGCAGCAGCCGCCTGTGAGACAACCGCATAGCGTTGCAACGCGGCCTCTATCAGCACCACCTCCACATCGCGCAGATGGCGGCGCAAATCTATCTGGTCGAAATAGGCAAACCAGTCCTGATAATGGGTTGGGTGCGGCAGGGGCTTATCCTGTCCAATTTCGGCTCAGCATCAACCAGCGTCAAAATCACCTGCCACTTCCCAGAGCATCTGCTGTTCATCCTGCATATCGGGGCTTTCAGGCGCAGCAGGTTTTCGCGCACTTGGGCGTGACTGGCCGGCCGGCAACAGATAGCCCCGCTCCAGCACATTGCGCAGCTCTCTTATATTGCCCGGCCAGGGGTAGCGGGACAATTCCTGCACCGCGCTGTCATCAAATTTGGCTGGCTGGATTTTTCAGCACAGATAATATCTGTCATGGCCTCAACCAGCAGCGGCACATCCACCGACCGTTCGGCCAGGCTGGGCAGCTGGATGGGAAAGACATTGATCCGGTAATAGAGATCGGCGCGGAAACTGCCCTCATTGATCTTGTTTTCAATATTCTGATGGGTGGCACAGACCAGACGGAAATCTACCGGGATCATCTTGTCGCCGCCCACCCGCTGGATGGTTTTTTCTTCCAGCGCCCGCAACAGCTTGGATTGCAGGGCAATCGGCATATCGCCTATCTCATCCAGAAATAGCGTGCCGCCATCGGCCTGTTCAAAACGGCCCGGGCGGACGCGCTCTGCTCCAGTAAAGGCGCCTTTTTCATGGCCGAATAATTCTGATTCCAGCAATTCAGACGGGATCGCCGCACAATTCACACTGATCATCTGGCGCGCCGCCCGGATGTTTCATGCAGCGCCCTGGCCGCCAGCTCCTTGCCGGTGCCGGTTTCCCCCTGAACCAGCACCGTGGTCGGGGCCGCCGCCACCGCCCGGATCAGGCGCTTGACCTCTGCTGTCGCAGCAGATTGGCCGATAATCAGATTGTCCATCTCTCCGCCTATCCTTCTGGCCCGTTCTTAGGGGTGATCC
>JAYPQA010000048.1:0-1388 GCA_038131695.1 Alphaproteobacteria bacterium | reverse complement strand
GCCCGGTGCAGCGCACTGGCGCCACCGGGCCGCTCTTGTCGGTCTATCTGCGCGATCCCGATCAAACCCTGATCGAGATTTCCCAACTGCTTTAAGACGGCTTTAAGGCTGCTTTAAGATTGGGCCGCTTTAACCAGGGCGATTTCGTCTTTCAGCCGGGCCATCAGCGCCGAAAGCGTCTCGGTGCTGCGGGGGTCTGTCAGCTGGCCTTGATCGTCAAAGGCCTGATCTGATGCGGCAATCATCACCTCGGGCCCGGGTATAACGCGCGGCTGAAACGGGTTCAGGCAGCTGCGCAGCATGACTTGCATACGCTCGCCCCCAGCGCGCCCGGCTGCGGCCGACATGATGGCCACAGGCTTGCCCGCCCAGGGCCGCTGCGGGCCGCGGCTGAGCCAATCGAGCGCGTTTTTCAAGACGCCGGAAATGCCCTTGTTATATTCCGGCCCCGCAATCAGCACCGCATCGGCTGCGATGATTTGCTGGGCCAGCTGCTGCACCTCTTGGGGAATGCCGTGCTGGGCCTCGATATCGCCATCATAAAGCGGCAGGCGCAGGCTGGCCTCGGCATAGGTGGCGGGCCCAAACAGGCGCGCGGCCTCTTGTAAAAGCAGCCGGTTGGTGGAGCCGCTGCGCAGCGCCCCGCACAGGCCCAGCAGGTGAATTTGTGTCATGGGTGGTCCTATTGTTGCAGTTACCCGCCAAACCTATGCCCATTTCAGCGCCCGACCAGTGCCAAGGCCGCACAGCCCCTGTTCGTGCTCGAACAGGGGCCGGGTTTGGCCATCAGGCGTCGGGCAAAATCACAATTTCCACCCGCCGGTTTTGGGCGCGCCCCTCGGCTGTCAGGTTCGAGGCCACGGGCTGGTCTTCGCCGCGGCCAAGGCTTTGCAGGCGGGTGGCCGCCACGCCATTGCTGATTAGCGCTTCAGTCACCGCATTGGCGCGGCGCTGCGACAGATCGTAGTTATAGCTGGCATCGCCCACGTTATCGGTATGCCCAATCACCTGCACGGTCGAGGCGGGGTAGTCGTATAGGCTGGCCGCCACGCTGCGCAATTCATCGCGGATCGAGGGCTGCAGGCTGGCGCTGTCGGTTGCGAATAAAATATCTTGCGACATCGACACAATCAGCCGGTCGCCGGTGTTGGTGACGGTGGCCGCATTGCCCAGGCTGTTTTGTAATTCAGCGGCTTGTTTGTCTAGGCTATAGCCAATCGCGCCACCGGCCGTGGCGCCAATAGCCGCGCCTGTGATGGCGCCGCGCATTTTGTTGTCATTGGTCAAAATGCCAGTGATGCCACCGATCACAGCACCCGTCAGCGCCCCGCGCTGGGTGTTTTCGCCCGGCTCTACGGTGCAGGCGGTGGTGGCCATCAGCGACATGC
>JAYPQA010000047.1:0-1421 GCA_038131695.1 Alphaproteobacteria bacterium | reverse complement strand
GTTCTGGCCAGTATCTGGCGCGATCTGCGGGGCTGGCGGTCCGGCTCTGATGCGCCCGGGGCCGGGGCTGGCGGCGCGCATGGCAAGGGTGATTAGCGGATATGGAACCGTTTCAGGTTGGCATTATTGCGCTGATTGCGGTTTTGGTCCTGCTGGCCAACCGGGTGCCGATAGCGGCCGCGCTGGGCGTTGTGGCCAGCCTTGGCATTTTCATGATTTTTGCCTGGCGGCCGGGACAGGATTTCCTGCCGCAATATGCGATTCAGCCGACCCTGTCGCTGATGACCAACAGCCCCTATGCCTTTATTACCAGCTCCACCCTGTCCACGGTGCCGCTTTTTATCCTGATGGGGCATCTGGCTTATGAGGCGGGTTTTACCACGGATATCTACCGCGCGGCGCGGCTTTGGCTGGTGCGTTTGCCGGGCGGGTTGGCGATGGCCTCGGTGGTGGGCTGCGGCGGTTTTTCTGCGATAACCGGGTCCTCTGTGGCCTGTGCGGCGGCGATGGGACGGATTGCGATTCCCGAAATGCTGCGTTTTGGCTATTCCCCGTCGCTGGCGACCGGCACGGTGGCGATTGGCGGCACTTTGGGCTCGCTTATTCCGCCCAGTGTGCTGTTTATCCTTTACGGGATTTTTGCCGAACAATCGATTGCCCGGCTGTTTGTCGCAGCGATTATTCCGGGCCTTATCTCGCTGCTGGCCTATATGCTGGTGATTTATATCTGGGTCAAGCTGCGCCCGTCTGCTGCGCCGCTGCCAAATGAGGTGATAACCAAACAGGAACGCCGCCAGGCGCTGCTGGATTGCTGGGCTATCCTGACCTTGTTTGTGGTTGTGGTTGGCGGTATTTATCTGGGGCTGTTCACCCCGACTGAGGCCGCTGGTATCGGGGCGGCGGCGACGCTGGTTCTGGGCTTTGTCCTGCGGCGGCTCAATCTGGCCAAGATGCTGAGCGCGCTCAAAGAAAGCGTCTATCAGACCTCAATGATTTTTGTCATTGCCATTGGTGGCAAGCTGTTTGTGAATTTCATCGCCCTGACCGGGCTGGCCAATGAGATCACCAGCTGGATTGAGACCAGCAACACCTCTATGGAGGTGGTGATTGGCCTTATTGTTGTGATGTATATTTTCCTTGGTATGTTTCTGGATCCGATAGGGATTATTCTGCTCTCCTTGCCTTTGACGCTGCCAATTATCGAATCCTACGGGCTGTCGCTTATCTGGTTCGGGGTGGTTGTGGTCAAATTGCTGGAGGTGGGGCTGGTGACCCCGCCGATAGGGCTGAATGTTTTTGTAATTAAATCGATTGTCGATAAAAAGATTGCCCTTGAGACTATCTTCAAGGGGGTGAGCCTGTTTCTGGTTGCCGAGATCATGGTGCTGGCCCTGATCATTACCGTGCCGGCTCTGTCACTC
>JAYPQA010000046.1:0-1428 GCA_038131695.1 Alphaproteobacteria bacterium | reverse complement strand
AGACAGGCTGTTGCAGACGGCTTTGGCGGCCGGATCAGCCTGATCATTACCGGCGATGAGGAAGGCAAGGCCGTCTATGGCACGGACAAGATGGTCGATTGGCTGGCCGAACAGAAGATTGTGCCGGATATGTGTCTGGTTGCTGAGCCGACTAACCCGTCCTTTCTGGGCGAAGTGATCAAAAATGGGCGGCGCGGCTCGCTGACTGGCCAGCTGGAGGTAACCGGCATTCAGGGCCATGTTGCCTATCCGCATCTGGCGCGCAATCCGCTGCCCGGCCTGCTGGCCATGCTGGCTCCGGTCACCAGCCAGCAGATGGATAGCGGCAATGACTGGTTTGATCCCAGCACGGCTGAGGTCACCCGCCTCTCCTGTGATGGCGGGGCCGATAATGTGATCCCGCAAACCGCCAGCGCCCGATTCAATATCCGCTTTAATACCGAACACAGCAAGCCGGGGCTGATAGCCGGGCTGGAATCCCATTTTGCCCAGATCGCATCCGCCCATGAACTGGACTGGCAGGTTGACTGGCATTGCACAGCTGAGCCCTTTGTGACCGAGCCGGGCCAGCTGACCGATCTGATAGCCAGCGCCGCCGAGGAAATAACCGGCCAGCGCCCGGCCCTGTCCACCTCTGGCGGAACCTCGGATGCGCGCTTTTTGTGCCGGCTCTGTCCGGTGGCTGAATTCGGGCTGGTCGGTAAAACCATGCACCGGGTAGATGAGCAGGTTGCCACTGCAGATATTGACCGGCTCACCGCTATTTACACCGCCATTCTGGGCCGGCTGGAGAGCGTATGATGGCCCTTTTCAGCCTGTTACTGCAACGCTTTTACACCGGCACGCTGCTGGGGCTGCGGACCACGCTGGGGGTCATGCTGGGCCGCAAGCAGCTGGCCGGGGCCTATGCGCTCAGCCCGGCTGATTATTGGGGCGTTGTTCTGGCCAACTGGTTTTTGGCCGGGCTGGTCGGGCTGTTGCCCTCGCTGCATATGGGGGCCGGTTTTTTCCTCAGCTTCATGGCCTCGGCGCTGGTTTCGATCCTGCTATTCAGCTGGCTGATCCATATCCTGTTGCGGGTTTTGGACAAGCAGGACCGGTTTTTGGCCTTTATCATCCCCTGGTTCTGGGTGGCCGCCTTGCAGATGGTTCTGGCGCTGATTATCTCGATGCCCGCGATCATCCTGCAGCAATCAGAATTGCAGATTTTATCGCTGCCGCTGGTGATCTGGGCGCTCTATTGGATGATTCGCATTGCCCGTGAAACGCTGGGCTTTTCGCTGGCAGCGGCGATTGCGCTGATGCTGGGGCGGATGCTGATAGAGGCCGCGCTGGGCATGGTGGCTGGCACCAGCCTGATTTTGGGCTAGCCCACCGCTCAGCCAGCTGCAGCTTCTGGATAATCTCCCCCAGCCGGATAATCTACCC
>JAYPQA010000045.1:0-1447 GCA_038131695.1 Alphaproteobacteria bacterium | reverse complement strand
GATCAGGCCCGCCTATAGGGAGGCAAGAACTGTGCCAGCCTGCCAAAAAAAGCCGCAACTAACTGATGAGGAGAGGTTTTTTGGAATTGAGCAGGGGCCAGCCTGTCTCTGGCATGAAATCTGCAACACTCCGCCCAGCAAATGCATTTGTCAGAATTTATGGAGCAAACTCATGCGTGCAAGAATTCAAAATACGGCTTGGCAAACTACCGCCCTGCGGCCCGGTCTTGGCCTTCTGGCCGGCGTGGTTCTGTTGGCGGGATGCCAGCATATGCCGCTCGCAACCAGCCAGGCCAGCCAGCCTGCGGCGACTGAGGCGGCGGCCCCGATGACCGGTCTTGCGGCGGTAAGGGAAGTCTTTGATGCCACCGCAGCGGAAATTCCGACCCTGACGGCAGTTGGCTATGCGGTGGTCTCCACCCAGCCCGGCCGGTCCGAGGCGCAAAAGCGGCTGATGGCTATCCGCGCGGCCCGCATGGCGGCGATGCGCGATCTGGCCGAACAGATTCATGGCCTGAAGGTGGACAGCTCTACCACAGTGATCGATCTGATGGTTCAGAATGATACCTTCCGCGGCCAGGTGTCCGGGACCATTCGTGGGGCCCGCACGGTGCGGATTAACCCGACCGGGTCTGATACTTATGAAATTGTGCTGGAAATAGATCGTGAACTGGTCAGCCAGCTGATGCTGAACGCGCGCGCCATCGGTTGATCCGGCCCGGCCAGCTGAGGCATTGCCGCAAAAACAGCCAGGAAAGACACGCCAGATGAGTGCAGGAAACAGGTCAGGATCACACCCCTCAGCCCAGCTGCCCTGGCCGCTGGCTTTGGCTATTTTGATACTGGTTCTGGCCGGTCTCAGCGGGGCACGGGCAGACGCACAAGGCCCGTCCATGATGATGGCTGAGGCAACCGGCCGGGCGGTGATCCTGTCAGCCGAGCAGCAGGATGAGGCGCGGTCCCGGGCGCTGGAAGAAGCGCTGTGGCTGGCCGCCTTGCAGGGCGGGGCGCGGATTGACGGCTTTTCCGCGATGGGGTCTGATACCGCCCTGTCTGAGCATTTCGCGCTGCGGGCTGATGCCCGTATTCTGGATTACACCGTGCTGAAAGAAGCCGTTGAAGGGGAGCATTACAGTGTCTCTGTGCGGGCGGCGGTTGGCGAGCTGGAACAGGCGAGCTGCAACCCGCAAAGGCGGATAAATATGACCGTCTATCCGGCCCGCCTCAGCATGGATAGCCGCGCCCCGGCCAGCGCCGGCCAGGCAGGCCAAATGATGCTGGATACGCTGGACAGCCTGCTGGCTGAGCATCCGATGCTGGCTACTGTTTTTGCTGATTCAGAACAGTTTGATCCAGCCCGCCTTGGCCAGGTCAATCGCGATTTTGACTATCAAAGCCTGACCGGCACGCGCCGCCATATCCCGGCGGGTCATCTGGTGGTGATACC
>JAYPQA010000044.1:0-1477 GCA_038131695.1 Alphaproteobacteria bacterium | reverse complement strand
CAGCTACATACAATTTTCTGGTCTCTCTTGTCTGTTCATATATTGTCTGTTCATGCTGTTATCGCGGACTGGCCGATTTGGCTGATCCGCCTACAGAGGCGACACTCATAGCATGAAGCCGGTCAGACTGTAAAGTATTTCCTCATAGTCGTGCTGATGACAAAGGCTTTGAAACCAGCGCGCCGGATACTATATTAACGCCAGAGGATAAAAAACCGAAAAAACCGTGCAGGATCATGCAAGAGACGACAGACAGCCAAACGGATACCCGGCCAGACAAGGCCCGCCAGCTGATTCGGGCCGCCCTTCACCATGTGCCCTTTGATGGCTGGTCGGATGCCAGCCTTCGGGCCGCGGCTGAGGACTGTTCAATAGAGGGGGCAGAGCTGGCAGAGATCCTGCCCGGCGGGCCAGCAGAGGCCGTTGCCCTCTGGCTGGAGATGGCCGATCAGGATATGGCTGAGGCTTTTGCCCGTCTGGACCCGGCCCCGACCCGCATACCGGAAAAAATCCGCGCGCTGATTCTGCTGCGTCTGGAGCAGGCCGCCCCGCACAAAATGACGGTGCGCCGGACCCTGTCCTTTCTGGCCCGGCCGGATCAGGCAAGACAGGCCAGCCGCACGCTCTATCGCACGG
The DNA here is from genome assembly GCA_038131695.1 of Alphaproteobacteria bacterium. Classification (GTDB taxonomy): domain Bacteria; phylum Pseudomonadota; class Alphaproteobacteria; order Puniceispirillales; family Puniceispirillaceae; genus JADHLK01. The sequence goes on along the minus strand of JAYPQA010000044.1, from coordinate 841 downwards.
TTGATGCCATGTGGCGGGCGGCAGGCGACCGGGCAACTGATTTTTCCTTTTATTCCAAGCGCGCAACCCTGTCTGCGGTCTATAGCGCAACCCTGCTGGCCTGGCTGGCAGATGACAGCCCGGATATGGCCGAAACCAAAGCCTTTCTGGACAGGCGGCTGGCAGATGTGGCAAATATCCCGAAACTGGTCAAACCTTTTTCGGCCCTGCGTGAGCGGTTTCAGGCGCGCGGGCCCGGTTTTCGGCGGCGCAAAAGGCGGCCTTGACCAGCAGGGCTTTAACAAGGATGGCAGCCAGCTGTCTGTAACAGGAAAATGACCGGATTTTGCCATGCCTATCAGCGTGCCTGACAATTTGCCAGCTCTTGAAAATTTGCTTTCTGAAGGGGTGGATTTGATCCCGGCTGGCGGCGGCGCGTCAGGATATTCGCCCGCTGCGCCTTTTGATGCTGAATCTAATGCCGCGCAAGAAAGACACCGAGATTCAGTTTGCCCGCCTGTTTGGCTGCTCGCCGCTGCAGGTGGAGCTTATCTTGATGACCACGGCCAGCTATACGCCGCGCAATACAGAGCCGGCCTATCTGCGCCGGTTCTATCGCAATCTGGATGCGGTGCGCGATGAATTTTTTGATGCGCTGATTGTGACCGGCGCGCCGGTGGAAACCCTGCCCTTTGAAGAGGTAACCTACTGGCCGGAATTACAGGAGATTATGGACTGGTCACGCAGCCATTGTTTCCGCCGCCTTGGTATTTGCTGGGGCGCACAGGCCTTGCTCTATCATTTTTACGGGCTGGAAAAAACCCGTATGACAGAAAAGCTGTTCGGGATTTTTGACCATCAG
>JAYPQA010000043.1:0-1495 GCA_038131695.1 Alphaproteobacteria bacterium | reverse complement strand
GTCCTGAAAGCCAGTCCTAAAGCGGGCGCTGCGCCGCATCCAGCGCATTCAGCAACACCTCTGGCGGATGCGCCCCGGACAGGGCCAGCTTGCCATTCAGCACAAAAAACGGCACCCCTTCAATCCGGTGGTTCTGGCCCTCGCTTAAGTCTGAGCGCAGCTGCTCGGCGGCCAGCTGCATGGCTGGGTCGCTGGCCAGATGGGGCAGGCCGGCCGCTGCACAGATCTCCTGGCGCACGCTGCTATCGGCGATATCCAGCCCGTCGCGGAAATAGGCCTTGTAAAAGGCTTCTGTCACATCCTGCCCCTTCAGCGCGGCGGCCAATATCAGCTGATGTACCGGGCGGGAGTCCGGCTGTCTTTTTATCCGGTCAAAATTGAAGCTGAGCCCGCTTTCCTCTCCGGTTGCCTGTATCCGCCCGTAAATCGCTGAGGAAGCATGGCCGAATTTGGCATTGAGATAGGCTTGCCTGTCCATCCCCTCATCCGGCAGGGACGGGTTCAGCAAAAAAGCCCGCCAGATTATCCGGGCCTTGATCTGTGGGCGCATGGCCAGCGCCTGATCCAGCCGCCGCCGCCCGATCCAGCACCAAGGACACACAATATCGGCAAAAATCTCAATCTGCATCACAGCAACCCTCGGCCGCCCGTCTGAATTCCCTGCTTGTATCATGGCGCAAAGGGCCGTCCAGTGCAATTATCCCGGCTTTTGCCTGCCGGGCCCGCTTATGCTAAAGCAAGGGCAAGGCGAGACAGGCCAGAACAGAATAGAACAGAACAGCTGGACAGGGCAGAGATGGGCAAATCACAAACAGACATCGCCGAACAGGCAAAAAAACGGCTGCTCGACACCGCCAGAACGCTGATCCTCACCGCTGTGGATGCGGCTGGCCAGCCCCGCATCGGCACCGCACCCTTTGTCAGAATTGAGGGGATTTTTTATCTATTTTCCAGTGAATTGTCAGAACATATTAAAGCGATATTAAAGGGAGCGGACAGCCAGTTCATGCTGCTGGCAGATGAGCAGGACAGCCAGAATATCTGGGCCCGCCAGCGCCTTTCCTTTTGCGCTGATATAGAGGAAATCAGCCGCACAGACCCGGATTTTGACCCGATTTGTGCTGAGATTGGCGCGCGCCACGGGCCGGTTATGGAGGTGATCAAGCCTTTTGGCGATTTCCATCTGTTGAAAATCACCCCGACTGAAGGCCGGCTGGTCACCGGCTTTGCGGCGGCTTTTGCTGTTTCCGGCCCGCAATTTGAGATGCAAGGGCAGATTGGCAATGGCTGAGGGGGAGTTGCCTGTTTTCTGGTCTTTCCGGCGCTGCCCCTATGCGATGCGGGCGCGCCTCGCCCTGAAAGCAGCTGGCCAGCAGGTCTTGTTGCGCGAAATCCTGTTGCGGGACAAGCCAGCTGCCTTTTTGGCGGTTGCCACAGACGGCACGGTGCCGGTTCTGGTTCTGCCGGATGCGCCACCGGACAGGCCCGTAATAGC
>JAYPQA010000042.1:0-1533 GCA_038131695.1 Alphaproteobacteria bacterium | reverse complement strand
ATCGTGACCCGCGCCATTTTGACCAGCCGGACAGGTTTGATATTACCCGCTCGGTCAAGAAGCATATTGCCTTTGGGGCCGGGCCGCATTTTTGTGCCGGGGCCTTTGTCTCGCGGGCGCTGGTGGCCGGGGTCGGGCTGCCCTCGCTGTTTCGGGCTTTTCCCGATATGCAGCTGGCTGACCCTGAGGCGGTGCGCTTTGGCGGCTGGGCCTTTCGCGGGCCGCTGAAGATGGAAATCCGCCTTTAGCCCCCTTTTTGAACAGGCCTCGCCTTGTTAGCTGAGATGCGCGCGCTCATGCGGGGCGTCAAAATCAGCCCGGGCAGGCATTTCCGGCAAGATACCATGCGGATTGATGGTCTTGTGGCTGGAATGATAATGCTTGCGGATATGATCCATATTCACCGTATCGGCGATCCCCGGCTGTTGATAGAGATCGCGCGTATAGCCCCATAAATTGGGGTAATCTGCCAGCTGGCGGCGGCTGCATTTGAAATGACCGTAATAAACCGGATCAAAGCGCACCAGCGTGGTAAAGAGCCGCCAGTCAGCAGCGGTAATCTGATCGCCAACCAGCCAGCGCTGGCCAGCGAGCCTGTCTTCCAGCCAGTTCAACGTCTCAAACAGAGTGTCCACCGCCCCGTCATAGGCTTCCTGGCTGGTGGCAAAGCCGGTCTTGTAAACGCCGTTATTGACCCCGTGATAGACGCGCTCATTGACGCTGTCCATCTCCTCACGCAGGGCGGCCGGGAAATAATCGCCCGGCGTTGCGCCGATACCGTCGAAGGCGGAATTGAACATCTGGATAATCTCAGAGGATTCATTATTCACAATGCTGCCGGTCTGCTTGTCCCACAGAACCGGAACCGTCACCCGCCCGGTATAGTTCGGCTGGGCGGCGGTATAGATTTGATGCATGAAATCAGCGTCCATCAGCGGATCAGCAATGACCCCGTCATCGGCCTCAAAGCTCCAGCCATTCTCAGCCATCAGCCAATGCACGACGGACAGGCTGATCATATCCTGCAACCCTTTCAGATAACGGAAAATCAGCGTCCGGTGCGCCCAGGGGCAGGCCATTGACACATAGAGATGATAGCGGCCGGGCTCTGCCTTGAAACCGCCGGTTCCGCTGGGTCCGGGGCGGCCATCAGCTGTAATCCAGTTGCGAAAAATACTGTCCTGGCGTTTGAAATGGCCTTTGGTAATGCGGGTATCATACCATTTATCAGCCCATTTTCCCTCAATCAGCAAGCCCATAAGTCCCTGTCCTTGTTTGCAGCGGTTTGTCTGGTTTTATCGCAATGCTCGGTTGCCCGGAAACTTCCTGCTTCTTTTACGACAAAAAAGCCGTCTGAACACCAGCTGCTGGCAAATTATTTGGTAAAAGTCAGTTTCTTATTGCTTTGCAAATGATCATAACAGCCCGTTTTGGGCAGCGTCTGGCAAGGAGTGAGAAGAAGACCAAGAGGAAGACCCAAGAAAATGATCGGGCCGGGCCTGTTATGCTAGCCATGCGCGCGAAACAGCATGG
>JAYPQA010000041.1:0-1744 GCA_038131695.1 Alphaproteobacteria bacterium | reverse complement strand
CCCTTCATCCAGGCTGTCACCACCGATAATCAGCGCATTATTGGCCCCCAGCTTGTCCAGCTTGCCGCGCAGGCCCGCTGTCTTGCCGTCTGATTTCAGCTCATCCACAATGATCAGCTTGCCAGCTGCTGCCTTGGCTGAGAGTACCGAACGCATCCCTAGCTGGCGCACTTTTTTCGGCAATTTATGGGCATGGCTGCGCAGAACTGGCCCATGCACCACGCCGCCGCCGCGGAACTGCACCACAGAGGCCGCCCCGGCACGGGCCCGGCCGGTGCCCTTCTGGCGGAACATCTTGGCCCCGGTGCGGGCGATTTCAGACCGGCCCTTGACCTTATGGGTGCCTGCCCGGCGCTTGGCCAGCTGCCATTTTACCACCCGGGCAATAATATCCTCGCGCGGGGTAATGGCAAAAACACCGTCAGCCAGCTCAATATCGCCCTTTTTGCGATTTTCGATGGTTTTGACCTCAAGTTTCATCGCTCTTGCCCTCTTCTTTCGCGCCCTCTTCAGTCGGTGCCTCGTCAGCTGGAGCCTCTTCTGCCGGAGCCTCTTCTGCTGAAGCTTCTTCAGCCGGTGCCTCATCCGCCGGTGCCTCGTCAGCAGCGGCCTCTTCAGCAACCGCGCTGCCGCCCCAGACCGGCCGGGAACGGGGCGGCTTCCGGCATCGCGGCCTTGACCGCATCAGGAGACCAGCACCCAGCCCCTCCTCTCGGGCCAGGAACCGCACCATGCAGCAGGATCACCCTTCGGCATCATCCACTTCCAGCACTTCCAGATTCTGCACGGTCACCCGCTCAGCCCCCATATGGCCGGCCATTTTCTCCAAGACCTTGCCCGGATCCTGGCACTGGCCGGTAGAGCCGTGCGAGCGGTGCGAGATAGACACACCATGCGAGGCCCGCAAGCCGCCGAAATTATGCCGCTTCATTGCCCCGGCAAAGCCCTTGCCGATAGAGGTGCCAACCGCATCCACCTTCTGGCCTACCACAAAATGGCTGGCGACCAGCTTCGCGCCCGGCTCCAGCAGGGCATCTTCGGAAACCCGGAATTCCGCCAGCTTGCGCTTGGGCAGCACCCCGGCCTTGGCAAAATGGCCGCGCTGCGGCTTGGCCACCCGCTTCACCTTGGCCTGGCCCTCGCCCAGCTGAACCGCATTATAGCCGTCCTTTTCCTGCTGGCGCACACATACCACCTGCACATCATCCAACTGCAGGACGGTTGCCGGATAATGGCGGCCTTCCTCATTGAAAATCCGCGTCATTCCCAGCTTTTTCGCAATCACACCGCTGCGCATTTGTCTGTCCTCTTCAAACGGGAAAATTAACCCAAAACCTACAGCTTAATCTCAACATCCACACCGGCTGCCAGATCCAGCTTCATCAGCGCATCCACAGTCTGCGGTGTGGGATCAACGATATCCAAGAGCCGCTTATGGGTTCGCATTTCCAGCTGCTCACGGCTTTTCTTGTCGATATGCGGTGAACGCAGCACGGTAAAGCGCTTGATATTGGTCGGCAGCGGGATGGGCCCGCGCACCTGCGCCCCTGTGCGCTTGGCAGTGCTGACGATCTCCGAAGTGGACTGATCCAGGATACGGTGATCAAAAGCCTTCAAGCGGATGCGGATATTCTGGCTTTCCATGGCGGCAATTCCCGTTTTGACCTTGTTGTTACTCTTGTGAAAGAAACAGGAGAGGCCAAAGACCTCTCCTGATATATTTTACCCTACTCGACGATAGAGG
>JAYPQA010000040.1:0-1765 GCA_038131695.1 Alphaproteobacteria bacterium | reverse complement strand
CATGGTCTCACCCATTTCGGTAATGCCTGTGTCGGTTGAGAACTGGGCCATCTGGGCGATAAATTCGGCATTTTCCATTGGTGCGAACGGATCCTGATTCTGCAGCTGGGTGGTCATCAGCTTCAGGAAATCTGACTGGCCGAGCGTATCCTTGCTGCGGCTGGCCTGGCTGTCCTCCTGCTTCACCCCTATCTTGTCGAGGATAGTGTTCAGCTGGTTCTGGCTGGTGGCATCAATCATGCTCATCTTGTTTTTCTCCGTTCCTTACTTGCCCATATTAATGGTGCGCATCATCAAGGTGCGCAGCGTTGTGACGACCTCAACATTGTTCTGATACTGGCGGCTGGCCTCCAGCATCTCGACGAATTCCTCTTCCATATTGACCGGCGAGACGAACACAAACCCATCTGCATCCGCTTTTGGATGTTCGGGCTTGTAAAGACGCTCGGCGCGGCGATCCAGAGCGGTCACCTCCACAGCCTGGGCGGTGGAAATGCCGGTTGCCTTCACATTGTCTGCATAGATGGTCTCAAAGACCGGACGCAGCGGCTTGAAGGCTTCTGCCTCAGAGCCGGCCAGTGAATTGGCATTGGCCAGATTGCTGGCGACTGTATTCAGGCGCACCATCTGGGCCGCCATGGCCCGGCCGGCAACATCAAAGACATTTTTGATCTCAGACATCTATTCCCCCTTGATCGCGGATAACAGGCCATTGATGCGGCGGTTCAAAAAACCCAGCGTGGTCTGGTAGCGCACGACATTTTTCGGAAAATTCCATCTGCTCCACATTCAGCTCAACCGTATTGCCATCTACCGAAGAGGTGATGGGCTGGCGATATTTCACCGGGTTGCTGGCCGCATGGCTGGCACTGGCAAAATGCTTCACATTGCTGGTATCAAGATTGCCCAGACCGCCGACGCGGCGAATCTCGCCGTCAAAATCAAGATCGCGGGCCTTGAAATGCGGGGTGGCCGCATTGGCAATATTGGATGCAAGAATCTCATTGCGGCGCGCGCGCAGCTGCAGCGCTGATGCATGAAATTGCAAATACTCTCCGATACCCTTCATTTCTTGCCCCGTCTGGACTAGTCTTTTGGTTAAAGACTGGTTGTTGTTCTGGCCGGAAAGCTGAAAAAATCAGCCAAAATGCACCGGCAATTTGGCTTGGATTTTGCAAGCAATGTGCCAAACCAACGATTAAGGGGATAAAAAATGCAAGAGCAGACAACAGACTTTCGCGGCGGCCCCGGCTCGTCTGTGATGCTGGCAGAGCGAACCATAAAGGTGCGTGATGCGGTGATCGCCCAATATGCCGACAAGCCCCTTGAAGAGGTCAATGAATTTATCAAGCAGATGCTGGAAAAAGAGGAGGATGAGCAAAAGCGGCTCGGCCTGCTCGCAGCGCGTGTCTATATATTGCGTATGCGTATCATGACCCTGTTTGGCACGGCGGAGGCACCGGCAGCTGCCCCGGCCAATACAGACACGCAGCCTGCTGAGGCTGCGAGCGACACCGCTGACAAGGCTGAAGACCAGCCAGAAGGGGAGCAGCCTGCTGGCGAGGCAGCGGACTGGCAACGCTTGCGGATATTGGAGACCAGCGAGGTGAATGGGGTGAAATTCCTGGCCGGGATGATTGTGGATGTGAACCGCGCAGATGCCGAAAAGCTGATCGAAAATGGCAAGGCCGAATTGCGCGACAGCAAGACCGAGCTGGTGGATACCGAGGCAGCCGAAGCCGGACAGGCAGAGGCGGTCAGCGAG
>JAYPQA010000039.1:0-2034 GCA_038131695.1 Alphaproteobacteria bacterium | reverse complement strand
GCTCACGCTCGGCCGGGCGGGTGCAATCGGTCGCCTTGCGGCTGATCTGTGCCAGGGAAGCAGAAATAGAGGCGTTTCGCGAACAGGAATACTGGTCTGTTGACAGCTGGTTTGCCAAGGAGGATGGCCGCCGCCTGCTGGCCCGGCTGACCCGTCTGGATGGGCAGAAAATGGAAAAACTGTCCATTTCCAGCCAGCAACAGGCAGAAACCATTGCCGCCCGCATCAAGGCCGCCACCTGGCAGGTTGGCGCGGTTGAGACCAAGCGGGTGCGCCGCAATCCGGCAGCCCCCTTCACCACCTCTACCCTGCAACAAGAAGCCTCTCGCAAGCTCGGCTTCTCAGCCAGCCGCACCATGCAGATTGCCCAGAAACTCTATGGGGGCATCAATATCGCGCGGAGACCACGGGCCTGATTACCTATATGCGAACCGATGGCGTGCAGATGAGCAATGGGGCCATCAAGCCGCCCGTGCGGTGATCGCGACCCTATGGCGAGGCCTATCTGCCGGAAAAGCCGCGCATCTACAAAACCAAGGCAGCCAACGCCCAGGAAGCCCATGAGGCGGTGCGCCCGACAAGGCTGGCCGCGCATCCAGAAGAGCTGCGCCGCTATCTCGATCATGACCAGTTCCGCCTCTATGATCTGATCTGGAAACGCGCGCTGGCCAGCCAGATGGAAGCAGCCCAGATGGATCAGACAGCTGTTGACCTCTCAGCACAGGGGGAGGACATCACCATGCGGGCGACCGGCTCGGTATTGGTCTTTGACGGGTTCCGGCAAGTCTATACCGAAGGTTTTGATGAGAGCAGCGCGCCGGATCGTAATGGTGCAGGCCGCCCGGCAGAAGAGGATGACCGGCTGATCCCGCCGCTGGTTGAGGGCGAGGCGGTCACCGCTGATGAACTTGACCCGCAGCAGCATTTTACCCAGCCGCCGCCGCGCTATTCTGATGCCTCTCTGGTCAAGGAAATGGAAGAGCTGGGGATTGGTCGGCCCTCTACTTATGCCTCCATCTTGCAAGTGCTGGAAAAGCGCGCCTATGTGCGCAAGGATCAGCGCCGCTTTTTCCCGGAATATCGCGGTCGCATCGTATCCAGCTTTCTGGAAAATTTCTTCACCCGCTATGTTGAATATGGCTTTACCGCTGATCTGGAAAAGCAGCTGGATGAGGTCTCGGACGGCAAGCTGGACTGGAAATCGGTGCTGCGCCGCTTCTGGACAGATTTCAAGATCGCGGTGGATGCCACCGCCGAATTGAGCAGCCCGGCCGTCATGGAAGCGCTGGACAGCCAGCTCGAACAGCTGTTTTTCATGCCCGGGCCGGACGGGCAGATTAACCGGGTCTGCACCAAATGCGGCAGCGGCAAGCTGGAGCTGAAGCTGGGCCGCTTTGGCCCGTTCATCGGCTGCAATAATTATCCGGAATGCAAATATACCCGCCAGATCAGCAATGATAATGATGAGGCAAGCCAGGCCAACGCGCTGGATGAGGATCGCTTGCTGGGCACAGACCCGGCCAGTGATTTGCCGGTATTGTTGCGCAAGGGGCCTTACGGGCTTTATGTGCAATTGGGCGAAGCCTCGGAGGACAACAAAAAACCAAAACGCGCTTCCTTGCTGCGGGGAACACCGCCGGACGATGTCGATCTCCAGATGGCGCTGGCGCTGTTGGCGCTGCCGCGGGAGGTTGGATTGCATCCCGAGAGCGGCCAACCCATCACCGCCGCCATCGGTCGCTTTGGCCCCTATATCGCCCATGACAAAAAGTTCGTGTCGCTGAAGGGCGACGACGACGTGCTGAGCATTGGCCTGAACCGGGCGGTCACGCTGCTGGCAGAAGCGGCGGAGAAAGGCGGCGGCCAGGGGCTATTGCGCGAATTGGGCAATCATCCGACCACCGGCGAGCCGGTGACGCTGAACCGCGGCCGCTTTGGCCCCTACGTCAAGCACGGCAAGATCATGGCCAGCCTGCGCAAGGCCAATGACCCGGAAACCATGACCCTGGACGACGCCATGGTTCTGATCCAGGC
>JAYPQA010000038.1:0-2487 GCA_038131695.1 Alphaproteobacteria bacterium | reverse complement strand
CGCCCAAGGGTGAGACGCCGATGACCCCGGAAGAAAAGCTGCTGCGGGCGATCTTTGGCGAAAAGGCCTCTGATGTGCGTGATACTTCCTTGCGGGTTCCGCCGGGCGGGGCAGGCACAATCGTTGAGGTGCGCGTCTTCTCCCGCCGTGGTCTGGAAAAGGATGAGCGGGCCCGGGCGATTGAGCGGGCCGAGATTGAACGGCTGGCCAAGGACCGGGATGATGAGCAGGCGATTCTGGAAGGCGGCTTTGTGAGCCGGATGCATTCCCTGCTGGTGGGCCAGACGGTCGCCAGCGGCCCGCGCGAGATGAAAGGCGGCACCGTGGTCAAGGCCGAGGCGCTGGAAGCCCTGCCGAAATCCGCGCTCAGCCAGATCGCTGTCAAGGATGCCTCAGTGCAAAAGGCTGTAGAGGCCCAGGTGCATGATTTTGAGCAATCCATCAAGCGGCTGGACGGCAAATTCTCGGATAAGGTGGACAAGCTGCAGCGCGGTGATGAGCTGATGCCGGGCGTGATGAAGATGGTCAAGGTCTTTGTGGCGGTCAAGCGCAAGCTGCAGCCGGGTGACAGATGGCCGGACGGCATGGCAATAAGGGCGTTATCTCGCGCATTATGCCAGCCGAAGATATGCCCTATCTGGAAGATGGCACGCCGGTGGATGTGGTGCTGAACCGCTGGGGTTCACTCGCGCATGAATGAGGGCCAGATTCTGGAAACCAATCTGGGCTGGGCGGCGCGCGGCCTTGGCAAGCAAATCGGCCAGGCAGCCGAAGCGGCCCGTGCCAAGAACCAGACAACCGAGCTGCGCAAGAAGCTCCAGCAAATCTATCCGGCAACCCAGTATAACACCGCCCTGAAAGCGATGGATGACAGCCAGCTGGTAGAACAGGCTGGTCTGTTGGCGCGCGGTGTGCCGATGGCAACGCCGGTTTTTGACGGGGCCAAGGAAGCGGATGTTGTCTCGCTGCTGGCAGAGGCCGGCCTGTCTGATACCGGCCAGGAATGGCTGACAGATGGCCGCACCGGAGAGGTGTTCGACCGGCCTGTCACCGTGGGCTATATCTATATGCTGAAGCTGCACCATCTGGTGGATGACAAGATCCACGCGCGCTCGATCGGCACTTTCGCTGGTTACCCAGCAGCCGCTGGGCGGCAAGGCCCAGTTTGGCGGCCAGCGCTTTGGCGAGATGGAGGTTTGGGCCCTCGAAGCCTATGGCGCGGCCTATACCTTGCAGGAAATGCTGACCGTGAAATCAGATGATGTCTCAGGCCGCACCAAGGTCTATGAGGCGATTGTCCGCGGGGATGATGATTTTGAAGCCGGTATTCCTGAATCCTTCAATGTTCTGGTCAAGGAGCTGCGCTCTCTGGGCCTGAATGTGGATTTGCACGACGCTGAATATTGACCAACCTGATGCTGGCAGCTGGCGGAAATCCGGCTGCTGGCAGCGCATGAATGATGATAACGCCCTGATTTTCAAGGAGCTGCACTGATGAATGATTTGATGAACCCGTTTGGCCAGCCAGCCGCCGCGCAGAGTTTCGACAAGATTCGCATCTCGATTGCCTCACCTGAACGCATCCGGTCCTGGTCATTTGGCGAGATCAAAAAGCCTGAGACAATCAATTACCGCACCTTCAAGCCGGAGAAGGACGGGCTGTTCTGCGCCCGCATCTTTGGGCCGGTGCGCGATTATGAATGTCTGTGCGGCAAATATAAGCGGATGAAATATCGCGGCATTATCTGTGAGAATGCGGCGTTAGGTGCTCTTCAAGGTGCGGCGTGAGCGGATGGGCCATATTGAGCTGGCGCCCCGGTCGCGCATATCTGGTTCCTGAAATCGCTGCCGAGCCGCATTGGCCTGTTGGTTGACATGGCCTTGAAGGACTTGGAGCGGGTTCTGTATTTTGAAAATTTTGTTGTGATTGAGCCTGGCCTGACCGCGCTGGAAAAGGGCCAGCTGCTGAGCGAGGAAGAATATTACGACGCACAGGATGAATATGGCGAGGATGCGTTTCAGGCGCAAATCGGGGCCGAGGCAATCAAGACCATTCTGATCGGGCTTGATCTGGATCAGGAGCGCGAGACCATCCGCGAGGAATTGCGCGAGACCGGCTCAGAAGCCAAGCGCAAGAAGCTGGTCAAGCGGCTGAAGCTGGTCGATGCCTTTCGTGAATCCGGCTGTCGTCCGGAATGGATGATCCTGGATGTTGTGCCGGTCATTCCGCCTGAATTGCGCCCGCTGGTCCCGCTCGATGGGGGCCGGTTTGCCACCTCTGATCTCAATGATCTGTATCGGCGGGTGATCAACCGGAATAACCGCTTGAAAAGGCTGATTGAGCTGCGCGCCCCGGATATTATTGTGCGCAATGAGAAGCGGATGCTGCAAGAGGCGGTGGATGCGCTGTTCGATAATGGCCGGCGGGGCCGGATTATCTCCGGCGTGAACAAGCGGCCGCTGAAATCCCTGTCTGATATGCTGAAG
>JAYPQA010000037.1:0-3632 GCA_038131695.1 Alphaproteobacteria bacterium | reverse complement strand
GCTGAGATAAATTTCGCCATGCTGCCCCCTCTTTACTTGCCCTGGCTGTCCAGCTGATAGAGCGAGCGGTCACCGGCCAGTAGCTGGCGGCCTATCACTGTGCGGTGAATTTCCGAAGTTCCGTCATAAATCCGGTAAATCCGCGCATCCCGGTAATAGCGCTCAATCGGCAGATCCCGGCAATAGCCAGCCCCGCCAAATAGCTGCACCGCCCGGTCCGCAACCCGGCCCAGCATTTCCGAGGCCTGCACCTTCAGCATGGAAATGGCCGCGCGAGCCTCCTCACCGCGATCCAGACGGGCCGCAGTCTGCCAGAGAGTCAACCGGGTAGCATTGATTTCGGTTGCGGAGTCAGCCAGCATTTGCTGAACCAGCTGAAACGTGCCGATAGGCTGGCCAAATTGGCGGCGATCGGCTGCGTAATCCAGCATCTTGTCCATGATCAGGCTGGCCTTGCCAACCGCGCGTGCCGCCACCTGGGCCAGCCGCACCCGCCCCAGCGTGGCCAGTGCCAGCTTCAACCCGCCCCCTGGCGGGCCGAGCAGGCAGTCTGCCGACAACCGCACCTGATCAAAGCGCAGCTCAATATGAGAGGTTCCCCGCAACCCCATCATCGGCTGGTCGCGGCCAACTTCAAAACCGTCCAGCCCCTTGTCAATGATGAAGGTTGAAATGCCCCGCGCACCAGCTGCCGGGTCGGTCACAGCCGTCACGATAAAGAAATCCGAATAGAGCCCGTCCGAGATAAAATGCTTGTAGCCATCCAGCAGCCAGCCATCGCCGTCCGGCACCGCCCGCGTCTTGATGCCAGCTGCGTCTGATCCGGCCTCCGGTTCGGTAAAGGCAACCGAAAAAACACGCTCGCCGCGCACCGAGGGCAGCAACCAGCGTTCCTTCTGGGCATCCGTGCCGGCCAGCAAAATCTCATAGACATTGCCAAAGGCGCGGCGCACCAGAATATCGCTGGTACGGCCATATTGTTCCTCGGCAATCATCCAATCCAGCACTGACAGCCCGGCCCCGACATATTCAGCCGGAATATTCACCGCATAAAGGCCAAGTGCCTGCGATTTCGCCTGAATAGAGGCCGCAATGGCCTCATCCAGAAAGCCATCCTGCTCAACCTGTTCTTCCAGCGGGGCCAGCTCATCAGCAATAAAATTCCGAATTGTCTGAATCAACAGGCGCTGCTCTTCACTTAATTCAAAATCCATCAATAATATCCTTTGGTTGCTCCGCCATCAACCGTCAGGCCGGTGCCATGAATATGGCGGGCCTCCGGGCGGCATAAAAACACGGCCAGCTGGGCGACATCCTCTGGCTGGCCCAGCCGCCGGATCCCCTCCTCTGCTATCCGCTCGGCCCGCACCTGTTCAGCCCTTCGCCCTTCCTGGGCAGCGCGGGTTTCAAACAGCATGGCCAGCCGCTCGGTTTCGGTCTGGCCGGGATGAATCCAGTTCACATTCACATCATCTTTCAGCCCCTGTGCCGCCAGAGCCTTGGAGAAATTGGCCAGCGCGGCATTCACTGCCCCACCCACCATAAAGCCGGCATCGGGCGATCTGGCCGCCCCGCCAATAATATTGATCAGCGTGCCGGAGCTGGCTTTCAGCAGGGGCCAGAACAGCCGGGCCATCCGCACCCCGCCATGAAATTTTAAGGCAAACCCGTCCAGATACTCACTGTCAGGCTGGTCTGGAAAGACCCCGCCGCGGGTTGCTCCGGCGGAATGGATCAGAATATCACAGCCGGAAAATTCGGCCCGAAAGCCAGCCAGCACCGATTCGGCCCCGGCCAGATCGCGCAGGTCCGCAGCCACAAAAGCCAGCTGGCCGGGATGAATCTGGTCCGGCCCCTGTCCGGCCAGGCTGTCCCGCGCGGCGGCCAGCCGTCCCGCATCAGACGCCACCAGCATCACATTGGCCCCTTCCCGGTAAAGCTGGCGGGCAATCGCCAGACCAATCCCCTTGGAAGCGCCGGTTACCAGCGCTGTCTTGCCCTCAAATGCAGACATGGCGGTCTCTCCTTCCTAACTTCTAAAAATGGCTTTCCACGCCCAGCACCAGCCCATAATAGGCGCGCAGCGTTGGCAACAGCCCGGCCTCCTCAGAACGCAGCGGCGTGCCATAGAAAATTCACCTCACTGCGGCGCTGATCCAGCAAGTCAAGATAGAGCGACGATTTATTATCACCTGTTCCGCCCGGCTCGGTTATCAGCTCAGCCGTGCAGCACCGTCTCGCGATCCAGCTCAATACCCTGTGATTCAGCAATGGAGATAGCCTCATCCATCGCCGTCAGGCACATCCGGCGCAGGGCCGGTATCGCCAGAATCTCTGCCGAGCTGAGATTGGTCAGGCCGGAGGCGGCACTCATCGTCATATTGCCCAGCAGCTTTTTCCAGATATCGGCCCGAATATCAGCTGAGGCAAAAGTCTCCAGCCCGGCTGCGCTGAACAGGCTGGCTATCTTCTGCGCCCGCTCGGACAGGCCGCCGCCCATCTCGCCAATCCAGGACGGCACGCGGGAAAAATCCTGAATATGGCCCGGCCCCAATTTCGCCCCGGCCATCGCGGTCAGCCCGCCCATCACATTTTGCGCCCCCAGACTCTCTGCCAGCACCTCTTCATTGCCCAGCCCGTTCTGACAGCTGATAAAAACCGTCTCGCCACCCGCCAGATGCCGCAGCGATTCAGCAGCCTTGCGGGTGGCTGTGCCTTTGGTTTGCACCAGCACAATATCAGCTGCGGAAATCTGCGCCGGGTCTGAAAATGCCTTTATGTTTTGCACACGGTTAGAGCCATAACCATCTATTTTCAATCCGTTTTTATTGATTGCATCTATATGGCTTTGATCCGCATCGACCAGCACAAACCTCCAGGCCACCTGCGGCCAGAATAGCTCCGAACAGGGCCCCCATGCCGCCCGCGCCCATCACCATGATTTGTCATTGTCAGCCCCCCTTGCCAATCCGCTCTCAGAACGTTACCCGCATCCGGCCCAACGGGCCAAAATCAGCCTCAGCCCCGGGTCCGGGCTGAACCGCTTGCGGCACTGTCGCCGCACCGGTGGACACATAATCGCCCTTTTGCAAATGATAGCCCCGGCCCGCCAGATGATTGCCCAGCTCCGCCACCGCAGCCACAGGCTGGCCGCGCATATCGCCGAGGAAATTCTCAGCAGGCGGCCCGCCATCAACCCGCAAATCAATCATCAGATCGCGAAAATCAATCTCCTGCCAGTCAGCGATCTGCGCGCCGAACACAAAGGCCACACCGCCGCCATTATCGCCAATCGCAAGCAGCGAATTCTGCGCCTTGTCGGCCTCAGGGGCGGTATAGCGATTGCCAATCACCTCAAAAGCCGGGCACAGGGCCAGCATCGGGGCCACCACCGCAGCCGTATAGAGTCCGCCCGGCAAGCTGGCCGGGTCCGGCAAATCTGCTGTCAGCTGAAAGGCAAATTCGGTCTCCAGCCGCGCCCCGATCAGCCAGTCCGTTGGCAGGACCAGATCATTTCCTTCAAATGTGCGCGAGGCAAAAATGCGGCCGGGGATAACATCTTCATGCCCGTCAATCTCACGCATTTTCGCGCTGGTCGCCCCAACCTACCAGCCGGAGACAGGCTCCTCTCA
>JAYPQA010000036.1:0-4455 GCA_038131695.1 Alphaproteobacteria bacterium | reverse complement strand
CCGGCCGCAGTCAGCCGCGCCAGAGCCGGGGCATCCGCCGCCGCCGGGCCGGTCAGCGCAGCTGTCCCGCCGGTGGTTGGCAGGCTGGCCGTATCAATATTATCCTTCAGTGCCAGCAAGGCCCCTTCAAGCGGGCGGGCCCGGCCGGCTGTGATCAGGGTGTCTGCTGCTCCGGCAGCGGCGCGCAGCGCCTCTTCATCGAGGCTGAGCACAGCCCCCAGCCCGGCCTGTTCAGCGGCCTTTTCAATGACCTGTTCGGCATGGGCGCGCACTGTCACCTGTCCCTGGTGAAACTGTTTCAGCAACTCTGCAAGGCTGATTGGTTTGCTAATATCGGGCATAGGGCCTCCCTGTTTTTTAACAGATTGGCGCCGGGCAAGGGGGTCAGACAATCATCATAAATGATGGTTTCTTGTTGTGAGTATATGGCCCAGCTGGCTGCGCCGGTCAGCCCCGGTCTTGCGAAAGACGGATCCGATATGACTGCGCAGGGTGGGTTTTGAAATGCACAGGCTGGAGCAAATATCCCCGTCTGTCAGGCCGGTAACCAGCAAATCGGCTATCTCAGCCTCGCGGCGGGTCAGCTTCCAATTATCAGCCAGCTGGGTAAAGCGCGGCACATCCTCGCGGCCCGCAGCCCGGTTGGCACGCAGCAAGGCATTGACAAAGCTGGGCCCTATCGCATCCATCATCAGCGCATCCCGGCGCGAGAAATCCTCCTTGCCGCGGGCCCGCCATATCCGGATATCCCCGATATTCTCGCCGCGACGCGATCCCAGGCAAACAGGTTCATCCCATAATAAAGACCGTCCCGATAGAGGAAATCATTGAAAAATTCCGTGCGGCGCAATTTGTCATGCGCCATCACCTCGCTGACCAGAGTGGCCTTGCGGCGGCGCTGCAGCTGATGGGTTATCGGGTCATGAAACTGGTAATATTCATCATATTTGGCCAGATTCTCATCTGTCATATTCAGCTGCACGCCAGACACAAACCGGCCTGTCTTGTCGTCCCAGACATAAGAGGCAAAATAATCTGCATCCAGCAATTCCAGCAACCAGCGCCCGACCCGGCGGCGCACCTCATCATGCGAAAACTCGCCGGTCAGCTCTCGCATGATGGCAAAAATCATATCCGTTTCGCGGTGCGTCAGATTCATCTCTCTGCCTTTGCACTGGAACCTGAAGGATAGGATGGGTTGCAAAAAAAACCAAGCGGCCGGAAAAAAAGCCAGCCGCCAAAGCAAAAACCCCTGCCAGTATGCCCGGCAGGATTTTGTTGTGGCAGGAGTGGAAGCTCGAACCCCCGGCCCCCGGTTTTGGAGACCGGTGCTCTACCAGTTGAGCTACACTCCTTTAATCTGCACCTTCTGACCTACTCGACGATGAGGCGACGACGCCGGCGCCGACGGTGCGGCCGCCTTCGCGGATAGCAGCGCAGCCCCTCATCCATCGCAATCGGCGCTATCAGGGTCACTTCCATCGCGATGTCGCCCGGCATCACAATCGGTGCCGGATGGCAGCTCAACTGAGCCGGTCACATCTGTCGTCCGGAAATAAAATTGCGGGCGATAGTTCGAAGAAGCAGCGTATAGCGCCCGCCCTCATCCTTAGTCAGAACATAGGCCTCACTTGACTTCGTATGCGGCGTAATCGTCCGGGCTGCGCCAGAACCTGCCCGCGCTCCACCTCCTCGCGCTTCGTTCGCGCAGCAGAACACCCACATTATCGCCAGCCTCACCCTGATCGGCGGCTTGCGGAACATCTCAACACGGTGCAGGTCGTCTTGCGTCTCTTTCGACCGGTAATCTGATCTCCTCGCCCACATTCACAATCACGCTCACCGTACTTGTTACTAACTGTCCCGCGACCGAATCAAAAACACATCCTCAATCGGCATCAAGAAAGGCTGATCCTTCGGACGCTCAGGCTGCGGTATGTGGCTGTCAACCGCCTCCATCAGCTCCTAATCCTTCTTGCCATCTCTCATTGCTGTCTTCCAGAGCCACAGCGCAGACCCTTTCACAATCGGAATATCATCACCAGAATTCATAAGAGGACAGAAGCTCGCAGATCTCCTAACAAAAACAAACACTCATCATCCACCTGATCAACCTTGTTCATGAACACAACCAGCGCCGGAACACCAGCCTGGCGCGCCAGCAAAATATGCTCCGCGTCTGCGGCATCGGACCATCCGCAGCGGACACAACCAAAACAGCCCCGTCCATCTGCGCCGCACCGGTGATCATGTTCTTCACATAATGTGGCCCGGACAATCCACATGCGCATAATGACGGTTATCCGTCATATTCCACATGCGCTGTCGAAATGGTAATCCCACGCCGCTCCTCAGGGCCTTGTCAATCTGGTCATAGGCCTGAAACTCAGCCCGCCTGCCTCCGCCATCACTTTCGTAATCGCCGCTGTCAGCGTCGTCTTGCCTGATCAACATGACCAATCGTGCCTATGTTTCATGCGGCTTCGGCGATCAAACTTTTCCTTCGACATGGTAAATGCCTCTCAAGTCAGTTGCGCGCTGCCGGAAATGCCCTTTGGTCCAGGCCGGTTGGATTAATGGTGGTGGGGCTGGATTCAGACCAGCGTACTACGCGGGCAGTTACAGTCTGCCTTTAACCACTCGGCCACCTTTGTTTTCAGCGTCATTTGCCTGTGGCCTCTTTGAAAAAAAGACCTGCGATCAAACGCCAGCTGCAAACAATGCGGCCTGTACAATTAAGAAAAAACAGCCTGAATGTCAATCCCCGAATATGATACAGATAGCCCCATGCCGCAAAAAAACCAAAAGCCCCCTTGCGAAAACCGGCCCGGCACAGGATGGCCGCATGCTCTGGACCGCTGTTGAAGCAGCTGGCAACCGGCATCTGGAGCTGGCACGCGGCCAGCGCCGCGCTGGCAACCGGACCGGCAGGTTACAAGGTTGCTGACCGGCCGGGTGATATCGCAAATTCCTGGCCTCTTTGCCAACAGCGGCAAGCCGCCTGCCACCCCGCGGCAGCGGCCCGGCCCAGCTGGTGACTGGCGAAGGCTAAGGCCGTACTGTATGCTCAAGAGCCCGCTGAACGCCCGGACCTGTCGGAAATGCTGTTGGGGCCGAAAATTACGCTTGCTGATTAAATCAGGTCACCGACCGCGCAATATCGGCGCGATTATGCGCTCAGCAGCTGCGTTTGGGGCCGATGCGCTGGTCGCGACTGCCCGCCATGCGCCCGAAGAAGCGGCCTGCTGTGGGACACTGCCGGCGCGCTGGAAGCGTGCGGGTGCGGGTGGTCAATCTGGCGCGAGCGCTGGGCCAGATGAAGGAAGCGGTGCTGCTGGCGGGGCGGAGCAGGCGGCGCCCGGCTGGACGCGCTGGCGGACACCGCCCGGTGGGTCTGGTGCTGGGAGCGAAGGCGGCGACCGGCTGACCAGAGAAGCGTGTGACTATCTGGCGCGGTCACGATGCCGGGTATCGCCAAGGGCTGGGCCATCGCTGAATGTGTCGGTCGCCGCCGGTATCGCGCTTTGCTGTCCAGAGGAGGATGGCTGAACCGGCTTGCGAAACCCGTCTGCGGGCAGCAGGCCAGCGGCAAAACCGGCTATCTTGCCAAATCGCCCTATTCTTATTCCCGCTTCAGTGCCGGCATGGCTCAATTGGTAGAGCACCCGATTTGTATCGGGCGGTTGGGATTCGAGTTCTCTCCGGCACCATTTTTCTTCATTTTTTATAATGTTATCAGATATTTAACACAGTAAAACATATTTACTTCCACCTTTTTATCCACCTTGCTAATTTTGCGTTTTTGTTTTGATTTATGATGCAAATACAATGAATAACCATCATCGTTCTGAACGTGCTCGGGCTTTCATCCGAGATTATGTCGAAGAAAACTCAGAGTTCCTACATGCTTGGCTAGAAAAGGATGGCACGCTCGAAGAAGTGGGCGCGGAGCTATAGCTTTGAAGGGCGCGCTAGACACTGAATATCGGCTTTCAAAAAATGATGCGTTTCTGACCCTCGAATGCACGAAAGCAAAGGATTTTGAGGAGCCAAAAGGTATGAGGTTTATGCTACAGCCATTGGAGCTGAAGATGGGAAAGGATATTATTGAGAATGCAATCATAAAGCTACGCGATGATGCCTTTGAACGAAAAAGGCTCACAAAGACTGACTATAGATATTTCAAATCATTCATTGACGCATATCGTCATATTTATTCAGAAATACAACCTGGTCAGCCAATTTCCCTTCACCTGGAGGAGTGGCGGGATTACTATCTGCCCCGCTCATCTGCAGACAAAGATGAGTCAAAGATGAGGGCCTTCTCTAGGTGTCGGAAAGCTCTCGTCGACAAAGATCTCCTTACTGTGCTGAACGATGTTTACACTTGGACCCCGAAAACATACCAGACATGTCCGGGACAAACATCAGACATGTCCGATATGCATCATGCAC
>JAYPQA010000035.1:0-4854 GCA_038131695.1 Alphaproteobacteria bacterium | reverse complement strand
GATACGGGGCTGGCGGGCGGTTCGGGTTTTCGGTCATGGCAAACACGCTCATCGGCCCATCCTGATCCAAGAAGCAAATTGGGAATGAACAGGGAAATGGACGGGATATAGGTGATAATCGCCAGCACCCCGATATTGGCCAGAATGAAGGGCCAGACCCCCTTGATGATGCTCAACACCGGGCGGTTCAGGGTAGAGGAGGCAACAAAAATATCCAGCCCAAAGGGCGGGGTTATCATGCCAAGACCGATATTCAGCGTTACGATCATGCCAAAATGCACCGGGTCCACCCCAAGGGCCATGGCCACCGGATAGAGCGGCGGAACCAGAATCAGCAGGGCTGAATTGGGGTCAATGAACATCCCCGCTATCAGAAAACAGATATTGACCACCAGCAAGAACAGGATCGGGCCCGCGCCAATCGCTTGCAAAAAGGCGCTGATTTGGGCCGGCACCTGGGCCAGCGTAATAAAGAAGGACAGCACCCCGCCCATCGCCAGCAGAATGAAATTGTTGCGGCAATGCGCTTTTCCGTGAGCCGCTGGTTTAGCAAAGCTGAGATTGCGACGATAAAGGCCTCTACCAGAATGGCATAGACCCACTGCTGCGGCAGCTGGTGGGGGTAAAGACCCGCTATAGATGCCGCCCAGAATAATCAGCAGCATCAGCGCCCAGCCAGCTGCGCGGGCTCTGCCATTTTCAGCCTGGTTCGGCCGGATTTCCCCGGCCCGCCGCCTCAAACTTGACCAGAATGGCAAAGGCCAGTCCAGCACCAGACCGACCGCCAGCCCGCCGGCAAATGGCCGCGCGATTGATGGCCGGTCATCAATATAGATGATAAGGCAATGGATGGCGATATTAAGGCGGTCTCGACTGGCAACCAGCAGGCCAAGGCTAAATTTGTCTGAAAAACCGACTGAACGCATCTCCGGATAGACCACACGCCCGTCCCATCGCGGCAACTGTCGCGGGGCTGAACCAGAGACTGCCCAAAGGCCATGGACCCGCCAATCACCGTATAACCATCCCGCCTCTGGCATGGCCGACCAGCGCCTTGACCAAACCGGTCAGCCGCTTGGCAATCTGTCGACCCATCAGCTGGGCCGCAAAAATAAAAAACGGTATCGCCAGCGGGTAGAATGATTAATGCCCCCGACGTTTTTTGAATAAGGCCAAATAGATCGCGCTGTAAAAAATGGTTTTGGTAGCCAGAGCTGTTATGCAGAACCAGCAACATCTCAAAACCGGTGATGTAAAAGACCGAGAAGGATGATAATGAAAAGCATTATCAGCCTCCTTTACTTCGCTATCTTCTTCGCTTCTGCTGTCAAACCGATTGTTAAGCACAGAATTCAGCCCATAACGCAGGGAAAGCAGGACAAAACAAACAGCCGGGGCCATATAAATCAGCCATTGGAATATCCAGCGTCGGGCTGCGCTGACCGTGCCCAGCACAAAGACGACAAGCTGATAAGCCAGCCAGGCCATATAGGCAGAAAATACAGCCCACCGCATCGATCAGCTTGCGGGTGATAAATTTGACCCGCTCCAGCAGGGCTACGCAGCGTGTCTATGCTGACATGACGGCCTTTCAAGGGCAAGGCCAAGCGCGCCAAAAACCAGAAATATTCATCAGCCGGACAGCTTCTTTAATCCAGGCGAGTTGGCTGGCCAGCGTGCCACCGTCTCGCGAACATTACATTCACCGCAAACAGGCCACCATAGTCAGGAAAATAGAGACGAAACCAGCGTTCCAGAAATCTGATAATCCACATGAATGCTCCCGCCCCTTTGCATCAATTGTCTCAGTTAATGAATGGCAGCCAAACCGAGGCTAAACCAAAAACAGGAGGCAGCTGTCGCCAACTGCCCCGCCCTTTTTGAAGACAAAAGTCAGTTCAACGCTGCGTGGCTTTCGCAAGCAACGATCAAATCCTTGCCTGTTGCCCCGGCGCGCTAATATCGGCGGCGCCTTGTGTACATTTTGGCCCGCAGAACAACACCTCATCAGCAGGGCAACGCGCACGCTGATATCGCTCTGTTTATGACATCCAGAGCCGCATCAACCGCCTTTGCCTTGTGGGCGCAGCTCAGGCACAACCTCAGCGAACGCCTCAGTGATGATGGTGCGGTAATTGGCCGGCAGGCTATTCCGAGCCGGGTTGAACAGCGGCTCTTCCATTGCCCCATGCTCGAGACAACCAGATGCTTTTGCACCTCATAGAATTTCATCCGCTGGATGGTATCAAGCAGGTTTTCCTGGCCAAATCACAACACCTGTCTGCAGAAGGTATACAGCTCACCAAGGGCAGGGCGATAGCAGGGCACCCAGCGCATCAAACTGTTAATCAGGATTTTGGAATCCATCACGCGGAATTTCTGGCCGGTGAAGGATCAGATTATCCAGCGGCTTGTTGGAGTAAAATTCTTCAGACCATTCGGCCAGAGGCTACACCGGTAACCCCTTTTTCCGAAAAGACGCCAGCAGGGCTTCCCCGAACTCCTTCGCGCAGCTTTGGGCATCGTCAGCATTGGCGCAGCGGAACGGAATATCAGAATGGAAATCGCCGGATTGAACCGCCGATAAGGCGGCGGGAGACAATCCCTGATGGTGCCAGCTGGGCCCTTCGGTCATCTGACGCTGGTTACCCAGCTGGCCAGACAGGAAAATCTGGAATTCAACCGCGCCATTGGTGCTCTTACGACCATCTCAGCCACTTTCCGCAAATGCACATGGCGGGACTTCTTGTCCGATTCCAGATGGCCAATCTGCGCTATAGTCAGCTGCGAAGGCTGCAGAGCCAGTGGCCAATGCAATGCCGCCAGCTAAGACAGCGCGTCGGGAGTTTAGGAATTCGTCAACAGGTCATTTCTCTCCTTGTTGAGGGCTATGCAAGAGCATTTACGCTATTGACGCTGTTCCTTGTCAAGACCATTCTAGAAATTGAGAATAATCAGCAGATGACTTTATTTTGAGACCAGCACGCCTACCCAGAAAGCGGTCTTCAAGGGGCTGACAAAACAGGACAGGCGTAATCAGGCAAGGTAGCAGCGGGTGAGGCACGCAGATAATATTACAGAAATAAACGCCAGTTGAAGGCATTTCGCATCGGGGCGGGCATTTCGCCTGAGCGGCTGGTGAGCGGGCCGGCATTCCAGAGCAGCTGTCTACCGGTATGAATCAGGCAGCCAGCTAGAATCGACACGCTGATCAAAGTAGCGGATTTGCTGGGCGTATCGCTGCCGACGCTGTTGGGGCGGGGTGGAATATCGCCTCTGCGATCAGTTTTTGAAAGGATGCGCCAGCTCGAAGACCGCGTTGATCAGATCACGGTGCTGTTCGGGCCGGTTTCCTATTGCTGACGACAGAAATTTATGATGACTTTGCCGCTGTTGATTTTGCGTGGTATCACAAATGTGGATGATTATGACCATGCGATTGCCGAAATTGATCGGTTGATGGGATTCTTCGCGCCCGCAAGCAGAGCTATCAGGCTCGCCAGCCCCATATTATCAGCCTGGTGTCAGCAGCTGAGCTGATCAGTTTTGCAGCTGGGCTTTGTTGGCGCGCATAAGCCGGTGCAGGCGAACTGGCGAAAGGCGGGAAATCGCGCGGGTGGAAATCGAAAATATGGTGGCTGCCACGTATCAGCCAATCGGCGTGCAGCTGGGGGTGGTGGTGATTAGTGCCCGGGGCCAGCTTGCGATTTCAAGCAGGCAGGCGGCTTTCGGTTGCTGTCAGCCCGTATCGGCTGGGCAGTTATGCGAATATCCGGCTGGGGGTGGCAACCATCAGCGCCGCCCCGGATGCCACCCAGCTCTACCGCTCGGTGACCAGCCAGCTCTGGGCCCGCGCGCTGAAAGGTGAGGAGGGGGCCGCCTTTATCGAGCGCGCAGTGCTGGGCAAAAACCGGTAGCGCCTGCCTGGCGCATCTTTAATCAAGGCGCAAGCTGGCCGGGTCAATCTGCCTATCTGGGCAGTTTTTGGGCCTATGCTTTAGAGCAGGCTTGACCTTTGCCTTGACTTTGTTCATTGTGTGAACACAGCTGGACGGTTTGGGCGGGAGGCTCAAGCCGTGCGGTAGCCTGCCAGCTAAGTTTATTCTCTATATGAATGTTGAATTATCCATCAAGCTGATGCGAGAGCTGGAGCGTGCGCCAGAGCAGAGCCAGCGTGCGCTGTCTGAGCGGTGCGGGGTCAGCCTTGGTGCGATTCATTATTGCCTGAATGCGTTGATTGCGAAGGGGTATGTGAAGGCGAATAATTTTCGCAGCGCGCAGAATAAACTGGCCTATGCCTATATTTTGACCCCGTCTGGCATGCGCATCAAAAAAGACCTCACCCTAGCATTTTTAAAGCGTAAGCAGGCGGAATATGACGCGCTGCAAAAAGAGATCCGGGAGCTGGAGCAGGATTTAGGCAAGTGAAGGGCCGGGTTTCACATTGTGAATGTTTGCACTGGCAGGGGCTATTCTGTGTTTGAGGTTCTGCGAACCTTTGAAAATATAAATAAGGTGAAGATACCTTTTGAGGTTGTGAATAGGCGGGCTGGTGATGCGGCGGTGTCATTTGCTGATACGCAAGTGGCAGAGAGGTTTTTATCTTGGCGGGCGTCGCGTGGTCTAGAGGCGATGTGCAGGGACAGTTGGCATTGGCAAGGTAAAAACCCGGACGGCTTCGCAGAGCAGACGGCTGAAGCGGGGATAAGTGCCTGATAATGGGATTTAGCGAGCACATCTTTTTTGCAACCGACCACTTATGTATGTATTTGTCTCTGTAGCGCGGACGATAATGTTGGAAGTAATGACTGAAATGGTGAAAAAGTGATCAGACTTCTAGACTGTACTCTAAGG
>JAYPQA010000034.1:0-5236 GCA_038131695.1 Alphaproteobacteria bacterium | reverse complement strand
AAATGGCGCAGGAATTCGCGGTGATGGTCACCGCCCCAGGCTATTCGGCGCCCGGCCGATCCGCTGGCCATCATCGCTGGGCCATGTGTGCCAAGGGCTTGCAGCTTAAAACCACGCTGAAAACCGCGCCCGGCCTCTGTTTCATAGAAATGATGGCTGACAAAACTGCCTGCGGAAATGCCCTTATGCCCGTCAACCGGCTCGGCAAACAGGCCGGTGACCCGCGCTAGCGGATGCAGCATCAGGCGTTTGCCAACCAGCCCGGAACGATTGGCCAGCCCTTTTTGATGTTTCGCGCTGGCAGACAGATGCAACAAACGGGCTGAGCCAACCGCATTACCGGCCAGCAGCACCCGCGGGGCAAATAGCCGCTGTTTCGTGCCGGTCTCATCCAGATAGACAACGCCGCTGGCCGCCCCGTCTTGATCTGTCAGTATCTCAATCACCCGCGCCCGGGTAATCAGCTGTGCTCCGTGCTGGATGGCCAGTGGCCAATAAACAATATCTGTGGTTGCCTTGGCCTTATGCGGACAGTTCAGCTCGCATGGCCCGCAATGGGTGCATTGGCCGCGCCCTGGCCCGTGGGCCTCAGATTAATTGCCATATCAGCTGGCCACCATGACCAGCCCAGATCGATAAAGGCGCGTGCAATACGCCTGGGCGCCGCTGGAAAGGGCACGACGGGGTCAGCCGGTGCAACATCATCGGGATAGGCGGGATTGCCTGCCCGCCCGCTGACCCCCATCATTTCTCATTCAGCTGATAATAAGGTAGCGATCCTCTGAACCGGCCAGTCATCTGACTCCGTCCCGTGTTCAGGTAAAATCAGACGGTGAAAGCGCGGAAATGACAAGACCACATTATCGTAGAGCCGCCAACAGCCGCACAGGCCAATGGCTTTATCTCGCTGTCCTGTGCGTCAATTTCCAGATCAAAGGGCAGGCGGCGCTGGGCCGGGCTGGGGCTCCAGCGGGTCTGGCGCAAGATTTCCCAATCATCATCTGCCGCCGGAAAATCCCCTTCTTGCTGCCAATCGCCGCGCTCCAGACAGACAACTTTCAGCCCGCCAGCTGCCAGCCGCCAGGCAGCAGCGGCCCCGGCAGCCCCTGCCCCGACAATGATCACATCCAGAGTATCTGCTGTCATTTATTGATTGCCTTTCAAGAATTCGCCCCTTACGCTTTTTTAACCTTAAAGTATTTTTGGGTTAGGGCAAATGTCATTTGAAGTGGCCAGTCTGTGTGACGCGATAGACAAGATGATGCAAAAGCATCTGCCGCCTGAGGAGGTCAGGCGGCGGTATGCGGCTGCCGAGCCGCCGGATCACCTGCTGGAAATATTTGCTGAAATGGGCCTGTTCCAGCTGGTTCTGCCCGAAAAAGAGGGTGGGCTGGGCGGCAGCTGGGCCCAGCTCTCCATCATTCAGGAACGGCTCGGCTATCATGCGACGATGGCGGCCTTGCTCTATAACCGGGTGCCTGTTTGGAATGATGACGCTACTTATTCTGCCAGCCGGGCAAAAAGTAGCTGCCAAATTTACTGGCTGGTGAGGGGCTTTTGCACTCGGCTGAGTGAGGCCGGGGCTGGCAGCGATGCCGGGCCTTGCAGACCCGCGCTGAAAAAAAGGAGGGCTGGAAAATCACCAGCCGGAAAATCTGGATCGTGGCGCTGCTGCCTTGCAGATGGTGGTGGCAGCGCGCGCGGACCGGCCAGCACGGCGGGCGGGCGTGACCCTGTTTTTAGCAGTGCCCAGATGCGAAGGGTCTCCATGACCCGGCTGGACAAGATCGGCAATGCTGTTCGCTTTCCTATGATGTGGCTTTGATGCGGTTCTGGTGCCGATAAGCGCCATCGGGCGGTTGGCGGCGGTTTGGAGGTGCCTCAAAAAACCTGTTCTATGCGCGGTCGGGTTGGCCTCTGCGGTGGTTGGCACAGCTCAGGCGGCGGTGGATACGGCCCTTGCCATGTAGAGAGCGCACGTTCGGCCAGCCTATTGGCCTTTCAGTGCTGGCCCACCGGCTGGCCCAGATAAACGGAGGTTGTTTGGCGCGTCTTGTCACCCGCGAAGGCTGGCCAGGAGCCATTGATCAGGCGAGTTGCGCGCCTGCCGCCCAGGCCAAGCTGGTCACCACCGAAACGCTGAAAAAGTAACCGAACGGGAATGCAGATTATGGCCAGTGCACCGCTATGCGGCAGAAAGCGATATGCAGCGCTATTGGCGCGATGCCGCCTTTACAGTTTCGAAGGTCGGCAGAATCCTGCTGGACCTGATCGCTCAGATATGGGAGCAGGAAGAGGATTAAAAATGACCGGCCGATCACGCTGTTAGCCATCGATACGGTGGTCAACCCGCCCCGGAAATCGTCAAGATGCGCCCGGACTGGTCAGGCCGCTTTCACAAAGCAAATTCGGCCGCGATGATTCGGTGATGCAGGGATACAGCTATGAGGAAATGCTGGGATGGATGCGGCCGCATTGAAAAAGCCTTTCTGGTGGCCAATAAAACCGGCCAGCTGGGCTGCCGGGCAGCTGGCATCTGTTATGACATGGTGGCTGAGGCGGTGCGGCAATTCCCGACCGCTTTTATGGTCTGGCCGGGCTGGACCGGCCGGGGGATGGCCGGGGTGCGCGCCCTGCAACAGGCGGTAGAGGTATGGCTTTATCGGGGCCATGGCTATCGCATTGGTTTGAGCTGGCCCCGGACGGGGAGCGCGCTGGTATCCGTTATACAGGAGTGTGTTGAGCTGGATATTCCGATATTGCTGAGGTGGGATCGCTGGTCTATGAGCCGCGCCGCCCGCTGCAATCTGTCCACGACCCGGCCGATCAGCCTGGATCCGGTCGCCTGTCATTTTCCCGAATTGAAGCTGGTGGAATCATCAGCATCCCCTGGACAGATGAGATGATCGCGATGTACAAACACCAGAATGTCTATATCATCGCTGATGCCCATCCCGAAATATGGCCGGACAGCTTTGTGCGCTATATCGACAGCTATGACGCACAGGTGATGGTCAGCCAGATTTCCGGTGCTGACCTTTGAAGCGCTACCCGCCAGGAAGTGGACGCGCTGGGCTTGCAGGCCAGATCCTATAAACCTTTTATACGCAGCAATGCGCTGCGGGTTTTCAGGTTGGACAAATGATCGCCGATCTGCCTTTTCAAAGCCGTTCGGTGATCTGCCATTCAGAAGAAAATTTTCCCGGACAATGGTTTGTGCTTCCCGGCACCGTATTACCGGCCGCTTTCGGAAATGGGGGCTGCGCGGCGATATAAAGCCTGGCTGATATTCACCTGCGCCGGTGATTTCAAGGACTATGCCGCTGAGCCGGTTTTTTTGCCTGAAGGAGGGCTGGAGGAAGAGGCCTATCCATTGGGATGTGATGCATACCACCGGGACCGGCGGCAACCGACCCCCTTTTATTCCACCAGCTAATTTTAATACGCTGACAGCCAACCAGCGGGCGCTGGAAATCAGACAAGTGCATAACCGATTGTGTGGCAATCTCTGCCCGATGACCTTATATCCCTACAGGGCCTATCGCACAATAGCGGCGGCCAATGTGATGAAGGTCCGGTGATCAGCCCGCTGCCGGCCGGCCCCTCCCATTTTCACTGGACCGCCGGTCTGGATGAGTGGTTGATACAATCGGACCAAAGCAACCATCTTGTGGGGTGTGACCAGCTATGTGCGGCGGGTGCTCATGCGGGCTGAGGAAATGGGCGCTGATTTTTCATCTGTGCGGCTTGCGTTTGTAACCGGCGAGGCGGTCAGTGGTGAAATGCGCCGCGATTTGACAGACCGGATGCGGCGCATTGGCCAGACAGATGCATTTGTCAGTATCTCTTATGCCGCAACTGAAATGCAGGTGGGAGCCGTAGAATGTTGTCCTGAATCTGGATATCACAACCCTGCCCCAGATCATTTTTATTTTGAGGTGGTGGACCCAGAAAACCATGCACCGCTTCCAGAAGGGGAACGCGGCCTGTCAGTTTTATCACATCTGGATCGGCGCGGCACGATTTTGCTACGCTATGCGATGGGAGATTTTGCCGCCCTAAGCACCGCCCAATGCCCACACTGCGGCAGCTGGACAGACCGGTTTGTGGGCATGCCATCGCGCGCCGATGATTTGGTCAAAGTCAAGGGTATGCTAGTCAACCCAGAAATTGTGACAGACCTGTTGCTTACAGATGGACAGGTTGGCGAATTTCAAATTATTGTGGATCATGAAGTGGCAGATGATCCGCTGTCTGCTGATCGGCTGCGATTGTTGGTGGATGCCGGCCCGCAGGCCGATATTGATCGAATTGCCGAGGCGGTGCGGGCTGCTATCGGGGTGCGCCCAATGGCTGAGCGGGTTGACCGAACGGCGATTTTCAATCAGACAAATCGCTGAGCCGCGATTTTAGATCTGCGCAATACCTAGAACAAGGCAGGAAGATGGAAAGCACCTTTTATCCTCATATTTTCCGCCCCAGCAAATCGGTCAGACAGAAGTGCGTAACCGTATTTTGTGCCAGCCCACCCACCAATTTTGGTATAATAATCTGCCATCCGACCGCCATTTAGCATATCACCGGGCGGCAGACGGGGCGGGCCGCATCATTTTTGAGGGAATACGGGTGCATAAATCCTCGCTGGGCCGCCAGCAGGGGGTCAATGGCTATGAGGCAAAGGCGATTCCAAAATTCCGCGAAATTGCCAAAGCGGTTCAAGGTGAGGGGGGACGCCTCTTCGGCCAGGTCTTGCATCTGGGTCGCCATATTGATGGGAATTTTGCTAGAATGGCAGCTTGGTCTGCCTCTTCCATTCCATGGACCGCCACCGCACCGGCTCCGCATCCCATGACTGTTCAGGAAATTAAGACAGTGGTGGACGCCCATTGCAATGTTGCCGCCAATCTGCTGGAGGCCGGGCTGGACGGGATTGAATTGCAGCTGGCACATGGTCATTTGCTCCAGCAATTCTTGTCCCCGATTGCCAATCAGCGTGAAGATGAATACGGCGGTTCTTTTGAAAACCGGATGCGGCTCGTTATGGAGACGGCTTTGGCCATGCGCCGGATGGTGGGGCCGAAAAGCACTATGGGTGTGAGGATTAGTGCTGATGAATTTCTTGAGGGAGGGCTGACCCTTGAAGATATGTGTCAGGTGATTTTACGGCTGGCCGCGGCCGTCCAGCTTGATTTTGTAAATATATCCCACTCGGCTTATCATGGTAGCTATACTATAT
>JAYPQA010000033.1:0-5852 GCA_038131695.1 Alphaproteobacteria bacterium | reverse complement strand
GGGTCCAGACGGGCCGCGATTCGCATAGAGCTGTCATACAGGCTGGGATCCCCCCAGATCAGCAAGGCAACAGTCTGTACAGGCTGGTCTAATTTCGCAGAGGCATTTTGAATTGTATCTGCCCAGACAAGAGCGATCGCATCATGCCAGTCATCAACTGCGGCCAGATAGGATTTATCCGGATCACGCACAGGCAGATCAAAGCTGAAGAGGGGCGGGGAGTCTGTGCCCAGAAGCTGATCACAAATCTGATAGCGCAGATCAGCCAAATCGCTTTTGGATGTGCCTTTATGCGGGACCATGATGATATCTGCAGCACGAAGCATCTTTTCCGCTTGGCGCGTGACATGATCAGGATTGCCGGTGCCGATGCCGACCAGAAACAGGTTAATCTTGACCATCATCCGGCGTTCCTTCTGCCAGCGGGCCATACAGGATAAGAGCAGGTGAGGCAGATATCTCTGTTTCCAGCTGATCTGCCAACGCCCCTATTGTGGTGCGCTTTAAGGTCTGTTGCGGTGTGGACACAGCCTCTGCCAGAAGGGCAGGCGTATCCGGCGGCAGGCCATGTTGTTGCAGCTGTTTCTGGAGCTGGCTGAAAGTGCGTTTGCCCATAAACACTACTGTGGTCGCGGTGGGATCAGCCAGGGCAGGCAGATTCACATCTTCAGGTAATTGGCCGCTGGCGTCATGACCGGTGACAAACTGTATCCGGCGCGCTGTCAGGCGGCGGGTCAACGGGATTCCGGCGGCCGCCGCAGCCGCGAACGCAGACGGCACGCCAGGAATAATTTCATAATCTATACGGCTTCCGCAGGGCATCAGTTCTTCTTCCAGACGACCAAACAGGCCCCCGTCACCGATTTCAGCCTGACAATATGACCGCCCTGCTGGGCATAATCCACAGAAGACGGCTGACCGCCTGTTGTTTCGAGAGGCCGGTGCGCGTTTGCCGACCCCGATCAGATCAGCCCCGGCTTTAGCATGTGTCAGTATCGGGCCTGAGGAGAGATCATCAAACAAAACCGCATCTGCCCGCCTCAGGCGATCAACCGCCTTTAAGGTCAGCAGATCAGGGTCCCCCGGCCCGGAACTGACGAAACTGACAAACCCGGCCATCAGTGCGCCCCGGCAATCATATGGAAAAATGTCCCGGACACCTTATCGCGCACAGACCCTGTTTCAGGGACCGGATCCCCTTCAGCATCTGTGACTAAAAATAACGGCTGATCAGGCTGGTCAAGGATTCGGCTGTAGTGAAATTCATGGCCGCGCCATCTGGTCCCTTGTGCAAACAGACAATTATCTGAGACCGCCCGGGCCAGACGGTAGCCCAAATGAAATTTGCGTTCAGCATAGCTGGTCACCAGCCCCAGAAGACCCAGCATGTTATGGGCAGTCCCTTCCTTATCAATCAGCTGTTTGCCCAGCACCATATAGCCGCCGCATTCCCCATGCACAGGCCGCGTTTTAGCATGGGTTCTGATTGCGGCAAAACAAGTTTCAGCCGTCGCCAGTCGGCCGGCATGTAATTCAGGATAGCCGCCGGGAAGCCAGATCACATCTGCGTGCGCATCCGGACATTCATCAGCAAGAGGCGAGAAAAAGCTGAGCTCTGCCCCGCAGGCCCGCCAATGCGCCAGAAGATGCGGATAAGTAAAGGAAAAAGCCTCATCACGGGCAAGCGCAATATGCTGGCCGGGCGGAGGCGGCAGAACCAGCCCACCCTGGCGCGGTGGTGATAAAGATGCCGCAACCGCGAAAAGCCTGTCCAGATTGACATGTTCAGCAACAAAGGCCGCGTAATCAGCAATCGCTTTATCAAGGTCGGGATGTTCAACCGCCTGGATCAGGCCTAGATGGCGTTCCGGTAACGCCAGATCCCCACGCCGGGGCAGCACGCCCAACACCTCAATCCCGGCCTTATCCATCCCCAGTCGGGTGAGGCGTTCATGACGGGGGCTGGCCACCCGGTTCAGGATAACCCCTGCCAGATGCACATCTTTATGATAGCAGGCAAAACCAAGAGCGGTTGCCGCGGCAGACTGGGCCTGGCCGCCACAATCAACAACCAGAACCACAGGCCAGCCAAAAGCAGACGCTGTTTCCGCGCTTGAGCCGTGACCAGACTGGCCAGGTTTGGCTACCCCGTCAAACAGGCCCATAGACCCCTCAGCAAGGCTGAGATCTGCGCCATCAGAAAAGTTAACTAGCCCCTGCATCAGGGCTGCCGGCATGGCCCAGCTGTCCAGATTGTAGGAGTTGCGCCCGGCTGCAGCAAAATGAAAGGCAGGGTCAATATAATCAGGCCCGCTTTTGAACGGCTGAACAACAAGGCCGCGATCCCGGAACGCCCGAAGGAGCCCCAGCATGACGGTTGTCTTGCCCGCCCCGGATGACGGGGCAGAGATCAGCAAGCCAGGAGGGGCGGTCATGCTTTGCCTCTTTGCCGGGCGATTTGCGGGCGGAACCGCCGGTCATAATCAGGGGCGTATAAACAGCTGTCCTCAAAGCCGTCTCCGCCAAGGGCAGGGCCAACCAGAATCAGCGCGGTACGTTCAATATCAACTGGCAGGCTGGCGCTAAGCGTGTTCAGCTGGCCACGGATAATCTGCTGATCAGGCCAGCTGGCCCGGTACACAATCGCCGCCGGACAGGCCGCCCCGTAAACAGGGGTCAGCGTTTCAACCACCTGTGCCAGATTATGAACAGACAGATGAATCGCCAGGGTGGCCTTTGTGCGAGCAAAATTTTCCAGCGTTTCTGTATCCGGCATCGCTGAGGCCCGCCCGGGTGTTCTGGTCAGCACCACGGACTGGGCCAGCCCGGGCAAGGTCAGCTCTGTTCCCAGGGCAGCGGCCGCGGCAGCAAAGCTGGGCACACCGGGTGTTATAGTGAAATGGATTTGTTCCGCCTCCAGACGGCGAAGCTGTTCACCCATTGCCGACCAGACCGACAGATCACCAGAATGCAGGCGGGCCACATCCTGGCCGGCATCAGTGGCGGCTTTGCATTCAGCAATGATTGCATCCAGATCCAGAGGGGCTGTATTGATGATACGCGCGCCCGTCGGACAGTGGCTGAGAATCTCTTCAGGAATAAGAGAGCCCGCATACAGACAGACAGGACAGCCGGCGATCAGATTCCGGCCACGTAAGGTGAGCAGATCAGCTGCGCCCGGCCCGGCCCCGATAAAATGCACCGTCATATGCGTTCTCCTTCAGCCACGGCACAAACAGCCCGCCCGTCATCTGAGATTTGCCTTGTACATACCAGTCTGGCAGGGCTAGTGAACGGCGCAAGCGCGGCGGCTTCAGCCACGCTTCCGGTCTGACGCCATTTGCGCACAGTCGCAGATTGGGTCAGCGTATCCGTGGCTTTTATTGTTTCTGTTTCAACCGCATATACAGGCAATTCATAACGTCTGGCAAGCGCCGTCAAAGCCGGATGATCAATCTTGTCAGCCGGGGCCGAAAATCCGTCCACAAGGCCGCCTGTTGCGGTCTTTTCAAACGCGTTGGCCAGGCTGTGAATATCTGCAGAGGCCCGGAAGCCAAATCCGGCAATCAACATCAGTTTCATCAGCGTATCACTGCCCATTGGGTGATTGGATAGCCCGCTTGCCAGCCACGCATCTGGCCGATCGTCTGAAGCTGAGAAATTTCCAGGCGAATCAGCTGGCCGCCAAGGCGTTCATGCGCACTGGTCAGAAGCCGGTCTGTTTCAATCGTCACCGCGTTCGCTACAAGGCGCGTACCTGCCGGTATGGTCTGCCACAACCTGTCCAGCAGCTGATCACGCAGCCCGCCGCCGATAAACACCGCATCCGGACGCGCCAGCCCGTCAAGAGCGGCCAGATAATCTTTCTGGACAAGCTGAAGCCAGTCAACGCCCAGACGGGTGGCATTTGCCTGTATTCTGGCGGCACGGTCCGGGTGCTGTTCAACCGCTGTTGCCTGCATCGCCGGACCAGACAGCAGCCATTCAATGGACACAGATCCTGAACCTGCCCCCAGATCCCACAGATGCTGGCCTGGCCGGGGCGCCAAGGCGGAGAGGGTAAGGGCGCGGACAGGGGCTTTGGTGATCTGGCCGGCATGGTCGAACCAGTCATCAGAAAGGCCCGCCGCCTGTGGCAGGGTCTGGCCTGACCCGGCCACATCTATACCGACCATAAGCGGATGATGAAATACATTTGAGATGCTGTCATCAGCGCGCAAGGTGGTGATGATCTGATCTGAACTGCCCAGAGATTCCAGCACGGTCAGCTGGCTTTCGCCAAAACCGGTTTCAGCCAGATAGGCGGCCAGAGCCGGTACCGCCGCGCCATCACGAACCGTCACCAGACACCGGCGGCCGGGACATAAATGCGGCCTGAGCCGCGAGAAAGGCGCGGCATGAAGACCAAAGGCAGAGCTGCTGTCTATCGCCCAGCCCAGAGCAGAGGCAGCCAGTGAAAAACAGCTTCTGCCCGGCAGCGCGCACCATTCAGACCGGTCAAGATGTCGGACAATCTGTGTGCCCGCCCCGAACCAGAACGGATCGCCGGAGACCAGCACAGTCACAGGGCTGCCGCGCCGGGCCAGCAGATCATCAAGTCCGGCATCAAACGGGGCCGGCCAGTTTATTTTCCGGGCCGGCAGCTCTGGCAGCACAGACAAATGACGCGGCGGGCCCATAATCACAGACGCCGCCCGCACAGCTGCACACGCCTCAGCGGACAGGCTTGCAAAACCGCCAGCATCCATGCCAATAAGGGTTAACCAGGGAAAAGAAGTCATGCAACCAAATCTTTTGATACTCGGGGGAACAGCCGAAGCCTCAACTCTGGCTCAGATTATCGCCAAAACAGAGGTAAAGGCCAGACTTTCTTATGCCGGGCGTGTTGACCGGCCCCGGCCCCAGCCGATTGAAAAACGGATCGGCGGTTTCGGCGGTGTTGATGGGCTGATCGCTTATCTGAAGGCCGAGCAGATCACGCATGTTGTGGACGCCACCCACCCGTTTGCCGCGCAGATGAGCCTAAATGCGGTGGACGCCTGCAGGAAGCTAGAGATTCCGTTGCTGGCGCTGACCCGCCCGGCCTGGACACAGACACAGGGTGATAACTGGGACTGTGTGCCGGATCTGAAAAGCGCGGCTCAGAGCCTGGACCAGCCCGCCCGCCGCGTGATGCTGGCGATTGGCCGACAGCATCTGCCGTTATTTTACAGCCAGCCCCAGCACACCTATCTGTTGCGGCTGGTTGACGCCCCGCAAACCCCGCTTGATTTCCCTCAACATATTCTGAATATATCGCGCGGGCCCTTTACCACAGCCGCAGATAACGCGCTGTTGCGCGCGCAAAACATTGATTTGATCGTGGCGAAAAATTCAGGCGGCAAAGGGGCTTATGCCAAAATTGAAGCAGCACGAGATTTGGGCCTGCCTGTGGTGATGGTGAGCAGACCACATCTGCCGGACCGGCCGGAAACACATCAGCCGGAAGCGGTTCTTGATTGGCTTGGTCAGCCTTTGACAGAGCGCGGGGTATAGGCCAGCACAGCCCCTTTATGAGACAAGGTACGGGTCTGGCTGGAGCCGACCAGAACAACGGTCTGCATATCGGCCATATCTGGCTGTGCTTCAGCCAGAGGGACAATCATGATGCGTTCATCAGGGGTGGAGACCGCTCTTGCAAAAATAACCGGCCGGTCCCCTTCACCATAAGATTTGAGAATCTGCAGTGTTTTTTCAAACCCTTCAGGGCGTGATTTTGAACGCGGGTTATAAAAAGCCATCGCAAAATCAGCCTGAAGCGCGAGCTGGAGCCGTTTTTCAATCAGCGCCCAGGGTTTCAGATTGTCACTCAG
>JAYPQA010000032.1:0-10410 GCA_038131695.1 Alphaproteobacteria bacterium | reverse complement strand
CCCCCAGGCCTGCGCCCTGGCATCCACCGCCATCACCGTATCAATCAGGCCGGGCAGGATGGTCACCGCCCTTATGCCAAATTCAGCATTCTGGATAGCCAGCTGCTCGGTCAGTGCCAGAATACCGGCCTTGGAGGTCTTGTAACCCACCCAGGGATAGGTTTCGCTCGCGGCGACGGATGAGATATTGATAATGACGCCGCGCCGCCTTTCGCGCATTCCCGGCAGCGCGTGCTTGGCCGCCAGCACCATCGCCCGCAGATTGAGACGAAACAGGAAATCAAAATCTTCCGGCTCTATCTCCAGAACCGGCTTGTCCCCGCCCGCCACCGACAGCCCGACATTATTATGCAGAATATCAATCGCCTCAAATTGCTGTTCGGTGCGGGTGATAGCGGCTTTTATTTCTGCCTCCTCCAGCACATCACAGATAGCGGCCTCAGCCACGCCGCCCGCCGCGCGGATTTCACCGACCACCGCCTCAGCCGCCTCAGCAGATTTATCGCCACCATCACCCGTGCCCCTTCTGCGGCAAAGCGCAAGGCCACCGCCCGGCCATTGCCCATCGGCGGGGTTGTTTCTTCTGAGTGGGCCTGTCCCCCACCGAATATCAGGGCTGTTTTGCCTGCCAGCCTGGCTGTTTGTTGCTGCATCGCTCGGCCTTTTTTTTCCAAACTGTCACTCTGACCCTGTTGGTAGGCTGAATTGCCCCTTGCTGGCAAGCGGTTTTGCGGCCCGCTACCGGCTCTCCCCCGCTTCACAGCGCGCCACAGAGCGGGCCAGAGCCGCCTGCTCCGCGGGTCCGGGCGGCTGATCCAGCAAGGCAAAGACCGTCTCAGGGCGCTGCATTCCGGCCAGACGCACCGGCCCCAGCTGGACAAGACAGCTGGCCAAACTCGCCGCCCTATCCTCTCCCGCTTCGGCCTTTTCCTGCAGCAGCCGAGCCGTCTGATCGCAGAGCCAAACCGGCAGCTGCCAGCCTTTCGTGCGGGCTTCCAGCCGCGCCGCCAGATTCACCCGGTCGCCCAGCCCCGTATAGTCAAAGCCTTTTGGGATCAGATTGCAGACAATGCATCGCCTGTTGCAATGCCAATACCGTACGCACAGGCCCGCCGACCAGCTGCGTGATTTCCGCCTCCTGATTCAGCCGGGTCAGGGTTTGCCGCATTTGGCGGGCAGCGGCCACCGCCTGGCTGGCATGATCCGGCGCGGCCAGCGGCGCATTCCAGAAGGCCATGATGCAATCGCCCATATATTTGTCGATCGTCCCACCAGAATCCAGAATATCCGCCGTCAGCTCGGTCAGCAGCCGGTTTATCAGCCCGACCAGCTTTTCCGGCTCACCGCGCAGCCTCTCAGCAAGGCCGGTAAAACCGCGAATATCACAAAACAGGATGGTCATCATCCGGCGGCTGCCGCCCAGCACCAGCCTGTCCGGTTCAGCCACCAGCAAGGACACCATTTCCGGTGCGAGATATTGGCTGAAAGCCTGTCTTATTTCCCGCTTCTGGCGGGTTGCGGTGATCAGCGCATGGCTGCTGGAGGCCAGATAGCTAGCCAGAAAAACCGGCCCGCCGGTCAGCATCGGCACAAACAGCCCCTGCTGCCAGAACAGCGCTGAAAGGCCAAACCCCACCCCGAGACCGGCCAGCCCCAGCACCCCCCCCGCCAGCGGCCGGAAACGGCCATTCACCAGACAGGACACAGCAGCCCAGACCAAGAGTAGAGCGGCCTGTTGCCAGCCAGGCAGGAGGGCGACAAACCCGTCCAGCTGGTGATTGACATATAAAATCGCCTGCAACACCACCCCGGCCGTCTGCTGGCCGGTGAAGCGGGTCAGGGGCGTGGCGAAATGATCCGGCTTGTTCTGGTAAATATCAGCGGCGGCTTTCAGATCAAAACCGACAAACACTGTCTTGCCTGCCAGGCTGGAGGCGGGCGGCGGCTCGGTAAAAAATTCATAATAGCTGATCTGGCGAAAGGGCGCGGCGCGGGCCG
Organism: Alphaproteobacteria bacterium; assembly: GCA_038131695.1. Lineage (GTDB taxonomy): Bacteria > Pseudomonadota > Alphaproteobacteria > Puniceispirillales > Puniceispirillaceae > JADHLK01. The sequence continues at coordinate 8,412 of JAYPQA010000032.1, read as the reverse complement.
GATAGCGGATCAGGCGCGGGGTCCCGGCCGCACCCGGCCTGCCAGCTGCCAGACCAGACAGGCTGTGCGCCAGCCCGGCATCCCGCCTGACCACCAGATCCGGGTCGCGTTGCACCCCGGCAAACCCGGCTCTCGCCCCAGCCTTTATGAGGAGCGGCAAGGGCCCGGTTACCCGTTGTGCTGCGCCCGCTGCCGGGCCGTCTTGCGGGCGGGTGGTGCTGGTATCTGCTGCCAGAATCACCGGCCCAGCCCCAGCGCCCGCCGCCGCAATGGCTGCCGCAAAATAGCCATCTGACTGGGGATCAGAGGGTTCGGCAAAAAGCAGGTCAAACACAATCTGCCGGGCCACGGCATCCACCAGCTTTTCCAGCAGCCTGCCATGCAGCTCGCGCGGCCAGGGCCAGCGCGTTGCAAAACGGCAAAACTCGCCTCTTCAAGGGTGATAATGACCGGCCCATCCGCGGACAGATGCCTGGGTAGATGCAGGGGCGCACCCGGTTCAGCAGATCACCATGCAGCCGTTCAGCGGCGGCCAGCACCAGCCAGACCAGCAGCCCCGCCAGATGAGCCCCAGCAGCGGCAAAGGCCAGCTGGGGCCTGCCAGATGCCGGCAAAAGCAGCCAGAGAGCCGGACCCTCCTGCTTGCTTCTTTGGCCCTGCTATTTTTGAATATGCCCCACTGGCCCCTTTGCATCCGGCCCTATGCCCCTTTGCCCTTTCTCGCCAGCCTGTCAGGATAGCGGGCCGAGGCCGCCGGGCAAGCTGGCCATTTGGTCAGGCGGCCCGGCAGATGTGACCTATTTTATTGGCAAGAGGCAAGGCTTGGTTTAGGTTGGCCAAAGAAATCAGATAACAGGGAGCCTGGCCGGAAGATGGAACTGATTAGCATGGAACAAAGAGGCGATGTCGTCCTGCTGGGGCTGAATCGTCCGGACAAGCGCAACGCCATTTCAGACCGGGTGATAGAGGCGCTGGATGCGGCGATCACGAAAGCTGAGGAAACGGCCAAGGCCGGGGTGATTTTCGGCCATGGCCAGCATTTTTCCGCCGGGCTGGATTTGGCCGAACATGTGCATAAGACGCCTATGGAAGGGGTGCATGGCTCGCGCCGCTGGCATCAGGTTTTTGACCGGCTCTATCGCGGCAAGCTGCCCTGGGTGGCGGCCCTGCACGGGGCGGTGGTTGGCGGCGGGCTCGAGCTGGCCTCCTCTGCCCAGATTCGGGTCGCCGATGAGAGCGCCTTTTTCGCCCTGCCAGAAGGCCAGCGCGGCATTTTTGTCGGCGGCGGGGCCTCAGTGCGGACCGCCCGGCTGATCGGGGCGGCGCGGATGGGCGATATGATGCTGACAGGCCGCTCTATTGATGCGGCACAGGCGGAAAGCTGGGGCCTCGCCCAATATGTGACAGAGGCAGGCGGGGCGGTGGAAAAAGCGGCCCAGCTGGCCGCCCAGGCCGCCACCAACGCGCCGATTTCCAACTATGCGATCATCCACGCCCTGCCCCGCATTCAGGATATGGCAAATGATGACGGTCTGTTTGTTGAGAGCTTTATCGCCTCTTTCACCTCAACCAGCCCGGAGGCCGAAGCGAGGCTGAACGCCTTTCTGTCGAAAAAGGCCGGCAGCAAGGTCTCCCGCCCAAAAGGGGACTAGCAGGCCGGGGAAGCCAGGGCCGGGGAAGCCGGGGCCGCCTTTATTTCCCGGACTTTCGCCGGTTATCCTCCCGGCACAGAATCTGGCAGTTTTCCGGCAGAGTCTTGCCGCCCGCATGCCAAGGGGTGATGTGATCGGCTTCCATTTCTGCTATGTCGAACGTTTCCTGGCAAATCGCACATTTGCCGTCCTGCCTCTCATAGGCTTCCCGTTTCTGGCTATCGGAAAAGGCCCGGATATTGAGGTGTTTTTCCTTGCCGGTTAGAATATAGGCATAGATTCCCTTCTTGTTGCTAACATCCTCATCCTCCAGCAATTTCTTGATGCGGTCTTCTATCTGCCCGGTATCCAGCTTTTCATCCTTGAACTGATCATAGAGCGGGCCCCAGCCTATCCCCTTCATTTCCTTGCGATAGGTCTGGAAAGTTGCCTCTATCCAGCTGATGATGGTTTGGAAATAGGGCCATAAATCATTGGCATTTTCATCATGCTGGTGCTGGGCCATATACTCTTCGATTTTGCCGCCGCTCCGCCATTTGATGATGGTTTCCAGAAATTCCTGCCTCTCATATTCTCCGTTCATATATTGCCCACCCAAATTATTTGCAGAGCAGTTCTTCCTGCTGAAATAGCGTTTGGCATCTGCCAGCCACGGCCCGGGATAGACGGCATTTCGCAATTCCTGATCGCTTAATTCGGCCCCGGCGATATTGACCACCTTGAACCAATCCAGCTTTTCACTGGCCGTGCCGCTGCACAGATAGATCATCAAACGGTAATTCAGGAAGGCGTCTTGCTTGTCATCAGGCAAATTATCAAAATACAGCCCGTGACGGTAAAAATCCCCCTTCGCATATTGGCACAGGGAAATGGTGCGCTGCTGGCCATCAATGATTTCAAAATTACCATCCTCGCGCACCGCCCAATACATAATATTGAGCGGAAAGCCCGCATCGCCGTGTCAATGACGGCCTCTCTTTGCTTGCCTTCATATACAAATTCGGCTGAAAGGGCGGGCGTATATCCAGCCGCCCGTCATAGCCGACAACCGGACTCACCATCATCATGATAGCCCTCAAACAGCTCTCCAACCGTGATTTCTTTCAATTCAATTTCCATGAATTTTGCTTTCTATGTGATAATTGGCTTTCTGTTGCGGATGAAAGAGTCTTTTGTAAACACGATTTCCGTCAATTACCGGTTGCAACACCTTGCTACTCTCATTCCACAATCCATTGGAAAAACCACGACCTTCACTTTCCGTTGCACCAAAAATCTCAAATTGTTCTGGATTATGCTTGCCCAGAAAAGTGATCGGAACGCCCATAATACCATCATAATCAAAGGGAATTTCCTTGGTTTTGCTGACCTCAATCGCATCATAATTGGCATATTTTGGGTATTCCGCCGGGGTATATTTCTTATAGAGGATCATCTCCTCATGCCTTTTTGGGAAATCCAGAATGGTAAACCAGGTTACCCCGGAGACCCGGATCATTCCTTCCCTGTGCTGGCTTGATACCGCGTAATCCTCATAATGGGGTTCTGTAAAAAACCCGACATTGCCGCTAAATCCATTGCCCAGCCATATTTTATTATCTTTTATAAGCGGGGAAATTTCCTTGTAGCTTATGGTATTCTGGTGACCTACCACAAAAAATTGCTTATTATATTCAATCAGCTGGGCGATATAGTCCCGGAACAGGCTGAAGGGTGGGTTGGTTACCACAATATCCGCTTCTTTCAACAATGCGACACATTCCGGGCTGCGGAAATCACCATTCCCTTCCAGATTATGGATACCGATTTCTTTCGGGTCCGGAATCCGGTTGCCATTCTTGTCGCCCTCATATTCCAGATAGATGGCCCGCTCTGAATCATTCTGGCTGAACAGGTTTTCGCGCCGGTTCCGGTAGCAGGTTGTGATCAGCCTTTTCAGCCCAAGATGTTCAAAATTATAGGAAAAATAGTGAAAAAACTGGCTCACGACCGGATCATCACAATTGCAATAGACCACCTTGTCGCGGAAATGATGCTTATAATGCTGAAGCTCTTTTTCTATATCGGAAAGCTGGGTATAGAACTCGTCCTTCTTGGCCTTGCGGGCCTGACCCAGATTTTTGTTCTTTGCGTGCAGCGCCATGGCGGCAGCCCCCGACATTCAGCTGTATGTTTCCCTTTTTGGAAATGCTGACGCGGGCTTATAAAGATGCCACCTGATTGCTTGCTAAACCTGTCTTGTTCCCTGTCTTGACCGTGTTGTCATTCCCTCACTGCCCCGGATTAGGGCGGTTAAGGATTTGTGACCAGCTGTTAGCGGGCAGCAGGGCAAAATCCGGGGCGGGCCGGGTTTATCTCTCCGCTTTTTCTTTCCAGAAGGGGACCATGGCGGACCACACGCCATCGCGCCTTAGCCGGTGGAACAGCGCGCCAGCGATATGCAGCCCGATCAGCCAATAGGACAGGCTGATCATCATTTCATGCAGCCCGATCGCTGCCTCTATCGCCAGCCCGCCGCGCAGCCCCAGCCAATAGAGCCCCCCGATCAGCAGGCCGGACAGCGCAATCCCGGCCAGGCTGGCATAAAGCCCCAGATGCACCGTGCGGGCGGCTAGTTTCTGCCAGCCAGGCGCATCAGCTGGCAGGGCGGTTTCCTGCGTCCGGCTCATATAGAGATAGCGCAAGATGACCACCAGCAAGAAGACCAGCGCAAAACCCATTTCAAAGCGGAAAAAGGCGCTGTCAGCCAGCTGGTTCAAATTATCTACCTGCTTGAAAATCCCATAGGCAAAGAGCAGCACAAATCCCCAATGCAGCCCCTTGGCCAGCAGGCTGTAGCCTTGTCTTTGTTCCGGTTTTTCCAATTTCTGCCCCCTTATCGGGATTTGTCCCTTGGCACGGGCCTGTCTTGCAACCCCTGCAAAATCGCATCAAAGAGCGGGGTTGGATGATAAAAATCAAGCCGCGAAAAGGCAATGCCCTTTTCCACTTGCGTATAATAGCCGGTCCAGCTCTCGCTCAGCTTGTCCCAGCGGCCCAGCTTTTGGCGGCTGCCCAGCTCATAATCCATGCCATCCCAGCTGCTTTCCCGAAGGCCGTAAAAGGCCCGATGCCAGCCCTCTTCATTGGCCAGATGGATAATGTCAGCCAGATAGGTCTCGGCCCCCTCATTCTTGCGATAAACACCAAATTCCCCCAGCAGGATACGGTTAGGAGCTATCTGGTGGCGGGCCTGCCAGTCGCGGATCGGGCCAGAAAATCGCGCAACACATCACGATCCCAATAGAGAGGCTGGCCAGTTTCTGTCTCGCCCGTCGGGATCCGGCCCGGATAGTGATAGGCGCCCTTGTTGCGATGATTGGTTAATTTATAAGGCTCATACATATGAAAGGAATAGAGGACCGCCTTATCGGCGACCGGCTCCAGCACCTTGAAGGCCCAGGGGGTGGCAAAAAAACTACTATCCAGAATAATCGGCGTGTCGGGATCAACCGCCCGGATAGCGGCAATGGCCTTGCGGTAAAACAGGTTCAAATCAGCCGGGCTGCCCGCTATGCTGGCCTGCCAGCTGGCATAATCGCCGCTGAACCAATCAGCCAATTTGCCGCCAGATGACGGGCCCCCGGCCCGCTCCGGCGACGGTTCATTCTTGATATTATAGCCGACCAGGGCCGGATGCCCATGCAGGCCTTGCACCAGCTCAACCCAAAAGCCGATAGCCTGATCCTGACAGTCAAAATGCTGCCAGATAGCGCGCTGCTGGACCCCGTCATTATGCTGGCGCCAACGGTTGCAGGGCAAGGAGAGCATGGTCAGCACCACCTTTTGCCCGGCCGCCTCTGCCCAGTCCAGCACCTGGCGTAGATAGGCCAGATCTGGCGCGATCAAGCCCTGATAATCATCTGCCGGCCCCAGCAGGAAATCACCGCGCTGGCCCTCCGGCCTGCCATTCAGCCATTTATTCGGGGCCAGCCGCACAAAATCGAGGCCAATTTGGCTGGCCATCTGGAATCGCTCGGCCCGCTCTGTCTCATTGAACAGATTGGCCCCCCTTTTTTTTGATCCCAAAAGCTGGCCGACAGGGCCCGGCCGGGCAAGGCCGACCCGGCCAGCAGCAGCAAGATTTCCAAAAACCTGCCCAGACCATCCATCATCCCCGCGCCCCCTTTTTCAAGCCATGCAGAAGTGAGAGTGAAAGTAAGGCTGTTAAGGATTTGTGACCAGCGGTTCTTGCCGTTTTGCCTGTTCTTGCCGTTTTACCTGTTCTTGCTGCGTTGGCGGGCCGTCATCTGGCAGGCTAGAGCCAGCGCAGGATGCCGATAATGCCCGCCGTTGCATAGAAAAACTGCAAGAGCAGCATCCCGTAATGGCGGCCCAGATAGGCCCAAAGGCCTATCGCAATGGCTGAGACAAGCAGCAGGGTAAAGCCCAAAACCTCATAGCCGGTATTGGAGGCGACCAGTAGCGCATAGGCAATCGCTGTTGCGACCCCAAACCATTCAGGGCCCTGTGCGTCCATCTCTGCTCACCGTGCAGCCTGACCATGGGCTACTCCTCTCAGTAGTAACTTTAATATTTTATTATTTAATATCAAGAATTTACTACCTATTAATAGTGTGCAACTAGTGTGTAACTCACCATTCACTCTGCACTGTATCAGCTTCGTTCATGCCACCTCACTTGGACGATGTTCTTGTGCAAGCAGAGATGATTCAAAAGTGACAAATAATTCTTTTCTGTTCTTGAATACTGCTGGTTTAGAATAAATTAGCACGTTTTCTAGCTGTCCGATTAGTGTTTGTTGGGTTTTTTTTGATACTAAAGGAATTCGGAGCTCTGATAGTTTAGATGCGTTGAAACCACCTTGTGCAGCACCAGAAATACCTTCTTCGACTTGTTTCCAATATGAAGCACTTTGAAAATAGTGTAGTACATAACGCGGAATTAGTTTTTCTCTATCTACGGATACTCGTATTAGGTATGATGCAAACACTGCATCCTTTGGCTTCTCTACTAAGAAACTTTTTCTAGTTGTTGCACCAGTTCTTGCAAAGACAATATCTCCATCATACAGCAGTGCATTAGAAAGTTTCTTTTGTTCTACTTCGCAGTAAAGAACTTTTTCCCAGTCAACCCCATTGTTTTGTATATCAGTAATTCGAAGAAATTTATATGTACCTTTATCGTGCGAAGCTTTTGCTGTGTAGCCATAATTGATATTGCTTAAACTTCCCAATGAAACTCGCTCGCCGATGTTGCGATACGCTATGTTGAATTTCATGTCTGTAGTGTTTATGAATTAATGGTTCTGATTAGGAAAATGCCGTGAAGAAACAGCTCGTAATTTTTGGCTCTAGTGACATGGATCAGCTCGCTCATTACTATTTAATTGCAGATTCTAATTACAAAGTCGTAACCTTCACATAAAATGAAAATTATGTTAGGTGGCCTAAATTCTGCGAATTGCCAGTTGTATCCTTTGAAGAAGTCATCAAAAAATATCCGCCCGATTCTTATGATTTTATTATTGCGGTTGGCTTCTCGAAACTCAATTCGGTCCGTAAAGAAAAGTATCGCATTGCTTCATTACTATGGGCTTTACGAATTTATAATTGTTATTAAGAAAAAGTAACTGGGATGGGTTATAAATGGAATTAATTGATGAAAAAAAAATTTTCTCTGATATTGAGAGCAGTGGCTATTCAGTACTGCCAGGATTTCTTTCATCTGAAGAGTTGAATGGCGCCAGATCTGAATACTATAGAAGTCTAGAAAGTGAGCAATCGCATCCACCTTTAGAAAAATTCAAACCTATAGAATTGGTTGAGAAACCATGGAGAAAATTTACCATTGGATCAAAATCTGGAAGTGGTGAACCATACTCTCAATTGCTACAAACAACGTACTCCTCAGAAAAGTGTTTAAATTATCCAAGTCTTTCAAAAGTGTTTAGTAGAATGATCAATATACGCAATAGACTAACAAAATTGCGTGTTAATTATGGATCCAATTTAAGTGAAGATGATTTTTGGAACGCTTGTCGAGTGCACCATTATCCATGCGGCGGTGGCCACATGGCGCCACACAAAGATACTCTTTTCCCAAGGTTATTAGAAGAGTTTGAGTTTCCGTTCATACAGATGATGGTCCCTTAACCAACAGAAAGCATGATTTTAACTTAGGGGGCGGTTACATCGTAGATATACAGGGAGAGACTGTTTTTTTTGAGAATGAATCAAACGCAGGATCACTTATTTTTTTTAATGGTGAAACTGTTCATGGTGTTGAAGATGTTGACCCAGATTTACTTCTTGATATGAGCTCAAAAGCCGGCAGAATTGCCTTATTCGTTAATTTATATGCCAATACTAAATGACTTACACAAGAAAAACTACTCCCACTCAATCGTGCCGGGGGGTTTGGAAGTATAATCATAGACGACCCGGTTGATCCCCTTGACCTGATTGACGATGCGGGTAGCGATGCGGGCCAGTAGGGCCGGGTCAAACAGATAGGCTTCGGCGGTCATCCCGTCGGTAGAGGTCACCGCCCGCAAGGCACAGACAAATTCATAGGACCGGGAATCCCCCATCACGCCGACCGTGCGGACCGGCAGCAAGACGGCAAAGGCCTGCCAAATCATATCATAGAGACCGGCCTTGCGAATCTCTTCCAGATAGATCTGGTCTGCCTCGCGCAGAATAGAGAGCTTGTCGGCTGTTATCTCGCCCGGTATGCGGATAGCAAGGCCCGGCCCGGG
>JAYPQA010000031.1:0-75433 GCA_038131695.1 Alphaproteobacteria bacterium | reverse complement strand
ACGTATTGCTGGGTTTTTAATCTCATGCGCCAGCAGGGCGGTCATCTTGGACATGGACAGGGCTGCGCCCTTAAAGGCGGACTGGCCGCGCACCTGACGGGCCAGCGTGCGTTCCTGAATGGACAGGCACCAGCCGGCATTGCGCGCCTCAACCGGGCTTATCTGGGCATCGACCAGATGGCGGCCAATGCGCTGGCTGATCAGGGTGATGCCCTGATCGCTGACCGACCCGCCGGTTTCCACTGCCCGCCGCAACAGGCCAAACACCGGGCAATCCGGCTCCAGAAACTCGCCCAAATCCGCGCCTTGCATCACATTTTGCGAGGATTTAAACAGGCTCTCTGCCTGATGGTTGGCCCAGAGGATCGCGCCTTTCCTGTCCATCAGCACCACCGGATAGGGCAAGCCCTGCAAGACCGTATAGCCGGGCGGCAGGTCAATCTGGCCATTTTCTCTTAAAATCTGGCTGAGCGGCATCAGGCAGCCTCATCGCGCGGCGGCGGATTATCTGCCAGCCGGTCAAAGAACTGGTTTATCGCCGCAAAGACCGCGCTTGCATCGCTGCTGTTATTGGCACTATCGCGCAAGGCGGCCGCCCCCGGCAAGCCGGTCAGATAGCTGGCCATATGCTTGCGGGCCAGACGCAGCCCATGCGGGCCATAGCAGGACAGCATCAAATCCAGATGGCGGGTCATAATCTGGCGGCTGCCAGCCGGGTTCGGCGCAGTATCGGCGGCCAGCCAGATGATCGGCCATCTGGGCAATCAACCAGGGCCTCCCTGCACCGCCCGCCCGACCATCACACCGGCAGCCCCGGCTGCCTGTTTGGCAACCAGAGCGGCTGCCGGGCTGTCAATATCCCCATTCACCAGCACCGGCAGCGGCACTGCTTCTGAAACAGCCCGCACGGCCTGCCAATCAGCCGCGCCCTGATATTTGGGCAGCGGGTGCGGCCATGCACGGCCAGCATCTCTATCCCTTCCTGCCAGGCGATAGAGGCAATCTGCGGGGCGTTCAAATGCGCCGCATCCCAGCCCAGCCGCATTTTCAAGGTGACCGGAATATCGACCGCCGCCACCACCGCACGGCAAATCTCGCCAACCAAAAGCGGCTCTCTCATCAGCGCCGAGCCGGACATCCGCCCGGTTACCTTCTTCGCCGGACAGCCCAGATTGATATCGATAAAATCAGCCCCCAAATCAGCTGCGATACGCGCGCAGCTTCAGCCATTATCCCGGCTCCCAGCCTGCCAGCTGAATACTGATCGGCTTTCCTCTTTGCCGAAAAGCGCAGCTTGCGCATTTCCGAGCGCACCGTATGCAAGACCGCATGGCTGGCGATCATCTCAGACACCAAAAGGCCGCCGCCCAACCCCCGCACAATCTGGCGAAAGGGCCGGTCGGTAATCCCCGACATCGGGGCCAGCACCACCTCATGCGGCAGCTCTGTTTGGCCAATTTTGATGCTCATTTATTGGGCAGCCTTATGGCAGAAACCGATAATTCGCCTAAATAATAGGCAATGCGAACGGAAAAATCCATCCTTGTCCGCTTTCGGGAGAAAAGATAAATCCTGCCCGCCCATGACCAGCGGGGAAAAGCCCGGCCGACACACTCGGTCATGGACTTTTACGGCGCTGCCTTTACATCTTTGAAAGTGATGGAGACGCAAGATTTACCCCAATTTGACGCGCTTTTTGCTGGCGGCTGGCAGCGGCCAGCGTTTTGGCCTGCATCTGGGCACAGCCAAGCAATTTGTGCTGGCGGGCCAGCCTGTCTGGGTCTGGCCAGCGCGCAGCCTGCTGGATTTTGCCCAGCTGCGCCGCCTTGTCCTAATCTTGCCGCAAGACAGCCAGCCGGAGCTGGCAAAGCAGATGGCCGCGGACTTGGCAGAGGATCCGCGCCTCATCTGTATCACAGGCGGGGCGGAGCGGCCGGATTCGGTGCAGGCGGGGCTTGATTATCTGGCAGCAGACCCGCAAGCTGGCGAGTTTGTGCTGGTGCATGATGCGGCGCGCCCGCTCTTGCCGGGCCGGGTGACCGGCGCGGTGCTGGCGGCTTTGGCTGGCGGGGCCGAAGCGGTGGTGCCTTGCCTGCCAGTGACAGATACGATACGCCAGCTGGCCGCCGCCCCGCAGGACAGCACGCTGGACCGGGACAGGCTGCGGGCGGTGCAGACACCGCAGGGCTTTGTGCGGGCACATCTGGCGGAGCTGCACAAAAAGGCGGCCAGCCAGCCGGATACGCCGCCTGCCAGTGATGATGCCCAGCTGTTTGACCGGGCCGGCCGGGCTGTGCAGCTGGTGGAGGGGGCAGCTGAGCTGATGAAGCTGACCAGCCCGCAAGATTTAACTGTGCTGGAGTTGCTGTTGGAAAGGAAAAAGAAATGCGTGTTGCCAGCGGCTTTGATGTTCATCGCTTTGGTGAGCCGACCGGAAAACCGGCTTGTCTGATGATTTGCGGCATTGAGACACGCCATGATCGCCCGCTGATTGCCCATTCAGACGGGGATGTCGGCCTGCACGCCTTGTGTGATGCGCTGTTTGGCTGTCTGGCCGATGGCGATATTGGCAGCCATTTCCCGCCTTCTGATGCACAATGGAAACAGGCTGATTCAGGCCAGTTCCTGACCTATGCAGCCCAGCGGGTGCAGGCCGCGGGCGGGCGGATACTCAATCTGGATGTCACCCTGCTGTGTGAGCAGCCGAAAATTGGCCCGCTGCGCGAGAAGATGCGCGCCAGAATTGCCGAATTGGCGGGTATTTCCATGGCCCGCATATCGGTCAAGGCCACCACCACCGAACAGCTGGGCTTTCTGGGGCGTGGTGAGGGTATCGCAGCGATGGCCCAGGCCGCTATTGAGGTGCCAGCATGACACGGTTTCTCAGCCTGATAGCCACTTTGGGGCCGGTTGGCGCGCTGCCCGCCCCGGGCACGGCCGGCTCGCTGGTGGCCCTCTTGGCAGGCTGGGCAATCCTCAGCCAGGCTGGCTGGCTATGGATGCTGCTGGCAGCGGTGCTGGCCACCTTTCTGGGCTGGTGGGCGGCAGAAAGCTATGCGGCCAAAACCGGCAAGAGCGACCCGTCGGAAGTCATTATAGATGAGGTTGCCGGCCAGTTTTCCGTGCTGCTGGTGCTGCCGGAGCTTTCCTTTTTCTGGCTGCTGGCGGGGTTTGTCCTGTTCCGCCTGTTTGATATTGTCAAAATCTGGCCGGTTAGCGCGGCGGAAAAGCTGCCCGGTGGCCTTGGCATCATGGCAGATGATATTGTCGCCGCCGGGCTGGCCGGGCTGTGCCTGCTGGGGCTGCAGGCGGGGCTGGCATGAGCAGCAAGGCCGCAAGGGAACTGGCCGCCCAGCTGATTGCCAGCCTGCAGGAGAGCGGGGCCATGCTGGTCACGGCAGAGAGCTGCACAGGCGGGATGATAGCAGCCGCGATAACCGATATTGCCGGGTCTTCAGCCGTGCTGGATCGCGGCTTTGTCACCTATTCCAATGAGGCCAAGACTGATCTTTTGGGGGTGCGCCCTGAGACTTTGGGCGAATGGGGGGCCGTGTCCAGCCAAACCGCGGCCGAGATGGTCTCCGGCGCGCTGGCCGCCTGCCGGGCAGCTGAGTATGGTGTCGCGGTAACCGGCATTGCCGGGCCTGGCGGCGGCACGGCAGACAAGCCGGTCGGGCTGGTTTGGCTGGCTGTGCAAAAACGCGGGCAGGACGCGCAGCTCAGCCGGCTTGACCTGGCAGGCGAGGAGACAGATCAGCGGGCCGCGGTGCGCGAAAAGACAGTTGTGGCCGCGCTCACCGCCCTGCTGCGGCTGGCCCAGAGCGTAAGAGGCAGCCGGTCACGCCCCAGCTGATCACGCAGCCCAATCAGCCGGTCTGGCCGCCCATAGAGATCATCTGCCCGGCTCTCAAAGGCGCGCACCATCCGCTTGACCGCCTCGGTAAACAGGCTCTCCATCACGGTTTGCAGCAAGCGGGAGCGAAATTCAAAATCCACATAGAAATCAATCTCACACCCTTCCGGATGCGGCTTGAATATCCACTTGTTTTTCAGATATTTGAATGGCCCTTCTGCATATTCTACATGAATTTCCAGCGCTTCACGATCCAGTGTTACAAAAGAGGTGAAACGCTCTTTGAACGCCTGAAAGCCAATGATCAGATCAGCAACCAGCCGCGCCTCCTCGCGCTGCCGGATACGCGCTGCAAGGCACCAGGGCAGGAATTCCGGATAAAGCTCAACAGCGGCAACCAGATCATACAGCTGTTCCGGCTGGTGGCGTATCACCCGTTTTTCGGCGTGAATGGTCATCCGGCCAAGGCAGCCTGACGGGCATTTCTGAGAGCGGCAAAATCACTGTCCGCATGATAGGAGGACCGGGTGAGCGGGGTTGAGGCCATCATCAAAAAGCCCTTTGCCCGGCCGGTCTCCTCATACTGGCTGAATTGCGCGGGCGTTACAAACCGGTCCACCGGAGCGTGCTTTGGCGTTGGCTGCAGATACTGGCCAATCGTCATGAAATCCACATCTGCACTGCGCAAATCATCCATCACCTGCACCACCTCTTCATCCTGCTCTCCCAGCCCGACCATAATGCCGGATTTGGTGAAGATAGAGGCATCCAGCTTTTTGATCTCGGCCAGTATCGACAGGGAGTGAAAATAGCGCGCGCCCGGCCGGATCGGCGGATAGAGGCGCGGCACTGTCTCCAGATTATGGTTGAAAACATCTGGCCTTGCCTCGGCCACCCGCTCCAGAGCCCCCGGCTTTTTCAGGAAATCCGGGGTCAAAACCTCTATCGTTGTTGCCGGAGAGGCAGCCCGCACAGCCTCTATGGTGCGGGCAAAATGCCCGGCCCCGCCATCGGCCAGATCATCCCGGTCAACCGAGGTAATCACCACATGGGCCAGACCCAGCCGGGCCACGGCAGCCGCTACATTTTCCGGCTCATGCGGATCCAGCAGATCAGGCCGCCCGGTTGCCACATTGCAAAAGGCACAGGCGCGCGTGCAGACAGAGCCCAAAATCATCATGGTTGCGTGTTTTTTTGCCCAGCATTCCCCGATATTGGGGCAGGCCGCCTCTTCACAGACGGTAACCAGATCAAGGTCGCGCATCAGCTGGCGGGTTTCCTCAAAAGCGCCTGATTGCGGGGCCCGCACGCGCAGCCAGTCCGGCCGGGCCGGTTGCGGCCTGTCTGGATTGCGCCGTTTTTCAGGATGCCGGGCCGCCCCGGTTTTTGCGTTGGGTTGCGGCATTGTCAGTCCTTAACCATTGGTGCCGGTTGCCCCTAGAAATGGATCGCCCGGTCGAACGCGTCAAGCACAGATTCATGCATCGCCTCTGACAGCGTCGGATGCGGGAAAATTGTCTGCATCAACTCTGTTTCCGTGGTTTCCAGCTGGCGGGCTATCGCATAGCCTTGAATAAGCTCGGTCACTTCCGGCCCGATCATATGCGCGCCCAGCAGGGCCCCGGTATCGGCATCAAACACCGTCTTGATCAGCCCCTGATCCTCGCCCATCGCAATCGCCTTGCCATTGCCCAGGAAGGGAAAGCGGCCAACTTTAAGCTTATAGCCAGCCTTTTTGGCGGCCTCCTCGCTCAACCCGACTGAGGCTATTTGCGGCCGGCAATAGGTACAGCCGGGAACCGAATGATCGGCAATCGCGTGCACCCCTTTCACGCCCGCAATCTTCTCAACACAGATGATCCCCTCATGGCTGGCCTTGTGCGCCAGCCAGGGCGGGCCGGTCACATCGCCTATTGCATAGAGGCCCGGCTCTGCCGTCGCGCAATAGCCATCTGTCTGGATATGGCCGCGATCCAGCTTGACAGCTGTTTTCTCCAGCCCCAGATTTTCCGTATTGCCGGAAATGCCAACAGCCATAATCACCTTGTCAGCTGTCAGCTGCTGCGGCTTGCCATCTCTTTCAATCTGGGCCGTAACGCCTGATTTGCCCCGTTCCAGCCCGGTCAGCTTGACCGAGGTCATAATCTGGATGCCGCGCGCCTCAAACGCCTTGTGGGCCAGGGCAGAAATCTCTGCATCCTCGGCATTCAAAATCCGGTCCAGCGCCTCTATCACGGTCACCTGAACGCCCATATCGGCGTAAAAGCTGGCAAATTCGATACCGATCGCCCCGGACCCTACCACAATCAGCGATTTTGGCATTTTATCCGGCACCATCGCCTCTTTATAGGTCAGCACCTGCTGGCCATCCGCTTCCAGCCCGGGCAGCTGGCGCGCTCGCGCCCCGGTGGCCAGTATCACATTTTTGGCCCCGATCAGCTGCTTTGCCTTGCCGGAGACCTCTATCTTGTGGCCCGCCTTGTCACGGCCCGCCAGACACGCTGTCCCGTCAATCACCTGAACCTTGTTCTTTTCAGCAAATGCGCCACCCCGCCGGACAGCCGCTCTGCGACCTGGCGCGACCGGGCCACCACCTTGTCCAGATTGACCGACACCTCGCCCGATACCTCAATGCCGAAATCCGCCATTTCAGCCAGATTGTGCCGCAATTCTGCCGCCCGCAACAGCGCCTTGGTCGGAATACAGCCCCAATTCAGGCAAATCCCGCCCAAATGCTCTTTTTCGATCAGCACGGTTTGCAAGCCCAGCTGGGCCGCCCGGATAGCCGCGACATAGCCGCCCGGCCCGCCGCCAATTACCGCCAGATCATAGGTTTTTGCCTCAGCCATCTTGCCGGCCCTTTCGCTTACAAAAGCATGGTGACGGGATTTTCAACAAATCCCTTGAAGGATTGCAGCCATCTGGCCCCCAGCGCGCCATCGACAATGCGGTGATCTGCAGACAGGGTGACTTTTATCATGGTGGCTATCTCAATCTGGCCAGCGCGCACGACCGGCTTTTCCTCGCCTGCCCCGACCGCGAGAATGGCGGCTTGCGGCGGGTTGATGACAGCGGCAAATTCCTGCACCCCAAACATCCCCAGATTGGAAATGGTAAAGCCGCCGCCGGTATAGTCCTGTGGGGCCAGCTTGCCGTCCCTGGCCTTTTCAGCCAGCGATTTTGTTATCTGCGACAGCTCTGCCAGACCGAGGCTTTCCACCGCACGGATGATCGGCGTGACCAGCCCGCCCTCTATCGCCACGGCCATCGAAATATCAGCCCGGTCAAAATAGCGGCAGCCCTCTTCCTCAAACCAGCCATTGACCTCCGGCACAGCTTTCAGGGCCATGCCCGCCGCCCGGATAATCATGTCATTGACAGAAATCTTTATCCCGTCCGGCGCGCTTTCATTCAGCGCCTTGCGACTGGCCAGCAGCTGGTCAATACAGCATTCCACCGTCAGATAGAAATGCGGGGCCTGCTGCTTGGATTCCTGCAGACGCTGGGCAATCGTCCGGCGCATGGCACTGTGCGGCACAAACCGCTCGCCCGCCGCGCCACTAGCGCCAGCAGAGGTCTGGCTGTCAGCAGCCCCCTTGCCTGAGGCCAGCGCATCTTCCACATCCGCCCGGATGATACGGCCATGCGGCCCGCTGCCAGTCAGACGGCCAATATCCAGATCATTCTGCGCGGCGATACGGCGGGCCAGCGGGCTGGCAAAAAGGCGGGGGCCAGTCTGAATCTGAGTCTGAATCTGAGTCTGGTTCGGCTGGGCCGGAGCTGGGCTGGGCCGGGGCTGCCGGTTTTTCTGCCGGTTTTTCTGGCGCTTGTTCGGCTGGCGGTTCAGCGGCGGGCGCTGGCACAGACAGGCTGCTGACATCCTCACCCTCTTCGGCCAACAGGGCGATAGGCTGGTTTATCGGCACATTGGCACTGCCCTCTGAGACCAGAATTTTTGCCAAGATCCCGTCTTCTATCGCCTCAACTTCCATTGTCGCCTTGTCGGTTTCAATCTCGGCGATAATGTCACCGGCGCGGATAGCCGCCCCCTCTGCAACCAGCCAGCGGGCCAGCGTGCCCTCGGTCATGGTCGGCGACAAGGCCGGCATCAGGATTTCACTTGCCATGACAGCTTCTCCTTAAAACAATGCTTAAGCAGCACGGAAGCAGGCGCGTTTGGCTGCTTCAACGATTTTTTCAGATTGCGGCAAGGCCAGCTTTTCCAGATTGGCCGCATAGGGCATTGGCACATCCTCGCCAGTTACACGCTCAATCGGGGCATCCAACCAGTCAAAGGCCTGTTCCATCACTTGCGCGGCCAGTTCAGCCCCGATACCGGCAAAGGGGAAGCCTTCCTCACAGGACACAAAGCGGCTGGTCTTGCGCACCGATTCTGCCAGCGTCTCTATGTCCAGCGGGCGCAGCGAGCGCAGATCAATGACTTCCGCCTCTATGCCCTGCCCGGCCAGAATTTCTGCTGCTTCCAGGGCGCGGCCAACCATGATGGAAAAGGCGGCGATGGTCACATCCGTGCCGGGCCGGACGATTTTGGCCTTGCCGATGGGCACCAGCCAATCCTCATCCTCGGGCACTTCAAAGCTTTGGCCATACATGACCTCATTTTCCAGAAAGATAACCGGGTTCGGATCCCGGATAGCTGATTTCAGCAGGCCCTTGGCATCTGCCGCAGACCAGGGCGCCACCACCTTCAGGCCCGGGCAATGGGCATACCAGCTGGCAAAGCATTGTGAATGCTGGGCCGCCACCCGGCTGGCCGCGCCATTTGGCCCGCGGAAAACAATCGGACAGCCCATCTGCCCGCCTGACATATAGAGCGTCTTGGCAGCCGAATTGATAATCTGGTCAATCGCCTGCATGGAAAAATTAAAGGTCATGAATTCCACAATCGGGCGCAAATCGCCAAAGGCGGCCCCAACCCCCAGCCCGGCAAAGCCATGCTCGGTAATCGGCGTATCAATGACGCGGCGGTCGGAAAATTCTTCCAGCAACCCCTGTGTTACCTTGTAGGCGCCTTGATATTCGGCGACTTCCTCGCCCATCACAAAGACCCGCTCATCGCGCCGCATTTCTTCAGCCATCGCATCGCGCAAGGCTTCCCGAACCGTCATTTCGCGCACCGGGCCAGTCCAGTCCGGCTCAGCCAAAGGCGCGGCAGAGGCCGGTTTTTGCGGCATGGCAGGCTGGCTGGCCATTTCCTGTTCTGCCGCAGAGGCCGACGCAGCCGCAGCTTCAACCGGAGCCGGGTTTCAGCTGGGGTTTCAGCCGGGCTTTCTCCCCTCCTTCCAGGCGGGCTATCACCGTTCCGACGGCAACCTTGTCTGTTCCCTCAGCGATCAGGATGTCTTCAACCACCCCTTCCTCGACCGCCTCGACTTCCATTGTGGCCTTGTCGGTCTCAATCTCGGCAATCACATCACCGGATCGCACCATATCCCCCGGCTTAACCAGCCAGCGGGCCAGCGCCCCTTCCGTCATCGTCGGCGACAGGGCCGGCATTTTGATTTCAATAGCCATTTCAGTCTCCCTTAAAGCCGATCAGGCGGTGCTGGCCGGTATCTCTACCAGCACATCTGTATAAAGTTCAGCCGCCGCGGGAAGCGGGCTTTCCAGCGCAAAATCCGTCGCGCCTGCCACCTCTTTTTTCACCTCGCTATCCAGCTGTTTCAGCGCCGCCTCATCGACTCCCTCGCGCAGCAGGATTTCCTGCAGCTGGTCTATCGGGTCATGCTGTTTGCGCATCGCATCCACCTCATCACGGGTGCGGTATTTGGCCGGATCAGACATGGAATGGCCGCGATAGCGATAGGTTTTCATCTCCAGAATATAGGGCCCCTTGCCAGAGCGGCAGTGGGCCAGGGCTGTCTCGCCCGCTTCCCGCACCGCCAGAACATCCATCCCGTCCACCTGCTGGCCGGGGATATTATAGGCCGCGCCCCGCTCAAAAAGATGTGTGCCAGCTGTCGAGCGCGGCACCGCCGTTCCCATCGCATATTGATTGTTTTCGATGACAAAGATGACCGGCAACTCCCATAAAGCCGCCATGTTGAAAGTCTCATAGACCTGGCCCTGATTGGCCGCCCCATCGCCCAGATAGACCATCGAAACCGATCCATCGCCGCGATATTTATGGGCAAAGGCCAGCCCGGCCCCGATGGGCACCTGCGCCGCAACAATACCGTGCCCGCCAAAGAAATTCTTTTCCCGGCTAAACATATGCATGGAGCCGCCCTTGCCCCGCGAATAGCCGCCTTCACGCCCGGTCAGCTCAGCCATCACGCCGCCCGCATCCATGCCGCAAGCCAGCATATGGCCATGATCCCGGTAAGAGGTAACCACCGAATCCCCTTCCTTGGAGACAGACTGCATCCCCACAACAACCGCCTCCTGGCCGATATAGAGGTGACAGAAGCCGCCAATATGCCCCATGCCGTAGAGCTGGCCGGCCTTTTCCTCAAACCGCCGGATCAAGAGCATATCGCGATAGAGCTGAAGCAAGACCTCCTTTTCAGGCCGGTCATTACGGGCCAGGCGGGCTGTCTTGCTGCCGGGCGGCCGGCCGGCCTTGCTTTTGCTGCGGCTGGCGGCTGGCTTTTTGCCAGCTGCTTTTTTTGAGCCAGCTTTCTTTTGGGCGGCTGCGGCCATTATCTTTCCCCTTTTTTTGCCTAATTTTAACCAGTTTTGGTTTTCCCCGATCAGAACCTGGCCGCCATGGCCCTTCACAAGACAGGCGGACGGTTCAGGCACCTCCCAGACTTGCCTATTTTGAATTTTTTTCAAGTATTTTATATTATTGTTTTATAATAGAAAATTAACTTTATACCATTTTATGGTTAAGTTGCTTCTGTTGGATTATTTCAAATCTGTCATGTCGATTGAAATAATGACATCACGCGGGCTGTAGAGGCCCAGCTCGGCGCGCGCCCGTTCGGCCAGCATATCGGCATCCACCGTGCCAGCTGACAAGAGCGCAATGCGGCGTTCCAGAAACGCATTCTGCTTTTGCAAAAGGGCCAGCTGTTCGGTCGCCAGCAGGATTTCGCGATCCAGATGATCGCGGGCCAGCAAACCACGCTCTCCGGCAACCGTATGAAAGCCGAAAAAGGCAAGCAAGGTGCCAATCAACAGGAAGCTGCCTGCCAGTGTCAGAGGTTTGCGAAGATTTTGGAACATCACCACTCCAAGCGGTTGCCCTTATCACTTAACCCCAATGAATCACAGATTGATTCCGCGCGTCAAGCAAAAAGCGAATCGCCGGATTCATTGAAGTTTTCGGTAAAATACCCGGGCCCTGCCCGGCTGCCGGGCCAGCGCTTGCAGATATCCGCCCGTTCAGCCCCGCAGGAAGCTGCCCCCGGCATAGCTGGCCTGATTGCCCAGCTCTTCTTCAATGCGCAGCAGCTGGTTATATTTGGCCAGCCGGTCGGAGCGGGACAGCGCACCAGTCTTGATCTGGCCTGCATTGGTCGCGACCGCCAGATCGGCAATGAAACTGTCTTCTGTCTCGCCGGACCGGTGCGAGATAATCACCCCGAACCCTGCCTTTTTTGCCATTTCCACAGCCTGCAGCGTTTCGGTCAGGGTGCCTATTTGGTTCACCTTGACCAGCAGGCCATTGCCAGCCTGTTCTGCTATGCCGCGCGCCAGCCGCTGCGGGTTGGTCACAAACAGATCATCACCGACAATCTGAACCTGGCTGCCTACCATGCGGGTGAGCCCGGCAAAGCCGGCCCAATCATCCTCATCAAGCGGGTCTTCCAGTGAGCAGACCGGCCATTTGGCACAGACCTGCTGCCACATATCCTGCATCTCATCAGAGGACAGCTCCCGCCCCTCTCCGGCCAGATGATAGCGGCCTTCCGAAAAGAACTCCGTTGCCGCCGCATCCAGCGCAATCCGGACATCCTCACCCAGCCGGTAGCCTGCCGCCTCAACCGCTTTTGCGATATGGCCCAGCGCCTCATCCAGACTGCCCAGGGCCGGGGCAAAGCCGCCCTCATCCCCAACCGCGGTGGACAGACCCGCCTCAGCCAGCCCGGCTTTCAGCCGGTGGAAAATCTCAGCCCCCATGCGCAGCCCCTCGGAAAAGCTCTGCGCCCCGACCGGCATCACCATACATTCCTGAATATCGAGCGCATTATCCGCGTGCGCCCCGCCATTCAGGATATTCATCATCGGGGTTGGCAGCTCTCCAGCCGCTGCCCCGCCCAGATATTTCCACAAGGGCAGACCGGCTGATTCAGCCGCTGCCCGTGCGCTCGCCAGCGACACACCCAAAATCGCATTGGCGCCCAGCCGGGCATTGTTCGGCGTGCCATCCAGCGCATTCAGCGCCGCATCCAGCCCGGCCTGATCATAGCCATCTGCCCCGATAAGGGCCTCGCGTATCTCTCCATTCACATGGCTGACCGCCTTGTCCACGGATTTACCGCCATAGCGCGAGTGGTCGCCATCGCGCAGCTCTATCGCCTCATAGGCTCCGGTCGAGGCCCCGGACGGCACCGCGGCCGGCCAAAGCCGCCATCGGCGAGCAAAACATCCACCTCAACAGTCGGATGACCCCGCGAATCCAGAATGGAGCGGGCATAGATTTCCAGAATATCAGACATCTGTCTTTCCTCAGCTTTGCAATTTATCAGGTCAGGCTAGCGGTTGGCGCGGGCGGCCTCATCCAGCCGGGCCAGCTGGCCCAGCAAGGCCGGCATATCTGCCAGCGCAATCATATTCGGCCCGTCAGACGGCGCATTGTCCGGGTCAGCATGGCTTTCCATAAACAGCCCCGCCACCCCGACCGCAACCGCCGCACGGGCCAGAACCGGCACAAATTCGCGTTGCCCGCCAGAGGCCCCGCCCAGCCCGCCGGGCTGCTGCACCGAATGGGTCGCATCAAAAATCACCGGATAGCCGAAGCCAGCCATTTGCGGCAGGCTGCGGAAATCCGAGACCAGCGTATTATAGCCAAAGCTGGTGCCCCGTTCGGTCAAAAGCAGGCGATCATTGCCAGCCGAAACCACCTTGTCTGCAACGAATTGCATATCCCACGGAGCCAGAAACTGGCCCTTTTTGATATTGACCACCGCCCTGGTGCGGGCAGCAGCAACCAAAAGGTCTGTCTGGCGACACAGGAAAGCCGGTATCTGCAAGACATCCACCTGTTCAGCGACCGGCGCGCATTGTTCGGGCAAATGCACATCCGTCAGCACCGGACAGCCCAGCGCATCGCGCACCGCCCCCAGAATCTCTATCCCCTCTTCCAGCCCTACCCCGCGGGCCGCATTGGCAGAAGTCCGGTTCGCCTTGTCAAAGGAGGATTTGTAGATAAAGCCCATCCCGGCCGCGGCTGCGGCCTTGGCCAGTGCCTCAGCATGATGCAGGGCATGATCGCGCCCCTCAATCTGGCACGGGCCTGCGATCAGGCAAAGCGGCGCAGTGCCGCCAATCTGCAAATTGCCGATTTCAACTGTCATGCGTGCTTCTCCCCAAAAAGCCTAGACCAGCCGCGACTTGTCCAGGGCGGCCCTGACAAAGCCGGTAAAAAGCGGATGCGGATCAAACGGCTTGGAGCGCAATTCAGGATGAAACTGCACGCCGATAAAGAAGGGGTGATCCGGCCGCTCAACAATTTCCGGCAGGCGGCCATCCGGCGACAAGCCGCTGATCACCAGCCCGGCCTCTGCCAGCTGGTCGGCATAGGCGATATTGACCTCATAGCGATGGCGATGACGCTCGGTAATCCGGTCTGTGCCGTAAATCTGTCCAGCCAGGCTGCCCTTGGCCAGATCACATTCATAGCCGCCCAGGCGCATCGTGCCGCCCAGATCATCCCCGGCCTGCCTCTTTTGCCGGTCATTGCCGCTAACCCATTCGGTCATCAGCCCGACCAGCGGCTCTCCATCGGGGCCGAATTCACTGGAATTGGCGCTTTCCAGCCCAGCCAGATTGCGCGCCGTTTCCAGCACCGCCATCTGCATCCCAAAACAGATACCCAGCCAGGGGACTTTTTTCTCTCGTGCAAAGCGGATAGCGCGTATCTTGCCCTCTGAGCCGCGCTGGCCAAAACCGCCCGGCACCAGAATGCCGGATAATTCGCCCAGATGATGCAGCAGCTGGGCCTCACCCTGTTCCAGCAATTCTGAATCGATCCAGCGCAGATTAACCTTCAGCCGGTTGGCAATCCCGCCATGGGTAAGCGCCTCACCCAATGATTTGTAGGAATCCTGCAAGGAGGTGTATTTCCCGACAATACCGATGGTCACCTCATCATCCGGGCGCAGCACCGCGCCGACAATATCCTGCCAGCCAGACAGATCCGGCTGCTGGTCTGGCAAGTCAAAATGGCGGCAGATTTCCCGGTCCAGCCCCTGTGCATGATAGGCCAGCGGCACCTCATAAATCGAGCGGGCATCCTCTCCGACAATCACCGCCTCAGGCCGCACATTGCAGAACAGGCCGATTTTGGCGCGCTGCTCATCCGGCAGCGGCTGTTCGGTGCGGCACAGCAGGATATCCGGCTGAATCCCCACCGATTGCAGCTCCTTGACCGAATGCTGGGTCGGCTTGGTTTTCAGCTCTCCGGCCGCGCTGATAAAGGGCAGCAGCGTGACGTGCATGAAACAGGATTGGCTGCGCCCCAGCTCATTGCCCAGCTGGCGGATAGCTTCCAGAAAAGGCAGGCTTTCTATATCGCCAACCGTGCCGCCAATCTCGCACAGGACAAAATCCTCATCCTCCAGATCGGCCAGCACAAATTGCTTGATCGCGTCTGTCACATGGGGAATGACCTGTATCGTTGCGCCCAGATAATCGCCGCGCCGCTCCTTGGCCAGCACATCAGAATAAATCCGGCCCGTGGTCACATTGTCCGTGCGGCGGGTATGCACGCCGGTAAAGCGTTCATAATGGCCCAAATCGAGGTCTGTTTCGGCCCCGTCATCGGTTACGAACACCTCTCCATGCTGGGTTGGTGACATGGTGCCGGGATCGACATTCAGATAGGGATCCAGCTTGCGCAGCCGCACCTTGAAGCCGCGCGCCTGAAGCAGCGTGCCGAGCGCCGCCGAGGCCAGCCCCTTGCCAAGCGAGGACACCACGCCGCCGGTTATGAAGATAAAACGGGTCATGGGCGCCATCCCTGATTGAAGATGGCGGTGCGTTCGTGCTGCATCATCACCCCGGGATTAGCGGTCAGTCGGCACAGCCGGCCCGGTCGGGGCGGCAGGTGTGCTGTTGATAACTTCATCAACGATTGAGGTCGGCTTGGTTTGCACCCCGGCAAGAATCGCCAAACCTATGGAAGTGGCAAAAAAACAGGCCGCCAGAACCGCCGTTGCGCGGGTCAGCAGATTGGCGGTGCCGCGCGCGGTCATAAAGCCGCCGCCGCCAGATGGCCCGCCGATGCCAAGGCCGCCCCCCTCATTGCGCTGCACCAGCACGGTGCCGACCAAAGCCACCGCAACGAGAATATGGATTGTCAGTAACAAGGTAATCATCAGTTCCTTACACCTCTCACAGAACGGGCTTGTTGTAGCTGATTTCATCCCATCAGGACAAGTCCAAAATCAGCCCTTGGCCTCACAAACTGCCAAACCGGCATCAAAAATGGCCAGAAAATCATCAGCCTTGAGCGACGCCCGCCCACCAGGGCCCCCAACCGGGGCCAGCTGCAAATATCGGCTGCATTCCCGGATTAACTGAGCCGCCATACAACACCGGCAGATCGGCCAGCCCGGTCAGCTGGCCCGCCTCAGCCGCGATCAGGCTGTGCATCGCCTCTATATCAGACAGCTGCGGGACCAGCCCGGTGCCAATCGCCCAGACCGGCTCATAGGCGATGGCCAGCTGCCCGGCCTGCCAGCCGCTGCTGCCCGCCAAAGACCCTGCCAGAGAACCAGCCAGCTGGGCGCGCACCACCTGTTCTGCCTTACCGGCTTCGCGCTCAGCCCGGCTTTCACCGACACAGAGCATGATATTCAGACCCGCTGCCCGGCCAGCTGCCAGACTCGCCGCGACAGCCGCATCTGTTTCCCCATGATCGACCCGCCGCTCGGAATGGCCCAGCAGCAACCATGAAGAGCCCATATCAGCCAGCATCGCCGCGCTAATATCGCCGGTATGGGCGCCTTTTTCAGCCGCATGGCAGGTCTGGCCGCCCCAGCTGACAGGCTGGCCGGAGAGCTGGTCTGCCAGATCAGCCAGATGCACAAAGGCGGGAAACAGCACCATGCGGCACGCCCCGTCCAGCGGCCGGCCAGCAGCCTTGATGGCTGCACAAAAACCAGCAATCTCCACCCGTGTCTGGTTCATTTTCCAATTTCCCGCGATAATCATCTGCGCCCTTCCCCCTGGCTGGAATCCAATCATTTGGCCCGTTAGAAACTGGCCAGCCCTTCTGCGGGCCGGTTTTTTCACAGATCAGCAGGCTTTGCCCTGATTTAAGGATTGCCCCGGCCCCCTGCCCTTCTTTATAGTGGCGGCTGGCAGACAGTGCAATCAGCTGACTTAAAATACGGAAACGCGGCGAGACAGCCAGAGGATAAACCCAGAGGATAGACAGGGAAAGACAGAACAATGCTGCAGGCTATGAGGGAAGGCTCCAAATCGCCGATCATGAAAATCTTTTTGCTGTTTCTGGCAGCCGGCTTCGCACTCTGGGGCGTCGGGGATATTACCTCCGGCCTGTTCGGGCGCGGTGACAAGGCGGTAGAGGCGGGGGAGCGCTCGGTCTCAGCAGCTGAGGCCGCAACCGAATTTGAATTGGTGCGGCGAACCAATTTTCCCCTCTATCCCGGTCGGTCAGGCGATACAGCTGGGCCTGCTGGGCGAGGTGATGGGAGCGCTGGCCCGCCGCACGCTGGTGGCCGCAGAGGCTGACCGGCTGGGGCTGGCTACCACCCGCGAGATGGAACGCGATTTCATTGCCAAGGAGCCCTCTTTTCAAGATGAGCTGGGCAATTTCTCAGAAGGCCGCTTTCTGGCAGCTTTGGGCCGCTCCGGCCTCAGCGAGGCAGATTGGCTGAAAAGGCTGGACGCCTCCTTGCTGTCTGACCAGCTGGTGACCTCGGTTGCCGGGGGCGCGCGTTTTTCTGCCCAGCTGGCCGGGGAGCTGGCCGCCTATCAGCTGGAAAAGCGGCAGGCGGTGATTCTGTCCTTTCCGGTCAATCCTGCCCTGATAGAGGATCCGACAGCTGCCCAGCTGGAGAGCTATTTTGCTGAAAACAGCGCGGTCTATGAGGCCGCAGCCCTGCGTGATTTTTCCCTTATCTGGCTGACAGCTGAGGATATTGCCGCAGATATCAGCCTGGCTGAATCAGATGTGCAGCTGGCCTATGATACAAGGCTGGATGAATTCAGCACGCCGGAAACCCGCTCGGTGCGCCAGATGGTCTTTGATAGCGAGGAAGACGCGCTGGCGGCCCGCGACCGGCTGGGCGATCCGGCCGGCTTTAACCAGCTGGCTGCAGAGTTGCTGAACTGGACCGAAGATGATGTGCGCCTTGGCACCGTGGCGCGCTCTGATCTGGATGGGGAGCTGGCGGAAACGGTTTTTGCTGCGCAGGTGGGCCAGCTGGCCGGCCCGGCCCAGACGGCCTTTGGCTGGCATCTGGTCATTGTGGATGAGATTATGCCGGGCAAAACCCCGTCTTTGGAAGAGGTGCGCGGGGAGATTGAAGAAGCCCTGCGCGGTGAAGAGGCTTACGGCGTTCTGGTTGACCGGGTGAATGCGCTCGAAGATGCGCTGGCCAGCGGGGCCTCCTTGCAAGAGGCGGCCAGAACCACCGGCCTCACCCTCTCAGAGCTGAACGCAATGGATCGCGACGGGCGCGATATTGACGGGGCTGCGATCACGGGCCCGCTGGCTGATCTGGCCAGTGACAGTGCGTTTCGTGAATTGGCCTTCTCTCTGGATATTGACGAAATCAGCGTTATCGGGGAAAGCGGCGAGGATAGTTTTTTCGTTGTCCAGCCGCGCCGCGATATTGCAGCGCGCAGCCGCACGCTGGATGAGGTCAGGGACCGGGTGCGCTTTGACTGGCAGCTGGGTGAGGCTGTCAAGCAAGCCCGCCAGTCAGCTGAAGCCGCTATCCAGCAGGGGGCGAGCGCCTTTGCAGGCCAGCCGGCCAGCCTGCAATTCCAGCGCAGCGGGGCCGGGCTGGAGACGCCTGATGCGCAGCTGATTGCCCGCACCGCCTTTGATCTTGGCAAGGGGGAAGCCGCGCTGGTAGAAGCCGGGCCAGCCGCCTATGCTGTTCAGCTGACCCAGATTGAACCTGCCGATGCGGAGAGCGTGGCCAATCTGGCAGAGCAGTTCACGCGCAACCTGTCCGCCCCGGTTGCTGAGGATATCGGGGCCGCGCTCAGCGTTGATTTGTCTGAAAGGTTCAAGCTGGAGCTCAATCCGGGTCTGGTTCAGCAGCTTCTGATCGGCCAGCCGCAATAAAGCGGCTTGTCACTATCCAGTATTTTTTGCCAAAAAGGGGGGCTTTTGGCCCGGCCATTTAGAACCGGCCTTGCGACTGTTAAAAGAGGCAAAAAGATGGATATGACCACCCTCCTCTCGCTGACCGCCTTTGCCGTGTTCACCGCCTTTACGCCCGGGCCAAACAATATGATGCTGGCGGCGTCTGGGGTCAATTTCGGGCTGGCCCGCACCTGGCCGCATATTCTGGGCATTACGGTTGGCTTTACGGCTTTGTGCATTGCTGGCGGGGCCGGTCTGGGCAGCTTGTTCGCCGCCCTGCCGATGCTCTATGAGGTGATCCGCGTGCTGGCGTTTTGTTTTCTGGCCTATATTGTCTGGAAAATAGCAACCGCCGCACCGGCGCATATCAATCCGGCCGCGCGGCCGCTGGGTTTCTGGGCCGCGGCCGCCTTTCAATGGATGAACCCAAAGGGCGTCTCGGTTATGATCAGTGCCATGACCGCCTATATGAGCGGGGCCGAGAATATGGTTCTGCGGCTGACGATAATCGTCTTTATCTTTATGGTGATGACCTTCCTCTCCACCATTGCCTGGGCCTGGTTCGGCACAGTGATTGCGCGCTTTTTGTCGGACCCGCGCCATTACCGGCTGTTCAGCCTGAGCATGGCCGCCCTGCTGACCGCCAGCCTGCTGCCGGTGCTGATCACCGGCTAGGGGATGCCCCGGTCTCTTGGTCTCTTGAGCTGGCCCGGTCAATAGTCTTTCAGATGGCCCGGTCTCTTGGCGGTCTTTGGCAATCAGGTCTCTGGCTAATCAGGGTTCTTTTTCTTCCTCTTGCGGGCCTCATCCGGCCTAAACATGGTGGCCAGCTTGGCGCCAAAACGCCGCGTCAAATCGCCCGGTTTTTCGCTATTTTATGACAATCTCCGCACGCCGGTTCTGGCGCCAAACGGCCTCGCCCGTGCCAAAGGCTGCCGGACGTTCCTTGCCGTAGGAAATTGTCTGGATGCGCGCTGCACTGACCCCGTTGCTGACCAGATAATTGCGCACCGCATTGGCCCGCCGCTCTCCAAGGGCCAGGTTATATTCGCGGGTGCCCCGCTGGTCGCAATGCCCTTCCACGGCAATGCGCACGGCCGGATAGCTGTCCATGAAGCTGACCAGCCTGTCCAGCTGGGCCTTGGCCGCAGCATTCAGCTCTGCCTGATCAAAATCAAAATAACTTGGCTGGCTGACCACAGCCTGTTCATCACGCAATTCCTGCTGGCGCTGGAGGCGGGCGGCCTGTCTGGCCGCTGGCGGCGCAGATTTTACCACATTCGCCGCAGGTTTTTTAATAATGACCGTTTTTTCAGCATCGCTGGCAACAGCTGCCACCCGGGCCGCCTCTTCCTGCTTGGTAAAAAGACCAAAAAGGGATTCACAACCACCCAGCAAAAAGGCCGCTGCAAGCAGATAAACAACCGATCTTTGCATACCACACACCTCAGGTAACCCGAACTCATAATACCCTAATCCTGCAGCATGACCGGCAGATTTCCCGAACCCGTGCCATAAAGGGGCTTGGCTCATGCTGGTCGGAGCGGCGGGATTCGAACCCACGACCCCTACACCCCCAGTGTAGTGCGCTACCAGACTGCGCTACGCTCCGACAGTGCCGTTATAGCGAGGGATGCTGCCCCGTGGCAATGAATTTTTATGATTGGCCTAGCTGGCCAGGCGGGCCAGAAGGCTGTCCAGGCGGCTGCGCGCCTCTTCTATCAGGGCCCTGGCTTCAGCATGGCCGCCCTGATCCGGGGCCGCTGTAACGGCTGCGGCCGGGACCGGCTGGGAGGGCAGCATCTCTGCTGCTGCCGGCTGGCGCAGGGCTTTTTGCGCGCCCTTTATCGTATAGCCCTGATTATAGAGCAGATCGCGAATACGCAGCAACAGGCTGACATCTGCCTGCCGGTAATAGCGGCGCCCGCCATTGCGTTTCAGCGGTTTGACTTGCGAAAATTTGCTTTCCCAGAAACGCAGCACATGGGCCGGAATATCCAGCTTTTCAGATACTTCTGAAATGGTCAGATAGGCGGTATCTGCCTTGCCAGCACTCACCGGCCATTCACCTTTTTCTTGAGCATATTGGACGCCCGGAAAGACAGCACACGGCGCGGGGTGATGCGCGCCTCAACCCCGGTCTTGGGGTTGCGGCCAACGCGCTCGCGCTTGCTGTTCACAGAAAAAGTGCCGAAAGAAGAGAGCTTCACCTGCTCCCCCTTCTCCAGAGTGCGGCTGATATCCTCCAGCATGGTTTCCACCAGCTGGGCTGATTCATTGCGCGACAGACCGATGGTCAAATGCACGGCCTGGGCGAGATCAGCTCTGGTCAAAGTCTTGCTCATAATCAAAATCCTAGCATCATAAAAAGAACAGCGTCAAGCATTCGCTGCCCGGTTCAGCCGCCCCCAGCGCAATAAACAGGCCCCCCAGGCCAAGCCGCCGCCTATCGCTTCCAGAGCCAAGAGCTGGCCGGGCTGAATGCGGCCATCGCGCACCGCCTGATCCAGAGCCAGCGGAATAGAGGCGGCAGAGGTGTTGGCGTGCTGGTCCACCGTGCGCACGACCCGGTCCGCTGGCAGGCCCAGCTTGCGCTGCATTCCGTCAATAATGCGGATATTGGCCTGATGCGGCACCAGCCAGTCAATCTCACTTTCTGCGATACCAGCTTTTTCCAGCACCTCATCCATCACCGAAGACAGTTTTTCCACAGCATGGCGAAATACCTCCTGACCGGCCATCTGGATAGTGCCGGAGGTGCCGGTGGCTGCCGTGCCGCCATTGGTGTGCAAAATATCCCGCAGCCGGCCATCTGCGTGCAGCACGCTGGCCAGAATACCCGCCCCGTCCGGGGCCGTATCATCGCGCTCCAGCACCGCCGCCCCGGCCCCGTCACCAAACAGCACACAGGTTGCGCGTTCCTGCCAATCCAGCAATTTGGTAAAGCTCTCAGCCCCGATAACAAGAGCCCGGCGCGCCTGACCGGCCTGCATCATGGCCTCCGCAATGCTGAGCGCATAGACAAAGCCGGAGCAGACCGCCTGCACATCAAAGGCAATCGCATCCCCCATTTCCAGATTGGCCTGCACAGTGACAGCCGTAGCCGGAAAAGTATCATCCGGGGTGGTGGTGGCCAGAACCAGCATATCAATATCCTGTGCTGATACCCCGGCATAATCCAGCGCCGCTCGCGCCGCTGCGGTGGCCATATCAGCGGTTTTTTCCCCTTCGGCAACCTGATGGCGCTGGCGAATACCCGTGCGGCGGCGAATCCAGCTGTCATCGGTATCCACAAGGCGGGCCAGCTCTTCATTGGTGATGATTTTTTCCGGCAAATAGCTGCCAATTCCCGTCATCAAAATTGCCATCTGCCTACCTGCTTTCCCACTTGCGTGACACGCCTGCCGTCAGCTTTCATCCGCAGGCAGCGTTTCCATGACCTTGTTGGCCGCCGCTACGGTTTCTGCAACTTCCGGAATGAAGCCCTGCTCAACCAGCCCGGCTGCTACCTTGATAGCATGGGCAAAACCCAGAGCGTCCGTGCCGCCATGTGATTTGACCGCGATCCCGTTCAGGCCCAGAAAGACCGCCCCATTATGGCGGCGCGGATCCAGCTCATCACGCATCCGCCGCAAGGCCGGGCGGGCCGCCAGATAGCCCAGCCTGGCCGCCAGTGAGGAAGAAAAGGATTGCCGCAAAACATGCTGGATAAGCTGGGCCGTGCCTTCTGCTGTTTTCAGCGCGATATTGCCGGTGAACCCGTCTGTTACCACAACATCTGTCTTGCCGGCTCCCAGATCAGACCCCTCTATAAAACCGGCATAATTGATCCCCAGCTGCGGGGTTGAGAGGCGGCGGGCCGCCTCGCGCAGATAATCAAAGCCCTTTTGTTCTTCCTCGCCCACATTGAGCAGGCCAACGCTGGGGTCGCGAATGCCCAGAATATCCCGGCAAAAGGCCACCCCCATCAGCGCAAACTGCACCAGATTATCGGCATCCACCTCAATATTGGCCCCCAGATCAAGCACACAGGACTGGCCTTTCATGGTCGGCAGAAAGGTCGCTATGGCGGGCCGGGAAATACCGGCCACCATGCGCAGCTGCAGCTTGGCAATCGCCATCAGCGCGCCGGTATTGCCTGCACTGACAACCGCCTCTGCCCGGCCATCAGCGACCTGGGCAATCGCCTGCCACATGGATGTATCCTTGCCCCGGCGCAGGGCGGCTGAGGGTTTTTCCGCCGCCTCAACCACCGCATCACAATGAATGATCTCCGCATCCCGCAAATGGCTGGTTTGGGCCAGCAGCGGCTTGATATGATGGGTATCCCCTACCAGCGCCAATTCCAGATGCGGGGCCTCAGCGAGAACCAGATCAGCCCCTTTGACAACAATGTCAGGGCGTTGTCTCCTCCCATGGCATCCAGCGATATGCGTATTGTTTTCGACACGCCTCTAGCTCCCCGCTCTTCTGCGCCCAAGATACCGATTTTTATTCATTTTTCAATCTGGAAAGCACAGCAAACGGGTTTTCCCTGCCTGCCGACTGCTCCTCTTGCGGGACTTCCTGGCCGGTCTTTCCAGCACCCTGCGAGCCAGCGTGCCAGCTTTGCGGGGCCTCGGCATGGCGCGGCCAGGGGTTGGCAGCCAGTGCGGCGTGCTGAACCAGTATTTCACCCAATGGAATCATGCCGGCTTCCAGGTATTCTGCGGAATCATCTGCGACTACCTCTTCCGGCTTTTTGTCGTCTGCCCCCTCATCCGGCGGCACAAAGCGCTCATTGATCAGGGTCTCCATCTGTTCGGTGACCGGCTGGCCAGTTGCGATACAGGCCTGAACCAGCTCAGCAGACAGTCGCCCGGATACCTGCCAGCAATCGCGGGCAATCTGCTTTACCTGAAGCTGCGCCTGCAGCCGGTCAACAGACAAAAAGCCAAACCGTTCAGCGATATGGCGGCAAGAGGCTTTGGTAAAATCAAGGTGAACTGGCAGCCCTTTCTTGCCAGCCGGAATTGTGGCCGGGTCCAGCAGCAAGCTATGCGGCTCTGTCTTGGGGGTTTTTTTCGCTGGTGGCTGGGCAGACATGGGTCAGGCTCCGGCTTTTTGACCGGTTTTTTTCTGATTGGCAGGCGCGCTGGCAAAAAGCCGGCTGGCATCAAGGCGCGTCTCCAGCCCCTCTGGCGTGTCAAAATCCGCCAGCGTCATGGCTGCCAGCTGCCCGTCCAGATGCCGAACCAGCCCGGCCATTGCGTCCACCCTTTCTGGCTGGCCCGGCTGGCTGCGATACAGGTTGCGCTGCAACGCCTCCAGCAAGGGGGCGTTACCGGTGTCCTGCAAGGCGCTGTCATAGGCTTTCAGCCGCCCCATAAAGGCCTCAGACATGGTGCGCACGCGCTTGCCCACGCCCAGATCACCGAGGCCCATCTCGCGCAGGGTCAAATCCATATCCGCAAACAGCGCATCAAACAGCTGCTGGGACAGATCAGCCCCTCCCTCCAGCTGCCGCAAACGGCGCATGACCAGCACATTCACCAGACAAAGCATATCAAAACGCCCGTCAAAACTGTCCGGCACCCCGCCTGTTGTGAAAAATTCAGGCTGGCGGCTCAGCTTCAACAGCCGGTAATAGAGCTTTTCTGCCGGGCTTTGCTGTCGGCCAGCAGAGCGGCCCAGCATCTTCTGCATCCAGCTTGCCTTGTTCTGCATTTTCTCTCCTGCCCTTTCCTGCTGGCCCGGTCCGGGAAAGCTGTTTGATATTGACCTTTGGACCCGGTATCTGCATTGATGTGGTGCATACATAACCCAGGACAGGAAAAATGACCAGAACTGCTCTTACTCCTCTTCCGGCCAGCGGAACGCGTCTGGCCTGTTTGCGTCTGGCCTGTTTGCTTCTGGCCAGCCTGGTCCTTGCCAGCTGTGCACCGCGTTTGGCCAGCCATGGCCATCCGATAGAGGATTTTGTTCTGGAAAGCCTGATCCCCGGCGAATCCCGCAAGGCTGATATTCTGGCCCGGGTAGGCCAGCCCAGCTTTGAAGGCGCGTTCGGGTCCGGCAAGCTCTATTATGTCAGCCAGAATATGATAACCCCGGTCGGCGGCAGCAAAGAAACCCAAAAACGGGCTCTTTATATCTTAAGTTTTGATGAAAATAATATATTGCAATCCATTGATATTATTGATGAAACAAAAGGGGTGAATGTGGCAACCAATAAAGAGGCTACCCCCACTCCGGGCGATACTTTCGGCGCGGTTGAGCAGATTTTCAGCAATCTGCGGCGGCGGCAGAGTGAGGAATAAGCGCGCCTTTTTTGCTAACATAGCCTGCGGAAAAAAATTCCCTTAAAGCCCCGCCGGGATGGGCCGTCCAGCCTAGCCAGCAGACAATTCTGAAGGGCGGGCCTGCCGGGCCAGCCTGTCCAGAACGGCATTTACAAACCCGGTATCTGCCGCATAGAGATCCGCCAGCGCCGTATATTCTGCGATTACGGTGCGGGCGGGGATCTCCGGCAGGCAGAGCAGCTCAGCCACCCCGGCCCGCAACAGGCCCAGCTCATTGCGATCCAGCCTGTCCAGCCGCCAGCCGCTTTCCAGACAGCTGCTGATATGCGTGTCCAGTTCGTTCTGTTTTTCCTGCATCAGCCGCGCCAGGCTTTCAAACAATCCCTGGTCAATCGTGCGGATTTTCAGCTGGCGGGCAATATCCTTTGTATAATGGGCGGCAAAACCGGCCAGCGCGCTGTCCAGATCGCCGGGATTCATCTCCATCTGATAGCTGAATTGCACCGCTGCCAGCCGAGCCCCGCTGCGCCGCCGCGCCGCCGGAGGCCGCATTTCTGTTTCCTGCTCACTCATCAAGCCCGGCCTTCAACCCTGCCATGGCAAGGGCGGCCCGTGCCGCATCCCCGCCCTTATCCTTGCGATCCTTGTCTGCCCGCGCCCAGGCCTGTGCCTCATCTTCCACGGTGATGATGCCATTTCCGATAGCCAGCTGCCGGTGCAGGGACAAATCCATCAGCCCGCGCGCCGATTCCGCACAAACCGTATCATAATGCGAGGTTTCCCCGCGGATAACACAGCCCAGCGCGATATAGCCATCATAAGGCCGACCAGAGGCAGCCGCAAAGCTTATCGCAGCCGGAATCTCCAGGGCCCCGGGCACCTCAATCCGCTCAAAACTCGCCCCGGCCTTTTGCAGCGCGGCTTCTGCACCGGCAGCCAGCGCGTCAGCCAATTCGGTATAGAAGCGGGCTTCTACAATCAGAAAATGACCTGTCATTATCCCCTGCCCTTTTATGCTTTTTTCTGCTTTTTATCAGCGCCAGCAGCCACGCTGAGCGGTTGCCACCCCTCAATCGACAGCCCGTAGCCTTCCAGCCCGACAATAGTGGGGCGCGAATTGGTCAGCAGAATCATCTGGCGCACATCCAGATCATTCAAAATCTGCGCCCCGACGCCATAATCACGCAATTCCGGGGCCGGGCCGGGCTGTTCCGGCTCACTGCGACGGGCCAGCATCTGGCTGAGCGAGCCGGAGGTTGCCTCGCGCAGCAGCACAATCACGCCGCGCCCTTTTTCAGCAATGCTCTCCATCGCCCGGTGCAATTCCCCAAACTGGCGGGGCTGGCCGGTTTCCGCCAGCAAATCCACCATCAAATCCAGCGCGTGCATCCGCACCAGCACCGGCTCCTCTGGCAGAATATCCCCCTTGACCAACACCAAATGCTCTACCCCTGTGATTTCATTGCGATAGATCAGCTGGCGCCAGAGCCCGCCAATCGCGCTGTCCAGCACCCCTTCAGCATGGCGTGAGACCAGCCTCTCATTCTGCCGCCGCCAGGAAATCAAATCTGCAATCGCCCCGATTTTCAGATCATGCTCCGCCGCAAACTCCAGCAGATCAGGCAATCTGGCCATAGAGCCATCATCTTTCATGATCTCACAAATCACCCCGGCTGGCCCAGCCCCGGCCGCGCGGGCAATATCAACCACCGCCTCTGTATGGCCAGCCCGCACCAGCGTGCCGCCATCGCGGGCCACCAGTGGAAAAATATGGCCGGGCGTGGTAATGTCAGCCGCCCCGGATTGCGGGTCTGCTGCCACCTTTATGGTTTGCGACCGGTCATGGGCAGAAATGCCTGTGGTCACCCCCTCGCGCGCTTCAATGGAGATGGTAAAGGCGGTTTCATGGCGCGATTCATTGCGCCGTTCCATCAGCTTCAGCCCCAAATCCTCAACCCGCTGGCGCGACAGGGACAGGCAGATAAGCCCGCGCCCGTGCTTGGCCATGAAATTAATCGCTTCTGGCGTGCAATGGTCGGCAATGATGCATAAATCGCCCTCATTCTCGCGATCCTCATCATCTACCAGAATAAACAGCTGGCCAGCCGCGGCATCGGCTATCACCTCTTCTATCGGGTCAATTTTGCTGCGTTTGGCTGTCATGGGGAACCTTTATTGCTTGCCAGTATTGGTTTTTTGCTGCGCGGCCATCTCAGCCATGCGGGCGACATAGCGGGCCAGCATATCCACTTCAAAATTGAGCCGATCCCCCGGCGCCCGATCAGACAGGGTTGTCTGCTGCCAGCTATGCGAAATGATATTCACCCCGAACCGGTTACCGGACACCTCATTGACCGTCAGCGATATGCCATCCAGCGCGACCGACCCCTTGCTGGCCACAAAACCGGCCAATTCCGGCGGACAGGCCAAAACCAGGCGATACGAATCCCCCTGCGGCTCAATCTCCAGCAATTCGGCGGTTCCGTCAACATGGCCGGACACCATATGGCCGCCCAGCTCATCCCCCATTTTCAGGGCACGCTCCAGATTAATCCGGCTGTCCGGCTGCCAGCCTGACAAGGTCGTCTTGGCCAGGGTTTCGGCTGAAGCTTCCACCTCAAACCAGTTTGCCGCGCGCCCGGTCACCGTCAGGCAGACACCCGAACAGGCGATAGAAGCGCCCAAATCAATCGCCGCACAATCCCACGGTGTTTGGATGCGCAGCTGCCAATCGCCTGATTTTTTAAGATTGGCGAGGGTGCCAATCGCGGTGATGATGCCGGTGAACATGGGCGGTGCTTTCAATCCTTTTTTACCCAGATGCTGAGCCGGTCTGCTGCCAGCCCGGTTTCGCCATCCAGCATATAGGCTGATGGGTCAGGAAAATCCAGCCTTTCCGGAAGATTTGACGCTGGCACCCCCTCTTCCAACCGCCGATCAGCCGTGATCACCGCTATCCTGTCGGCCAGCCGCCCGGCAATAAAGCTGGCCGCCAGCGCCGGGCCAGCCTCAACCAGCAGGTGATTGACCGCCTGCCTGCCCAGCTGATCCAGCAAAAAGCCGGCCTCCGGCTGGTCTGTTTCGGCCTGCAGCACGGCAATTCCGGCCGCGCGCAGCTGCTCAGCCCGCTGCTGGCTGGCCGCCGCCCCGCAAATCACTGCCAGCGGGACGTCACCAGCCGTTTTTGCCAGCTGGCTGTCCAGCGGCAGGCGCAAATGGCTGTCCATGACAAACCGGGCCGGGCTGTCCGCCGGGTCAAAGGGCGCCCGGCAGGTCAAAAGCGGATCATCAGCCAGCACCGTGCCGATGCCGGTCAGCAGCGCCTCACAGCGGCTGCGCAAATCCTGAACAAACAGGCCCGCCATCCGGCCGGTCAGCCGGGTGCAACGGTCGCGGCGTTCGGCAACAAAGCCATCTTGGGAGACCGCCATTTTCAGCGTAACAAAAGGCCGCCCGGTCTGCTGGCGAGATAAAAACCCGGCCATGACCGGGGCCGCCTCGCCTGCCAGACAGCCGGTTGCCACCTCTACCCCGCCTGCCCGCAGCCCGGCTATGCCTGCCCCGGCCGTGCGCGGGTCCGGGTCCTGACAGGCTATCACACAGCGGGCGATACCGGCTTGCAACAGGGCGTCAAAACAGGGCGGGGTTTGTCCGTGATGGGCACAAGGCTCCAGCGTGACAAAGGCGGTTCCGCCTGCGGCCCGGGCACCTGCATTGGCCAGGGCCTGCGTCTCGGCATGGGGCCGCCCGCCAGCTGCCGTCCGGCCACTGCCCGCCAGCCGCCCCCCGGCATCCAGAATGATACAGCCCACCGGCGGGTTTTCTGCAGTACGCCCTTCCGCCTGGCGCGCCAGCGCGATAGCCGCCCGCATCCAGTGCTGATCCTCAAGCCGCGCAGAGCCGTCTGTCACGACCTCAGCTCATTGACAAATTCTTCAAAATCGCTGGGATCAGCAAAATTGCGATAGACCGAAGCATAGCGCACATAGCCGACCTTATCGAGGCGCTGCAACGCCTTCATCACCAGCTCACCAATATAGTCAGAGCGCACCTCTGCCTCACCCGTTGATTCAAGTTTGCGGACGATTTCGTTGATTTCCATCGATATTTTATCAAATTCAACATCGCGCTTTCGCAAGGCAATGGTAAAGGAGCGTTCCAGCTTGTCGCGGTCAAACAGGCTTTTTGACCCGTCCCGTTTCAGCACGGTGACTTCCCGAAGCTGCACCCGTTCAAAGGTGGTAAAGCGGGCATTGCAGGAATTGCACTGGCGGCGGCGGCGAATGGCGGCCCCATCCTCAGACGGGCGTGAATCCTTTACTTGCGTATCCTCAGACCGGCAAAACGGACAGAGCATGGCCAGATCTCCCCTTCAATCAGCAGCACGCACAGGCCAGCCCGGCAAACGGGCCGCGGCTGTGCCGTGGTATCTTTGAGGGAGCATATATGGGGGATGCGGCTGTTTCAATATACTATTTATGTAAAAAAAAATCCCCCCGCCTTCCGTCCCCGCCCACATCTTGACAATCCGCCCCGGTTACGCGTGACTGGCCCGGTGCAGCCCGCAACCTTTCGCCGTTTCGTGAATGGAGGCTTTTTCATGCTGCCCACTTCCCTGACCGGGTTTGAAGACCAGACCCGCTTTTTCCTGTCCGACCGTCTTTTTGATAATCGCCGCCGCCTTGCGAGAGGCCCGCAGCTGGATGCGGCTGGCCAGCCTCTGCTCTGGGCCTTGTCAGCCGTGGCACTGGCCGCCTGCGGGACGAGCGGGGGTGGGCCAGCCAGCCTGCTGCCAGTGCCGCAATCGCTGCGCCTGGCCGGCGAAGGCACTGATTTTCTCTATACCGGGCCAGCTGACCCGCTGCGCCAGGGCAAGGCAGACGGGCGCGGCGGCGATGACCATTTGGTCTTTGTTGCCCATGATTCGATTCTGGCAGGCGGCAGCGGCGATGATATGTTGATTCTGCGCGGGGCAGAAAACCGCGTCTGGGGCGGGGCGGGCGATGATCTGATCCTGGCCCTGTCCGGCCGCCATGATATGCAGGGCGGGGATGGCAATGATGCGCTGCATGGCGGGCAGGATTCAGACAAGATGACCGGCGGGGCCGGCGCAGACCGGTTTTTCATCAGCCCGCAGCATGACGGGCTGGTTGAGCGGATTACCGATTTTGAGCGCGGCCTGGATCAGCTGACCATCCAGCTGCCTGTGCAATATGGCATCACCCAGCAGGTTGCGGCGGATGGGCTGCATTTCATCTGGGCCGGGCTCAGCCAGCTGGTGCTGGACGGGCTGGACAGGCCGATTGCCTATCACCGTCTCTATGGCGATGGCACTGATGGCAATGGGCCGACTGGCATTGGGCGCGGACCGGCTGGATGGCAGGGCCGGCCATGACCGGCTGGAGGGCAAGGGCGATGATGACACCCTGATGACCGGCGATGGCTCCGGGGCCGGGGCAGACCGGCTGGATATTTCTGACCGGCGGGCTGGGCGGTGATGTGTTTGTGCTGGCGGTGGCGGCCAGCACCATGCTGGGCGCGGATGTGATTACCGATTTCGGCTTTTCTGCCCAGGACCGGCCGCCCATGCCGGATGCGCTGGAATTTGCCGATAATACAAAGACTGTCTGGATACGCGGCAACACCCATGCGGCGACCGGCCGGCTGCGCGATGATGGCAATGACCCCAGCCCGAATGAAGGCACCGATACCGTGCTCTATGCCGATGCAGCAGGCAGCCGCATTCTGGGGGTGCTGGAAGATTGGGATATGGGCGCAACAGAGCTGGCCCGCCATCTGACGGACAGCTCTATCCAGATTGTGGAGATCGCCTGATCGGGCCCCTAATAAATCGGGAAAGCGCGGCAGAGGTCTTTGACCTTTGCCCGCACTTCGGCCTCAATCACGCTATTGTCATTGCGGCTGGAGGCCAGCCCATCCAACACATCGCCTATCAGATGGCCGATCTGGCGGAATTCATCCTGGCCAAAGCCGCGGGTGGTGCCAGCCGGGCTGCCAAGGCGCACGCCTGAGGTCACCATCGGCTTTTCCGGATCAAAGGGCACGCCGTTTTTGTTGCAGGTAATACCGGCATTTTCCAGCGAGACCTCGGAAATATCGCCGGTCAGCCCCTTCGGTCGCAAATCCACCAGCACCAGATGCGTGTCCGTGCCGCCGCCCACCAGCGCCAGGCCGCGATCCACCAGCACCTCGCCCAGCACCCGCGCATTGGCAACCACATTTTCGATATAGCCCTTGAATTCCGGGCGCAGTGCCTCGGCAAAGGCCACCGCCTTGCCTGCAATGGCGTGCATCAGTGGCCCGCCCTGCAGGCCCGGGAACACAGCTGAGTTTATCTTTTTGCCCAGCGCCTCATCATTGGTCAGGATCAGGCCGCCGCGGGCAGCGCGCAAAGTCTTGTGCGTGGTAGAGGTCACGATATGGGCATGGGGCACGGGGCTGGGATGCACACCAGCAGCCACCAGCCCGGAAATATGGGCCATATCCACCATCAACAGCGCCC
The DNA here is from genome assembly GCA_038131695.1 of Alphaproteobacteria bacterium. Taxonomy (GTDB): domain Bacteria; phylum Pseudomonadota; class Alphaproteobacteria; order Puniceispirillales; family Puniceispirillaceae; genus JADHLK01. The sequence goes on along the minus strand of JAYPQA010000031.1, from coordinate 44,303 downwards.
CCACCGCATCGGCAATTTCACGGAATTTGGCAAAATCCAGCGTGCGCGGATAGGCAGATGCCCCGGCCACAATCAGCTTGGGCTGGCAGTCCTTCGCCTGTTCCAGCAGCGCCTCATAATCAATCAGGCCGGTTTCGCGTTCCACGCCATATTGCACCGCATTAAACCATTTGCCGGACAGGTTCGGGGCCGCCCCATGGGTCAGATGCCCGCCTGCCGCCAGCGACATCCCCAGCACCGTATCGCCGGGTTGCAGCAGGCTGAGGAACACCGCCTGATTGGCCTGCGCCCCGGAATGCGGCTGCACATTGACAAATTGGCAGTTGAACAGCTTTTTAGCCCGCTCTATCGCCAGCGTTTCCACCACATCCACAAATTCGCAGCCCCCATAATAGCGGCGGCCTGAATAGCCTTCGGCATATTTATTGGTCAGCACTGAGCCATTTGCCTCCAGCACCGCTGAGGAGACAATATTTTCCGAGGCGATCATCTCTATCTGGTCTTGCTGGCGGCCCAGCTCATCCTGGATAGCGGCGGCGATTTCCGGATCGGTTTCGGCAAGGGTGGCAGAAAAGAAAGCAGATTGCTGTGACATGGGTTTATTTCTCCGTGGTTGCAGCCAGCACTTTAGCCGGGTCTGCCAGTTTGGCAACCCGATTTTGATGCCGCCCGCCCGCAAATTCCGTGTTGAGGAAAACCGCCACCGCCGCCAGCGCGGTCAGCTCGCCGGTTGTCCGCTCTCCCAAGGCCAGCACATTGGCATCATTATGTTCACGGCACAGGCGGGCAGCGGTTTCATCCTGAACCAGCGCGGCCCGGATCCAGGGATAGCGATTGGCCGCTATCGAAATACCAATACCGGAGCCGCAAATCAAAATCCCGCGCGCGCCCGGCCGGTTTTCCAGCGCCGCCGCCAGCCGGCCTGCATAATCAGGATAATCAACAGACGCGTCCGAATCCGGCCCCAAATCGGTCACCGCCAGACCGGATTGCGGGGCTGCATCGCCGGTCAAAAAGGCGTGAATGGCCGCCTTCAGCCGCACACCGCCATGATCAGAGGCAAGGTAAATCTCAGTTGGCATTGGCTTGTCAGCCCCCCTTTGATGAGTTGGACGGGTGATGGGTTGGACGGGGCGCGGCTGTCGGGCCAGCCTGCGCAGGCAAAATACGCCCCCAAACTAGCGCAAAAAAAAGCGCGGCAAAACCGCTTTTTTCAGATGACTCGCCGGGCCCTTTGCGCTAGCCTCGCAGGATAACGGTTTGGTGTCATATCGGGCCGGGTTTAGGGAGAGAGTCAGGCCGCCCGCTTGCCGGGCCGCGCCTGCAGAAAAAACAAGGCTTTGCGGCCTTGTTTTTTTATGGGGTTTTTTTATGGGGGTGGTCCCGGTTCTTTGCCCCTGCCCCGGTTACGCGCCAAAGGTTAACCCGCGCTAGGATGCGTCCCATCTGTGATCAGATAGAAGGGAGGCCCTGATGCCCGAACAAAATCTTATCACCCGCAGCGCGGCGGCCTTGCTGCTGGCTCTGCTGGCCAGCCCGGCACAATCCCGCGAATGCGGGCGGCTTTTCTTATCCAATAGATATATCAGAAGGTGAGTCAAAATGAGCAAACTTCAAAACAAGAATAAAGATAAAAAGAAAATTTTAATTCACGTAGATAGTAATGGGCATGCAAACTTGGATTCTTTGCCCCTCAGATATTGTTTCAACTTTACAACAAACGAAACACTTGAATTAAGAGACTGCGAAACTTGGGAAAAGAATCAGCACAAAAAGAACGATGGCTCATTTGAAATAAGGTTTTTGGTAGATGCAGTGTTCACCAAACCAGATGGGAAACCAGATCATGGCAGATTTGTTTTAGCAGATCACGGTCGTAAACACCTTAATCTCGTTACGGTTTGGAAAAATGATCAAGAAGCAGAGGAGAAGCTATCGTTTTATCTCAAAGATATCCGAAAAGAGGGGAATATAACAACAGAGGAGTTAATTCGGTTGCATGATTTTTATAAGAATGATGAGGCCAATACGGTCTCAGGCTTGATTGCATCCCTAATAAAAATTGCAGAAGAGGGAACAAAGGCGGCTGAGGAAAGAGAGGCTAAAGTAACGGAAATTGCAAAACGACATCTCAATGAAAAACATAAGCTTGAAGACAAACTCGAAGAAGTAGAAAAAGTGAATGAGAAACAAAGGGAAGAAATAATGAGACTTACAAAAACACACCCCAACTATGATGGCTCAGATGTTGATATCTCAATTGTGGGTAAACTGAAAAGAGTCACAAAAAGAAAAAGAAAAAAATCTTCTGGTGATGTAGTTAACTGTGTATTTCTTGAATTCGAAGAGGATCATTTCCCTGAGCGGAAAATGGATGAAATTTTTGACCTAGACAATGCAATCTATGAAAAGGCCCAAAGTTAGTTGGGGAGATGGTGGTCAAATTACATGGCGGCCAGAAATTTATAATGCTACTGTTTGGTTCCGGGATATTTCCCTATGGAAAAAAGAGGATAATGCAAATACCGAATCAAGTTAACCAAAGCAGACAAAACGCTCAAAAAGACAGTAACAAGAATAGCCCCCCTACCCGGCCATTTCGCGGAAGCTGATAAAGCCGGAGGTGATAATCCACCAGACCAGCACAAACAGCAGCGCGGCGATCAGCGTTGTGATCGCCATTTTCAGCCGCAAGCGGGGCTTCGCCGGGGCAGAGGTGGCGTGGCCCGGCTCCGGTGCATCGGCCGGCCGGTTGCCAAAGGGCAACACCATGAAAAACACCCACCACCAGAGCAGGATATAAACCACCAGACCGGAGACAATATCCATCAGCCTGCCCTGCCTATTTGAACCCGGCCTATTTCAACCAGGCCCATTTGAACCCGGCCCATTTGCACATATCTGACGGCCCACATCCGGCCTGTTCCTGCCCGCCCCAGCCCCATCAGCTGACCTCACTTGCCTCAGCGCGCAGGATATGCAGATGCACCGTCGGGCGCAGGCCAAAACGCCGCCTGGCCAGCCCGCGCAAAGCAGATCGCGCGCCATTTTCCAGCAGCTCATCCGAGCCGCGCTCGCGCCCGCTCATCTCTTCGAGCATATCCTCTATCGCCAGCGCCGCATCGGCCAGAAAATCAGCCTCACTCTGGCCGTCACACAGGCCGGTCTGGCTGACTGACGGGGCCAGCACCAACCCGCCCGCCGCATTCAGCACCAGCGAGGCGGTCACCGTCCCGTTCCAGAGCATCCGGCGGCGCGCGCGCATCTGTTCGGACTGAATATCCATGATCTCGCCGCCCTCATGCGTCAACAGCCCGACCGGCGCATGGCCAATCTGGCGCGCGCCTGTGTCTGACAGGCTGATAATATCGCCATTATCGGGGATCAGCGCTTGCGGCACCTGACAGGTCTCAGCCAGCCGCGCATGGGCCAGCAAATGACGGGCCGTGCCATGCACCGGGATCGCGATTTGCGGCCTGACCAGCCGGTAGAGTTCGGTCAGCTCATCACGCGCCGGATGGCCGGAGACATGAACCGGCGCTTCCTCATCGGTCACCAGATCAATCTGGCGGCGCACCAGCCGGTCCTGCACCTTGCTGATAGCAGGCTCATTGCCCGGTATCTGGCGCGAGGAATAAATCACCATATCGCCGGGATCCAGCTCAATATTCTCATGCGTGCCAGCCGCGATCCGGGCCATGGCGGCGCGCGGCTCACCTTGTGATCCGGTGCAGATGATGACGATATTCTCGCGCGGCAAGAGGCCAAAATCAGTCTCCGGGACCAGATCCGGGAAATCGCTGAGATAGCCGGCCTCCTTGGCAGCCGCAATCGTGCGGTGCAGGGCCCGGCCCACCACACACAAGGCGCGGTCATTCTCGCGCGCGGCCGCGGCAATCGAATCCAGCCGTGCCACATTGCTGGCAAAACAGGTGACCGCCACCCGGTTTTTGGCTGAGGCGATCACTTCTGTCAGCCCGGCGCGGGCAATTTTCTCAGACGGGGTATGGCCCGCAACCATCGCATTTGTGGAATCCCCGACCAGCGCCAGCACCCCCTCATCGCCGATTTCCCGCAGCCGGTCCGTATCTGTCCTGGCCCCCAGCATCGGCGTATCATCCAGCTTCCAATCGCCGGTATGCAGAACCGTGCCCGCCCCGGTGCGCAGAACCAGCGCGGCCGGGTCCGGGATAGAATGGCTGAGCGCGACCAGCTCAACCGAAAACGGGCCAAATTGATAGTCAATATTATAATCCAGCTGATGCAGCGGAATGGTGATTTGCTGGCGGTTCTCGGCCAGCTTGCGCCGCAGCAGGGCCAGGGTGAAGGCAGTGCCATAGACCGGCACCCCCAGCCTTTCCCACAGATAGGGAATCGCCCCGAAATGATCCTCATGGGCATGGGTCAGCACAATGCCCAGCAAATCCTGCTTGCGCGCCTCAATATAGGACAGGTCCGGCAGCACCACATCCACACCCGGCATGGAGTCATCCGGAAAGCTGATCCCCAGATCGATCATCAGCCATTTGCCCTGATGATGATAGAGATTGGCATTCATGCCGATCTCGCCGGAACCGCCCAGCGGCACAAAATGCAAACCCTGCTTGTCCAGTTCCATCTAGCCTGCCTTGTTCATCTGATAAAGTTGGAACAGCCCGATAAGGGTCAACTCCGGGCAAACTTGCCCGATAGCTGATATATGCGGTGCATACAAAGAAGCAAGCCCCCCGGTCGCAATAACCGGCACGCTCTGGCCAGCGCTCTGCTGCAACCGGGTGATCAGCCCCTCTGCCAGCCCGACATAGCCCCACAGCACACCCGCCCGCATTGCCTGGCGGGTGGAGCGGCCCGGCACCGGCACATCTGCGGCCTGCCAGTTCTGAATATCCATCTCGCCCATATCCATCTCTGGCAATTTGGCGGCCGCGCGCGATAGGGCCTCAACAGACAGATTAACGCCCGGGGCAATGATGCCGCCAGAATAAACCGGCTGGCCAGCGCCATCTGCCAAGACCAGATCAAAGGTCGTCGCCGTGCCAAAATCAATAATTATCGACGGAACCAGCCCCAGCCCCTGCGCGCCCAGCGCATTAACCAGCCGGTCTGCGCCAACCTCAGCCGGGTTTTCCAAATCCACGCTGATCCCCAGCTCCACCCCGGCCTCTCCGGCCATGATCAGAGGCCAGCCGTGGGTTTTTGCCAGCCCGGCGATTGCCGGATTAACCGCCGGAACAACGCTGGCCACCACCAGCGCCTCTATCGCATCCGGCGCAATAGCAGCCCGGGCCAGCTGATCAGAAACAGCCCGCACCAGAATGTCGGCATCCGCCGCCTCGCCGGTTGGCAAGCGCCAGCCCGCGCCGGGCTGACCGGCTGCGTCAAGCAGGCCAAACACCAGATTGGTATTCCCGACATCAAGAGCGAGCAGCATGGCCCTCTCCCATCAGCTGAACCTCGCCAGCTGAAATATCAACATGGCTGCTATCTGCCATTTGCAGGCCCAGCCGCCCATCTGGCCCCAGCCCGGTGCAAATGCCATCCAGCTGGCGATCCGGCAGGCGGACTTTCAACTGCCTGCCGACAATGCCCGCCCTGTCCTGCCATCTGGCCAGCAGTGGGGCCGGCCCGCAATCTTTCCAGAGCTGATACAGGCTGTGCAGGCTGGTCAAAATCTGTCTGGCCAGATTATCCGTGGCTGGCAGCTCCTGGCAATGGCTGGCCAAATCAGTCGGGGGATGGCTGGCCCCTTTGATCCGGGGGGCGTTGGCCAGATTCACGCCGATACCGACAATCAACCGCTCGCCTTCTGTTTCCAGCAGCAGCCCGCCCAGCTTGCCGTCCCCCAGCAGCAAGTCATTCGGCCATTTCAGCTGCAGGCTGAGCGGCGGGCAGAGCTGTTCAACCGCCTGCAACACCGCCAGAGCCGTCACAAAAGACAGGGTTGGCCAGTCATGGCGCGGGCGGCGCGGCTCCAGAATAACGGACAGATACAGACCATCTCCGGGTTTGGAGACCCAGCTGCGGCCCAGCCGCCCCCGCCCCTTGGTCTGCTCAGCAGCCAGAAAGGCCTGACCCTCAGCGCGCAGCGGGCCGCTGGCCAGAAAATCACGGGCCAAATCAGAAGAGGATGTCACAGACCCGGCTGAAGTCAACGACCAGCCAGCAGGCAAATCTAACATGGTTCTCACCCAGAATAGCTGGCAGAAGAGACGGCAGAATAAACGGCCAGATTGCCGGTCAGCTCTTGCACCGCCTGGCTGGCATAGTCGCGCAGCGGACCAATGGCAAACACAAACAGCACTATCACCGCCAGGGAAGCCAGCAAAACTGCCTGGTTCTGGCGCGGCATCCCGTGATCAAGGGTCTCATCCGGCTCTTGAAAATACATCAGCCGGATAATCCGCAAATAATAAAAAGCCCCGACCACTGAGGCCAGCACGCCAATAACCGCCAGCGGGATCAGCCCGGCATTGACCGCCGCAACAAACACATACCATTTGCCAAAAAAGCCGGCCAAGGGCGGGATTCCGGCCATGGAAAACATCACCAGCATCATACCGGCTGCCAGCAGCGGATGCGTGCTGGACGCGCCTGCCAGATCACTGATCTTCTGCACCGGGGTCTCGTCCCGGCGCATCGACATGATAATGGCAAAGGACCCAGCCCCCATAACCAGATAGGTCGTCATATAGATCAGCACCCCGCTGGCCCCTTCTGCTGTGCCAGCGGCCAGCCCGATCAGCGCATAGCCCATATGGGCTATAGAGGAATAAGCCATCATCCGCTTGATATCTGTCTGGCGCAACGCCCCGAACGCCCCAACCAGCATAGAGGCAACAGACAGCGCGACCAGCACTTGCGACCATTGCGCGGCTATCGGGCCAAAGGCGTAATGCGTGACGCTGAGCAGCAGGGCCATCGCGGCCACTTTCGGAGCAATGGCGAACAGGGCCGTCACCGGCGTTGGGGCCCCTTCATAGACATCCGGTGTCCACATATGAAAGGGGGCGGCAGATATTTTGAAAGCCAAGCCGGACAGCAGGAAAACCAGCCCCACTGTCACCCCGGCCGAGGCCGGGCCAGCCGCCAGCGTCTCGGCAATGCCGGCAAAGCTGGTGGTGCCGACAAAGCCATAAATCAGCGAAGCCCCGTAAAGCAGCATCCCGGAAGACAGCGCGCCCAGCAGAAAATATTTCAGCCCTGCCTCAGAGGATTTCAGCGAGCGGGTGCGCATTGCCGCTATCACGAATAGCGGCAGCGATTGCAGCTCCAGCCCCATATAGAGCGCCATCAAATCATTGGCGGAAATCATCAGGCACATACCCAGGCTGGCCAGCAAGACCAGCAGCGGATATTCAGCCCGCTCAACCCCCTCATCCCATTTTTGCGTGGTCATCCAGCCAGCCGCAAACGCACCCGCCAGCACCAGCCCCTTAAACCAGCTGAGCACACCGCCAGCCACAAACAGGCCGTTAAAAAGCTCCGTGCGCTCCGGCTGGCCAACCATCACCGCCACCAGAGCCAGCGCATAGGCCAGCAGCACCGTCTGGCGAACCAGCTGGCGCCCTTTTGGATTATCTCCGGCCCAGGCAGCCAGCAAGGTTACCACAAGGGCAAACAGCACCAGAATGGTCTCTGGCAGGAAGGCAATCCAGTCATTTGCAGAAAAAGCCATGTTCCTCTCGCTCCCTAAAAGGCTTTCGCACTGGCCGGGGCCAGGCTGCCCAGCTGGCTGATCATCTGGGCAATCAGCGGATTCATCACATCCAGCAGCAAGGCCGGAAACACGCCCAGCCAAATCACGAACAGCGCCAGCGGCACAAAAATCATCACCTCACGGCGGGCCAGCGGGGCCATTTCCAGCACCGCCTGGCTCTCTGCCCGGCCAAACACCACCCGCCGATAGAGCCACAGCATATAAACCGCCCCCAATATCAGCCCGGTCGCGGCCAGCACAGCGGTCAGCCCGGACGCCTGCCAGGCCCCAACCAGCACCAGCATCTCACCCACAAAACCAGAGGTGCCAGGCAGCCCGACCGAGGCCAGCATCATCAGCATAAACCAGGCTGCATAGCGCGGCATCACATCCGCTACCCCGCCATAGGCCTTAATCTCTCTGGTATGCAGCCGGTCATAAACCACCCCGACACAGAAAAACAGCGCTGCCGAGACCAGCCCGTGACTGATCATCTGGAACATCGCCCCGGACAGCCCTTGCTCGGTAAAGGAAAAAATGCCAATCGTCACAAACCCCATATGCGCGACCGAGGAATAGGCAATCAGCTTTTTCATGTCTGACTGGGCCAGCGCAACCAGCGAGGTATAGATCACCGCGATCACGGACAGGGCAAAAATATAGGGCGCAAAAAAGGCTGACGCATCCGGAAACATCGGCAACGAGAACCGGATAAAGCCATAACCGCCCATCTTCAGCAGCACACCGGCCAGAATCATCGAGCCGGCCGTCGGGGCCTCAACATGGGCATCAGGCAGCCAGGTATGCACCGGCCACATCGGCACCTTGACAGCAAAGGAGGCAAAAAAGCCCAGAAACAGCCAGAATTGCAAGGCCGGGGCAAAGCTGGCCAGCTGCAGGGCCGGGATATCTGTGGTCCCTTCCTGCACAAACATGGCCATCATGCAGACCAGCATCAAGACCGATCCCGCCAGCGTGTAGAGGAAGAATTTGAACGCCGCATAAACCCGGCGCGGCCCGCCCCAGACCCCGATAATCAGGAACATCGGGATCAAAACCCCTTCAAAGAACAGATAGAACATCAGCATATCCAGCGAGGCGAACATACCGATCATCATCGTCTCCAGCACCAGAAAGGCGATCATATAGTCGCGCACCCGGTGCTTGATTGACCAGCTGGCCAGAATGGATAAGGGAGTCAGGAAAGTAGCGAGCAGGATAAAGGGCATGGAAATACCATCCACCCCCATATGATAGTTGATACCGCCGCCCTTTATCCAGCTGGCCTGCTCCTCAAACTGATAGCCGGGCTGGGCCGGATCAAAGGCAAAATACAAATAGAGCGAGACAAAGAAAATAAAGCCCGATACCCAGAGCGCAACCAGCCGGCTATTGGTGGAAACCGTCTGATCATCCCCGCGGATCAGCAACAAGAACAGCACCCCTGCCAGCGGCAGAAAGGTGAGCAATGACAAAATTGGCCAATCGGACAGCATCCTGTCTTCCCCCTAAAACCCGCTGAAATACCAGCTGAGCAAAACCACAAGGCCCACCAGCATGGCAAAGGCATAATGATAGACAAAACCGGTCTGCAGACGGGCCAGCTGGCCGGACAGCCGCATCACCAGCGCAGAAATCCCATCCGGCCCCAGCCCGTCAATCACCGCCCGGTCGCCGCGTTGCCAGAATTGATGTCCCAGCCGCACAGCTGGCTGCACAAACACCCGGTCATACAGCTCATCAAAATACCATTTATGGAACAAGAAGCGGTAGAGCGGGGCAAAGGCCTCAGCCAATCTGCCCGGCAGACCCGGTATCAGCACATAGGCAATCACCGCACCAACAACCCCGGCAGCCGCCAGAACAACCGGCAGCAACTTTACCCAAAGCGGCACATGATGCGCAGCTTCCATCGCCCCATGCTCAGGCAATATCAACAGGGAATCGCCCCAGAAACGCGCCATGTCATGGCCGACAAACAGCTCATAGCCCAGCCAGCCTGCCAGCACCGCCCCGATAGCCAGCGGCAAGAGCGGCCAGAGCATCACGCCGGGCGATTCATGCAAATGATCCATCGCCTCTTTGGACGCGCGCGGCGTGCCATGAAAAGCCAAAATCAACAGACGCCAGCTGTAAAAGGCTGTCAGCAAAGCCGCCGCACAGCCCAGCCAAAAGGCCATCTGTCCGACGCCGGTATGCGCGCCCCAGGCGGCTTCCAAAATCATATCCTTGGAATAAAAACCGGCAAAAAACGGGAACCCGGCCAGCGCCAGCGAGCCTATCCACATCATCGCATAGGTGACCGGCACCTGTTTCCAGATACCGCCCATATTGCGCAAATCCTGTTCATCCGACAGCGCATGGATAACCGAGCCTGCCCCCAAAAACAGCAGCGCCTTGAAAAAAGCGTGTGTGGTCAGATGGAACATCGCCGCCGGATAGGCAGACACACCAGCTGCAAAAAACATATAGCCGAGCTGCGAGCAGGTGGAATAGGCAATCACCCGCTTAATATCAAATTGGGTCATCCCGACCGTCGCGGCAAAAATCGCAGTCAGCGCGCCAACAACGGTAATCAGGTCCAGCGCAAAGGGCGCATATTCAATCACCGGGGACAGGCGGCACACCATAAAGACCCCGGCCGTGACCATGGTTGCGGCGTGAATAAGGGCGGAAACCGGGGTCGGCCCCTCCATCGCATCGGGCAGCCAGGTATGCAGGCCCAGCTGGGCAGATTTTCCCATCGCCCCGATAAAGAGCAGCACCGATACCAGCTCCAGTGCCGGAATCTGAACCCCCAGAAACGCAACACTGACATTAACAAATTCCGGGGCGGCCACAAAAATTTCGTCAAAGGAGACCGCGCCAAACAGCGCAAAGACCGCCAGAATACCGAGCGCGAAGCCAAAATCCCCGACCCGGTTCACCACAAAGGCTTTCATCGCCGCTTCATGTGCGCTGGGCTTGTGATACCAAAAACCGATCAGCAGGTAAGAGGCCACCCCGACCCCTTCCCAGCCAAAAAACAGCTGCACCAGATTATCTGCCGTAACCAGCATCAGCATGGCAAAGGTGAACAGGCTGAGATAGGCCATGAAACGCCCGCGTCCGGGATCATGGCTCATATAGCCGAGCGAATAAATATGAACCAGGAGAAACCGTGGTCACCACAATCACCATCACCGCGGTCAGCGTATCATAACGAAGCGCCCAGCTGGCAGCAAAATCCCCCAAACAATCCATCTGGCCAAATAGACGTGACCGGTTGCCCACCTATCGCAACCTGCCAAAAGGCAATCCAGCCAGCAATCAATGGATAGCACAACCCCAGTCAGACCGCAAAGCTGGAGGCCAGCCCATGCCGCCCCCAGATGGAGACCAGACCGGCCAGCACCGCCCCGGCGAGCGGCAAAAATACAAGCGCAGAATACAGCAAATCCCTGCCCCCTAGCCTTTCATCATATTGATATCCTCAACCGCGATAGAGCCGCGATTGCGGAAATAAATCACCAGAATAGCCAGACCAATCGCCGCCTCGGCTGCCGCAACAGTCAGGATAAACAGCGCGAAAATCTGGCCGGTCAAATCCCCGGCATGGGTGGAAAAGGCCACCAGATTGATATTGACCGAAAGCAAAATCAGCTCAATCGACATCAAAATCGTGATCACATTCTTGCGGTTCAGAAAAATGCCCAGCACCCCGAAACAAAAGGATTGCCCCGACCATCAGATAATGAAGCGCGAAATATCTCCATTATAATCTCCCCATATTGCAGCTTTTGACCGTGCGGGTTTCTTTAGACCGGCCCGGCTGGCGACCGTGACCACTGCCACCGTTTCTTCGCGCCGGCGGGCATTCTGTTCGGCAATATTCTGGCGGCGCACCCCGCTGCGGCGGCGCAGGGTCAGCGCAATCGCCCCCACCATCGCCACCAGCAGAATCAGCCCAGCCAGCTGGAACAGATAGATATAATCGGTATAAAGCACCCGCCCCAATCGCCCGTGTATTGCTGATCTCGTGGCCAATGGCCGGAGCATTGGCTGCAGCGCATCGACGCTTAAAAAGGCGATCACAATTCAAGCAATCAGCCCAATCCCACCACCAGCCCCAACGGCAAATAGCGGTTTAAACCCTGGCGCAGCTCATCAATATTGATATCCAGCATCATCACCACAAACAAGAACAGCACCGCGACCGCCCCAACATAGAACAACCACCAACAAGCATCGCCAAAAACTCTGCCCCAGCAGCAACAAACAGGCCAGCCGAGTTGAAAAAGGCCAGAATCAGAAACAATACCGAATGCACCGGGTTGCGCGCAGAAATCACCATCAGCCCGGACAGGCAGCACACACCAGCGAACAGATAGAAAAACAGGCTCTCAATCATCTTGCTATCCCCCGCCCGTTCCTAGCGCCACCTGGCATCCGCAGCCAGATTGCGGGCGATTTCGCCCTCCCAGCGGTCGCCATTGGCCAGCAGCTTGTCCTTGTCATAGAACAGCTCTTCGCGGGTCTCGGTCGCGAATTCAAAATTCGGCCCCTCAACAATCGCATCGACCGGACAGGCTTCCTGGCAAAAGCCGCAATAGATACATTTGGTCATGTCGATATCATAGCGGGTTGTGCGGCGTGATCCGTCCGCGCGCGGCTCAGCTTCAATGGTGATGGCTTGCGCCGGGCAGACCGCCTCACACAGCTTGCAGGCGATACAGCGCTCCTCTCCATTGGGATAGCGTCGCAGTGCGTGTTCACCGCGAAAACGCGGGGAAATCGGCCCTTTTTCATAAGGGTAATTCAGCGTCACCTTGGGCTTGAAAAAATATTTCAAGGTCAGGGCCAGCCCTTCAGCACCTCCAGCAGCAGAAAAGATCGGATTGCATTTACAGCAGCACGTGACATGATCCAACCTTCCGCCCGCTTATTGCGGCAAAGACCGGCAAAACCGGTCGCCAGCAAAAAGCCCGCGGTCAGCACCACCCAAATGAGGGTAAAAGGCAGGAAAATCTTCCAGCCCAGCCGCATCAGCTGGTCATAACGATAGCGCGGCGTCGTCGCCCGCATCCACAAAAACACAAACAGAACAAGGCAGATTTTCAGCACAAACCAGATCGGCCCCGGCACCAGATTCAGCGGCCAGATATCAAAAGGCGGCAGCCAGCCCCCCAAAAACAGAACCGTGGTCATGCCGCTCATCAAAATCATATTGGCATATTCACCAAGGAAAAACAGCGCAAAGCTCATCGAGGAATATTCCACAAAATACCCGGCGACCAGCTCTGATTCCCCTTCCGGCAGATCAAACGGCGCGCGGTTCGTCTCAGCCAGGGTGGAGATGAAAAACACTACAAACATCGGGAAGAGCGGTATGCAGAACCAGAGGCCGCGCTGCGCCTCAATAATCGCCGTTAGGTTCAGCGAGCCGACACAGAGCAGAACCGTGATAATCACCAGCCCCATCGACACCTCATAAGAGACCATCTGGGCAGCAGAGCGCAAAGCGCCCAAAAAGGCATATTTGGAATTGCTGGCCCAGCCGGCCATGATAATGCCATAAACACCCAGCGAGGAAATCGCGAACAGATACAAAATCCCGACATTGATATCGGCCAGCACCAGCCCGTCACCAAACGGAATCACCGCCCAGGCGACCATCGCCAGCAAGAAGGTCAGCATCGGGGCCAGCAAAAAGACCGGCTTGTCTGCCCCGGCTGGCAGTATGGTTTCCTTGGCCAACAATTTCAGCGCATCGGCAAAAGGCTGCAACAGGCCAAACGGGCCAACAACATTCGGCCCTTTTCGCAGCTGCATCAGGCCGATAACCCGCCGCTCCGCCAGGGTCAGATAGGCGACACCGATCAGGAGCGGAACCGCTATTGCCAATATCTGGATCAGAATCCAGCCCAGCTCCAACGCATAATCCAGCATCATTTCGCCTGTCATGCCCATCACTCCGCTGCCTGTGCCGGTTCCGACTGTGCGGCTGCCTTGCGACAGGCGGCCATCGTCTCAGAAGCCCGGCTGATAGCACAGCTCATGTAAAATTCCGTCAGCCCAGCCTCAATAACGCCACCCTTCAGGCGCGCAGTGGAGCCGAATTTCGCCCATTTCGCCGGGGTGATCTCATCCAGATCGGCAAAATGCGGATGGCTGGCACACAGCATCTGGCGCAGCTCATCCTGGCTGTCAAAGCCCAGATTGATGCCCAGCAATTCTGCCAAAGCGCGGATAATAGCCCAATCCTCACGCGCCTCACCCGGGGGAAAGACAGCGCGCCGCCCCTCTTGCACGCGCCCTTCAAAATTTACATACAGGCCGTTCTTTTCGGTCCAGGCGGCCGCCGGCAAAACCAGATCAGCGGCGTGCGCCCCGGCATCGCCATGATGGCCCTGATAGACGGTGAAGCATTTCTCCAACCCGTTCATATCCAGCTCATCCGCCCCCAGCAGCCATAACAGCTTTAAGGACCCGTCCTGCGCCGCCGCCAGCATATCGGCAGCTGAAAGACCGCCCTTGCCCGGCACCGCCCCAATATCCAGCCCGGCCACCCGCGAGGCGGCGGTATGCAGCACATTAAAGCCATTCCAGCCCTTGCCAATCATGCCGGTCTGCTCGGCAATCTGGCGGGCCTTGCCCAGCAGAGCTGCCCCGTCAGCCCGCCGCAACGCCCCGCCGCCCAGTATCAGCATGGGCCGCTCAGCCTGTTGCAAAACCTTGGCAAAGGGATGGCTGCCATCAGCGAGGCGGGTCAGCAGATCTGCCTCCTCTCCCAGCCATTCGGACGGGTAGGTCGCATCCATCTGCGGGCCGATATGGGCAATCTTGATATCCGAGTTCAGCCAGCGCCGCCTGATCCGCGCATTCATCACCGGCGCTTCCAGCCTTGGATTGCTGCCGATAATCAGCAGCGCATCTGCCTCATCAATACCGGCAATCGTCGAATTGAACAGATAAGAGGCGCGCCGCTTGCCATCCAGCTTGGCCCCGTCCTGACGGCAATCCAGATTCGGGCTGCCCAGCTTGTCCATCAGCGTCTTCACCGCAAAAATGCTCTCAGCATCCAGCTGATCGCCAATAATTGCGCCCATGCCGGAAGGCCGCGCCTTTTTTATCGCCGCCCGCAGGGCTTCCAGCGCCTCTGGCCAGCTGGCCGGGTGCAGCCGGCCATCGGCTCCGCGCAGATAGGGCTGATCCAGCCTTTGCCGCCGCAAACCATCAATCGCATAGCGGGCCTTGTCAGTAATCCATTCCTCATTCACCGCCTCATTCAGGCGCGGCAAGACCCGCAAAACCTGGCCGCCCCTGGCATCAATGCGGATATTGGCCCCCTGGGCATCCATCACATCGACTGATTCCACCTTGTTCAGCTCCCACGGGCGCGACACAAAGGCATAGGGCTGGCTGGTCAGCGCGCCAACCGGACAGAGATCAATCACATTGGCCGATAATTCCGAGGCCAGCGTCTTTTCCAGATAGGTGGTGATTTCCATTGTCTCACCGCGGCCAATCGCGCCCAGCTCCGGCACCCCGGCCACCTCTGTGGCAAAGCGCACACAGCGCGTGCAATGGATACAGCGGGTCATCACCGTCTTGATCAGCGGGCCCATATGCTTTTCATCAACCGCCCGCTTGTTTTCCGTATAGCGCGAGGCATCGCCGCCAAAGGCCATCGCCTGATCCTGGAGATCACACTCGCCGCCCTGATCACAGATAGGGCAATCCAGCGGATGGTTGGCCAGCAGGAATTCCATCACCCCTTCGCGGGCTTTTTTCACCCGCTCGGACTGGGTATCAATCGCCATCCCGTCGGCAGCTGGCATGGCACAGCTGGCAACCGGTTTCGGGGCCCGCTCCATATCCACCAGACACATCCGGCAATTGCCGGCAATCGACAGCCTTTCATGATAGCAGAAGCGGGGAATCTCAAAACCGGCTTCCTCACAGGCCTGCAGCACGGTTGCCCCGGCCTCGACCTCTACCTCAATCCCATTGACGGTCAATTTTGGCATGGCTGGCTTCCCTCTCCTACTCAGCGGCCCGCACCACAGCCGACCGGGCCGCAATGCGCCGCTCCAGCTCTGGCCGGAAATGCCGGATCAGCCCCTGGATAGGCCAGGCCGCCGCATCCCCCAGCGCGCAAATCGTATGGCCTTCCACCTGTTTGGTGACCTCCCAGAGCGTATCAATCTCATGGGCTTCGGCCTCGCCGCGCACCATCCGGTCCATCATCCGGAACATCCAGCCGGTTCCCTCGCGGCAGGGCGTGCATTGCCCGCAGCTCTCATGCTTGTAGAAATAGGAAATCCGGCTGATCGCCCGCACAATATCAGTGCTTTTATCCATCACGATGATACCGGCTGTGCCCAGCCCGGTACCCCGCCTCTTTGAGCGCATCAAAATCCATCGTCATGCTGGCGCAGACCTCGCGGGTAATCAGCGGCGTTGAGGAGCCGCCCGGGATCACCGCCAGCAGATTATCCCAGCCACCGCGCACCCCGCCCGCGTGCTTTTCCAAAAGCTCCCGCAGCGGAATCCCCATCTCTTCTTCGACATTGCAGGGGTTGTTCACATGACCGGAGATGCAAAACAGCTTGGTTCCGGTATTGTTTTCCTTGCCCAGCCCGGCAAACCAGCTGCCACCGCGGCGCAGGATCGTCGGCGCTACGGCAATCGATTCCACATTATTGATCGTGGTCGGACAGCCATACAGGCCCACACCAGCCGGAAAAGGCGGCTTCAGCCGCGGCTGGCCCTTGCGCCCTTCCAGCGATTCCAGCAGCGCGGTTTCCTCGCCGCAAATATAGGCCCCGGCCCCGCGATGCAGGTAAATATCAAAGGGCCAGCCTGATCCAGCCGCATCCTTGCCCAGCAAACCAGCTTCATAGGCTTCATCAATAGCAGCCTGCAACACTCTGGCTTCATTGACAAATTCACCGCGGATATAGATATAGGCCGCCTGGGCACGCATGGCAAAGCCGGCCACCACACAGCCTTCCAGCAATTTATGCGGCTCATGCCGGATAATATCCCGGTCCTTGCAGGTGCCGGGCTCTGATTCATCGGCATTGACCACCAGATAATGGGGCCGTGCGCCGACTTCCTTTGGCATGAAAGACCATTTCAGGCCGGTCGGAAAACCCGCCCCGCCGCGCCCGCGCAGGCCGGAGGCTTTGACTTCCTCAATAATCGCGTCATGGCCCCGCGCCAGAATAGCGGCTGTATTATCCCAATCGCCGCGCGATCTGGCCCCGGCCAGCATGGCGTCGCCCCAGCCATAGATATTGGTAAAAATGCGATCCTTGTCGTCAAGCATGGCGAGCCTTTCTGGCGGTCCGCGCCTTTTTCGGCTTCATTCCGGCGAGGCTGGTCGGCCCGGCCGCTGATTGCGAGCCCTGCCGCCCGGCCACTGACCCCGGCGCAGGCGGCTTGCCTGCGGCCAGCGCCTCCAGCAGCTGGGCCGTGCTGTCATAATCCAAATCTTCATAGAAATCGTCATTGACCTGAATAATCGGCGCGTTCACACACGCCCCCAGACATTCCACCTCCAGCAGGCTGAATTGGCCATCCGGCGTTGTTTGGCCGGAGGCAATGCCCAGCTTGTCCTTTATGCAGCGGGTCACATCATCCGAGCCACGCAGCATACACGGCGTGGTGCCGCATAATTGCAGGAAATACCGCCCCACCGGCTTCAAATTGAACATGGTATAGAAGCTGGCCACTTCCAGAACCCGGATTTTCGCCATATCAAGGCGCTTGGCAATCTCCTCAATCGCCGCCATCGGGATCCAGTTATCATGCTGGCGCTGGGCCAAATCCAGCAGCGGCATCACGGCAGAGGCCTTGCGTTCCGGCGGGTATTTGGCCAGAATCCGCTCAATTTCCTTTTCATTGGCAGCACTAAAGGCGAAGCTTTCCGGCTGCTCTTCTGCGATCAGCGCCTCAATACTCATCTGTCAATCTCACCAAACACAATATCCAGCGACCCAATAATCGCCACCGAATCAGCCAGCATATGGCCGCGCGACATATAATCCACCGCCGCCATGAAATAATAGCCCGGCCCCCGCAAGCGGCAGCGCCAGGGCTTGTTGGTCCCGTCCGCGACCAGATAGACGCCAAATTCCCCCTTCGGCGCCTCAACAGCGGTATAGCTGTCACCGGCCGGCACATGAAAGCCCTCTGTATAGAGTTTGAAATGCTGTATCAGCGCTTCCATGGATGTTTTCATCTCAGCCCGGCGCGGCGGTGTGATCTTGTGGTTCTGGGCCAGCACCGGCCCGTCCGGCATCTGCTCTATCGCCTGGCGGATAATCCGCAGGGATTGGCGCATTTCCTCTATCCGCACCAGATAGCGGGCATAGCAATCACCGGTCTTGCCCACTGGCACATCAAAATCCATCTTCTCATAGACATCATAGGGCTGGGATTTGCGCAAATCCCACGGCAGGCCAGTCGCCCGCAAGACCACCCCGGTCATGCCCAGCCCCAGCGCTTCCTCGGTATCCAGAATGCCTATATCTACCGTGCGCTGCTTGAAAATCCGGTTTTCCGTCAACAGGGTTTCCAGATCATCAATGAAGGAAGGGAACCTGTCAGCCCAGGCCAGAATATCCTCAGCCAGACCATCGGGCAGATCCTGATGCACCCCGCCGGGCCGGAAATAGGCCGCATGCAGGCGCGCCCCGGAGGCCCGCTCATAAAATTCCATCAGCGTCTCGCGCTCTTCAAATCCCCAGAGCAGCGGCGTGATCGCGCCAACATCAATGGCAAAAGTGGTCAGATTCAGCAGATGGTTCAACACCCGCCCGATCTCACAATAAAGGACGCGAATATATTGGCCGCGTTCCGGCACCTCTATATGCAGGGCCTTTTCAATTGCCAGCGCCCAGGCGTGTTCCTGATTCATCGGCGAGACATAATCCAGCCGGTCAAAATAAGGCAGGGCTTGCAGATAGGTCTTGTTCTCAATCAGCTTTTCCGTGCCGCGATGCAACAGGCCGATATGCGGGTCAGCCCGCTCTATCACCTCGCCATCCATTTCCAGCACCAGCCGCAACACCCCGTGGGCGGCCGGATGCTGCGGGCCAAAATTCAGCGTCAGGGGCCGTATCTGCATATCACCCATTGGCTGATCCCCCCTCTTTGGAACCGGCTTCATCCACAGGCTCAGCGGCCTCCCCCGATATTCCGTCCCCCAGCATTCCTTCCCAAGGGCTGAGGAAATCAAAATCGCGATATTCCTGCACCAGCTGAACCGGCTGATAGACGACCCGGCGCTGGGTATCGTCATAGCGCACCTCAACATGGCCGGTCAGCGGAAAATCCTTGCGCAGCGGATGGCCCTCAAAGCCATAATCTGTCAGCAGGCGGCGCAAATCAGGATGGCCGGAAAAGAAAATGCCGAACATATCCCAGACTTCCCGCTCAGCCCAGTTGGCAGAGGCAAAAACCGGCACGCTGGACGGCACAATCTCGCCCTCCTCTACTTCGGCTATCAGGCGCACGCGCTGATTATAGCGCACGCTGAGCAGCTGCCAGACCAGATCAAAGCGGGCCGGCCGCTCCGGCCAGTCCACAGCCGTAATATCGGTCAGCTGGCGGCATTCCAGGGTCTGGGTATCGCGCAGGGCCAGCAGAATATCAGCCACCTTCGCCAGCTCTGCCCGCAGCACAATCTCGCCATTATGGATATCAGCTGCCAGCACCAGATCAGAAAGGCTGGCCTCAATCACCCCAAGAAAAGCGGCTGTCCGGCTATGCTCCATTTGCCTGCTGTCTGCTGTGTCCATCTTTGCCCTGTTTCCCCCTTAAATTTTGAAAAAAGCGGCTCAGCGCTGGATTGTCGCGGTGCGGCGGATTTTCTTTTGCAGCTGCAACAGCCCGTAAATCAGCGCCTCAGCCGTTGGCGGACAGCCCGGCACATAGACATCAACCGGCACAATCCGGTCACAGCCGCGCACCACCGCATAGGAATAATGGTAATAGCCGCCGCCATTGGCACAGGACCCCATCGACAGCACCCAGCGCGGCTCCGGCATCTGATCATAGACCCGCCGCAGGGCCGGAGCCATCTTGTTGGTCAGCGTGCCGGCGACAATCATCACATCGGACTGGCGCGGGCTGGGCCGGAACAGCATCCCGTAGCGATCCATATCATAGCGCGAGGCTGCCGAATGGATCATCTCAACCGCACAGCAAGCCAGACCAAAGGTCATCGGCCAGAGTGAGCCGGTGCGCGCCCAGTTAAACAGCTTGTCTGCCGAGGCAATCACAAAGCCGCGATTGGTGATCTCATCAGACACCGCGCGCAAAATCATATCCTGATCAGACCCTGGCGGAATCGGGGCGGCGTTCAGGGCCGCATCATTGCCTGTCTGCCTCATTCCCATTCCAGCGCCCCCTTCTTCCATTCATAGGCAAACCCAATAGTCAGCACACCCAAAAAGACCATCATCGACCAGAAGCCGAACAGCCCAATATCGCCGAGCGCCACCGCCCAGGGAAACAAAAAGGCGACTTCCAGATCGAAAATAATAAACAGGATGGCGACCAGATAGAATCGCACATCAAAGGGCTTGCGCGAATCGTCAAACGCATCAAAGCCGCATTCATAAGCCGTCAGCTTTTCAATATCCGGGGCCTGCTTGCCAACGATGAAAGAGCCAATGACAAAGGCCAGTGACAGGCCGGCCGCGACCATCAAAAAGACCGCGATTGGCAGATATTCGCCCAGATAGCTGTCCATAATGACTTAAATCCCTACGCTTTTTTGTGTCTCATGCCCGCCGCCCGTCACGTCCGGTCTGGCCGCATTGGCATGGCCGGACTGGAATGGCTGCTGGCACGCCTCCCCCCTTTGGCGATTTTTTCTGCCTGCCCGCGGGCGCGACCCGGCCCCCGGACAGAGGCATCAAAAATCCGCCCTTGCTTAATCCAGCAGGGGCCAAAATGCAAGAGACTGCAAGCCAGCAGCAGGCAGTTTTTTACCTGTTGCACAGCTTTTGGGCAGCTGGCCAGAAGCGAGGGGGCAAAAATTCTTCGCTGAAAGCCGCAAAAAAATACAAAAAATCAAAAAATCTAACTTTTTGTTAACCTTTTTGAATTACACTTCTACGCTTTTAAGGTGAAAAACCATAGGTTATTTTGATCACTATACGGCTTGACTTATTTTAGGACAAACTGTTCTAACAATCTGTTATATATGCACGAAAACCCCCAAAGAGGATCATGCCATGACACATCCTTTCCTTGCTTTTCCTGATGATATGCCAAATACAGCCCGTCGCCAGCCTGCCCTGGCCAGCCTGTTATCCAGCAGCTCTCTCTGGACGCTTTCCGGTTTGGCCCTTGTTGCCTGCGGCGGCGGCGGCCATACCGACAAGCCGGTCCGGATTCGGATTTATTACGGGCCGATAGCCGGGGCCAAATGGGGCTATGATGTGGATGGTGATGGCATTCTGGACCCGAATGAGGTGCAGGGCCGCACCGATGCCAATGGCTATATTGAAACGCGGGTATCAGAATATCTGTCAAAATTCCCGCTGCTGGCGGATGTGGCGGGGGCCACCGATCTGGGCAGTGATCTGAATGACAGCAATGATGACCGGGTGCTGGCTGAGGGGGTATGGCGTGCCCCGGTCGGCTCGCGCATTATCTCTCTTTTTACCGAGCAGCTGGTGCGGATGTCCGAGCAGCCCGGCATGGCGACCAATCTTTACATAATTGGCAAATGGAATGAGGAGCGGCTGGTGGCCCATGACCGGGAAGTCCTGTCTGAGAAATATCTGGCCTCAGAAAAATATCAGATTGAGATTGCCAATCGCCGCTATGCGCGCCGGATTGTAACGGCTGAGCTGGCGGAAAAGCGGGCGCTGGCCGCAGAGCGGGAAGCTGATGAAAAAATCAAGCTGGCAAATGAGAAGAGAGCCCAGGAAAAACAGGCCCAGGAAAAACAGGCCGAAAAAGAACAGGCCGCAAAAGACAGGAAACGGGCCTGAACTGCCCGCCTCACCCAGCCCCGCCGCCTTGCGCAACAGACGGCAACAGCCCATCCACTGACAACCCGGCCTCTGCCAGGCCAAACCCCGCCCCTGCACAGCCCACCTCTGCACAGCTTTTATCCACCGCCTCAGCCAGCAGGCGCACCAGCAAATTCATCTCCTCTTCATTGATGATAAAAGGCGGGGCAATCAGAATGTGATCGCCGGTCCGGCCATCTATCGTGCCGCCCGCCGGATAGCAGGCCAGCCCCAGCGCAAAGGCGTTTTTCTTAATCCGCGCGGCCATATTAAGGGCCGGATCAAAAGCCGCCTTTGTGGCCCGGTCCTGAACTAGCTCCAGCCCGATAAATAGCCCGCGCCCGCGAATATCGCCAATATGCGGATGCTGGCCCAGCCGCCGGTCCAGACGCGCGCTGAGGGCCCGGCCCTTTTCCGCCACCTGTCCCACCAGCCCGTCATCCACCAGCCTGTCCAGCACCGCATTGGCCGCCGCACAGGCCATCGGATGCGCCAGATAGGTATGGCCATGCTGGAAAAAGCCGGAACCGGCGGCAATCGCATCATGGATGAAATCCTGGCACAGCATCGCGCCAATCGGCTGATAGCCGCTGCCCAGCCCCTTGGCAATGGTGACGATATCCGGGACCACCGCTTCCTGTTCAAAGGCAAACAGGCTGCCCGTGCGCCCCATGCCGCACATCACCTCATCAAAAATCAGCAGCACGCCATATTTATCGCAAATCTGGCGGATACGGGCCAGATAGCCCGGCACCGGACAGAGCGCCCCGGCGGTCGCCCCGACCACCGGCTCAGCCAGAAAGGCCAGCACCTGATCCGCACCAAGGCGGCAAATCTCCGCCTCCAGCTCATTGGCTATCCGCTGGCCATAGGCCTCCAGGCTTTCGCCCTCCCGGCAGTCCCGGTAGGCATAGCAGGGCGCGATCAGGCTGGTCTCTATCAGCAGCGGTTCAAACTGGCTGCGGCGCCATTGATTGCCACCAGCTGCCAGTGCGCCCAGCGTATTGCCGTGATAGCTCTGCCGCCGGGCAATGACATGGCGGCGTTGCGGGGCCCCTTGCTCAACAAAATATTGCCGCGCCAGCTTCAACGCTGCCTCTATCGCCTCAGACCCGCTGGAGACCAGATACACCCGGTTCAGATCGCCCGCAGCCAGACCGGCCAGCCGCTCCGCCAGCTTTTCTGCTGCCGCGCTGGTGAAAAACGCTGTATGGGCATAGGCCAGCTGGCCCGCCTGCTCAGCCAGGGCGGCCTTCACATGGGCATCTGAATGGCCGAGGCAGGACACCGCCGCCCCGCAGGATCCATCCAGATAGGCGCGGCCCTCCGCATCATAGAGAAAACACCCCTCACCGCCGGTCACCAGCGGCATATCGGCCTTGCTGTTGCGCTGAAACAGATATCTGCTCTTCATCCTTGCCTGGCTCCCGCTTCTTGTGTCTGGCGGCGGCGTTGCAGGCCCCAGACCAGCCCCAGCAGCAGCAGCGCCGGCAGATAGAAAATTTCCTTGGGCCAGCGCCCGCGCGCCTCTACCAATACCGCATCCAACACAACCGGCCTGTCTGCGCATAGAAATCAAAGCCTTGCAATTCCTGAAATAGCGGCGTGCCGGGGAAAGGTTCTTCCACCTGCATCGCGCCCTGTTCAGCCATCAACACCAGCCCGGCCTTGGCCAGCCTGTCCGCTGCTGCCCCGCTGGCTGGCAGGGTCAGGATTGTATTGCGGTTGATAATCCGCTCCGCATCATCAAAATCCGGCCCGTTGATGCGAATGCGCAGCCTGTCCAAAGACCCGTCCAACCCCTCTATCCGGCCATCCAGCAGCGCCTCAGCCTCAGCGCCCGGCAATTCCACAAAGGGCGGCGAGAACCGGTCCAGCCAGAAATCCGGGCGGAACAGGCTGAAGGCCACCAGCAGCAGAACCAGCGTCTCCCACAGCCGGTTGCGCACCAGCATGAATTGCTGGGTTGCCGAACAAAAGGCCAGCATCCCGGCGGTTGTCGCGGCAAACACCAAAACCGCCCCGGCCCAGCTGACATCAATCAGCAAAATGCCGGTATTGAAAATAAACATGAAAGGCAGCACCGCGGTTCGGATATCATAGCTGAAGCCCTGGAATGCCGGTGTGATCGGATCGCCCCTGAAATCGCCGCCGCCGCATAGGCCGCCAGCCCCACCGGCGGCGTATCATCTGCCAGAATGCCAAAATAAAAGACAAACAGATGCATCGCCACCAGCGGCACGATCAGCCCGTTCTGCGCCCCGACCATCACAATCACCGGGGCCATCAGGGAAGAGACCACAATATAACTGACCGTGGTCGGCAGCCCCATTCCAAAATCAGGCTCATCACCGCAACCAGCAGCAGCATGACAACCAGATTGCCGCCGGAGACCGTCTCGACAAACTCACCGATAAATTGATGCGCGCCGGTCAGCGAGACCGTGCCGATAATAATGCCCGCCATCGCCGTGGCAATGGCAATGCTGATCATGTTGCGCGCGCCATTTTCCAGCCCGCGCAGCATATCCCAGCCCGTGCCGCCACTGCGCCCGGCTGGCCCGTTCACCGCGGAAAAACGCCTTGATCGGATGCTGGGTCAACAGGATAAACAGCATCACCACACAGGCCCAATAGGCCGACAGCGCAGGCGAGAGCCGGTTGACCAAAACACACCAGAGCAAAACCACAATCGGCAGCACAAAATGATAGCCGGTTCTGGCCACCTCTCCCACCCGCGGCAGGGCTTTCATCTCCGCCTCGCTGAGGCCGACTTCCAAATCCGGCTGGCTGGCCGCCAGACGCACCAGAAACAGATAGACCGCCAGCAACAAGACCGCCACCACCGGCAAGGTCAGGCCGGGCAGCAAATCGCCCACCCAATCCATCCCCAGCTTGGCCAGCACCGCACAGGCCGCCAGCCCGCCAAATCCCAGCAAAAACCCGGTCATCCGCCGCAGCAGGCTTTGCGCCTTGCCCGCCCTTGGCAAGCCTTCCAGCTTCAGCTTGATCACCTCTAAATGAACGATATAGAACAGCGCAATATAGGAAACCAGCGCCGGCAAGAGCGCGTGCTTGATCAGCTCAAAATAGCTGATGCCGGTAAATTCGGCGATCAGAAAGGCCGCCGCCCCCATCACCGGCGGGGTCAGCTGGCCATTGGTAGAGGACGCTACCTCAACCGCCCCGGCCTTTTCCGCACTTAATC
This sequence comes from Alphaproteobacteria bacterium, assembly GCA_038131695.1. Classification (GTDB taxonomy): domain Bacteria; phylum Pseudomonadota; class Alphaproteobacteria; order Puniceispirillales; family Puniceispirillaceae; genus JADHLK01. The sequence goes on along the minus strand of JAYPQA010000031.1, from coordinate 19,382 downwards.
CGGTCTTTTTCATCAAGGGGATGGTAAAGGTGCCTGTGGTCACCACATTGGCGATAGAGGAGCCGGAATAAATCCCCGACAGGCCGGAGGCCAGCACCGCCGCCTTGGCCGGGCCGCCGCGCAAATGGCCCAGCGCGGCAAAGGATAATTTGATGAAATAATTGCCCGCCCCGCCGCTTTCCAGCAAGGCCCCGAACAGCACAAACAAAAATATCATTGAGGCGGATACGCCCAGCGCCACCCCCGAACACCCCTTCGGTCTGCATCCAGAAATGCCAGCTGGCCTTGTTCAGCGAGGCCCCTTTCCAGCGCATCGCATCGGGAAAGAAATCCAGATGCCCGAAACATCACATAAAACAGGAAACAGCCCGCCACAATCACCAGCGGCAAGCCAACCACCCGGTAAACCGCCACCATCACACAGAAAATCCCGGCCAGCGACAGGAGGAGGTCGGCCCGGTTCGGCAGGCCCGCCCGGTTGGCAATATCCAGCTTGAAAATATACAGATAAAGACAGGCCGCCACACCCAGCACCAGCAGCCCGCCTTTCAAAAACGGATCAATCCGGGGGTGCACCGAGCGCATCACCGGATAGGCCCCCAGCGCCAGCCCCAGCCCGAACGCCAGATGGATCTGGCGCGCTTCCTGATTGTTGAAAACCAGCTTCCAGCCGGTTATCTCGCTCAAATAAAAGGGGAAATCTGCCGCAACCCACAGCTGGAACAGCGACCAGGCAATACAAATAAAGCCCACCCAGCGGCTGCGCGAAGGCTCAGCTTCCAGAGACACAGCAGCGGTGGCGGTGGCGGACATAGGCTGGCCCCATTCAGGTCTTTTCAAGAGCGCGGTTCAAAACAAAAAAATCATAAGCTTTATGAAAAAAACAGGGCGCGCACCCGCCTCGGCGGATACGCGCCCTGATGCCAGATTACATCCAGCCGCGCTCTTTATAATATTTCAGCGCGCCGGGATGCAGCGGAGCAGACAGACCATCAGAGATCATCTGCTCTTCTTGCAGGTTATTGAAGGCCGGATGCAGCTTCTTGAAATCTGCAAAATTGTCAAACACGGCTTTCACCACGGTATAGACAACCTTTTCCGGAACATCAGCAGAGGTGATCACCGTCGCCCCGACACCAAAGGTCGTGGTATCATTGGGAGAGCCGGCATACATGCCACCCGGCACCGTTGCCACCCGGTAGAAGGAATTATCCGCCACCAGCTTTTCAATCGGCGCACCGGTAACAGAGACCAGCTGAACCTCACAGCTGGAAGCGGCTTCGGTAACCGCAGCTGCCGGATGGCCCACCGTATAGATCATCGCTTCGATTTTGCCGTCACAAATAGCCTGGGCCATTTCCGAGCCTTTCAGCTCAGCCGCCAGCGAGAAATCGCTCATCTTCATGCCAAAGGCTTCCATCACCACTTCCATCGTGGCCCGCTGGCCGGAGCCGGGATTGCCGACATTGACCTTCTTGCCTTTCAGCCCCTCAAAAGAGGTGATGCCGGAATCCTTGCGGGCGATCAGGGTGAAGGGCTCCGGATGCACTGAGAACACAGCGCGCAGATCGGAAAACTTGCCCTTATCGGCAAATTTGGAGGTGCCGCGATAGGCGTGATACTGCCAGTCAGACTGGGCCACGCCGAATTCCAGCTCACCCGCCCGAACCGTGTTGATGTTATAGGACAGACCCGCCGGTGGATCTGGCTGAACAGCGGATACCGTGATTTGCGGTCCTTGTTCACCAGACGGCAAATCGCCCCGCCTGTCGGGTAATACACCCCGGTTACGCCGCCTGTGCCAATGGACACAAACTGCTCTGCAAAGGCCTGGGCGGCCCCAAAAGCAGCCATAGAGGCTATCACGCCCCCATACACAAATTTTTTGAAATTCATGTTCTCTTCTCCTCAAAATAGGTTGACTGGTCAGAGTGTAAACAGCAAAACCATTTTGCAAAAACATTTGTATATCTGCTGCGAATAATATAACGATTGTTATATTTTTGGTTACAGAATTCATGCAGATCAGAGCGTTATTGACTAAACACCAGCCCGGCCTCACGCCCAAAATGCGCCAGGCCGCGGCCGCGATTCTGCTGGATTACGACCAGATTCCCTTTGCCTCGATTCGCCAGCTGGCCGGGCAGGCCGGGGTGTCCACCCTCACCCTTATCCGGCTGGTGCGCGCGCTGGGCTTTGCTGGCTACCGCGATTTTCAGGCGGCGGTCAAAGCCGAAATATACCCGGCCAATAGCGCTTCTGGCCGCCCTGATAACAGCCTCTCTGGCCGCCGCCGCCCTGCAATGAATGCTGATTGGCCAGCTGATTGGCCGGGCATTGCTGAGGCCGCCGAGCTGATCACACAAGCCCGTCAGGTGCAGGTGACCGGCTTTCGCAGCGCGCGCGGCTTTGCCCATTACATGGTTTATATGGCGCGCATGGTCTTTGACAATTTTTACCTGCTGGCCCATCCCGGGGCCGGCAATGTTGAGGATCTGGCCCGCATGACAGACGGGGATGTGATTATCGCCTTTTCCAGCTGCCCCTATTCGATTGAGACGATGCAGCGCCTGCTGCGGGCCGCCCACCAGCTGAAAATCAAGACCATCGCCATCACCGATACGCCCAGCTCACCGCTGGTCAAATATGCCACCGTGCCGGTCATCGTGCCGACTGAAAAAGGCAAATACCTGTTCCGCATGGGCCGCACTTTTTCCGCCATAGAGGCGATTTTGGAAACCGTCTTTGATGACCCGGCGGTTGAGGCGCATCAGCGCATCGCCTATTTTGCCGACCGCATGAAAGCCATTCGCGGCTATTGGGAGGAATCCTGAAGCCCGCCCGGCGCCTGCCAGCCAGCGAGCCGAAAATGGCCCCCAAAAAAATGGCCCGGGGAAAATGGCCCGGAGAAATCTGGCGGGAAATAGCGGGGAATTTGGGCAAGTCCGGGGGAGATTTGGCGGGAAATGCGGGAAATGGGGTAAATCTTGGGAATATGGCGGGAGTGACGGGACTCGAACCCGCGGCCTCCGGCGTGACAGGCCGGCGCTCTAACCAACTGAGCTACACCCCCTTCGCCAAGGGTCAGGCATCAATGCCCGATGAAGGGCAGAATTAGCCAAATAAACCCGGCAAGTCAAGCATCATCCGCCCACCAGACCCGATTATTTGACGATTGATTGCGATAGGTGCTGAGTTGATGCTGAGGGGCCGCCGGTCGCAATCCTTTGCGCCTTCGCCCGGCCCTGCCAATCTTGCCAGACCACCCAGACTGCCCGGCAAACCCCTCGGCAACCTGGCTGGGCAACCAGCCATCAAAACTGGCTGGCAAACTGGGGTCGGGCCGGGTGCGTAGAAGAGCCATAAAACGGTAAAAATAGCTGCCAAGATCTTGGTCGGATGACTGGCTCCCGGTAATTGCCTGGTCTTTTGCCGGTCTTTTTTCATGGAGTGTGATGATGAGAACCGTCCCCTGCCCTTCTCGCCCATTTTGCCCCAATTTGCTCCTCAATTTTTGGCCCTGCTTTTCGCGGCCTGATGCTGGCCGGATTGCTTCTGGCTCCGCCTGTTCTGGCGGCTGGCAATGATGATGACAGCGGCAGCTATAGCAGCAGCAAGGCAAAACCGGCTGGCTATTATCAGGCGGTCAGGCAGATCAAGGCCGAAGAATTTGCCGCCGCCCTGCCGCTCCTGCTGGAGTTGGCCAAAAAAGCCCCGAAAGATGCCGATATTCACAATCTTCTGGGCTTTTCCTATCGCAAGACAGGTGATCTGGCCCGCGCCGCCAGCCATTATGAAACCGCCCTCACCCTCGACCCGAAACATAAGGGCGCGCTGGAATATCAGGGCGAGCTGTTTTTGATGCAAGGCAACCGCGCCGCAGCAGAGGCCAATCTGGCAAAGCTGAAGAAAATCTGCTGGCTGGGCTGTGATGCGCTGGAGGATTTGAAAGCCGCCCTCGCTAAACAGTAAGCCACATCCGGTTAAAAAGCCGTTAAAGAGAGGTTGAAACAGGGTTAATTGCCCTTTAATCCCCGTCACTGGCAAAATCATCTTCGGCCAGATTGGTTACCGGCAGCCCGGCCGCCTCCAGCAGCTGGCGGCTTTCCCGCCCCATCGCCTTTTTGGCCAGCCTGCCGATCAGGGCCCGGCGGCGGGCCGGGGCCAGCTGGCGGGTTGGCGGATCCTGGGCCAGCACCGCCTCAAACCCGTCTGTAATATAGATGCCCGCCTCTTGCGGCCCGGGCAGCAAGCCCAGATCAAACCCCTCAGCCACGGCAAAGCAGAACCGGTCAGCCCATTGGGTATAGTCCGGCCATTTCTTGTCCGCGCGAAAATCTGCCGCAGAGGATTTCACCTCTATGATGGTGATCCGGTCCTGCCTGTCCAGCGCGATCAGATCAGCCCGCCGCCCGGATTTCAGCGAAAATTCGGTCAGACAGACCTGCCCCTGATCCAGAAAATGGCGGATCAGCGCCAGCTTGATCCGGTCGGCGGGCAGGCTCACCGGCTGCTCTCCAGAATAAAGCGGGCGGGCGGCTCCGGTCTTGCGATCATAGACGACCATCTCGCCGGAGCGGACAGCCAGCCCGGTGATCGCCTGAATGGTCACAAAATGGGTGACCATCAGGGCCAGCTGGCCCTCTGGCAGCTGGTCTATCTGGGCGCGCAATCTGGCCAGCGTCTCTTTTCTTGGCACAATATTTTGAAAAAAGCTGTTCAGCCCGTCCAGCTCCATAACCGGGCCCAGCCCCAGCAAGCGGGCGGTTTCCAGACAGCGGCACCATTGGCTGGAGGCGATGAGGTCTGGCTGAATCCCGGCAGCCGCCAGCTCACCGCCAATGGCGGCGGCCTGGGCGCGTCCTGTCGCATCCAGATTGCGCTGGCTGGCACAGTTCCGCAGGGCAAAATCAGGCGGATCGCCGCCGCCCGGGGCCAGAGCGTGCCGCATAAACAGAATCTGCCCCTGCGGGCGGGCGGCAAATTCGGCCAGCGTCAGCGGCTCAGCCGCCTTGGCCAGAGTCAGGAGCGCCGGGCTGACCAGAAACCACACAGCCAGCAGCCAAGCCCTTTTTTGCCCAAAGCTGCTTGCCAGAGCCGGCAAGAGCCGCTTTTTCCCGCCCATCTCTTCTTTATCCCTGTGCCAGCATGGCCGATAATCCGCAAATCATTGTGCGGCATCGGGGCCGGTTGCACAAGCCTTTGAAGCAGGCAGAGGGGAGCGGGGAAAAGAGGATGCATCGGACAGAAAACCGCGGCATCCGATTAGGGCAAGACGGGATCAGGGGAGCTGATCCCTGTGAATTCTCTCAGCTCTAAATATTTCAGACTTTCGGACAGGCCTTTTTGGGCAAGTATATCCAAAAGCGCACTCAATCGCTGCGCTCCATCAGGGCCTAAATAGACCCCCTCTCTCATTACAGAATACAGCAGTTTCAGGCTCTCTTCGGGGAACCTGTTGGCATAATCACGGGGCCTGTCCAATACCCCTGTATTCTTGTCCTTGGTGACACCGGGGGCTTCCAGCGCGCCAAGGACGATGGCATATTCAGGGTTTAACGTAATGATGGCTCTTGGAATTACACCGAACTGACCGGCTCGGCCAACCCCTTCAATGGCTTTGATGTGGGAGCGGCCAGCGCCCTAATCTTTACCGATATTGATGGCGATGGGGATATGGATTTGGTCAGTAGGAATTATACCGGCACATTCAAAGTCTGGTATCAGACCTCGCCCGGCACATGGAGCGACCAATAATGCGCTTGAGGGTTCGGCAGGCCATGACATCCTGACCGGCACCTCTGCTAACGAATTGCTGATCGGCTATAATGGCGATGACAGGCTCACCGGCGGGGATGGCGCAGACCGGCTGGCTGGCGGAGCGGGATATTCTGACCGGCAGGGCGGGCAATGATGTGTTTGTGACGGATGTGGCCGCTGCCAGCGAGGCTTTGGCTGATGTGATTGCCGATTTTGCGTCCGGCGACAAGCTGAAACTGGGGGCCGGTATCACCAAAATCTGGTTCAAGAACAGCACCGACCCGGCAACTGGCCGCAGCAGCACGGACGGCAACGCGGCGACCAATGACACGGTTATCTATGCCGGGAACGCCACCAACACCGCCGCCGATACTTCCAAAATCCTCGCCATATTGGAAAATTACATCACCGATTTGACCAGCAGCAACCTCACAGACAGCACCATCACCCTGACCGAGATTGCCTGAGGGGCGGGCAGCTGCCAAGACAGCCTGAGGGGCGTATATCCCCACAGCCGCGCTGGCCTTTTCTGGCCGGGTTTTTATCTGGAAAAAAGGCGGCGATGGTGGGTGGTGAGGGGCTCGAACCCCCGACCTACTCGGTGTAAACGAGTTGCTCTCCCAGCTGAGCTAACCACCCGTTATCGCCTTTGCTGCAGCACCTAAACGCAGCCGGCCGGCCCTGTCAAGCTGTCTTCGCTTTTGCCGCCCTCCGTCCCGCCCAACCCAACCTGTCGGCTGTCTTTTGCTTTTTTGCCGTCGTCCCGCAAAAAAACCGGCCCTGCCGCACCAGGCAACAGGGCCGATCAGTCTTATAGATAAATGGCGAACAGATAGATTTAGTTCACCGCAGCCTTCAGCGGCGCGCCAGCCTTGAATTTCGGCTGTTTGGAGGCCGGAATCTGGATGGTTTCGCCGGTGCGCGGGTTGCGCCCGGTGCTCGCGGCCCGATTGGCTACGGAAAAGGTGCCAAAACCAACAATACGAACTTCGCCGCCGGACTTCAGCGCGCCTTCGATGGATGAGAACACAGCATCAACAGCACGGCCAGCATCTGCTTTGGTCAGGCCGGAAGCATCAGCAACAGCCCCTACGAGATCGTTTTTGTTCATGGGAAGCCCCCTTTATGTTTGATAAGTCACATTTGCCCTTACACTTAAGGATAGGGTAAGAGTAGCCGCCCGTTCAGCCCTTGGTCAACTGAAAATCGCAATTTTCTGGGAAAAACCGGGCTTTTGTAAATGCTTTGTTAATGTGCGGTGCGGTCTGTGCTCTCCCCGGACGGGGTAACCACGCCCGGTGCAACCGGCTCAGGCTGCGGCGTATCCAGCCCGCTGGCCCCCAATTCACCCTTGCCCAATTCACCGGCTCCCAATTCACCGGCCAGAGCCACCGCCAGCACCTCATCTATCAGCGCCACCGGAATAATCGTCAGCCCGGCCGTCACATTTTCCGGAATTTCCTTCAAATCCTTCTCATTTTCCTTGGGAATCAGAACTGTCTTGATACCGCCCCGCAAGGCCGCCAGCAGCTTTTCCTTCAGCCCGCCAATCGGCAGGACCCGCCCGCGCAGCGTGATCTCACCGGTCATCGCCACATCCCGGCGCACCGGAATACCGGTCAAGGAAGACAGGATAGCGCTCACCATCGCCACCCCGGCAGATGGCCCGTCCTTGGGCGTCGCCCCTTCGGGCACATGGACGTGCATATCATGCTTTTCCAGATCCTCAGCCGTAACGCCATAGATATGGGCACGCGATTTGATCAGGAATTCCGCCGCCTGGATGGATTCCTTCATCACCTCGCCCAGCTTGCCGGTCGCGGTTATCTTGCCCTTGCCCGGCACCTTGACCGATTCAATTTTCAACAGCTCACCGCCCACCTCTGTCCAGGCCAGGCCAGTCACCACCCCAACCTGATCCTCGGCATCCATCTCGCCGAATTTGAAGCGCGGCACGCCGCAATACTCAGCCAGATTTTCCGGGGTGACCGCAATTTTTTCAGCATCGCCCGATTCAATCGCCGTCACCGCCTTGCGGGCGATTTTGGCCAGCTCGCGTTCCAGCGCACGCACCCCCGCCTCACGCGTATAGAGGCGGATAATCTGGCGGATACTGTCTTCTGTGATCTCCAGCTCTTCCTCTTGCAGCCCGTGATCGCCCAGCTGGCGCATCAGCAAATGCTGCTGGGCAATGGCCACCTTTTCATCCTCGGTATAGCCGGACAGGCGGATAATCTCCATCCGATCCATCAGCGGGGCCGGCATATTCATCGAATTGGCGGTGGTGATAAACATCACATTGGAGAGGTCGAAATCCACCTCCATATAGTGATCCTGAAATGTATTATTCTGGGCCGGGTCCAGCACCTCCAGCAGGGCGGATGAGGGATCGCCGCGCCAATCTGCCCCCAGCTTGTCAATTTCATCCAGCAAAAACAGCGGGTTATTGGTTCCTGCCTTTTTCATTCCCTGAATAATCTTGCCCGGCATGGAGCCGATATAGGTGCGCCGGTGGCCGCGATCCGGCCTCATCGCGCACACCGCCCAGCGCCATGCGCACAAATTTGCGCCCGGAGGCCCGCGCAATCGACTTGCCAAGAGAGGTTTTGCCAACCCCCGGCGGGCCCACCAGACACAGGATCGGCCCTTTCATCTTTTCGTGCGTTTCTGCACCGCCAGAAATTCGATAATCCGGTCCTTGACCTTTTCCAGCCCGTAATGATCGGCATCCAGAACCGCGCGCGCCTCTTTCAAATCCAGCTTCACCCGGCTGGCCTTTTTCCAGGGGATCTGCACCATCCAGTCCAGATAATTGCGAACCACTGTGGCTTCCGCGCTCATCGGGCCCATATTGCGCAGCTTTTTCAGCTCGGCTTCTGCCTTGCTGCGCGCTTCCTTGGTCATGCGCGCCTTGGTGATCTGCTCTTCTATCTCATCCAGCTCATTCTTCCCGTCTTCGCTTTCGCCCAGCTCTTTTTGAATGGCTTTCATCTGCTCATTCAAATAATAGTCGCGCTGGGTTTTTTCCATTTGCCGCTTGACCCGGTTGCGAATCCGCTTTTCCACCTGCAGCACGCTGATCTCGCCATCCATCAGCCCGTAAATCTTTTCCAGCCGCTCGCCAATATCCAGCGTTTCCAGCAAATCCTGCTTGTCCTGCAAGCGCACCGCCAGATGCGAGGCCAGCGTATCGGCGATCTTGCCGGTCTCCTCAATCTGATTGACCGACACCATCACCTCTGAAGCGATTTTCTTGTTCAGCTTGATATAGGATTCAAAATGCTGGACCGTGGCCCGCCCCAGCGCGATGGTTTCCGGGTCGGTCACCTCCGGCTCGGCAATCTCACGCACTGAACCATAAAGACACGCCCCCTCATCGGTGATCGCCTCAACCGCCGCGCGCCCATTGCCCTCAACCAGCACCTTGACCGTGCCATCCGGCAATTTCAGCAGCTGCAAAATACTGCCCAGCGTGCCGGTGCGGTGCATATCCTCTGCACCCGGCTCTTCCACCTCGGCCTCTTTTTGGGTCAGCAGCAAAATCTGCTTATTCTGGGCCATCACCTCTTCCAGCGCCTTGACAGAGCGCTCGCGCCCGACAAAAAGCGGCACGATCATATAGGGAAACACCACAATATCGCGCAGCGGCAAAATCGGCAGGGAGATTATCTGGGAATCGGACATCTGGCAGGCCTCTGGCTTTCATCTGTTATGCAAGGGGTCTGGCAAGATGCGCCTTGCCCCCCGATAGATGTGCGTATTCGGCCTGCCAATTTCAAGGCCCGGGCGCAAGATTTCCCCAAAGGATCACCCGCACCCTGTCCTTATCAGACCCCAAAAAATTCAAAAATCAGGTGCCGCTGTCCTTTTCATTGGCCACCGCGTGCACGATCAGCGGCGCGGCCCCGTTGGTGACCACATCTTCATTGATGATCACATCTTCAATATCGCTGGCGGTCGGAATATCGAACATGGTATCCATCAAGATGGTCTCCATGATAGAGCGCAGGCCGCGCGCGCCGGTCTTGCGCTCAATCGCCTTTTTGGCAATCGCCCGCAACGCCTCATCGCGGAAATCAAGATTGACCCCGTCCATATCCAGCAAAGCCTTGTATTGCTTGGTCAGCGCATTTTTCGGCTCGGTCAGGATACGCACCAGCGCTTCCTCATCCAAATCCTCCAAAGTCGCCAGCACCGGCAAACGGCCAATAAATTCAGGAATCAGCCCGAATTTGACCAAATCCTCAGGCTCCACCCCGGTCAGGATTTCGCCGATATTGCGCTCATCCGGGTCGCGCACCTCTGCCCCAAAGCCGATCCCGGCCGCGCTGTTACGATTGGCGATCAGCTTGTCCAGCCCGGCAAAGGCCCCGCCACAGATAAACAGGATATTGGTTGTATCCACCTGCAGGAATTCCTGCTGCGGATGCTTGCGCCCGCCTTGCGGCGGCACCGAGGCCACCGTGCCTTCCATAATCTTCAACAGCGCCTGCTGCACCCCCTCACCCGATACATCGCGGGTAATGGACGGGTTGTCCGACTTGCGGCTGATCTTGTCCACCTCATCAATATAGACAATGCCGCGCTGCGCCTTTTCCACATTGTAATCAGCAGCTTGCAGCAATTTCAGGATGATATTTTCCACATCCTCACCGACATAGCCAGCCTCTGTCAGCGTGGTCGCATCAGCCATGGTAAAGGGCACATCCAGCATCCGCGCCAGGGTCTGGGCCAGCAGCGTCTTGCCGCAGCCGGTCGGGCCGACCAGCAGGATATTGGATTTTGCAATCTCCAGATCGCCGGTCTTGCCGGCATTGGCCAGCCGCTTGTAATGGTTATGCACCGCCACCGAGAGGATGCGCTTGGCCTTGTCCTGGCCAATGACATAATCATCAAGCACCGTCTTGATATCCGCAGGGGATGGCACGCCATCATGGCTTTTCGGGATCGCGCCCTTATGCTCTTCCCGGATAATATCCATGCAGAGTTCAACGCATTCATCACAGATAAATACGGTCGGGCCAGCGATCAGCTTTCGGACTTCATGCTGGCTTTTGCCGCAAAAAGAACAGAAAAGCGTTGATTTTGCCTCATCCTCTGACTTTGTCATCCTGCCTTGGCTCCCTTGCCTGTCTGCCGCTTGGCTAACAGCTTGCCATTCAAATTTCATGCCCGTTAAGGGCCCGACAGGGACAGAACACTACAAAAAAGACTTTCAAACAAGCTCTTTTATCGTGCCAGCCTGCGGCTACTTGCCCTCTTTCGGGGCCGGACGCTTATCCACAACCTCATCAATCAGGCCCATTTTCAGCGCTTCTTCAGGCGCCATAAAGGTATCGCGATCCATGATTTTCTCAATCTGCTTCAGCGTTTTGCCGGTATGTTTTTCATAAATCCGGTTCAAGCGCTCGCGCAGATTGATGATCTCGCGGGCATGGATTTCAATATCGGTGGCCTGGCCCTGAAAGCCGCCTGAGGGCTGATGCGTCATAATGCGCGCATTGGGCAGGCAAAACCGCTTGCCCGGTGCCCCGGCGGTCAGCAGCAGCGAGCCCATGGAGGCCGCCTGGCCCAGACATAAGGTCGCCACCGGCGGGCGGATATATTCCATCGTGTCATAAATCGCCAGCCCGGAAGTCACCACCCCGCCCGGCGAGTTGATATACATATAAATATCCTTGTTCGGATTTTCTGATTCCAGAAATAAAAGCTGGGCACAGATGAGCGAGGCCATCTGATCCTCAACCGGCCCATTCAGAAAGATAATCCGCTCTTTGAGCAGGCGGGAGTAAATATCATAAGAGCGCTCGCCCCGGCTGGTCTGCTCTACAACGATTGGCACCAGGGCGGCCTGTTCAGGCATGAGATCAGCTGGCATTACAATTCTCCCAAAAACGAAGGCTAAAAAAGGGGGCAAGGCGGCGGGGGCCCGCACAGGCACAGACGCTGCGCCCCCTCTTATTTAGGATCAAACCCGGCTGCTGCCAAGGCTTGCCCGCAAAAAGGCCAGAGGAAAGGCCAGAGGATTTGCCGAAGGGCTATTTCTTGGCAGCCGCCTTTTTGGCCGCTTTTTTCGCGGCTTTTTTGGCAGCTGGCTTTTTCTCATCTGCCTTTTTAGCCGCTTTTTTGGCTGCCTTCTTGGCCGCTTTTTTGGCCATCTTCCCGGAGGCAGCCGGTGTCTGGGCCGCTTCTGAATAGAGTTCCTCAGCTGTGACCTGCTTGTCGGTCACCTCAGCCAGTTCCAGAATATAATCGATAACCTTGTCCTCAAAGACAGGCCCGGCCAGCTGCTGCATGGCCTCCGGGTTCTGCTGGTAATATTCCAGCACCTGCTGTTCCTGGCCGGGGAAGCGGCGCGCTTGATCCAGCACCGCGCGCCGATTATCCTCTTCTGTCACCTGAATATCATTGCTGCGGCCAATTTCGGTCAGCAGCAGCCCCAGACGCACACGCCGCAAGGCCACCTGTTCTGCCTCAGCCTTCTGCGCCTTGTCCATCCCCTCATCAGCGGCCGGATGGTGATGATCATGGTCGTGGTCGTGGTCGTGATCATGGTCATGGTCATGATCGTGATCATGGGCAGCTGGCGCGTCCGGGTTCATGGAGCGGGCCACATTGTCATATTCAGAGGCATAGAGGGTTGGCGGCACCAAAATCCACCTGATCGGCCAGCGCATCGAGAATATTTTTCTTCACCGCCTGGCGCAGGGCTGTCTGATGCTGGCCATTCAGCTGCTGGCTGACCGCCTCGCGCAGCCCGTCCAGCCCTTCAAAACCCAGCTTTTTGCCCAGCTCATCATCCAGCACCACCGCGCCCGGCTCGCGCAATTCCTTAACCGTCACATCAAAGATGGCGGCCTTGCCGGCCAGATGCTCGGCCTGATATTCCTCTGGAAAAGAGACCGGCACAGCGCGCTGCTCACCCGGCTTCACGCCAATCAGCCCCTCTTCAAAGCCGGGGATGAACTGGCCCGACCCAAGGGTGAGATGATGGCCTTCTGCGGCCCCGCCCTCAAAGGCTGTTCCGTCAATCTTGCCCACAAAATCAATCACCACCGTATCGCCATTTTTGGCCGCGCGCGGCTTTTCCACCGGGTTGCTGGGGCGGTTTTCCTCTGCAATGCGCTGCAGGGCTTCGTCAATCTCCGCCTCATTGGCGGGCAGTTGCGGGCGCTCAATCTTCAGACTGCCCAGATCCGGCAGCGCAATCTCCGGCATGATCTCGCATTTCAGCAGCGCTTCCAAATCCTTGCCATCCTCATAAGAGGTGATGTCCAGGGCTGGCTGGCTGGCCAGATTGAGGTCATTTTTCTCAATCGCCTCGCGCGCGCCCTCATCCAGAGCCTCGCGGATAACTTCCCCTTTTACCTGATCGCCAAAGCGGGCCTTGACCACGGACAGCGGCACCTTGCCGGGCCGGAAGCCGGGCATTTTCACCTCAGTCGATAATTGCGTCAGCTTGGCGCTGATTTTCGCGTCCAGATCAGCGGCGCTGATAATAATGGCGTAATCGCGGCTCAGGCCTTCATTGCGTGCTTCGTTGATTTTCATGGGAATTTTGTCCGGGTCAGTAAGGGTTGGGTTCTGCTCTGCCGGCGGTCATGCCAAAGAGCCGTTTGTCAGCGTCTGTTCTCCAGCCTATGGTGCGGGCGGAGGGACTCGAACCCCCACATCCTCAAGACACCAGAACCTAAATCTGGCGCGTCTACCAGTTCCGCCACGCCCGCTTCAGGCTTGTTCTTTAAACTCTGTATCAGCGTATCAGCAAGGTGGGGCGAGTGACCGGTTTCGAACCGGCGACCTCCAGTGCCACAAACTGGCGCTCTAACCAACTGAGCTACACCCGCCATCAATCTTGTCAGACTGAGATTGAGCAGTTTATTACAAGGAGAAGGGCTTTTGCGTCAACCTTATTTGAGCGAGAAAACCATGCAGCTTAATCCTTCTGCCTTGCGGCTCGGCACTGAGACCGCCTTTTCCGTTCTGGCGCGGGCTGGCCAGCTGGCCAGAGAGGGGCGCGACATCATCAATCTGGGCATTGGCCAGCCGGATTTCCCCACGCCCCCGCATATTGTTGAGGCGGCGGTCAAGGCGCTGCGCGACGGGGCCCCATGGCTATACCCCTGCCCCTGGGCTGCCGGATTTGCGCGCAGCCGTGGCAGAGGATTTGACCAACCGCTCCGGCCAGCCGGTTGATCCGGGCCTGGTGCAGATTTTGCCGGGCGCCAAGCCGGTGATGTTTTTTGCTGCCATGCTGCTGGGCGGGCCGGGGCGCGAGATCATGCTGCCAGACCCGGGCTTTCCCATTTACAGCTCTGCCGTGGCCTATAGCGGGGCGCAGCCGGTCTGCTACCCGCTGAGTGAGGAAAAGGGCTTTGCCTTTACCGCTGAGAGCGTGCTGGAACGGATCAGCCCGCGCACCAGCCTGATCATCATAAACAGCCCGGCCAACCCCACGGGTGGGCTAACTGAAAAAGATGAAATAGATAAACTTGTCAGAGGTTTGGGTGATTTTTCTGAAGTAATGCTTTTATCTGATGAGATTTATGACCGGCTTGTTTTTTCGGGCCAGCACAGCTCGCTTCTCAGCTGGCCGGAAATGGCGGATCGGCTGATTTTGCTGAATGGCTGGTCGAAAAGCTATGCGATGACTGGCTGGCGGATTGGCTATGCGCTCTGGCCGCGCCCGCTCTTTGACTATGCGGACCGGCTGGCCATCAATATTCATTCCTGTGTCAATGCGGCGGCCCAATATGCCGCGCTGGCCGCGACCACCGGTGATCAGGCCGCAGTGGATGAGATGCGCCAGACTTTTGCCCGCCGGGCGGAGCTGATAACCAGGCGGCTGAACGCTATTGACCGGATCAGCTGCCAGGCTCCGAAAGGGGCGTTTTATGCCTTTGCCAATATCAGCCGGACCGGCCTTGCCTCTGAGGCGTTTCAAGACCAGCTGCTGGAAGAGCATGGCGTGGCCAGCGTGGCGGGCACCGCCTTTGGCCAAATGGGAGAAGGGTTTTTGCGCCTCTCCTCGGCCAGCTCTGATGCGGCGATTGAAACCGCCTGCACACGCCTGGCTGCGATGGTCGCCCAGCTGGATTAAGACTGGATTAAAGCCAGATTGAAGCCAGATCGCTTGGATCGGGTTTTAGAACGCTTTGGATCGGGTTGGATCGGGTTCAGATCGGGTCAGATCGGGTTTGCATAATATTTAGGCATTTTTGCTGAAAAACTCCGCCTTGCCTTTTTGTGACCTGTCCCCCGCCCCCAAATCGCGTAGTGACAGAGGGCAAATCTGACTCGGATGGGCCAGATGCTTGCATTGATGCTCACAAACACGCAAGGAGCAACCATGAAAAAGATTGAGGCGATCATCAAGCCATTCAAATTGGATGAGGTGAAAGAAGCGCTGCATGAAGTCGGCATTCAGGGCATTACCGTTCTGGAAGCAAAGGGGTTTGGACGCCAGAAAGGCCATACCGAACTCTATCGCGGGGCTGAATATGTTGTTGACTTCCTGCCGAAAGTGAAAATTGAGGTGATTATCGAGGATGGCATGAGTGATGCCGTTGTCGAGGCTATCCAGAATGCCGCCCAGACAGGCCGCATTGGGGATGGCAAGATTTTCATCTCTACCATTGACGAGGCTATCAGAATTCGCACCGGTGAGCGGGGGGCAGAAGCCATCTGACCCGGCTGGCAGGGCTGGCTGTCCGAAGGGATGGCCGGAAAAAAACTGCCGGTTCCGGGCAAAAGGCTCACGGTGAACCAGCTGAACCCAAACTGACAAGAAAGGATAAGCACCCATGTCAGATGTAAAGAAAATTCTGGATATGATTAAGGAGCATGATGTTGCTTATGTTGACCTGCGCTTTACCGACCCGCGCGGCAAGATGCAGCATTTGACCCAGCATATTAACACGATTGACGAAGACGCCCTGAGCGAGGGTTTCATGTTTGACGGCTCCTCCATTGCGGGCTGGAAGGCGATCAATGAATCCGATATGTGCCTGATGCCGGACCTGTATCGGGCCTATATTGACCCGTTCTTTGCCCAGCCGACCCTGGCGCTGTTCTGCGATGTGCTGGAGCCCTCCACCGGAGAGCCCTATAGCCGGGATCCCCGCTCCACTGCCAAGGCTGCACTGGCCCACATGGCCGGGGCGGGCTTTGCCGATACCGCCTTTTTTGGCCCGGAAGCAGAATTCTTCTTGTTTGAGGATGTCAAAATTGATGTGGCGATGAATCGCGGCTCTTATGAGCTGGATTCCGTGGAAGGCCCCTATAACTCCAACCGCGCCTATGAAGAAGGTAATCTGGGCCATCGCCCGGGTGTCAAGGGCGGCTATTTTCCGGTGCCGCCGGTTGATTCCGGCCAGGATATCCGCTCTGAGATGACCTCGGTCATGGCTGATATGGGTGTGCCGGTTGAAAAGCATCACCATGAGGTGGCCCCGTCCCAGCATGAGCTGGGCATGATGTTCGGCACGCTGATTGAGACAGCTGACAATCTGCAGCTTTATAAATATACCGTTCAGCAGGTGGCCCATGCCTATGGGTTGTCAGCGACCTTCATGCCGAAGCCGATTGCCGGCGATAATGGCTCTGGAATGCATGTGCACCAGTCGCTCTGGCGTGATGACAAGCCGCTTTTTGCCGGCAATGGTTATGCAGATTTGTCGGAAAATGCGCTGTTCTATATTGGCGGGATTATCAAGCACGCCAAGGCGCTGAACGCCTTTACCAACCCGTCCACCAACAGCTACAAGCGCCTGATCCCGGGCTATGAGGCTCCGGTTCTGCTGGCCTATTCAGCGCGTAACCGCTCAGCCTCTTGCCGGATTCCGCATGTGACCAGCCCCAAGGGCAAGCGTGTTGAGGTGCGGTTCCCGGATGCGACCGCGAACCCGTATCTGGCCTTCTCCGCCATGCTGATGGCAGGCCTTGACGGGATCAAGAACAAGCTGCACCCGGGCGATGCAATGGACAAGGATTTGTATGATTTGCCGGCCGAAGAGCTGGCGCAAATCCCGACTGTCTGCGGCTCGCTGCGTGAGGCACTGGACAGCCTGAATGCTGACCGCGCCTTCCTGACCGAGGGCAATGTCTTCACCGATGATCAAATCGATGCCTATATTGAGCTGAAGATGGAAGAGGTGATTAATCTGGAGCACACACCCGCGCCGGTGGAATTCCAGATGTATTATTCTTCCTGATACTTTGCCGGCCGGCCCGGACTGCATATCCGGGCCAATGGCTGGGTCAAATCAGGCAAACAAAATACCGCCCCGGCTGGAAAACAGCCGGGGTTTTTTATGGGGTTTTTTAGGGGGCTGTCCATAAGCAATGCGGCCATTCATAAATTTTGTATAGACAAATTATTACATTTGAAACATAAAATTACACAAAATGAGTTTTATATTAGCAGGTGAAACCATGTCCAAAGATGCCATATTCTCCGCCCGCATTGACAGCAGGGTTAAGGAACAGGGAGATGCCATCCTCCATGAACTGGGCATCAAGCCGTCGCAGGCTCTGTCAATATTCTATCATCAGATTATCCATCATCGCGGTATGCCCTTTGATCTGAAACTGCCCAGAACCCCCAATGCAGACCTTCAGGCAGCCATGGAGGATGCACAAAATCTGGAAAAGCTGAGTCATTACCCGGACACCCAAAGCCTGTTCAAGGAGGTCCTGGGAAAAAATTGAGCAGGCCGCACCTCACTATCAGCTCAACCAATCTGTTTAAAAGACAGCTGAAACAGGCCAAAAAGCGCGGCAAAGACCTCAAGAAAATTGAGGCCATAATAACCTCAATCGCCCGGCACGCTCCCCTCCCCCGAAGGCACGCCCGCACAGGCTGAAAGGCCGTTGGCATCCTTGCTGGGAATGTCATCTGGAACCGGATTGGCTGCTTATCTATCAAATGGACGAGACAAGGCTGGTTTTGATTGCCACAGGCAGTCATGCAGATTTGTTTGAATAGCCCACATATCGTATCTGCCCTTTTCTTGCGCCGCAAAATATGGCAAACAGGGGGCGTATGCGTCCCGGAGGCGCGGCCCCCTTTCACCCCGCCCGTCTCACCGGGATGGTCTGTTTCACCGGGACGGCCTGTTTCACCGGGATGGTCTGTTTCACCGGGATGGCCCAACTCACCGGGACAGTCTGTTTCACCCAGGGCTGGTATACTGCAAAGCTGCGAGAAGAATGTTCACCCATGTCTGACCTGTTTGGAAATAGTGCGCCCGCAACCGACTATGATGCCAGCCAGATAGAGGTTCTGGAGGGGCTGGAGCCGGTGCGCCATCGCCCGGGGATGTATATTGGCGGCACGGATGAGCGGGCCTTGCATCATCTGGCGGCGGAAATTCTGGATAATGCGATGGATGAGGTGGTGGCCGGCCATGCCAGCCGCATTGAGGTGCATCTGGAGGCGGCCAACCGGCTGACCATCCGCGATAATGGCCGCGGCATTCCGACTGATCCGCATCCCAAATTTCCGAAAAAATCGGCGCTGGAAGTGATTTTGACAACGCTGCACGCAGGCGGCAAATTCTCCGGCAAGGCCTATCAGACATCCGGCGGGCTGCATGGGGTCGGGGCCTCGGTGGTGAATGCGCTGTCTTCTGATATGCGGGTAGAGGTGGCGCGGGGCCGCACCCTTTATGGCCAGCAATTCCAGCGCGGCACACCGGCCGCCCCGCTGGCTGAGCTGGGCCCGGCGCCAAACCGGCGCGGCACCTCGGTCAGCTTTACCCCAGATGACCAGATTTTTGGCGAGGGCTGCCGCTTCAAGCCAGCCACCCTGTTTGCCATGATCCGCTCCAAGGCCTATCTGTTTGCCGGGGTTGAGATTCGCTGGCGGTGTGCGCCCGATTTGCTGGCCGGACAGGACAGCGTGCCGGCTGAGGAAACCCTGTGCTATCCGGACGGGCTGCGCGATTTCCTCAGCTCTGCAACAGAGGGGATGGCGCTGATGACCAGCCAGCCGTTTGCCGACCGGGCCGAGCTGGAGGGGCAGAAGTTTGAATGGGCGCTGACCTGGCTGGGGCCGGGCGAGGACGGGTTTTTCCGCTCCTATTGCAATATCGTTCCGACCCCGTCCGGCGGCACGCATGAGAACGGCTTTCGCCAGGCGATCACGCGCGGGATGCGCGCCTGGGGAGAGCTGGCCGGTAACAAGCGGGCCGCTGAGCTGACAGCTGAGGATATTCTGGCCGGCAGTGCCGGTATCCTGTCGGTTTTCCTGCGCGATCCGCAATTTCAGGGCCAGACCAAGGACCGGCTGGTCTCAGCAGAGGCGACGCGCCAGACCGAAGCGGCGGTGCGCGACCGGTTTGACCTCTGGCTGTCTTCGGAACCGGAGCGGGCCAACTGGCTGCTGGAGGCTGCGATTGAGCGGATGAGCGAGCGCAAGCGCCGCCGCAAGGAAAAGGAAGTCCAGCGCAAGAGCGCCACCCGCAAGCTGCGCCTGCCCGGCAAGCTGGCGGATTGCACCAGCACCGATCTGGACCAGACCGAGCTGTTTCTGGTGGAGGGGGATTCAGCAGGTGGATCGGCCAAATCTGCCCGTAACCGGGCCACCCAGGCGGTGCTGCCCTTGCGCGGCAAAATCCTCA